>JBJHBZ010000011.1:0-88965 GCA_050485765.1 Phycisphaerales bacterium | reverse complement strand
CATGGCTTGACCTGTCCTTCTTTGCGGTGGGGACGGGGATCGGATGGGGAGGGGGAAAGAGAGGGAGCCCTCACCCCGGCCCTCTCCCGTGGGGAGAGGGGGTGGGAGGGGGGAGCCCCCTCCGCCACGCAGCGCACGGCACCACCCCCGCCAGGAGCGGGGGCGGGCATTTGAGGCGAGCAGAGCGAGTCGGTTAGCGGTCGACGCCGATGCCGAGCTTCTTGACCGTGATGCGGAGGCCCGGGCGGACGTAGCCGGAGTCCTTCGCGACGCGGTGGTGGAGCTTGGGGGTGCCGGTGACGGGGCAGACGCCGGTGACGATCGCCTTGAGGGCGTCGTGGCTGCGGCGCCGCCGGGTGCGGCCGTGGGACTGGCGTTGGGCGGGAAGCATGGGAAAACCTCGTCAATCAAGCAGCACGGCGTGCGCTGCGGTTGGGAACCAATGGCCCCGTGGGGCGTGCAAACGTCGAATCCTATGACAATGCCCGATCCGGAGACCGGACGCCCCGCGCGGGTCGAGACGGACCATCGGCAGAGCCGGCCCGGCGCGGCCGAAACGGTAGGTCGCCCGGGGTGGGGGGTCAACGAGACGGGGCGGGGGCGAGCGGGCAGACTGGGGGCTCGCGGCTGGACGCCAAGAGGGAACGGGCTACACTGGTGCGAGCGGCGTTTTTTCGCCCGTCCGGCCGAGTCCGGCGGCGTGCCGTGTCGCCTCCCTAGCTCAATCGGTAGAGCAGCTGACTCTTAATCAGCGGGTTGAAGGTTCGAGTCCTTCGGGGGGCACTTTTGCAAGCCTCGGCCTGGCCGAGGCTTGTTGCTTTTTTTGATCTCAGGCCCGTCGCTCCCCCCTCGACACCTGGTTCGGGGATTGTCATACTGCGCGTATGACACGATCGGTTCAAGTTGTGGTGTCCATCGTTGCGTTGCTCGCGGCCGGGGTCTCGGCATGGGCGGACGCGCTGACGGATTCGGTGCGGGCTCGGTGCGAGGCGATCCTGCTCGCGGCTTCCGACGACGGCGGGCTTGCCCGCGCGATTGCGGAGGCGACGGAGCTGGCCGACCTGGTCGCGGGGTGGGCTTCTCCGACGCAGCTCGCGGCCGTGGGCTGGTCGGAGGGGACGCTGCAGGTGCTCCAGACGGGCGAGCGGGCCCGTCTCGGTGGGCTGGGCGCGGTCGGGCGGACGCCCGAGTTCGCGGTGGAGCTGGGGCTGCTGGTGGAGGCGGCGAACGATGCGCCGGGCGTGATGCGTCTGGCGCAGGCGCTGGCCGAGACGCGTGCGCGGGACGTTGCGCGCTACCCCCGCCTCGCGGCGGCGGTGTGCGTCGTGCATGATCGCCGGTGGACTCGCCAGATCAACGAGAACCGCGTGACCGCGCCGGACGGGCTCGAGGTGTTCGACTATTTCGTGCGGAACGCGCGCTCGATGCAGAACGATCTCGCGTCGATGCCCTCGCTGCTGCTGGTGCATGTGGTCAGCGTGACCGAGTCGATCGACCAGCTCGAGTGGGCGCTGCGGACCTACGGGCGTCATCCCTCGCCGGGGCGGCGGTTCTTTGAGATCCGTTACGACACGGATGCGTTCCGGCGCGGCGCGGTCAAGCGCGTGACGGCCGCGGGGAACTATCGGATCGAGTCCATCAAGGCCCACGGCGGGGTGTGCGCGGACCAGGCGTATTTTGCCGAATCGGTGGGCAAGGCGGCGGGGATCCCGTCGTGCTACGTGTACGCCTCTGGGGCGGGCTTCGCGCACGCCTGGATCGGGTATCTGCAGACGCGCCCGCATGTGGGGTGGGATTTCAGCGAGGGGCGGTACCGGGACTATCAGAACATCCGGGGGAACGTGCGGTGCCCGCAGCTCCGGCGCGTGGTTTCGGATGGGCAGGTGGGGCTGCTGGGCGGGTTGATGCGTGCGTCGGCGGATGACGTGCGTGGGGCGATGGGGGCGAGCCTGGCCGCACGCCGGATGTTGGCTCGGGGGCGCGGTTTTGAGGCGCCGGCGTCGGTCGAGGGCGTCTCGATGCGGGGGACGCTGCGCGAGGCGCGGACGGGGGGGATCGCGGACCGGCTGGGGTTGCTCCGGGCGGCGTTGACGCGGTGCGCGTTTGTGCCCAACGCGTGGCTTGCCGTCGCGGAGTTCGCGCGTGCGGGCGAGATGAGCAGCCGCCAGCTCGACGAGTGGGCGCAGGCGCTCGACCGGATGTGCGGGTCGGCGTACGCGGATTTTTCGTACGACGTGCTCGGGATGCTGATCGGGTCCGAGAGCGACCCGCAGGCGAGGCACCGGATGTGGGAGTGGGCCTTCAACCGCTACCGGTCCCGCCCGGACCTGGCGAGCGGCGTGCGCCTGCAGCAGGGACGGATGTGGGAGGGCGCGGGGCGGCGTGATCACGCCTGGGCGGCGTATGAGGACGTCGTGACCCGCTTTCTGAACGACGGGCCGATGTCCGTCGCCGCGCTCCAGGCGATGCGGGCCCTGCTGGAAACGAACGGGAAGCGCGGGGAGATGCTGGGGTATCTGGAGGAGGCGGCCCGTCGTGTGCGCTCGCCGGAGCAGGCCGGGGATCAGTTCCGGACCCAGTCCAACCACTACCGGATCCACGCGATGCTGGCGGAGGAGTTGGTTTGGCACGGCCGCCAGCGTGACGCGGACCGTGTGCGCACGCGGGCGCGCTTGCTGGATTGAGGCGGGTGTGTGTGTCTCGCGGGTCATTACGAAAGCGCCCCGGGCTTTGCGGCCCGGGGCGTGATGCGTGGTTTGGGGTTGGTGTGGCTCAGCGTCGGCGTCGCGTGGCGGCGAGGAGGCCGACGGTCAGGGCGAGGGCCGTGCCCGGCGCGGGGATGATGCGGACCTCGAAGTCGTCCATGTAGCCGATGCCGGCGCGGTTGGTGAGGGCGTTGTAGTCGCTGCCGAGGTTGACGCCCCAGGTGCTGGCGCCGTTGGCGTTGGTGTTGGCGAGGCTGACGGCGGCGAAGTTGGTGCTGAAGAGGTTGTTGTTGGCGCTGTCGAAGATGGCGGCGGAGCCGCCGGTGCCGTCGTAGGTGAGGACGAGGCGGACCCAATCCCCGACCAGGGCGGCGTCCTGGAAGAGCCCGGCGCCGCTGTAGGTGTCGACCCAGGCGGTGCCCGCGCGGACGGTCCCGTCGCCGCCGATGGTCATGCCGAGGGCGATGGTGCCGAGTGTTCCGGTGCCGGTGTTGTTGGCATAGATGCCGTAGAGGCGGTCGGATTGCGTGTTGGGCGTGATGTAGAGCCACGTGGAGATTTCGAGTGGGGTGGCGGCGGAGATGGCGCCGTCCTGCCCGTCGAAGGGTCGCCGAACGCTGTAGAAGCTGACGGCGGCGGAGTTGTCCCACTGCAGGCTCTGGGATCCGGAGCGTGCGAAGGCGCCGCTGATGCTCTGGGTCGCGCCGGCGCTGGAGCCGTTGACCCATCCGCCTTGCCCGTTGATGGAGCCGGGGGCGAACGTCGGGCTTTCGAACCCTGTGCTATAGATGACCTGGGCGTGTGCCACACCCGCGGCCGCGAGCAACGCGACCGCGACGCACATGCGTGATGCGCGCATCGGAGTCCCTCCTCTATATCCTCCCGCTGCATGGCCGGCGCAGGATCGGGGCGTCCTGCACACCAGTCCGCCTCGGCGACGGCCGGACCCATCCCGGCCCCGCGGGAGGTCTTGTCTCAAAAGTCAGATTAACCAAACGCGCACACGCGATCAAGACATTTATAAGTTTTGTACAATGTGTATGCGTGTTGGCGCGCGGTTCGGTCGCCCGCTGCCCGGTTCGGGGGGCGGCGTACGGCGGGCGGGCGGGTGCTGAGGCCGGCGATGGGGGGCGTGCGGATGGGGAGGCCGGCTTCGGGTACATTGCACGCCGGAGAGCGCCCGCCCGGGCGTGCGGCATCGGACGGGGCAGGGCCGAGGCTGGCGCATCAAATCAAGAGGCTGACGCATCAATCGGAGGGGACGACCGTGACGATGGACCCGATCTGGCTGGACGTGCCGACCAAGGGCGCGTTCGACACCGAGATCCTGGACCGCGACCCGGAGCTGATCAAGCAAAAGGGGCTGCAGCTCATCTACATCGACCTGGTGCAGTACCACCGGATCCCCAAGGGCGAGCTGGCGCACTTTGCGCGTCGCGCGCACGCGCTGCGCCAGCTTTCCAAGCTCGCGTCCAGCGTCGAGCTGCCCGGGGAGGACTGGATCCGCAGGTGGGTCGGCGAGTGGATCGTGGCGCAGGGGCAGAAGAAGGCGAACTACCTCGAGATCCTGCAGGCGTATTACCAGGACAACCAGGCGGAGGTTCGGGACCCGAAGATCCTGCTGGACAAGCTCAAGGCCGCCCGGCCTGTGGTCAGCATGCCGCTCCAGCCCAAGCACCAGGGCGCGTCGAACTGGAAGACCGCCAAGCCGGGCGAGACGCTGATCGGCATGCACGGCGGTGTGCAGCTCGAGCGCATGGACCCGATGCACCGCGTGTACGAGTTCCGGATGATGGGGGATCAGATCACCGGGGTGAGCCGCGAGCAGGAGGTGCAGCTCCAGGCCTGGGCGAGCGAGGTGCGGAGCGGGCGGTGCAAAGAGCCGTTCTTTGTGTTCCTGGAAAACTCCGAGTGCTGCATCGTGCGGGGGACCAACCGCGACGTCTTGCTCGGCGTGCAGGAGTTCCCGGGCGTGAAGTACTTCAACGGCGCGGGCCCGGGCGCGACCGGGGTGTACCAGGTCGCGATCTACGCGGGCAACGCGTACAAGATCGACGGGCACGGGTACGGCTCGCAGTTCGACACCGAGAGCATCACGCCCCAGCAGTCGCCCAAGGGCACGCGCGACGAACGCCACGGGCGCAAGACGATGGCGTACAACTGGACCACGCACGGCGACCTGCTCGTCGGTCTCCACCGCGAGTTCGAGCTGCATCACTCCTCGTTCCAGTCGGGCGGGCTGATCCGTTGCGCAGGGATGATCGGGGCGAAGAACGGCAAGGTGTACTGGGTCGACAACGACAGCGGGCACTACCGCCCGCCGCCGATGAACCTGCACCGGTTCGTGCTCACGCTCAAGAGCAAGGGCGTGCTGGCGCCGGACGCGCGGGTGTTCAACGCGGCCGCGAAGGAGGGCTCGATCCAGAAGCAGGTCACCGGCATGCACGTGGACCAGTACCTGGCGAACCCGTCCGGTCAGTCGTTCGCGATCGGCGGGCACCGCGCCGCCCCGGAG
Source organism: Phycisphaerales bacterium (assembly GCA_050485765.1). Lineage (GTDB taxonomy): Bacteria > Planctomycetota > Phycisphaerae > Phycisphaerales > UBA1924 > RECY01. The sequence continues at coordinate 83,745 of JBJHBZ010000011.1, read as the reverse complement.
ACGAAGCCGAAGATCGGCGGGCACCGGTGATCGCGGGCCGGCGGGGTTGGCGGTAGGGTGGGGAGATGGCGTCGATGCCCCGCCAACTCGTGGGCGAGCTCATGGACGAGCCCGGGCTGGACCCGGGCGAGCACCAGCGAGCGCTGCGGGGGCTGGCGCGTCTGAACGCCGTGAGTCTCGCGGCACGCCCGGTCTGGGGCGCGATCCGCGACTGGCGGCGCGCGTACGGCACACCGGCTGGCGAGGGCGAGCCCGTGCGCCTGCTGGACGTCGCGAGCGGGTCGGGCGACGTGGTCACGCGAGTCTGCCGCCTCGCATCTGGCGAAGGCGTGCGCATGGCGGCGTGCGCGTGCGATATCCACGAGACGGCAAACGGCGCGACTCGGGCGCGGGCGGCGCGCCTCGGGCTGGCGATCGAGACGCGCCGGGTGGACGCGTGCCGCGAGCCGCTGGGCGAGGGCTTCGACGTCGTGACGTGCAGCCTGTTTCTGCACCACCTGTGCGAGGGGGAGGGCGTGTCGGTGCTGCGGTCGATGCGCGAGGCGTGCGCGCCGGGCGGGCTGGTGGTGGTGTCCGACCTGGCACGGTCGCGTGCGGGGCTCGCGCTCGCGTGGCTGGGCTCGCGCACGCTGACGCGATCGCGGGTGGTGCGGATCGATGCGATGCGCTCGGTGCGGGCGGGGTGGTCTCAGCGCGAAGTTGTGGCGTTGTTCGAGCAAGGGGGGATGTGCGGGGCGCGTGTGCGGAAGGTTTGGCCGGAACGATGGTTGGCGGTGTGGGAGAAGCCGCGTGCGTGAAGCCTGGGACGTGGTGGTGATCGGGGGGGGACCCGCGGGTGGGCTCAGCGCGATCCTTGCCTCCCGTGCGGGTGCGCGCACGCTGCTGGTCGATCGCGCCTGCTTCCCGCGCGACAAGGTCTGCGGGTGCTGCCTCGCGGAACGCGGGCGGGGCGTGCTCGCGTCGGCGGGGGTCGAGGCGGAGGTGCTGGCGGGGGCGGGGCGCGTGTGCGCGGCCGAGGTTCGCATCGGTGGCGCCGCTCAGGAGGCCGCGCGGGCCCGCGTCGCCTTGCCCGGGTACACGACGATCCGGCGATCGACGATGGATGAATCCCTGGTGCGCGTCGGCGTGCGCGAGGGGGTGGTCTTCCGCGACGGCGTGGGTGCGCGTGTGGACGGAGACGGTGTCGTGATCGGGGATTGTACCGTGGACGCGCGGGTGGTGGTCGTGGCCGACGGTCTGGCGTCCGCGTCGCTTCGGGGTGATCCACGCTTCGCGTGGCGTGCGCGCCGGGGTAGCCTGATCGGGCTCGGCGCCATCGCGAACGGGACGGCCGGCGAGGCGTTGTCGCGCGTGTTCGATTCTGGCATCGTCACGATGACAGGGGGACGGGCGGGGTATGTCGGCGTCGCGTCGATCGGCGAGCAGGACGTGGAGCGCGGGCCGGCGTGGGCGATTGGAGCCGCGGTTTTGCCGGAGGCGGTGCGCGGCACGACGGGCGGCGGGCGCGGCGTGGTCGGTTCGATTTTGGAATCGTCAGGGGTTTCGTTGGAAATTTCGTCGGGGTGGCTGGAGGGGCTGGCCTTTAAGGGGACGCCGACGCTCACGCGCCGACGGCGCGCGGTGGAGTCCGGCGGACGCGTGTTCGTGGTGGGGGACGCGACGGGGTACGTCGAGCCGTTCACGGGCGAGGGGATGAGTTGGGCCCTCGCGGGCGCGGAGCGCCTGCACGCGTGCGTCGCGGCGGCGTTGCGCGGCACGTATCGCCCGGGGGCGTGGACGCGGGCGCTGCGCACGCTCTCGTGGCGCGAGCAGCTCGCGTGCCGTGGTGTGGTGTGGGTGATCCGGCGCCCGCTGATCGCTCGGGGCGTCGTGCGCGCGCTCGGGAGGCATGAGCACGGGGCGTCGTGGCTCGGGGAGCGGATCGGAGGTTGGGTGGTTGGCGGCGTTCCGGGGCTGGGCGTGCGCGGGGGTATGGGAGGTGACGCGTGACGACGGCTCATTTGCTTTCGGTTGGGACGGCGGTCCCGGATCGGACGATCACACAGGACGCGGTGGCCGACCTGGCTTGCCGCATCGCGGGCGAGAACGGTCGGGAGCGCGCGATCCGGGCGATCTACAGGCGCGCGGGCGTTTCGAGCCGCGGGTCGGTGCTGGTCGAGACCGACGGCGTGATGTCGCTCTTCCGCGACAGGCCCGGGGTTCCGCCGGAGGGCCCGAGCACGAGCCAGCGCATCGGCGTCTATACGGAGAGCGCGAGCGAGCTCGCGGCGCGGGCGTGCGATCAGGCGATCGAACGCTCGGGCGCGCACACATCGGAGATCACGCACCTGGTGACGGTGTCGTGCACGGGCTTTGAGGCGCCGGGCGTGGATTGTGCGCTCATCGAGCGTCTCGGGCTGCCCGCGACGGTGCGCCGGACGCACGTGGGGTTCATGGGGTGTCACGGCGCGATCAACGGTTTGGCGGTCGCGAAGGCTTACGCCGAGGCGGATGCATCGGCGTGCGTGCTGCTCTGTTGTGTGGAGCTGTGCACGCTGCATTTCCAGTATTCGAGCGAGGCCGGGGTGGCGGTGGCGAACGCGCTCTTCGCCGACGGCGCGGGGGCCGCGGTCGTGCGCGCGCACGGGTCTGAGGGGGCGCCCGCCATCCGGGGCGTCGAGAGCGTGATCCTGCAGGACACGCAGGATTGCATGACGTGGCGGATCGGGGATCGCGGGTTTGTGATGACGCTGTCGAGCCGCGTGCCGGACGTGCTCGCGACGCGGGTGCCGGGCTGGGTGCGCGCCTGGCTCCCCAAGTATGGGCGAGACGTGGAGGGTGTGCGCGCGTGGGCGGTGCATCCCGGCGGGCCGCGCGTGGTGACGAGCGTGGGTGACGGGCTTGGTCTGGAGTCGTCGTCGGTCTCGCCCTCGCTCGACGTGCTGCGCGAGCACGGGAACATGTCTTCGCCGACGGTGCTGTTCATCATCGATCGCCTGCTGCGCGAGGGCGAAGGGTTGCCGCTGGTGGCGATGGCGTTCGGACCGGGGCTGGCGGGAGAAGCGGTGCTCTTGGATTCGGCCGACGCTTGAAGGTTCGCGGCACGTGCGGGGCTCCCGGCTTGGAGCGCGCCGTCTCACGCCGGACATTCACACCTTGATGAGGATCAGAAACCACCTTCTCGGGTGGTTTGGCGTGTTTTTCGTGCGCGGCGCACAAACTGGGGCAGTTGGTGAATCCGGCGAATAGACGCGAGCGGGTGCAGGTTACGAAGGTGTAGAAAGCGAGGGTAGTCAGATGCTCTACTGGGCAATCGTCTTTTTTGTGATCGCGATCATCGCCGCGGTCTTGGGTTTCGGCGGGATTGCCGGGACGGCCGCGGGCATCGCGCAGATTCTCTTCTTCGTGTTCTTGGTCATCTTCATTCTCTCGTTGATTGCTGGTCTGGTCCGTCGCAAGCCCGCGGCCTGAGTTTCTGCGGAGATGACGGCCGGGCGCAGGCCCGCGAGAGGGATCGGGAGTGTTTTCGTTTCTTGCAGCCAAGGGAGCGCCGCACGCGGCGACGGGCATCGTTGCGCCCGCGGGGCTCGCACATCACGCATTGTGTAAAGGAGTTTCGACATGAGGACCAAAGCTTTTTTGATGACGACCGCCCCGTTAACCGCCGCGATGTTGTTTGCAACCCCGGCGATCGGGCAGACCGACCGGGAACGCCAGCAGCAGCAACAGCAGCGCCAAGTGCAACCCGGTCAGCAGCAGCAGCAGCGGGACATGCAGCAACAACAGCAGCAGGCCGTCTACATGCTGGCCGGCACGGCGAAGGGCAAGGATGTCGTCAACAGGGCGGGAGAAGATCTGGGCGACGTGAGCGATCTGATCGTCGACGTCCGTAACGGTTCAACGCCGTACGCGGTTGTTTCGTTCGGGGGCTTCCTCGGGATGGGGCGCGATTCGGTCGCCGTCCCGCTCGCGGCGTTCCGCTGGGATCCCAGCGAGGAAGAATTCATCCTGGACACGACGCGTGAGCGTCTCGAGCGTGCGCCCGACTTTGATCAGGACAACTGGGACAACCTGCACGACGACCGCTGGCGCACGCAGATCCGCGAAGCGTTCGGCGTGGTGCCGGGCCAGCATCGTGACGGGCAGCAGCGTGATATGCGCCAACAGGACCGCAGCCCACAGGACATGCGTCGTGATCAGGACCGTCGCGAGCAGGACATGCGTCGCGATCAGCAGGGACGTCAGCCTCAGGATCGGCAGACGCAGCAGGATCGGCGTCTCGGCGATCAGGAGACCGGTGAGTTCAAGCCGTACCTGATGATGTCGGACCTGCGCGGCGCACGCGTGGTGGGCGCCGATGGCGACCGTATCGGGCGCATCGGCGATGTCATCCTGGATCAGTCCAGCGGTCATATCGGCTTCGTGACGATCGAGACCGGCGGCGTGCTCGGCATGGGCACGACGAGCCGTCCGGTGCCGTGGGAAGCGCTCCAGCGCAGCGGCGAGACGGAGTTCCGTCTCTCGGTGACGCAGGACCGGATCTCGCAGAGCCCGGAACTTCGGACCGATGATCTGAACCGCTTGAACAACCAGCAGTTCCGTCAGTCGATCTACACGTTCTACCAGGTGCAGGCTCGCGAGCAGCCCCGCTGGGATCGCGACGGTCAGCAGCAGCGCGATCAGCAGTGGCGCGACCCGCAGCAGCAGCAGCGCGACGACCAGCGCCAGCGTGATCGCGACCGCGATCCGCGGTAAAGAGGTCGTCGAATCCAGGGCGTGAAGCCCTGCAAGCAACCTCGGGCGGGGCGGCTTCGCCCCTTGAGGCGCCCTGCCCGAGTTTTTCGTCGGTCGCTCATCTGGGCGGGTGAGCGACCGATCCCCGCCACGAGGGCAAGGCGGGATGTGCGCCGGGCGTCTTGGCGGACGCCCGGCGCGTTCAGGCGGCTTGGTGTGAGCCGCGGCATCAACAACACAGGGTGTGAAGTCGGGGCGCTCCCTCAGGGGAATGCGAGCGGCCGACGCGGGCCTGTTGTGCTCGCGCGGATTGTGTTCGCGGTAAGGATGACAACATGGCACATCGGAATGAAGGACATTGGGGACGAAACTTCATCCGCGCCGCGGACGTGCGGGGCGCGGAAGTCGTGAACTTGAAGGGTGAAAAACTCGGTAAGATCACCGAGCTGGTGGTCGACTACAGGACCGGTGTCACGCCGTACGCGGTCGTGTCCTTCGGCGGCGTGCTGGGCGTTAACCGCGACTCGATCGCGGTGCCGATGGAGTCGTTCGTCACTCACGGCGAAGAGGACCGGTTCGTGCTCGAGACGACGCGCGACCAGCTCGAGTCGGCGCCGGATTTCGATCCGAAGAACTGGGACAGCCTGCACGACGAGACGTGGCGGGACAAGATCAAAAAAGCGTTCGGGCGTTCGCCCCGGATCCACCAGGAAGCCGGGTCGAAGGAGGGCAAAGCCGGGAGCTTCGGCGTTCGGTACATGCTCTCCAAGGACCTCGAGAGCGCCAAGATCAAGGACTCGCACGACGAGAGCGTGGGCTCGATCAAGGACCTCGTCACGGACCGGCACACGTGCGACAACGTCGGGTTTGTGCTCGTGAAGACTGGAGTGGGTGGCGATGCCGTGCCCGTCCCTTGGACGGCGCTCCATCACGTGGAGGGCACGCTCTTCCGCGTACCGGTCGATAAGAGCACGTTTGAGGACGCCCCGCGTCTGGAGAAGGACGAGGTTCACCGCCTCGGCGAGACCGGCTTCTCGGACTCGGTCTGCACGTATTTCGGTGTGCGCCCGACGGTCGTGGAGACCAAGCCGATGGGTGCAGGCGCCGGCCGCCCGGTGACGCGCTGACGCGCGAGGGCTTGTCGCACGAGGGCAGGCCCGTGGATGATCGAGAGAGTGGCCGCACCCCTTGGCGCGTCGTCCGGCTCCGGCCGGGCGGCGTGCGAGGGGTGTGGTATGTTTCACGCAGGCGCTGCTACGTTTCGAGGGGGGGCATCTCGTGCGGCGGCACCACCACAACCTCGCCGGGCTCGCCGGTGATGATGCGCTCGGTCTGATCGCCGGCCGCCGCCATCAGACGCTCGATCGGCTCGGTCAGCGGCTCGTCGGAGAGCTCGAACGTGGAGTGATGGATCGGGAGCAGTCGCCGGGCGCCGGTCGCCTGGAACATGCGCCAGACCTGCTCCGGCGTGGCGTGCATGTGCTCCCAGGGCTCGTATGCGCCGATGCCGAACGCCGCCAGGTCGATCCCGGAGAGGTCGTTGAACGCCTCGGTTTCGGCGGTGTCGCCGGCAAAGAGGGCGGCGGCCTCCTCGTTGCGGAGCACGTACGCGTTGAACCCCCGTCGTCGATCGAGCCACGTGCGCGCGCCCCAATGCCGGGGGGTGAGCGCGCGGAGTTCGACGCCGCGGAGGTCGATCGCCTCGCCGGCGGGGAGCTCGATCACGGTTTTGAACCCGCGGGGGATGAGCTTGGCGCAGCGCGGCGGCACGACGACGGTCGTGCGCGGGTCGGCGAGGCGTGTCAGCGTGGGGCGGTCGAGGTGGTCGAAGTGGGCGTGGGTGATGAGCACGGCGTCGACGCCGCGGAGGGAGGCCGGGTCGAGCGGCGCCGGCATGCGCCGGGACAAACCGATCACGCGCCGCCCGAGGCGGAGCCCGATGCGTGCCGAGAGCACCGGATCGACCACGACGGTCAGTTGCCCGAGGGTGGCGAGCACGGAGGCGTGCCCGAGCCAGGCGGTCGCAAGCCCGTGTGGGGCGAGTTCTTCGAGCACGTCCCGGGCGGGGAGCGGGCCGTGGTCTTTCGTCGCCCGGAGCGAGGCGAGAAGTTCCGGGGGGTATCGGCGGAGCCCCGATCGGACGGCCGCGCGGACCGGGCGACGCGTCCGGGGCGTCGGCTTGATCGGGTGCCCGTCCGGGGCGGGTTCTCGCTTCGGTCGCGCCATTCGAAGGTAACCTTAGTCGCATGACGACATGGACGAGCTGGCTCGCCGGGATCTCGGGGTTGCTTCACCTCGCGGCGTTCACCGTCCTGGCGGTGCGCGTGATCTGGCGTCGCCCCGCGACCAGTATTGCGCTGTCGTGGCTCGTGCTGATGGCGGCTTTTCCCGTGGTGGGTGTCGCCGCATACTTGATGATCGGCGAGACTTGGCTCAGCCAGCGACGCCAGCAACGCACCGCTGCCGTCGCGCCACGCCTGCTTCAGTCCGTGATCAAGCTCCGCGAGTCCTGCGGCGTCTCGATGAAGGGCGAGCACCCCGCCAGCGTCAGCGCCGACGCGATCGGCGTGAATGCCGGCTTCCTGCCCACCGTGGGCGGCAACCGGGTGGAAATCCTCGACGGCGCCTGGGCTTCGATCACGAGGCTGATCGAGGATATCGACCAGGCGCAGCATTCCTGCCGCCTGCTCTTTTACATCTGGGAGCCGGGCGGGATTGTGGACCAACTGCACGACGCGCTCGTGCGCGCTCAGGAACGGGGCGTGCGTTGCCGGGTGCTCGTTGACGCGGTCGGAGGGAAGCCATTGCTCAAGGCGTGCGCGCGCCTGTGCGAGGCGGGCGTGGAGGTTCGCCCGGCGCTGCCCGTGGGGCGGCTGCGCACCCTCCTCTCGCGCGTCGACCTGCGCAACCACCGGAAACTCGTCGTGATCGACGACGACATCGGCTACACCGGGAGCCTGAACATGGCCGACCCGGCTTTCTTCAAACAGCACAAAAACGTCGGGCAGTGGGTCGACGTGATGGCCCGCGTCCGCGGGCCTTCGGCCGGGCTGCTCGGCGCGCTGTTCGAACTGGATTGGTCGCTCGAAGACAACACCGAGCCCGACGTGGAGTCCTGGGTCCCCCAGGAAATCCCGCCCGCCGGTTCCTCGGCGTTGCAGGTCGTCCCCTCCGGGCCCGGGCAGAACCCCAAGGCGCTCTACCGGATGCTGCTCTCGGCGATCCACGCGGCGCAAGAGCGACTGGTCATGACGACGCCCTACCTCGTCCCCGACGAGGCGTTTATGGAAGCGCTCGCGACGGCCGCCCAGCGCGGCGTGCGCACAGAACTGGTCGTCCCTGCGCGCATCGACGGCACGCTCGTCGGGCTCGCCACCCACGCCAACTGCGCCGACCTGCTCAACGTGGGGGTGCGGATCTGGGCCTTCCGCGGCGGGCTGCTGCACTCCAAGACCATCACCGTCGACGACCAGATGGCGGTGGTGGGCACGGTCAACCTGGACCGGCGCAGCTTCTGGATCAACTACGAGCTCAGCCTCGTTTTGCACGGGTGCGACGCCGTCTGCGAGCTGCGCCGCGTGCAGGACGGGTATATCGAGAACAGCGACCTGATCGAAAACACGACGTGGGCGACGCGCGGGCGCACCAGGCGCCTGGCCGAGGGCGGCGCGAGCCTGTTTGCGCCGTTGCTGTGATGCAGTCCGCGAGCCGTCCGGTCAGGCGTCTTTCCACGCGTTCCAGCGGAGTTTCTCCGGATCGCGGCCGCCGTCGGCGTAGTACACGGCCATCCGGATCACGTAGAGGTAGTTCTTGCTGGTCGGGTGACCCTCCTGCGCGTTCGCGTCTGCCAGCTTCCGGAACAGCCGTTCCGGACTCCGTCCCCGGAGCTGCGCGATCCGAGTGATCCCGATCCGTGCAAAATCATGCTCAAATGTGCGACCGATTCCAGGTATGGCTCGCAGGTGATCCATATCCACGAAGCGTACATACACGTGACGGAAGCCGCGAACATCGCGGGGCCTGCCGACGCGAGCAACGACGCGTCAGGGGTCCGGTCCCGCTCTCGGGCGGCTGTATGTATGCCCTGAATCGGCGTTCGGCAGCGATCTTCTCGAACACTGTTCGCCGCGCGTATCCCCGGCATGAGGCGGGTATGAGAGTCAGGCTGGGCGGGCTGCGAGGATTGGGCGTGCGGGGTCGAAAAGTTGAACCCGCCCGGGAAGCCGAAGGGCGCGCGAAAGCGTTGCCACAGCACGGGGCGGCACTGGGGCGGCCCCGCTTTGAACAGGGAGCAGCGATCATGAAGACCGAACAGATGACCCGAGACCATAAAACCGCTCACGACACGGCAGAAGTCAACGACTGCATCGACGCGTGCTATGAGTGTGCGCAGTGCTGCACGGCTTGTGCCGACGCGTGCCTCGCCGAGGAAGACCCGTCGCTCGTCCGGTGCATCCGCACCGATCTCGACTGCGCCGACCTGTGTGAAACTCTGGGGCGCGTGCTGACCCGGCGCATGGAACGCGACCCGGGCATGGCGCAGGCGCTGATGAAGGCGTGTGCCGTCGCATGCGCCGTGTGCGCCGAAGAGTGCGAGCGCCACGCCTCGGCGCACGAGCATTGTCGGGTGTGTGCCGAGTGCTGCCGTGCGTGCGAACGGTGCTGCGAAAACCTGTTGGCGGCATAAGCCATTCGCCGCAACCCCATCCGGCGGCCCGGCCCGCGCCCCCCGCGCCGGGCCGCTTTCATGAACGCCCAAACGCGTCTCATCAGCTGCTAATGGAGCGGAGGCGACTCGAACGCCCAACTTCCAGCTTGCAAAGCTGGCACTCTACCAGTTGAGTTACCGCCCCTGGGCCGACGGGGCGAGCCGTCGGCGGGAAAGGGGAGTGTAGCCGGGTGCGGCGTGGAGTTGGCCTGTCTGCTGGCTTGCGGCCGGGGCTTCTGGTCTTTGGAGCCTCGAGACATCCTGAGAATCAGTTTCGGCCTGACCGATCGGTTCCCCCGGCTCCGTCCCCCGGCTCGGGCCGCCTTTGGTCCGGCTGGTTGGTCCGGATCGGCCGGGATGGCCGATGTGGGGCGGTAGGCGGCGTGCGGGCGGTACGCGGCTGGAGCCCACGCTACGCTCTGGCGTCCTGCGAAGGACCGAGCCGCGGGCGCGCCCTTGGCCCGCATGACGGGCGGGCCACGGCGTGAGCGAGCGAGACGAAACGGGCAAGACCGAATCTGGAGGAGGCGTGCGATGATCCAAAGCGTGTGCGGCTGGCGGCGGGGCACCGGTTCCGGTGGTGTGTCGGGCGGTGCGGCGATCCTGGTGCTGGTGGCCGGGGCGTCGGGTCTCCCTGCCTCGACCGCGCACGCGCAGGCGGGCGATCTCGGGATGTTCAACACGGCGATGTGGGAGCCGGAGGACGTTAACGGACGGGCCGCCGATGAGGGCTTCCGCCGCTCTAGGCCGCTGGACCTGAGCCGGGTCGAGCCCGACGAGGCGGCCTCGGCGCCCCAGCCCCCCGGGCTGCTCTTCCGTCTCCGCGGCGGGGGCGATTACATGATGCACGCCGGCTTCGCGGATCGTGAGAACAACGGCTCGATCTCCTACGTCCGCGCCCGCGCCGCCCTCGACGTGATCAAGCCCTTCGAAGACCGCAGCTCGCTGACCTTCAGCTTCGGCACCGAGGTCACCTTCTACGACTGGACCCAGCCCCGGGCCTTCTTCGACACCGAGAACCGCCCCTTCGACGAGGTCTACATCTACAACCTCGGCGCCACCTACGCCAAGCCCATCAACGCGGACTGGACCGTCTTCGGCGGGGCCCGGGTCCGCAGCGCCTTCCAGGACGGCGCCAGGATCCAGGACTCCCTCACCTACGGCGCCCTCGCCGGCGCGAGCTACCGCTTCCACGACGACTTCCGGCTCGGCTTCGGCGTCGCGGGCACCACCCGCCTCGAAGACACCGGCTGGATCGTCCCCATCTTCACCATCGACTGGCAGATCGACGACCGCTGGAGACTCCGGAACGATACCGGCTTCGGGCTCGCCCTCAGCTACGACATCGACGATCAGCTCAAGGTCTTCGCCGCCGCCGCCTATGAGCGGCGCGAGTTCCGGACCAACAACAACCTCGCGCTCCCCCGCGGCATCGTCCGCGAAAACTCGGTCCCCGTCGGGCTCGGCGTCGACTGGACCAGCCAGGACCGCAAGCTCGAGTTCCGCGTCATGGGCGGCGTCCACGCCTATCAGGAGTACCGATTCCTCGACCGCGACGGGAACTTCGTCGACAAGAGCGACACCAAGATCGCCCCCGTCTTCCGCTTCGAGATCGGGTACAACTTCTGATCGCGTCGTGATCCCGATTCGCCCAGGTTCTTACTCGGCCCCGCCCTCTCGGCGGGGCCGTTCGTGTTCGGGGGGCGCCGCGACGTCGTCGCTGATCGCCGGGACGACAAACTCCGGCGGCGGGGGGAGGGTTTCGGGCATCGGGCCGGCCGGCTCGCGCCGACCCATCATCGCGACCAGCACCCCCGCAAAGATCAGCCCGAACGCGATGTACTCGTTCGTCCGCGGGCGCTCCTTCAGAATCAGGAACGCGAACGCGATGAAGACCGTCAGCGTGATCGCCTCCTGGAGCACCTTGAGCTGCGCGGCCGAGAACGGGCCCCCCTGCGAGACGTGCCCGATCCGGTTCGCGGGAACCTGCAGGATGTACTCCGGCAGCGCGATCAGCCAGGAGACGGCGATCGCAATGGGAATCGTCCAGCCGACCTTCTTAAGGTGCCCGTACCAGGCCCACGTCATGAAGATGTTGGAGCCGATGAGCAGCAGGATGGTGAGCGTGGCGCGCACGATGGGTGTCCTTTGCAAGCGGCCGGGGTTCTGCGAAGCCGCGGGAGTGGGGGCGGTTTGGAGCGGGGTCAGTAGAGCGGGAAGAACATCAGCACGATGGAGATCGCGATCAGGATGATGATGACCCACTCCAGCGTTTCCAGGCGGCGGACGCTCGTGGTGTCGGACATCTTTTCATACAGATTGTCGGCGGCGTCGAGCTTGCGTTGCACGCTCGCCTGCCAGGTCGGCAGGTCCAGGCGTTGGGCCGCGAGGCGGTAGAGGCGTGCGAGGTACTGGTTGCCCACGAGCTTGATCGCGTTGTTGACGCCCTCGAACATCACCGCGGCGTCGGTCTGCACCGCCGCGAACCGGGCCAGCATCCGCCCGCTCCCCAGCGCGGGCCAGATCCGACGCCCGAGGATCGCGTTCAGCGTCTCGTCGGCGTGGTCGAGGATCGCGTCCAGTTCGTCGTCCAGCACGCGGAGCTCGAGCAGCTCCACGTTGGCGTGCTGGAGGACGGCGACGACGTCCTCCGGCTCGCGGTCGAAGAGGACGGCCGCGTTCCAGTCGATCACCGCGACGTCCGTCGGGGCGTAGGAAATCCGTCCGCCCATGAGGCGGTCGCGCTGCTCCGGGGCGAGCTCGATCGTCTCCCCCTCGATCGCGCGGGCGAGAACGTCGGCGTGGGCCGAGGCGAGCGAGGCGGGCGTCTCGTTCGCAGGCCAGCCGGTGATCGCGAAGACCACGTAGTCCTCGACCGCCTGGTGCAGGCGGGCGCGTTCCACGGCCTCGCCCAGGGTCGCCATGATGCGCTCGGCCCGGGCCCGGGCGTCGGCGACGAGCTCCCGGTCGCTCGAAAGCCGGGCGCTCAGGCCCGGCAGCTCGGCGAGCGTCGGCGGCATCGGCAAGCGGTAGGTGAGCAGGACCGCGCCGAAATCGTACAAGAGCACGTCCACCTCCCCCTCGCTCTGCACGCCCGCGACGCCGACCGACGCGCCATCGGATCGGAACCGGAGCGGGGCGGGGCTGTAGTCGAACCAGACGGGCGCGGGGCGTCGGGCTCGGACGGCTTCCAGGCGTCGCGACGCCTGCACCGCGCCCGACGCCGCCTCGAGATCGACCTGGAACCCGATGTCGAACGCGAACATCACGAGGACGTGCCCGCCGATCGGCGGCGTCGCGGTCGCGTGGATCGGATCGGCGGCGGCTTGGCTCATGGGGGCCCTCTCGGGGTGGTGCGCGGGCGCTGGACCGCGGGTGTGCGGTGATCGGGGCGTTGCGACCGATGAACATCGGCTGTCGGACGCCGACGCGCTCGCACGCGGCGAATAGAATCATGCCACAGGTCGGCGAGACCGACCGCCCGCGACCGGGTTGGGCGATGAAAAGACCCACGCCCGCCCGCCGGCAAGGACGCCATGCCGAGGCCCGTGCCCAGAACGATCAAGACGCACCAGCGCGCCTCGCCCGACGACCCGGGCGTCCGCCCGCAGCCGGTGCGCCCCCCCGGCCCGTTGGCGGAGGTGCTCCCGGTCGAGATCCTCCCGCAGCCGGACGACGAGACCTGCGGCCCGACCTGCCTCCACGCCGTCTACCGCTACTGGGGCGACGACGCCTCGCTCGCGGAGATCATCGACTCGGCGGCCAGCCTCAACACCGCCGGCGTCGGGCGGGGCACGATCGCCGCGATGCTCGGGGCCCACGCCCTCCGACGCGGCTACCTCGCGACGCTCTACACCTTCAATTTGCACATGTTCGACCCGACGTGGTTCACGCCCGAAGGGCGGGCCGAGGGGAAGGAACTCTCGGGCAAGCTCCGCGCCCAGGCTGAGGCGCAGGCCCTGAGCGCGCCCGGCTCCCCCCGGCGTCGCGAGGCGGACCAGCGGTTCCAGACCACGACCGAGGCGTACGTCGAGTTCCTCCGCCTCGGCGGGCGCGTCCGGTTCCGCGACCTGACCAGCCGCCTGATCTCGGGCTTCATCCGCGCGGGCAAACCCGTCCTGACCGGGCTGAGCGCGACCTATCTCTACCGCTGCGCCCGGGAGTTCGGCCCCAACGACGACTACGACGACGTGCGCGGCTCTCCCGCCGGGCACTTTGTCGTCCTCCACGGGTACGAAAAGAAAGGGCGTCGCGTCACGGTCGCCGATCCGCTGGCGGACAACCCCGGGTTCGAGACCCAGCGGTACACGGTGAAGATGTCGCGACTGGTCCCGGCGATTATGCTCGGCGTGCTGACGCACGACGCGAACCTGCTGGTGATCGAGCCGCACGAGGCGTCGGGCGAGGGCCCGGACGGGGCGCAGGTGGAGGGCGGGTCTTGAAGCCGTTGCTGGTGGTGGATTCGCCGAAGCGTTGGGGCCTGCACGTGCCGGGCGCGGAGCTGGTCAGCGCGTACCGGTACCTGTCCGACGACACGCTGGCGCAGGGCCCGGGGCGGAAGGTCTTCAATCTCTGCCGGAGCTTCCGGTACCAGGCGTCGGGGTACTACGTCTCGCTGCTGGCCGAGGCGCGGGGGCACCGCCCGCTCCCGTCGGTCGCGTCGATCCAGGACCTGAAGCTCGCGCCGGTGCTCAAGCTCGCCTCGCAGGATCTCGACGAGCTGATGCAAACCAGCCTGCGCCGCATCCGCTCCGAAACCTTCGAGCTCAGCGTCTACTTCGGTCGCAACCTCGCCTCGGCCCACGACCGCCTGGCGCTGGCGGTCTTCAACGCCTTCCCGGCCCCGCTCCTGCGCGTCCGCTTCGAACGCGACGGGCGATGGCGCCTGGCGGGCATCCGCTTCCTCGGGCTCGCCGACGTGCCGGACTCGCACCGCGACTTCGTCGCCCAGCAGGCCGAGCGGTACCTGAAGCGAGCCCCGCGCCGCAACAAGGCCGAGCCCCCCGCCAAGTACGACCTGGCGATCCTGCACAGCCCGTCGGACCCGATGCCGCCCTCGAGCCCCAAGGCGCTCAAAAAGTTCATCGACGCCGGGGCGGAGCTAGGCATCCGCTGCGAGCTGATCGAGAAAGACGCCTACGGGCGCGTCGCGGAGTACGACGCGCTGTTCATCCGCGACACGACGTACGTGAACCACTACACCTACCGCTTCTCGCGCCGCGCGGCCGCCGAGGGGATGGTCGTCATCGACGACCCCAAGTCGATCGTCCGCTGCACCAACAAGGTCTTCCTCGCCGAGACGCTCTCGCGTCACCGCGTCGCGACGCCGCGGACGCTGATCCTCGCGAAGGAGAACGCGGCCGACGGCATCCGCTCCCTCGGCTTCCCCTGCGTGGTCAAGCAGCCCGACAGCGCCTTCTCCGCCGGCGTGCTCCGCCTGGATGAAGAAAGCGAGCTCGCGCCCACGCTGGCGAAACTCTTCGAAGGCTCGGACCTGCTCATCGCGCAGGAGTACGTCCCGACCGATTTCGACTGGCGAATCGGCGTGCTCGCGGGCAAGCCGCTCTACGCCTGCCGCTACGGCATGGCCGAAGGGCACTGGCAGATCGTCAAACGCGACAGCGAGGGCACGCACGAGGGCGGCTTCGAAACCCTCCCCCTCGAAGCCGTCGAGCCCCGCGTGCTCAAGCTCGCCGTGCGAGCCGCCAACCTCATGGGCGACGGGCTCTACGGCGTCGATCTCAAGGTCGTCCGCGGCAAGCCCGTCGTCATCGAGGTCAACGACAATCCCAACATCGACGCGGGCGTCGAAGACGCCGCCCTCGGCGACGAGCTCTACCGCCGCGTCATGCAGCACTTCTTCTGGAAGCTCGAATCGCGATGAACACCGCCCACGCTGACGACCGGTACCCGATCGCCCTCTTCCAGGCCTTCGGCGTCGAGATCGAGTACATGATCGTCGACGCCGACACGCTCGATGTCCGTCCCCTCGCCGACGCGCTCTTCCGAGCCGCCGCCGGGAGCGACACGCCCGACGTCGAGCCCGACGGCCCCGATGGCGTCATCAGCTGGTCCAACGAGCTGGCGCTCCACGTCGCCGAGCTCAAGACCCAGCGCCCCGCCCCGAGCCTCGCCGGGCTTGCGCACCACTTTCAAGACCACGTCCGACGCATCAACGCCTACCTCGCGCCGATGGGCGCGCGCCTGCTCCCCACCGGCATGCACCCGTGGATGGACCCCGACCGCGAAACGCGGCTCTGGCCGCACGAAAACAACGAGATCTACGCCGTCTACGACCGCATCTTCGGCTGCCGCGGGCACGGGTGGGGCAACCTCCAGAGCACGCACGTCAACCTCCCCTTCGCCGACGACGCGGAGTTCGGGCGTCTGCACGCCGCCTGCCGCCTGATCCTCCCGCTGATCCCCGCCCTCGCCGCGAGCAGCCCCTACGCCGACGGGAAGCGCGCGCCGAATCTCGACCAGCGCCTGAAGGTCTACCGCCACAACGCCGACCGCGTGCCGAGCATGGTCGGGCACGTCGTGCCGGAGCGCGTCTTCACGCGCGAGGCGTTCGAGCGTGACGTGCTCGGTCGCCTTTACGCCGACCTCGCGCCGCACGACCCGGAGGGCGTGCTCCGCCACGAGTTCGCCAACGCGCGCGGCGCGATGGCGCGGTTCGACCGTGGCGCGATCGAGCTCCGACTCATCGACACCCAGGAATGCCCCGCGGCCGACCTTGCCGCGGTCACGCTCATCACCGAAGCCGTGCGCGCGCTGACCGAAGAGCGCTGGCTCAGCCTCGACGCCCAGCAGGCGATCGAGCCCGAGCCGCTGCTGGCGGCGCTCATGGAGTGCGTCCGCGACGCCGAGGGCGCGATGGTCCGCGAGCCCGCGCTCCTCGCCGCCTTCGGGCAGCGCCGACCGCTCCCGGCCGGCGAGCTCTGGGCGATGCTGCTCGACGAGCTCGTGCCGAGCGACGCGGAATCTGCGCCGACGCTGCGACGGATGCTTCGCGCCGGCTCGCTCGCGTCACGCCTCGTGCGCGCGCTCGGCGAGAGCCCCTCGCGCGACGCATTCCGGGCCGTGTACGCCGAGCTGGGCGATCGGCTGCACGCCGGCGAGCTCTTCCGAGCCGACTGATCGCATGACCACGAGCGACCCATGGCGTCCAGACGCGATCGTGCTCTCCTGCGAGCACGCCGGGCGTGACGTGCCACCCGCGTACCGATCGCGTTTCCGCGGCGCGGGCGAGACGCTGCGATCGCACCGCGGGTGGGACCCCGGCGCGCTCGGCGTCGCCCTCGGGCTCGCCTCGGCCCTCGCCGCCCCGCTGATCGTCACCACCACGACCCGCCTGCTCGTCGATCCGAACCGCTCCGAAGACCAGCCCGATCTCTTCAGCGAGTTCACGCGCGGGCTCCCCGAACGCGCACGCGCCGAGATCCTCGCCCGATACCACACCGCCCACCGCGCGAGCGTCGAGCGCACCATCCGCGCCCACACCGACGCCGGGCGACGCGTCCTGCACGTCGGCGTCCACACCTGCGTCGACGAGCTGCGCGGCCACCGGCGCGAGCTGGAGTGCGCATGGCTCTTCGACACCGATCGTGCGCACGAAGCCGAGCTGTGCGAACGCTGGCGCGAAGCGTTCGCCGATCGTCGCCCCGAGCTGCGATGCCCGTTCAACGAGCCGTACAAAGGCACAGACGACGGGCTGACGACGACCCTGCGATCGCGCCTGCCCGCGGGGCTCTACGCGGGGATTGAGATCGAGGCCCGCCAGGGTTTTGTGCGTACGCCGGCGGCCCAGCGCCGCCTGGCGGGCGACCTCGCCGACGCCTTGCAGCACGTCACCCGCGCGGGGGCGTGATCGCGGACGTCGGCGTCCGTTCGACACCCGCCTGGGCGGCGTGGGCGAGGTCTTCCAGACGCTCGGCGACCATCCGCAGGAACGCCAGCCCGTCCCCCGGCCCGAACCGTCCCGTGGCCGCGACCGGCTCGATCGCCTCCGCGACGATGTTCTCGGTCACCAGCGCGGGCAGCGCATCGGCGGCCCGGGCGAGCGGGCCGCCGGCGGCTTCGTACCCCGCGCAGAACGCCGCGAACCGCTCCGGATCGAGACGGAGCCCGCCGCCCGCGTCGCGCTCCAACGCAAAATTGACGGCCCCGCGCGCGACGTCCACCAGCGCCGGGGCGGCGCGCGTCGCGTCGAAGTCGACCACCGCCGCGATCACGCCCTCGCGCACGATCAGGTTCCCCGGGTGCCAGTCGCCGTGGATCATGTGCGGCGGGTGGTCCGCGAAGCCGGCGCGGTCGACGCGGGCCGCCGCCTCGGCGTAGGCGCGTTCCAACGCGTCCAGGGTCGGGCCCGCGTCGGGCCCGAGGCGGGCGCGTGCGGCTTGAAACCGCTTGCCGATCCACGGCGCGGCGTGGTAGGTCTCCCGCGCGGGCTCCCAGTCGGGCTCGAAGCCGCGCAACGCCGCGTGCATCGAGGCAAGGCAGGCGCCGGCCGTGCGCGCGCTCGGCGCGGTCCGGTCGCTCCGCTCCCCGCGGACAAACTCGAACACCTCGTACACGCCGCCCTTGAATTGGCAGATGGAGTTGTTGTCCGCAGCCGTCCCGATCAGAGCGGCGACCGGGAACCCGTGGTCGGCCAGGCGGAGCTGCACCGCGTGACAGACCGCGACGCGGTACGGGTCCGCGTGCACCGGCTCGCGACGCTTGAGCAGGTACCGCCCCGTCGCGCTCCGGAGCACGGCTTTGGGCGCCAGCGCCGAGCCGCGCCGGTAGGGGCGGACGGCATCGATCGGGCCCAGGTCGTACCGGCTCAGCACGCACGTGAGCTCGCCCGCCTCGAACCAGCGGGCGGCGCTCTCGGGGTGGGGGTCGCGGCTCGGCGCGTCGCGGTCCATGCGCTCACAGCCTACGCCCCCCGGGCCTCGGCACGCTATTTCCCCACGCAGAACGTCGCGAAGACCCGCCCCAGCACGTCGTCCGGCGTGACTTCGCCCACGAGCTCCCCGAGGCGGTCCAGCGCCTCGCGGAGCGCGCCCGCGATCAGCTCCGGCTCGGGCAGACTGGGCTGGGCCGGGTCGGTCTGGGCGATCGCCTCGTCGATCGCGTCGCGCGTCGCCCGCAAGGCGCGCCCCGCACGGGGCGAGACGCTGGAGCCCGGGCGGGCGCTGGCGGCGTCGGCGATCGCCCGCGCCAGCGGCGCGAGCCCGTACCCGTCGATCGCGCAGACCGCGCACGCCGCGTCGCTGCGGTCGTCGGAGCCACGACCCGAGCCGCCCCCGGCGTCGACCTGTGGAAGGTCGGCTTTCGTGCGCACGCGGACCGTCGGCGTCGCGGGCGGTGCGCCGAGGGTGGGGGGGAAGACGCCGCGCGGGTCGCACTGCACGATCGCGTGCGCGCGGGCGAGGGCGTCGCAGGCCGCGCGCTGCGCGGCCGCTCCGGCGGGCGTCGAGGCGCCCGCGTCCAGCCCCGGCAGGTCGGTCCACAGGATCGCCCCCGCTCCGGGCACGAGCCGCCCCAGTTCCAGGCGCTCCGCGATCGCGTCGCGCGTGCTCCCCGGCGTGTCGCTCTCGACGGCGCGCGCGCCGACCCGCGGGTCGGCCGCCCGGAGCAGCGCGTTGAACAGCGTGCTCTTGCCCGCGTTCGGCGGGCCGACGAGCACGACGCTCGGCGTGTCGCGGTCGGCGTCGTCGCCGCGGGCCGAGCCCAGGTCGCTCGCGAGCGACGAGCGGACACGCGCGAGGCGCTCGCCCAGCTCGCGCGGCGCGATCGCGACGACGTCCTCTTGGTCTGTAAAGTCGATCCCCGCTTCCACCAGCGCCAGCAGGGTCGCCAGCTCGTCGCGGTGCGCGCGCCAGCGGTCGCCGGTCTGCCCTGAGAGCAGGCGCTGGGCGGCGTGGAGCTGGGCCGAGCTCTCGGCGGCGATCACCGCCTGCACGCCCTCGGCCTCGTCCAGACGCAGGCGGTCGTTCAGGTACGCCCGGGCCGTGAATTCCCCAGGCTCGGCGAGCCGCGCCCCGCACGCGAGCGCCAGGCTCAGCACGCGCTGCGCCAGCGCGGGCTGCCCGGCGAACTGGATCTCCAGCGCGTGCTCACCCGTGTAGCTCCGCGGCGCGTCAAACCGCGCGATCAGAACCGGGAGAGGCCGCTCGGGGCGGGGCGATGTGTCATCGAATCCGGCCGGCTGGGAAGATGCGACCGGCAGGCGCAGCACCGCGCGCCTCACCCTGTGCGCACGAAGCTCGCGCTCCGGCTCGAGGTGCGGGGCGAGCACCGCGTGCGACCCCGGCCCGGACAGGCGGAGGAGGGCGCGGCCCGAAGCGCCCGCGGGCGTCGCGAGGGCGGCGATGGTGTCCCCGGTGCGCACGAGGGGCTCACTTGCGGCGTTTGAAACGCCGGTTGGGGTCGACCGGGTCCGGGCGGCTCGGGCGCAGCTGCTTGCTCTTGCCCGCGCCGGGCGGGTTGGCGCCCTTGCCCTTGGCGGCCTGCTGCTGCTCGCGGAGCGCCTGGGCCTGCTCGGCGGCGGCCTGGAGGCGGGCCATGAACCCGCCCGGCTTGCCCGCACGCTTCGCCTGCTTGCGCTGCTTGTACTGCTCGGGGTCGAGCAGGCCCTTCTTCTCGGCCGAGGCGCGGATCCAGCGTGTTTCAAAGATCGCGAGCACCGAGTTGGTGATGAAGTAGATGGTGAGCCCGCTGGGCGCGGTGTACATGAAGATCGGGAACATGACCACGGTCATGACCTTGATGATCTTCTGCTGCTGCGCCTGCTCCGGGGTCATGTTGGGGGTGGCGGGGGTCAGGTATTTCTGGTGGAAGTAGAAGACGACGCCGAGCAGCAGCGGGAGGACGTTGATGCTGTCGACGACGCCCTTCCACGGGAGGGTGATGCCGGTGGCGAACTTGACGAACGAGTCCGGGGCGGCGAGGTCGCCCAGGAAGGTCCACCCGCCGAAGTTCTGGAAGAGCCCGAAGAACGCCGGCTGATGGCGCAGCTCGACCGCGAAGAAGAGCGTCGCGAACAGCGCGATCCAGACCGGCGTCTGCAGGAACATGGGCAGGCACCCGAGCAGCCCGGCGGGGTTGACGCCCTCCTCGGCCCAGAGCTTGCGCATCTCCTGCTGCATGCGCTTGGGGTCGTCCTTGAACTTCTCCTGGAGCTTCTTCTGCTTGGGGGCCATCGCCTGCATCTGCTTGCCGAAGCGCTGCATGCGGACCTGGCTCCACCGCGTGACCGGGTGGAGGATCGTGCGCACGATGACGACCAGGAGGATGATCGCCAGCGCCCAGTCGAAGACGAGATAGTCGTGCAGGAGGATGAGGATGCCGAACAGGGCGTTGGTCAGGATCGGGAACGTGCAGGCGGCGCAGAGCCCGCCGAAGTTGTAGAGAACGATCGCGTAGACCCCGGCGGCCGAGGCGCGCGGCTCGTCGCGGATGACGCTGGCGCTCTGCGGGCCGGCGTAGACCGAGACGGAGAAATCGGCCCGCCCGCCGGGCTCGGCGATCACGGGCGCGCTGGTCAGGCGCATCGCCGCGCCGTCGCCCGTGAAGCGGTTGAGCACGACACGGTCGATCCGCTGCCCCGCCTGGAGACTCGGGATCGGGCCGGTGTGGTCGGCGGGCAGCGAGGGGTGGACCGCGACGCCGAAGTAGCGGTCCGTGAACGCGGCCCAGACCAGGTCGAAGCTGCGGTTCTGGCTCCGCGTGTTGGGCCAGATCGGGTGGGTCGCGGGGTAGATGTCCTGCGGGCCCCACTGGGTCTGCTCGGTGACGCGACGCCCCATGACTTCGCGGCTCTGCTGGCGCCAGATGAACGCGTCGCTCAGCACCGTCCGTCGCCCGGGGTCGGCCGACGGGACGATGTACCCGAAGCGGACGCGCCGGATGTCCCCGCCGTAGCTCGCCTGCTCGCGCTCGAGCTCCCCGGGCCCGTACTGGTAGAGCACCAACTCGGCCGGTCGGTTGGTCAGGTTTTCAACGGTGGTGCGGATCGAAATGTCGTAGCTGTCCGCCTCGACGCGGTACGCGCGTGTTACGCGGAAGGCCTCGCGACCCTGGTCGTCGACGATCGTCGCGACGAAGCGCCCCGGGGCCGTCTCCGCCCAGAGCGGGCGAGGCGAGTCCGTGCTCAGAGCCGGGAAGCCCGACAGGTCCGTGTACGCTCCGTTGATCGAGAGCCCGAGCACCATGAACGGCGTTATCGCGTTGTTCGACTCATCGCGCAGCTCGCGCTGGATGCGGACGAAGTCCTCTTCGGTCACGTTGTCGGGGTCGGTCCGGGCGCGGGTCATCGCCTGGACGCTGTTGTAGTGGCGGGCGAGGCGGATCTCGCGGACGCCCGCGGCGTAGCGGGTGAACTCGACCCGGAGCCGGAAATCGCTCGCGGCCCCGAGCCCGCCGAGCGAACGCACGTTGGTCGGGAAGCCCTCCGGGATGGTGCGGGCGACGAACTGGCCTGGGGGGGCGGAGCCGTCGGCCTCGGGGCGAGGGGCCGGTTCGCCGTCCGGCCCGGCGCCCATCGCGGGGCGGTCGGGGGCGGCGTCATCCTCGCCAGCGACCGGGTCGCCCGGCGTGTCGGTCGGGGGGGGCGCGTCCGCGGGGGGCGTCTCGAGCGGGGCCTCGTCCGTGATCGGGGGCTCCGGCTGTCGGTCGGGTTGGCGATCTGGATCGCGCTCCGGACGAGGCTCATCGCCCGGTCGGGGGGCGGCTTCACGCTCGGGCGCCGCCGGCACGGCCTGCGCCTGGCGGTTGGCGTCCCGCGTCGCGGTCCGGGGGTTGGCGGCGTTGTTCACAAACGCCCAGACCGCGATCAGCCCAACCGCGATCGCGGCGAGCGGCACGACAAGGCGGAGCACTTTGTTCGGCTTCTTCGGCATGGCAGGATGGATCAACACGGGCCGCGACGGTCGCCGGGCGGTGGGGCGGCGTGCAAAGGGGGAGAGTCTAGGAGAGGGGAAGACCAGAGGCGGCCCGGGCGAGGGGCCGCTTCATACGCCTCCCGGCGCCACCGCGCACGCCGCGACGGGGAACCCGGCGTCCCTCCTTCGAAGGGTTTACCGCCCTTCGAGGAGTCGGAGCCCGAGGTAGTTGTCGAGCTGGGGGATCGCCTGGATCTGGTCGGCGGTCTTGTGAGCGTCGTAGGGCACGCGGACAAATTCGACACCCTCGGGGTGAAGGATGGCGTAACTGGCTCGCGGGTCGAGATCTCGGGGCTGCCCGACGCTGCCGACGTTGACGATCGCCTTCTCGCCGGGGGTGAACTTGTAGGTCCGGTGCTCGCCGAGCTCGGCGGGGGGGTAGAAGTCGGGCTCGTCGGTGAAAACACCTGGAACGTGGGTGTGCCCGACGATCGCGAGGGTCTCGATGCGGTCGAAGAGGGCTTCCATCTTGTCCGGGGCGTCGTTGGCGTCGGAGGGGAAGATGTACTCGTTGATGGGGCGTCGGGGGGAGCCGTGGACGGCGAGAGCCGTGCGGCTCGCGTCGCCCTCGCCGTTGGTGGGCAGCGGCTCGACCACGCGGACGCGCAGACGACCGAGGAAATCGTACCGGGCGGCGCGGAGGGCCTCGTCGGGCTCGGCGTCGAACTGCTCGCGGGTCCAATAGGCGGCGGCCTGGGCGACGGCGTTGAAATTCGTCGGCTCGTACAGCACCGCGAAGTCGTGGTTACCCATCAGCGACCAGGCGCACCGCTCGCGGACCAGGTCCACGCAGGCCAACGGCTCCGGACCGTACCCGATGATGTCACCCAGGCAGATGATCCGAACGATCCCGCGGGCGTCGATGTCCGCCAGGACGGCCCGGAGGGCCTCGGCGTTGCCGTGGATGTCGCTGATGACGGCTGTCGGCACGGTCGCTCCCTCAAACAGGGGCCGCTCGCGGAAGGCGCGGCGCAGGGGCGGCATGCTACGGGTTCCGGCACCCTCCCGGCAACGGGCGGGCCCTTACCCCGCCGAGCCCTGGAGCTGGCGGAGACGCTCCAGACGCGCGGGGTGCAGGGGCTCGTCCGGCTCGATGACCGTCAGCGCGCGCAGGTGGCGCTCGGCCCGCGGGATATCGCGCTGCGCGAGGGCGATCCTCGCGGCGAACTCGCGGTACTCGGCGTTGAAGGGGCTGATCCGCACCGCGCGCTCGGCTTTCTCGAGCGCCCGGTCCCGGTCGCCGGCGTCCGCGTACAGGCGGGCCAGCTCGATCGCGTAGACCGGCGTGTAGATCTCGCGGACGTCGAGCCATTCCAGGTGCGGGATGACCCCCTCGGGCGGGCGGGCGGCGGAGTCGGCCTCGCCCGACCGGTACAGGCGGACGAGCATCCGGTGCGGGAGCTCGGCGACGGGGCGGGCCGCCGCGTACCGCTCCAGGAGCGGGAGCATGCCCGCGTCGGGTCGTCCGCTGCGGCGTTCGAGCTCGAGGCGCACCTTGAGCCCGAGCAGTTCGGGGTGGTCCGGGTAGGTGTCGAGCCAGGCGTCGAGTTGGGATGGGGTGACGGGGGGGAGCTTGTCGGCGTCGACCTTGGCGAGCGGGCCGAGGTCGAAGACGGGCTCGGCGTCGGGGTCGAGGACGATGGCGCGCCGGGCGGGGGGGGCGTCCTCGTCGTTGAGAGCCGCGACGGCGGCGCGGGTGCGCAGCGTTTGGACGCTCGGCACGCCCGGGGGCAGGGCGAGGCCCCAATCGACGACCTGTCGCCCGGCCCATTGGAGGAAGGCGTCGTAGAAGTCGGCTTCGCTGACGCCGAGGGCGGTCTGGAAGGCGCGGGGCTGGAGCTGGCCTTCGGCGATCGCGTCCATAAAGCGGAGCGGGGCCTCGTCGCCGAAGCGTTCGAGCATGAACTCGTACATCCAGTGGGACTGGGCGTAGGCGAGCGAGCGGTCGGTGGGGCGCTGGGGGCGGATGAAGCCGAGGTTGATGCGGTCCATCGGGAAGAGCTCCCCGGCGCGGTAGGCGTCGGCGAGGAGGCGGGCGCGGGGCTCGTCGCGCGGGGCGTCTTCCAGGTGGACGGCGGCGGCCTCGGTGAGCCAGTGGGGGATGCGGTTGTTGGTCCGGCTGAGCGTGACGGTGTGGACGTACTCGTGGCGCACGACGCGGAGCCAGTCGTACGGGCCGGTGCTGGAGCGCGGCCCGCTCTTGGGGCTCTCCATCGCGATGACCCGCCCCGTGGCGGCGGCGACGGTGAAGATCTTGGGCATGCCCGTGATCCGCACGCTGAACCAGGCGTGGTCGGGCATGAGCTCGATCAGCGTCCGCTCGGCGGGGACGTGGCGGATGCTGCCCGGCGCGTCGCCCGTGACGCGCTCGTGCATCGCCTCGAGCTCGTCGATCATCTCCTCGGCCAGCACGCGGTCGATGCCCGGGCGGAAGCGCACGCGGAAGTGCGGGCTGTCGAGCGTGTCGTAGGTGAGCAGCTCGCTCAGCAGGCGGAGCGAGTTGTCGACGCGGGTGTGAAAAGGATCCAGGGCGGCGGCGGTGCGGAGGGCGTCCATCGCGGCCGAGTCCCGGCCCCATTGCATCTCGAGGAGCCCGAGCTCGATCCACGGCTCGGCGCGGTTGGGCTCCAGACGGGCGGCGCGGTTGAGAAAATCGGACGCCTCGGCGTACTGGCGCGCGTCGCTCAGCGCGACGCCGACCGCCAGCGCCGCGTCGGCGAGGCCGGGGGCGATCGCGTTGAAGGCTTCGACGCGGCGTTCGGCCTGGTCGTAGTCGAACGCGCGGGCGGCGGCGGCGGCGCGGAGCGCGAGTGCGCCGCGGTGGTTGGGGAAGCGGGCGAGCACGCCCGCGAGCTCGGCTTCGGCGGTTTCCGGGTCGCTGACGCGGAGGGCGGCGCGGGCGCGGATGAGGGCCGCGTCGACGCTCGGCAGCGCGCCGAGCTCGCGCGTGAGCTGATCGAGGCGTGCGGCGATCGCGTGGGCGGCGTCGAAGCCGAAGGTGTCGACCTGCTGCTCGGCGATCAGACGCCACGCGGGAGCAAGGCGCGGGTGGTGACGCAGGGCCTCCATGACGGCGGCGTTGGCCTCGGCGGGGTTGCTCTTGGATTGCAGGACCTGCGCTTCGAGCAGGCGGACGCGCCACTCCAGCGGGGCGCGCTGGCGCGCCTGCCCGAGGGCGCCGATGATCCCGTGAAAGTCGGCCGCCGCGTGACGCGCACCTGCCACGCGCGTGCGCACGAGCCCGGCGCGCAGCGCCTCGACGAGCTCGGCGGCGTTCTGCCCGGACATCGCGTCGCGGTTGTTCTGAACGTCTTCCGCGACCCGGGCGGCGCCCTGTTTGTCCCCGAGCATGAGCAGCGCTTCGGCGCGGAGGCGCTGCGCGCGCACGCTCTCGTGGGCGTTGAGAAGCTCGAGCGCACGCGCGGGCTCGCCGATCGCGAGCTGCGCCTCGGCGCGGTCGAGCGGGTCGGCGGTTTCGTCCTGCAGGGCGGGGTGGTCCCACGCGCCGGCGGCGAGGGCGGCCTTGGCGGCCCAGTACGCCTCGTCCAGGTCCGCGTCGGTCCAGAGCCCGTGCGCGACGCGCAACGCCCGGGCCTCGGCTTGGGTCAGGAAGGGCGCCTCGGCGGCGCGGATGAGCGCCCGGGCCGGCTCGATCGTCGGCGCCTGCGCCCCGCCCTCGCTCGGGGGCGCGGTCGCGTGGACCTGCGCGATCGCGTGGGGCGTGAGGAGCGCGATCGCCGCGACGCCCGCGAGCGCGCGTACGAGGCGTGCGGCGCGTCGGCTCATCGCCCGCTCCCGCCGGGGCGCTCGGGCGCGGCGACCGAGCCGCGCCAGGGCTCCACGCGCACGTCCCAGCCGCTCCCGGCACGCGGGGTCGCGATGTTGAAGATGGTCATGTCCAGCTCGGCGTCGGCGTTCTGGCGCACGTCGACGAGTTGGACGAAGCTCTCGTCGCCCTCGGCGCTGACCGTCCGTGCCAGGCGCGGGAGGAGCGTGTCCCGCCGGTACCAGACCTCGACCTCGCGCGAGCTGGCGTCCGGATCGCGCGGGATCAGGCGGAGGCGGTGCGTGCCCGCGTCGCGCGTGACGAAGGCGGCGAGGCTCTCGCCCAGGCCCTCGGCCGGGTCGACGATGGAGGCTTCGTACTCGGCGAGGATGTCGGCCCGCTTCTGCCCGATGGGCAGGGGGAAGGGGCCCTCGCCGACCTTGAGCGGGTCGAACCGCTCGCCGGGGGGGACGATCTGACGCTTGATGAACTGTCGCGAGGCGGGCGTGCGCTCGACAAACCATTCGCCGTCGAAGATGTAGTCCTTGACCTCGTCCTCGACACGCCCGCCCTGGAGGATCAGCGTCTCGAACCGCACGGCGAAGCGTTTGCGGTCCTCAGCGCCGGCGCGCGGGTCGGGCGTCGCGGGGCGGAGGACCTGATAGAAAAGCTGCCCCTGGCGTGTCTGCGTGTCCCCGGCGATCGCGAAGGTGCGCGTGTATTGCACGCGGGCGGTCAGCGCGTCGATGTCGCCCCCCGCCGCCTCGAGCGCGTCGAGCAGCGCGTCCAACGACGCGATCTCGCCCGGATCGCCCTCCGCGGCACGCGCCGGCGCGGGCGTGCGCTCGGGCTGGGCGGAGGCGATGGGTGGCGAGGCGATCGGGGCGAGCGCGAGGGCGCTCAGCGTGATCGCGGCGAGGGTGAAACGGTTTCGGGCCGTGGTCTGCGCTGGGGTCGGGGTCGGCATCCGTGCGTCTCCGTGGGGCGTGGGCGGGAGCGGGGCGCGCCCGGTGTCTCTATCGGCTCGGGCGGGGCGGCGTTGCGGGCATGTGAACATGATCCGTACGGACGAGGGTCACCGCTCGTTCGCGCCCGAGGGGTCGTCGTCCGGATTGTCGAAGGCGGGCGGGGCGGGGCGTCGCTGGGCGGCGAGGAAATCGCGGAGGATCGTCGCGGCGGCGAGCGCGTCGCGCCGGGTCTTTTTTTGGCCGTGGGTGAGCCCGGTGCGGGCCATCTGCCAGTCGGCGTCGGCGCTGGTGAGGCGTTCGTCCTGGAAATGGACCCGTCGCCCGGTCCGGGAGGCGACGCGTTCGGCCATGGCGCGGACGCGCTTGGCGCGGACGCCCTCGGAGCCGTCCATGTTGATGGGGAGCCCGAAGACGAGCTCATCACCCCGGTTCAGGTAGTCGTCGATCGCGCGCTCGATCTCGCGCTCGAGGCTCATGCCCCCGGCGTGCTCGATGGGCGTCTCGGTCGCGCCGGCGGGCTGCACGAGCCCGGTGACGTCATCGCCGACGGCAAAGCCGGTGCGACGGTCGCCGAGATCGATCGCGAGGTAACGCAGGGCAAGTTCCTTAAGCAGGCACGAGGTATCGGGCACGAGGCACGAGGGGAGACAGATAAGGAAGGGTGAGGGTCAGGTCAGTTCGGGGGGGAGCTGGGCGTGGAGCAGTTTTAATGCTTCGGCTTTCGCCTTGGGCATGATGAGCGTCGCGTCTTTGGTGCGGACGACCACGAGGCCTTCGCACCCGAGCAGGGCGAGGGTGTGCCCGTCGGGCTCGCCGTCGACGATGAGGTTGTCGCGGCTGTCGACCGCGATCGCGCGCCCGTGGGTCACGACGCGGTTGTTGGAGGCGTCGGCGGGGACCGTCTCGGCGTAACTCGGCCAGCTCCCCACGTCCAGCCAGGTCAGGTCCATCTCCACCGTGACCACCGACACGTGCTCGTCGCGGCTGGCGGGCTCCATCACCGCGTAGTCGACGCTGATCTTGGGGAGCGTCGGGTAGACCGCGCCGAGGACTTCCTCCCGCTGCTTGGTGGTCCAGGCCTGCTGGATGCGTCGGAGGCCCTTGGCGGACTCGGGTTTGAAGCGATCGAGGCAGTTCATGAACGTGCGCGCGCTGAAGACGAACATGCCGCTGTTCCAGCCGAAGTGCCCGCTCTCGACGTACGCCTGGGCGCGGGCCTCGTCGGGTTTTTCGACGAAGCGGGCGACGCGTGAGGCGAGCCCGTCGTAGCCGGGCAGGCGTTTGGCGCGCTCGACGTAGCCGAAGCCGGTCGCGGGGTGGGTGGGCTTGATCGCGAAGGTGACCAGGCGGGTGGGGTCGTCCTCGACGAGTCGGAAGCCGAGGTCCATGAGGTGACGGAACTGGTCGGCGGGCTCGATGACGTGGTCGGCGGTGAGGACGCAGAAGACGGCGCCGGGGTGGAGGGTCTCGAAGACGGCGGCGGCGAAGCCGACGGCGTTGACGGTGTCGCGCGCGGCGGGCTCGCCCAGGATCTGGTCCCCGGCGAACGCCGGGAGGGCGGCCTCGATCGCGGCGCGGTAGCTCTCGCCCGTGCAGATGTACCGCTGCTGGGGGGGCACGAGGCCCTCGAGCCGGTCGGCGGCGAGCTGGAGCAGCGACTTGGGCGACTCGTCGCCCTCGCGACGGATAAACGGGAGGAGCTGCTTCGGGCGAGCCTGACGGCTGAGGGGCCAGAGCCTGGTGCCGGCGCCGCCGGCCATGATCATTGCAAAACGCATGGTGCCCGCAGGATACGGGAATTGTCGGCAGAAGGCGTTCGACAGCGATCCGGCGACCGGGCGGGGCTCAGGCGTCGGCGCGGACGGCGTTCCAGGCGGCGGCGACGGCGTCCTGCGGCGGGGACTCGACCACGCGCGCCCGCGCGCCCGGCTCGGGCAGGACCAGACGCAGGCGGCCGGCGGTGACTTTCTTGTCGTGCCCCATCGCGCGGATCAGCACGTCGGTCTCGGGCAACCCCGACAGGCGCGTGGGGAGGCGAGCCGCCTCGAACCGGGCGCGGACGCCTTCGACGAAGCGCTCGTCGCCCAGGCCCATCGCGGCGCTCGCGGCGGCGGCGGCGACGCACCCGACCGCGACCGCCTCGCCGTGACGCAGCGGGGCGTCCTGCGGGTCGGACGTCGGGCTGAGGCCCGGGCGCGGCTCGATCGCGTGGGCGAAGGTGTGCCCGAGGTTGAGCAGCGCGCGCCCGCCCTGGGCGCTCGGGGCGAGCTCGCGCTCGTCCCCGGCGACGACGGCGGCCTTGAGGCGGATGTTGTCGGCGACCATCGCGGCGCACGCGCCGGGCTCGCGGGCGAGCACGCCGGGCACGGCGCGCTCGATGCGCTCGGCGAGTTGGGGCCCGTGCTCCGGGTCGGTCGATGCGGCGATGAGGGTGTGCTTGATGCACTCGGCGAGCCCGGCTCGGAGCTCGCGCTCGGGGAGTGTGGCGAGGGTGTCGACGTCGGCGACGACGAGGGCGGGCTGGTGGAAGGCGCCGATGAAGTTCTTGAGCAGGCCGATGGTGTCGGGCTCGTGGTGGGGCTCGTGCGTGCCGCCGAGGCGGTGGGGTCGGGCGTGGTGGTGCCGGGGTTCGTCGTGGTCGTTGTGGGCGGCCTGGAGGTTGACGCCGGTCTTGCCGCCGACGCTGGCGTCGACCATCGCGAGGAGCGTGGTGGGGCACTGGATGACGGGGCACCCGCGCCTGTAGACGGCTGCGGCGAAGCCCGCCAGGTCGGTCACGACCCCGCCGCCGAGGGCGACGATGGGGTCGCGTCGCTCGTGGCGGGTGTGGGCGAGTTCGCGGAGGATGTGCTCAAGGGTGACGAGCGACTTGGTGCGCTCGGTCGCGTGGAGGCGGACGACGGCGACGCTCGCGCCGGCGGCGTGGAGCGAGGCCGTGGCGCGGACGACCATCGCCTCGGGCAGCGCGTCATCGACCACCAGGCAGGCGCGGGGCGGGGCGTGCCCGAGGGCCTCGCTGGTCAGCTCGCCGAGGCGGTCGAGCAGGCCCGGGGCGACGGCGACGTCGTACGCGCGGTCGCCGAGGGGGACGCGGACGCGTTCGACGGCTTGCGGCGGTGTGGGCATGGGGCTCGCCTGGATCGGGGTGATGGATCGGGGTGATGGATCGGGGGATGGGGCGTGGTGACGGCTGGGGTTACGGGGTTTGGTCCGACGTGTCGTACATGTCCGGCCGGTTCTTGGCGCGGTCGCCTGGGCGCATCCATTCGATGCGGTCGGCGTCGCCCCAGAGCATCTCGAGGTCGTAGAGGGCTCGCGTGTTGGGCTCGAAGAGGTGGACGACGACGTCGACGAAGTCGGCGAGCAGCCAGGTGGCGCGTTCGTCGGCGTTGGTGCGGAAGCTGCGGAAGCCCTGCTCGGCGCCGAGCTTGGCGACGTCATCGAGGGCCGACCGCATCTGCCGGTCGCTGGTGCCGCTCCCGATGACGATGTAGTCGGTGACCTGGCTGAGCCCGCGGACGTCGAGGACGACGACGTCGTGGCACTTGTCGTCGAGGATGAGGCGGGCGGCTTCGACGGCGAAGGCCCTGTTGGCGGCGTCGTTGCCTCGGGTGCGGCTGGGGAAGCGGGCGTGGTCCCCGCCGACGGGGGCGTCGCCTTCGGGCGTGGTGTCGGTGTCGGTCTGCGGGGCGTTGGGCTCCTCGGGTGATGGCATGGCGGAGGGTAGCGCGCGGGCGTGGGAGCCGCAGGGGCGCGCGTGGGTTCCTAAACTCCGCCCATGGCGACGGTGGGGGTCTTGATCGAGCGACAGGAGGAGGCCGACGCGCTGTGGAACCAGTGCGACGGGGCGATGGGCGCGCACGGCCCGTTGCGTTTTGTGGGCGGGGAGGCCGGGGCGTCGCGCGTGCTGTGTTTTGGTGCGCCGGTGCCGCCGGGCGGGGTGGACCTGGGGCCGGGGAGCCGTTGGCGTGCGAAGCTGTCGGGGCGTTCGCGGAGCGCGTTGACGCTGGAGTCGGCGTGGCGCGGTCTGGGGCGTGCGCCGGGCGAGGTGGACGTGCTGTTTTACGAGCCGCCGCCGGTGGTCTCGGATGAGGCGTACGAGCTGGCGCGTCGGCATGCGGGGCGTGTGTTCGGGCCGGACGAACGCGCGACGCACCGGGTGCGGCTTGGGAGTCTCTGGACGATCGGGATGCCGCTGGGCGTGCTGCGCGAGGCGCCCGCGCCGGATTTGTCGCGCCTGGAGGAGTTGAAGCCGTCGGCGCTGGTCTGTGTCACGAGCGGGAAGTGGATGATCCCCGGGCACGGCGAGCGTCTGGCGTTCCTTAGGCGATTGCGCGAGGCGGGGGTGGCGCTGGAGCTGTTCGGGCGCGGTGTGGAGCGCGGGCTCGGCGGGCGTGGGGCGGTGTCGAGCAAGGCGAACGCGATGTGGGGCGCCCGGTGCACGCTGGCGATCGAGAACTACGCCGAGGGCGACGAGTACGTGACGGAAAAGCTGTGGGACGCGCTGGCGTGCTGGAGCCTGCCGCTGTACTACGGCTCGCGTGCGGCCGACGCGATGATCCCCGAAGAGGCGTTCGTGCGGCTGCCCGACCTCGGCGATGCCGGGGTGGAGGCGGTGCGTGCGGCGTTGTCGGACGAGGGCTTGTACGCGTCGCGCCTGGAGGCGATGGGCGAGGCGCGGCGACGGATGTTCGGGGAGCTTCGGATGGTGGAGTGGGTTCGTCGCGAGGTGATGGGCGAGGCGCCGGTGGGCGCAGGGGGTGCGTGAATGCCGGAGGTGCTGCTGACGATCGCGTCGTTCGTGATCGCCGCGACGGCGGCGGGGATCGCGTTCAACGCCGACAAGCGGGCGCGTCGCCTGCGCGAACGCCTGGAGCGACTGCGTGTGCGGTTCGACCGGGCCGAAGGGGAACTGCTGCGCGCGCGCAAGACGCTGGCGGCTTCGCAGGTGCGCGAGGCGCTGCGCCACGCGGGGCGTGAGCCGGTCTTCGGGGTCGAATTCCGGAGCCAGTATGGGGAGGACGTGCTGCTGTGGGACGTCTTCGGGCAGGCGCTCGACGGGTTTTTCATCGAGGTGGGGGCGTACGACGGGGTGTCGCTGAGCGTGACGCGGGCGCTGGAGGCGGCGGGGTGGCGCGGGCTGCTGGTGGAGGCGTTGCCGGAGCGGGCCGAGCAGTGCCGGAAGAACCGCCCGAACAGCCGTGTGGAGCACGCGGCGCTCGGCAAGCCCGGCGGGGCGTCGACGGTGACGTTCAGCGCGGTGGAGCACGCGACGCCGGGGATGGACATGCTGAGCCATATCGACGCGCCCGACGCGACGACCGAGCACAAGGAGACGATCGAACGCGAGGGCGCGCGCACGAAGCACGTGACCGTGCCGCTGACGACGATGGACGCGCTGCTGGAGAAAGACCCGCCCTCGCGGATCGACGCGGCGGTGATCGACGTCGAGGGCGCGGAGCTGTCGCTGCTCGGGGGGTTTGACCTGAAGAAGTGGCGGCCGCGGGTGATCGTGATCGAGGACAACACGATGGGGGAGGACGACCGGGTCGCGTCCCGGATCCGCGCGGGCGGGTACGCCGAGGCTGGGTGGGTCGGCGTGAACCGGGTGTTCGTGCGCACGGAGGAGTCGGCGTTGATGGAGCGCGTGCGCGCGTCGTGCGCGTCGCTGGCGTGGCCGAACGTGCCGTTCCGGTTCGGGCGATGACGCGCGCGTCGCTCCCGGTGATCGAGGCGGTGATCCCGGCGCACGCGCCGGAGGCGTCGCTGCTGGGGCGCGCGGTGGAGAGCGTGCTCTCGTGCGCGACGGCCGACCGCGTGATCGTGGTGGACGGCGGCTCGCCGGAACCGATCGCGCGTTCGATGCTGCCGGGCGATGGGCGTGTGGAGCTGGTGCGCACGGAAAAACGCGGGCCGTCGGCGGCGAGGAACGTCGGGCTGGAGCTGGCGTCGGCGCCGTGGGTCTTGCTGCTCGATCACGACGACGCGGCGGAGGCGTCGGGCGTGGAGGCGGGGCTTCGGCTCGGGCGCGAGCTGCGGGCGGTCGCGGTCGTGAGCGCGCGCACGGAAGAGTCGGTGCGTGAGGACGGCGGGCTTTCGGAGCGGTTCCGCCCGGTGCCGGAGGGGCTCGCGGGGCGTGCGCTGGCGCGGGCCGACGACGTGTTCGAGCCGATCTCGCTCTACGGCGCGAGCGGGCTGCTCGTGCATCAGGACATTTTGCTCGACGGCGTGCGCTACGACGAGGACCTTTGGATCGGTGAGGATCGCGACTTCCTGCGTCGCGCTGGCGCCCGCGGGGCGATCGCGGTCAACCCGGAGGCGGCGGTGCGCGTGCGGCTGCACGGAGCGTCGGCGTCCAATCTCAGCAGCGCCGCCCATCTCGAGCGGCGCGTCCGCGATCACCTGGTGCTCCTGGAGCGCTGGTTCGGCGTGGAGAGCGAGCGGTCTTTTGAACTCGCGACACTGTGGCTGATCAACGCGTGCGCACCGGCCGGCGTGTCGGATCGCGCGTGGGATGACCTGTTGGCGGCGGCTCGCGTCCACGGGTGGCGCGTGCCGATCAAGGCGCGGTGGCGCCGGTGGCGATCGCGCGGGGGGCGCGCGTGAGCGTCGCGCATTCGAACAAGAACGGGCCCGCCGGGTCGATGGCGATCGGCGTCTGCACGCACAACGCGAGCGTGCGGATCCTGCCGCTGCTTCGCGCGCTCGCGTCGATGGATCGCGTCGGCGGGCGGGTGTCGCGCGTGGTGATCGTGGAGAACGCGTCCACGGATGACACCGCGGATGTGGTGCGCGCGTTCGTGCGGGCGCACCCGGCGGCCGGGATCGAGCTCCTGCACGAGCCGAAGCCGGGGAAGACAAACGCGATGGTGCGTCTGTTTGAGGCGACGGGCGAGCCGATCGTGGGGATGCTCGACGACGACATGTCGCCGGGGGCGGGGTGGGCGCGGGCGATCCTGGGCGTGTTCGACGATGAAGCGCGCGCGGGCGCGGTGGGCACGCCGATCCGGATCGAGTGGGCGAGCGGCCCGACGCGCCTGGCGAGGATCTATCGCCGGTCGCTCGGCGATCAGCTGCTGGGCGAGGCGCGGCACAGGCTGGAGGGGCCCGGGGCGTTCTTCGGCGGCGCATCGCTCGCGCTGCGCCGGGCGGCGTACGAGGACAGCCGCTGGGCGCACGGGCGCGTGCTGGATTGCCGGCGCGGCGCCGTCCACGAGTCGGGGGAGGACGCGGAGCTGTGCATCCGCGTCGCGCGGGCGGGGTGGGAGTTGTGGTACGAGCCCGCGGCGGACACGGCGACGATCATCGACGCGAGCAAGCAGACGCGCGCGCACCTCGCGAAGCTGCGCGGGAGCATCGCCGCGAGCGAGCCGGTGCTGCGGTGGATCGCGGGGACGGTCGGCGTGGAGGAGGCTCGGCGTGAGCTGGCGCGGGGCGAGCGGCTCGCGCTCAAGACGGCTTTGTTTGACTGGCGCCCGACGCGACGCGCGATCCGGCTCGCCGAGCGGCGCGGGCGCGTGCGCGGGTGGCGGCGCGTGCTGGAGTTGGCGCACGGGCGTTCGTGAGCGGCTGGCTCAATCGACCGACGCGAGGACACGTTCGACGACGTCCGGCGCGCGCACGCCCTCGGCGGCCGCGGTGTCGCTGAGCACCAGGCGGTGCGCGAGCACCGCTTGAGACGCGGCACGGACGTGCTCCGGGCGCGGGGTCGGCTCGCCGGCAAGAGCGGCCATCGCGCGGGCGACCAGCGCGAGCGCCTGAGCCGCACGCGGGCCCGCGCCCCACGAGACGTACGGGCGCACGTCGTCCGGGCAGCTCGGGTCGTCCGGGCGCGTCGCGCGGGCGAGGGCGACGGCTTCGTCCACGACCGTCGGCGCGATCGGCATCCGCGCGATCGCCGAACGCGCGGCGCGGAGCTCGTCGGCGCGGAAGACGGGCGTCAACGCGGCGGCGGCGTCGGGGAAGGCGTGCGCCTCGGCGACGATCCGGCGCTCCTCCTGCGGCGAGGGGTACCGCATCTCGACCTGCACGTCGAAGCGGTCGAGCTGCGCCTCGGGGAGCGGGTAGGTCCCGTCCTGCTCGATCGGGTTCTGCGTCGCGATCACGACGAACGGGTCCGGGAGCGGGTGCGTCTGCCCGCCGGCGGTGACTTGGCGCTCGGCCATCGCTTCCAGCAACGCCGCCTGCGTGCGAGGCGGGGCGCGGTTGACTTCGTCGGCGAGCACCAGGTTCCCGAAGATCGGCCCGGGCTGGAAGGTGAGCTTGTACCCGGCGTTGGGATGGGCGGGGTCGGCGGGCTGGAGGATCTCCGAGCCGGTGACGTCGCCCGGCATCAGGTCGGGCGTGAACTGGACGCGCGTGAAGCGGAGCTCGAGCAGGCGCGCGATCGAGCGCACGAGCGTGGTCTTGGCGAGCCCGGGGACGCCGACGAGCAGCGCGTGGCGCTGGCAGAGGACGGCGACGAGCAGCAGCTCGACGGCGCGATCCTGCCCGACCACGACGCGCCGGAGCTGGGCCGTCAGGCGTGCGGCCCGCTCGGGGAGGGCGTCGAGGATCTCGAGCGGGTCGGGAATTTCGTGGGGCTGGGCGGTCACCGGCCGATGGTATCGGGATGGCGCCCGTCGGTGGGCGCGTGGCGTGGTGGGGGGTGTGCGGGGCGTGGCAGCCATGGAGGGCGATCGCATGAGCCAGCGGACGCGGATCATCCGTCACGAGGGGCGGGGGGGCTTGCGCCCGGTCGTGTCGAACGCGGGGCGGTCGCTCGGGTCGGTGTCCGGGCTGATGTCCGGGCCGGTTTCGGGTTTGCGCGGCGGGGACGTCGTGCGGCTGGTGCTGCTCCCGATGCCGACCGACGACGTGCTGCTGATGGTCCACGGGTTGGCCCGGGCGACGGGTCTGAGCGCGGGATCGGCGACGGAGGCGATCGTGGCGGCGGATGCGTCGGGTCGGGCGCTGGTGCTGGAGGCGCACCGGGAGCTGGCCGAACTGCACGCCGAGCGGTGCCGGGCGGCGGGGCTCCGGGTCGTGCTGGAGGGGTGTGCGGCCCGGGCTTCGTCGGGCGGGGTGCGCTGAGCACGCCCCATATCCCCAAATCTTGGGGGCATCTGGAGTGTGGAGTCGTTTCCGCCGATGGCAATCGGTGGCCGCGGCCCTCTGAGGAGGGGTGTTCGCACGGGCGGCCGCGAGGGAGGCCGACCGATGCGGATCCGTCTTGGCGACGTCATGGTACAGATGGGGCTGTTGACCGCGGCTCAGCGGGACGAGGTCGTCCGCGTGCAGGGCGGGTGCGGGCGTCCGTTCGGGTTATTGGCGGAGCAGATGTTCGGCATCGGGGCGAGCGAGGTCGAGGCGGCCTGGGCGACGCAGTACGCCCACTCCGCCGACCGGTGCGACCCTCGGGACGAGGTCTTCGAGCCGCGGGCGCTGGCGCGTGTGGAGCGTCGCCAGGCGTGGCAGTTCCGGTGTCTGCCGATGCGGTACGAGGGCGAGGCGATGGTGGTCTGCACGACGGGGGACCATCTGCTCCGCTCGCTGCGGTTTACGGGGTGGCGGATCTCGGAGCCGTGCATCTTCGTGCTGACCACGCCTGAGGCGCTGGGGATGGCGCTGATGCGGTACTACCCGATGAGCGGGATGAGCCCGGAGCTGCTGAGCGTGCGTCCGGAGTACGCGGTCAAGCTCAGCGCGTTTTGCGAGGACGACGACGAGCACCGGGCGGCCTGAGGTTCGGGCGAGGGGCGGCTTCGGGCGATGGGGGTGCCTCCGACGGACCGCCGACGACGAACCCCCTATCGTCTAGTGTCCGAGCCTTTTGCTATCCGGAGCCGCCCCATGGGGATCGAAGCCGCCCTCCCGACCGACATCGTGCTGACCACCCAGCTCAAGCGTGTGGTGAACTGGGCTCGGCGGAGCTCGCTGTGGCCGATGCCCTTCGCGACCGCCTGCTGTGGGATCGAGCTGATGGCGACGGCTTCCAGCCGCTACGACCTGGCCCGTTTCGGGGCCGAGGTCATGCGGTTCAGCCCGCGCCAGAGCGACCTGCTCATCGTCGCCGGGCGCGTCGGGATCAAGATGCTCCCGGTGCTCCAGCGGATCTACCAGCAGATCACCGAGCCCAAGTGGGTGATCTCGATGGGCGCGTGCGCCAGCACGGGCGGCGTCTTCGACACCTACGCCTGTGTTCAGGGCGTGGACCAGTTCATCCCCGTCGACGTCTACATCCCCGGGTGCCCGCCGCGTCCGGAGATGCTGATCGAGGGCGTGATGGCGATCCAGCGGATCATCGACGAGGACGGCATCCCGCCCAAGGGCCCGGACGGCAAGCGCGTCCCGCTGGGGATCGCCGTCCAGCCCGCGACGGCCGCCAAGCCGACGACGGTCGGACTGACCGTCGGCAGCAACTGATCGCTGGGGATGGCTCGCCTGATCGGGTAGGCTGTGGGCGTGCCGAAGAACCCGACCGTCGCCAAGCCGTCTGTTGAAGCCGCATCATCTGCGCGGGAGGCTGTCCGTGAGGACGACGCGGCCCGTTTGTCGCGGCTGCTGCGCGGGCCGCACCCGATCGTGCGGATCGTGACCTCGGAAGAGCAGGAGGCCCGGGAGACGATCGCCGAGGCGTGCATGGCGTTGGACGCCGACTTCTGGGTGTGGGACTCAATCGCGGGTCTGGGGCGGGGGATCGTGTCGGGCGAGTCGCCGATGTCGGGGACCGAGGGGGCGCTGGCTTTTTTTCAGCAGCTCGGGAAGCTGGAGCGTCGGGCGATCTTCGCGGCGTTCGACGCCGGGCCGTTCCTGAGCGACGCGCGCACGCTGCGTGCGATGCGGAACGCGATCCCGGTGCTGGAGCGTTCGGAGAGCCACGTGGTGCTGGTGGACCACGAGGACGCGGTGCCGGACGTGGTCAAGGCGCACTCGACGCTGTTCGAGCTGACGCTCCCGGACGGGGAGGAGACGGAGAAGCTGGTCCGCGCGACGGTGCAGCGCCTGATGCGCGGTCGCCAGGTGACGGTGCGCCTGACCAAGGGGGAGCTGGCGACGGCCGTCAAAAACCTCGCCGGGCTCACGCGACGCCAGATCCAGCGGATCGTGACCGACGTGATCCTGGAAGACGACGCGTTCACGGCTGAGGACCTGAACCGGATCCTGGCGCACAAACGCCAGCTCCTCGGCGGCGGGAGCGGCGCGCTGGAAGCGGTGGAGTCCCCGGCTTCGATGGACGAGATCGGGGGGCTCGGGCGGCTGAAGCGCTGGCTCGCCCAGCGGGCGCGGAGCTTCGAGACCGAGGCGGCGGCGTACGGGCTCTGCCCGCCGCGGGGCGTGCTGCTGCTGGGCGTGCAGGGCGCGGGCAAGAGCCTGTGCGCGAAGGCGATCGCGACGGCGTGGCAGCGCCCGCTCGTGCGCCTCGACGCGGGGGCGCTGTACGACCGGTATGTCGGCGCGAGCGAGCAGCGCCTGCGGGACGCGCTGCGTCAGGCCGAGGCGATGAGCCCGATCGTCCTCTGGATCGACGAGATCGAGAAGGCGTTCGCCTCGGCGGGGAGCGGGGGCGCCAACGACGGCGGTCTGAGCAAGCGGATGTTCGGCTCGCTGCTGACCTGGATGCAGGAGCACACGCACCCGGTCTTCCTGGTCGCGACGGCGAACGACATCGAGGCCCTGCCGCCGGAGCTGATGCGGAAAGGGCGGTTCGACGAGATCTTCTTCGTCGACCTCCCGGGCGCGACGGCGCGGAAAAAGATCGCCGAGGTCCATCTGCGCAAGCGCGGTCGGGATCCGAAGGCGTTCGACCTGGGCCGGATCGCCGGGGCGAGCGAGGGCTACAGCGGGGCGGAGATCGAGCAGGGGATCATCAGCGCGCTGCACACGTCGTTTGCGAGCGGTCGGGAGCTGGACACGGACGCGGTGGTGGCGGCGCTGGAGAGCAGCCCGCCGCTGAGCGTGACGCGCCGGGAGCAGCTCGCCGAGCTGCGCGACTGGGCGCGGGAGCGGTGCGTCCCGGCCGAGTGAGAGGCGTGCAGGACGCCGGCCGCGCGTTCACACGCGAGCGGCGTCGAGGCCTTCGATGATCTCGATCTTGTATTCGCCTTTGACGATGTCGTCGAGGACGCGCTCGGGCATGATGAGCGAGAGTCGGGCGGGGTCTTTGAGCTCGATCTCGCCGCAGAGCTCGTGCTTGCTCTGCCGGTAGGCGAGGGCCCAGTCGACGTCGAAGGTGCCGACGGGCTCACCGCGTCGGCTGCGGAGCTGGTCGCCCTGCCCGCGGACCCATCGGACGGCCGCCGCCAGCTCGAACTCGACGGGCATGCCCTGGGCTTCCGGGGCGACGGCGACGGGCTGGTGGACGACCCCGAACGCCCCGCCGCCGACGCGGAGCGCGACGTGGATATCCCGCCCGCCGCGGTGGCTGCAGACGGTGCGCTCGGGCGGGCGGAGGTGGATGATCGCCTCGCACTCGCCGGCGTAGCGGTTCTGGTAGTAGAGGCTGATCTCGGCCCGCTGCGCCTCGCGCCCGCCCTCACGCGTGACGCGGACCAGCGGGCGGAAGCAGAGCCCGTCGCATTCGAAATAGACGCCCGGGGCGACCTGCGCGAGACGGTCGGACGCGACGTCGCGGATCTTGAACTCGTAGAGCGCGAACGCCGAGGCCATCAGCAGCAGCGAGAGCGCCAGGAGGCGGGAGATGCGCCCGGCATCCCCGGCGAGATCCAGCGAGGGGATCGCGAGCGCGACCACCCACGCCCACAGCACCCACCCACCGGCCAGGATCAACGCCAGCACCGCGACCAGACGCCATCGCTCGCGCATCGAGAAACCCCCTTCTCGATCTCGCTCTCCGGCGGCCCGCCAACAAGACAACGCGGGCCTGTCGAAGACCAGCATACCGGGCGAGCCCCGAACCGCCAAGGGTGTTGGGGCACGATCTCGAAGGGTGCGTGCGTTCGGCGTCAGTCCACGCGCACCATGCGGACGTACTCGTCGTACCGGTCGTCGATCTCGTTGGTCTGAAGGTTCTTCAAGCGGTCGAGGCTGAAGGACTCGATGTTGAAGCTCGCGATGATCGTCTCGTGGGCGAGGGCCTGGCGGATGGTGCGGAAGGCGCCGGGGTCGGCCTGGTGCCCGGTCGCGCCCTCGCGGGCGATGTGCCCCATCATGCCGCCGGCGAAGCTGTCGCCCGCGCCGGTCGGGTCCACGACCTTCTCAGTCGGAAACGCGGGGAGGGCGGCGATGCCGTCTTGGTGGATGAGGATCGCGCCGTGCTCGCCCTTTTTCACGACCACGAACCGCGGCCCGTACTCGAGCAGCTTTCGACCGGCCGCGACGGTGTTCTTGATCCCCGTGAACAGCTCGGCCTCGTCAAAGTTCAGCACCAAGCCGTCGACCTTGCCCAGCAGCGCGATCAGCTCGCCCTTGGCGATGTTGATCCACAGGTCCATCGTGTCGGCCACGACGAGCTTGCGGCTCGGCAGCGCCTCCAGCATGCCCATCTGCACGGCCGGGTGGCTGTTGGCGAGGAAGACGAACTCGGAATCCCGGAACGCCTCGGGGACCGGCGGCGGGGCCTCTTCGAGCACGCCGAGCTCGGTGAAGAGGGTCTCGCGGTGGTCCATGTCGGCCATGTACTTGCCACCCCAGCGGAAGGTCTTGCTCCCGGCGCGGGTCTCGAGCCCGGCGGTGTCGATCTTGGGGAAGGCGGCGAGGGTCTGGCGGTGGTCGTCGGGGAAGTCGTCCCCGACGGCCGCGACCATGCGGACGCTCGTGTAAAACGAAGCCGCCGCGGAGAAGTAGGTGCAACTCCCGCCGAGGACGTCCTTGCGTTCGGTGCCGTCGGGGGTGTGCACGGTGTCGATGCCGATGGTGCCGGTGACGATGAGACTCATGCGGGGACGGTAGGCGGGGTGATGCGTTCTGTCGGCCGACCTGTGATCGGTGCCCCGGAAACGCGGAGCCGTTGCGGCGCCGCTTTTCCGGGACTCTGCGCTTTCCCGGGACTCGGCGGCTGTGCCACTGACCTTGTCCGCAAGGTCAGTGCTTTGGGCCGCCCTCCTCGCTCCTGCTCTCCCTCTCTTGCACAGCTCAACAACAAACGAGCATGGAAGAAGAGAGAAACGTCACGGAGCACTGACCTCTCAGAAGAGGTCAGTGGCACAGGCGGAGGCGGTCAGTTCGGGCGCGGCTGGAAGATCGGGAGACGGAGTGCGAGCAGGACGCCGGAGAAGCCGATGCAGGCCGCCCCGGCGACGCCGGTGATGAACGCCGGCACGACGTGGCGGCTGTCTTTGTAGACGTCGAGCGCCGCCTGCACCTCGGCGGAGCTGTCCTGCAACGTCCGGTCCTGCATCATGATGCGGGCGTAGGCCTGGCTCATGTCTTTGTAGTCGAGATAGAGAAAGCCGAGGGCGGTCGCGATCAGGGCAAGGCCGAGGGCGAACGCCGCGGCAAGGGCGATGTCCCGCATGCTGGGGCTCCGTGCCGTGCGCGGCTGGCGTCACGGCTCATGCACACTTCGTCCTGAGCCGGCTACTTGTTCGCCTTCGCCCAGCTGTCCTTCAGGTTGACCGTCCGGTTGAAGACGAGCCGGCTCGGCGTGCTGTCGGCGTCGAGGCAGAAGTAGCCGAGGCGTTCGAACTGGAACCGGCGGATGCCATCGGACCACCCGGGCTCGTGGAGCAGCGCCAGCCCCTCGCCCTCGGCCGCGAAGCTCGGCTCCAGCTTGCACCCGGTCCGGATCTGCAGCGCGTCGGGGTTCAGGTCGTCCACCGGGTCGCCCGTCCGCTTGCCGGGCTGCTCGGCGAGGAACAGGCGGTCGATCAGGCGCACCTCCGCCTCCACCGCGTGCGCGGCGCTGACCCAGTGCAGCGTGCCCTTTACCTTCCGCACCTTGCCCTCAGCATCCGGCGGTGGGTTGTCCCCGCCGCGGGTTTCAGGGTCGTACGTGCATCGGAGCTCGACCACCTCGCCCGCGTCGTTCTTGATCACCTCATCGCACCGGATCCAGTACGCGCCGCGGAGGCGGACTTCGCCGCCGGGCTTCAAGCGGAAGAAGTTCTTCGGCGCGTCTTCCATGAAGTCCTCGCGCTCGATCCAGATAGAGCCGTCGAAGGGGACGCGCCGCGTGCCGTCGGCCGCGTTCTCCGGGTTGTTCGGGATGTCGAACCACTCCGTCTCGCGGTCCCAGTTGGTGATCGTGACCTTGATCGGGTCGAGCACGCCCATGCGCCGCGGGGCGACCTTATTGAGATGCTCGCGCACGGCGTTTTCGAGCAGGGCGATGTCGTGGACCGCGTTGAACTTGGTGATCCCCACGCCGCTGCAGAAGGCGCGGACGGCCTCGGGCGTGACGCCGCGTCGGCGCAGCCCGCTGACGGTCGGCATCCGCGGGTCGTCCCAGCCGGCAACGTGCCCGTCCTCCACGAGCTGGCGCAGCTTGCGTTTGCTCGTGACGATGTACGTCGGGTTGAGGCGGGCGAACTCGATCTGCTGGGGGTGGTGAATCCGCGGCTCGCGCGGGCCCGTGCGGGAAACGCCGGGGACGGCATCGGGCGAGGGGATCTCGCCGTTGATCGCGCGGATGAACCAGTCGTACAGCGGTCGGTGAGCTTCGAACTCGAGCGTGCAGAGCGAGTGGGTGATGCCCTCGATGGAATCCTCGAGCCCGTGGGCCCAGTCGTACATGGGATAGACGTGCCAGGTCGAACCGGTGCGGTGGTGGGGGCGGTTGAGGATGCGGTACATGACCGGGTCGCGGAGGTTCATGTTGGGGCTGGCCATGGGGGCCGGGTTCTTGCTGACGGCGTCCGCATCGATGCGTGCGCGGAGGACGCGCGAGCCGTCGGGGTAAGCGCCCTCGGTCATCTTGCGGAACTCGGCGAGGTTCTCGTGGGCCGATCGGTCGCGGAAGGGGCTGAGCGTGCCGGGTTTTTTGACGTCGCCGCGGGCGAGCTTGATCTGCTCGGGCGTCTGCTCGTCGACGTACGCGAGCCCGCGCTCGATCAGCTCGCACGCCCAGGCGTGCATCTGGGCGAAGTAGTCGCTCGCGAAGCGGACGCCCTCGTAGAACGCCGGCTCGCCGGGCTTGGCGGGCGCGACGCACCCGGGCCACTGGTAGCCGAGCCAGCGGACGCTGTCGATGATCGAATCGACGTACGCCTGTTCTTCTTTTTCGGGATTGGTGTCGTCGAAGCGGAGGTTGCAGGAGCCACCGAACTCCTCGGCGATCGAGAAGTTGAGCACGATGGACTTGGGGTGCCCGACGTGGAGAAACCCGTTGGGCTCCGGCGGGAAGCGGGTCTTGACGACCGAGCGATCGCCGGGCGCGCCCCACTTCCCGCTCGCGACGTCCGCGTCGATGATCTGCTGGATGAAGTGCCGGTGGGGTGCATCGGGCGCGGCGTCGTCGGCGGGATGGGTGTCGTGGTGGGTCATCGTGGTGGCGTCTCCAGGAGTGGCGACGGATGCTATCGCCGGAAGACACGGGTCGGAGACCTGTGCCACCGCCCTCAGGCTTCCGCCCCTTCCAGCCCGGCGTGCGTCTCCACGCACCGATCGATCCGCCGCAGCACGCCCGCCTGCCCCACCAGCGCCAGCGTCTCGCCCAGCCCGGGGCTGACCGTCCCG
The DNA here is from genome assembly GCA_050485765.1 of Phycisphaerales bacterium. GTDB lineage: Bacteria > Planctomycetota > Phycisphaerae > Phycisphaerales > UBA1924 > RECY01. The sequence continues at coordinate 40,044 of JBJHBZ010000011.1, read as the reverse complement.
CCCGTGACCGCGACGCGCAGCGGCTGGGCGACCTTGCCCATCCCCAGCCCGCGCCCCTCGGCGAAGGCGTGCACCGCCGCATCGATCGAGCCCGGGTCGAAGGGCGACACGCCCGCGAGCACCACCCGCAGCTCTCGCAGCACCGCGACGCCCTCGCCGCCGTTCTTGGCGAGCACCTTCTGCACGGCTTTCTCGTCAAACGCCACGCCCGCCTCCGGGTGGAGGGCGAACGCGATGGGCTCTGCGGCGTCGGCGAGCGTCCTGGCGCGGATCTGGGCGGCTCGGGCCGCGAGCGGGAAACGATCCCCCAGCGCCGACACCAGCCCCGGGTTCTCCCGATGCGCCCACGTGCGCCACGCGCTCTCAAAGGTCTCCGGCGGCATGGCCGCGATGTCCGACTGGTTGAACGCGAGCAGCTTGGCCCGGTCAAAGCTCGCGGCTTTTTTGATCACCCGCTCGAAGCCGAACTTCTGCGCGAGCGCAGCCTTATCGAACCGCTCCAGGTCCGTGCCGTCGACGTTCTTTTCGCCGGGGTTCCAGCCGAGCAGGGCGAGGTAGTTGCAGAGGGTTTCGGGGAGGTAGCCGCTGCGCCGGAAGTCCTCGACTTCGATCTCGGGGAGCGTCAGGTGGAGCGCGCGCGCGAGGGTCTGGAGCTGGTCGCTCGCGAGCTGGGTCTTCTTGTCGCCCAGCCATTCGGCGAAGCGGGCGGCGTCGATCGCGCCGGCGGCGGCCCCGGGCGGGGGCGTGCCGACGCCGCGATCCTTGCACGCGGCCCGGGCGGCTTTGTCCTTGTCCCGCTTGCTCATCTTGCTGCCGTCCGGGTTGGCGATCAGCGAGAGGTGCGCATAACTCGGCGTGCGATACCCCAGCGCCTGCTGCAGCGCAACGTGCTTGGGCGTGTTGTTCAGGTGCTCCTCGCCGCGGACGACGTGGGTCACGCCCATCAGCTCATCGTCCACCACCACCGCGAAGTGGTAGGTGGGAAAGCCATCGCCCTTGCGGATGACAAAGTCGTCGTAATGCTCCGGCGTGAACACGATCCGCCCGCGGACCTCATCGCTCACCACGATCTCCGGCTGCGCGACGCGCAGGCGGAGCACGCACGCCTCGCCGGAGCGCATGCGTTCGAGCGCGCGCGCGTGGTCGTAGCCCTCGGGCTGGGTGTACCGGAACGTGCGTTTCTCGGCCTCGGCCCGCTGGCGCATCGCGGCCAGTTCCTCCGGCGTGTCGAACGCGGGGTACGCCTGCCCGGATTCGAGCAGTTGGTCGAAGAGCTTCTGGTAGATCTCGAGGCGCTGGGCCTGGAAGAAGGGCCCGACCCCGCGCGGGTCGCCGCCGAGGGTTCGCCCGTCATCGGTGGTGAAGGCGGGGCCTTCGTCCCAGTCGATCCCGAGCCAGGCGAGGTCTTCCAGGATGCCGCGAGCGGCGGCCTCGCTGGACCGGGCCTGGTCGGTGTCCTCGACGCGGAGGATGAAACGCCCCTCGGGCCCGGCTTGGCGTGCGAGGGCCCAGCAGAACAGGGCCGTGCGAGCCCCGCCGACGTGCAGGTGCCCGGTGGGGGAGGGTGCGAAACGGGTGATGACCTGTGGCATACGCGAGCCTATGCCGTCGGCTTGGTGGAGATGGATTCGGCTCGTGGCGGGGTGTGCAGAGGGGCGGGCATAAGAGAACGCTGACATGAGCTTGATCGGTTCGTTACACTCGCCGGACGAGGCCGATGCGTGCCCGGGCCGGGCCGCCGCGTCGGTCCTGGGAGGGCCGATCCGATGGCTGTACGTGATCCTGCGGATATCCGGAATGTGGCGTTGGTCGGGCAGGCCGGGGGTGGGAAGACGACGCTGAGCGAGCAGTTGCTGCACCTGGCGGGCGTGATCCAGCGTGCGGGGACGGTGGAGGAGGGCAACACGCTGAGCGACTGGACCGACGCCGAGCGTGCGCACAAGCACTCGCTCCGCACGGCGACGCTGCACTTCGACCACGAAGGGCACATGGTCAACCTGATCGACACGCCGGGGATGGCGGATTTTCTCGGGCACACGATCGCGGTCTTCCCGGCCGTGGAAACCGTCGCGGTCGTCGTTGACGCGCACAAGGGCCCGGACTCGGTCACGCGCCGCCTGATGGCGATCGCGGGCGAGCGCAACCTGCCGCGGATGCTCATCGTCAACAAGATCGACGATCCCGACGCGGACCTCGAGGCGTTGACCGAGCGTCTGCGCGAGCTGTTCGGCCCGGAGTGCCTCCCGATCAACCTGCCCAAGCCGGACCGCAAGGAGGTCGTGAACGTCTTCGAGCACGACGGGACGGACAAGGCCGGCGACGACGCCCTGTTCAGCTCCGTCAGCGAGGCGCACCAGCGGATCATCGAGCAGATCGTCGAGGTGCAGGACGAGCTGATGACCAAGTACCTGGACGCCGGCGAGGAGGGCATCAGCGGGAAGAAGCTGCACGACGCGTTCGAGCAGGCGCTGCGCGAGGCGCACCTCGTCCCGATCTGCTACTGCTCGGCCAAGACCGGCGCGGGCGTCAAGGACCTGATGCACGTCGTCGCGAGCCTCCTGCCCAACCCGCTGGAGGGCAACCCACGCCCGTTCCTGCGCCGGAAAGAGGGTGTCGAGGGCGAGGTTTCGTTCGCGGCCGAGCCCGACGCGGGCAAGGCGACGATCGCGCACGTGTTCAAGGTTTCCAGCGATCCGTTCGTCGGCAAGCTGGGTGTCTTCCGTGTGCATCAGGGCACGCTGAAAGCCAAGAGCGAGATCCTGATCGGCGATCAGAAAAAGCCGATCCGCATCGGGCATCTGTTCAAGCGTCAGGGCAAGGAGAACCAGGAGGTCGAGGCGCTCGGCCCTGGCGACATCGGCGCGGTCGCGAAGATCGAGGAAGTCCACTTCGACGCCGTGCTGCACGAGGGGCACGAGCTGGACACGCTGCACCTCAAGCCGCTGCCGTTGCCCAAGCCGATGTACGGGCTCGCGATCGAGCTCAAGAACCACGCGGATGAAACCAAGTTCAGCGCGTTGATCCCGAAGCTGACGGCCGAGGACCCGTGCCTGGTCATCGAGCGCATCGCGGCCACGAAGCAGACCGTCATGCGCGGCCTCGGCGAGCTACACCTTCGGATCGTGATCGAGCGCCTCAAGGCGGACCACGGGATCGAGCTGGTGACCGCCCCGCCGCGTGTGGCGTACAAGGAGACGATCACCGCCAAGGCCGAGGGGCATCATCGGCATAAGAAGCAGACCGGCGGCGCGGGACAGTTTGGGGAGGTCTACTTACGTGTGGAGCCGCTCCCGGCGGATCACGAGACGGGTTTTGAGTTTGTGAACGAAACGGTGGGGGGGAGCATCCCGCGCCAGTTCATGCCGGCGATCGAGAAGGGCGTGCGCATGGTGCTCGCCGACGGCGCCGTCGCGGGCTACCCGATGAGCGGCGTGCGCGTCTGCGTGTACGACGGGAAGTACCACGACGTGGACAGCAAGGAGATCGCGTTCATCACGGCCGGCAAGCGGGCGTTCATCGACGCCGTTCGGAAGGCGCGCCCCGTCCTGCTGGAGCCGTTCGTCGAGCTCGAGATCACCGCGCCCGATGCCTACATGGGCGACCTCTCGGGCATCCTCAGCACCAAGCGCGGGCGTGTGGTCGACACAGAGATGGGCGCGGGCGGGGCGATCGTGCTCCGGGCCCAGGCGCCGCTGGGCGAGCTCCAGAACTTCACGACCGAGCTCAAGAGCATCACCCACGGCTCCGGCGCGTTCGCGATGGACTACAGCCACGACGAGCCGACCCCGCTGCACGTCCAGCAGGACGTCATCAACGCCTACCAGCCGCACCACGAGGAGGACTGATCGCCGAGGACAACTGACCGCGATCACGTGCCCGGCGGCCCGCCCTCGGGTTGGTCGAGCTCCTCGCCCGCCGGCGCGTCCTCGCCGGGCGCGAGCTCCATGCCCGGGAGCGGCTGGAACCCGCCGTCGCGCGCCACGCGGAGCTGCCCCGTCTGGAGCAGGTAGTTCAGCACCGCGTTGCGGAGATCGGTCCGGGCTTGGTCGCGCTGGTTCTCGGCGTTCAACAGCGCGGCTTCGGTGTCGACGATCTGCTGAGCGGTGACCTGATCCGCGCGGAGCTCCTGCTCCTCCAGGCGTCGCCGGTTGATCTCGACCTGGCGTTCGGCGAGGTCGAGGCGGAATCGCGCGAGCTCGACGCTGCGGACGCTGGCGCGGGCGTTGATGACGACGTTGTCTCGGAACTGGCGGTAGCCGCGTTCGCGTCGTTCGAGGGTGATCAGGGACTGTCGGAGCCCGAGGCGTTCGATCTCGCGATCGAGCGGGAGCCCGAAGGTGACGCCGACCTGGTAGCGGACGTCGCGCGCGTCGAAGCCCGCGCTGGTGTCGGGGTTGTCGAAGACGCTGTTGGTGCCCCCGTTGGTGCCGAAGACGCCGACGCCGACCTCGCCGGTGAGGTCGAGGCTGGGGAGCATCTGGTTCCGCGCGTTGTTGACCCCGCGCCGCCCGTCGGCGACCTGGTCGCGGAGGTTCTGCAGGTCCAGGCGGTACTCGAGCGCCCGCTGCCCGGCGTCGCGGAGCTCGATGTCCGGCTCCGGGATCGGGAGCTCGAACGGGCGGATCACGACCGGCGTCGAAAGCGGGAGCCCGAGGCGGGTCTTGAACCGATCGAGCTGGAGGCGGTAGTCCTCGCGCCGCGTTTCGAGGTTGCCGCGTGCCTCGAGCACCTGGTTCGCAACGATGTTGAGCTCGAACGCGCGGGTGCGTCCGCTCTCGACGAGCCCGCGCACGCGCGACTCGGCCCGGATGAAGCCCTCGAGCTGGCGTTCCTGGTTTCGGATCTGCGCGAGCGTGTTGAGAAGCTGGAAGTAGTCGCGCGCGATGTTGACCAGCAGCTCGCGCCGGAACTGCTCGAACGTGCGGGCCGCGTAGACCAGGTCACGCTCGGCTTGAATGAGGTCCTCCCGCGCCACGTCCCCCGCGCCGCGGAGCAGGGGGATGTTGGTCGAGAGGATGAGCTCCGAGGACTGGCGGTAGCGCCCGCCGGCCGTCTCGCGGAGCTGCTCGGTCGCGTCGGTGACCCAGCGTGCCGCGACGTCGCCCCCGAAGGGCAGGCGCTGGGTGAGGCGGAGGTCGTTGATCACGCGGACGGCCGAGGTGTACCGCCCCTCGCTGTTCTCCGAGCCCGAAACAAACGCGCTGGTGTCGTTGAACAGCCTCGGCGACCAGCGGTGACGCTCCACAAGAAGGCGGATCGCGGCGAGGATGTACTCCTCCTCCGCGGTCAGAAACTCGCGGGCCGACTCCTGGCTCAGGCGGAACGCCAGCGGGAGGTCCACCTCCAGCGGCGACTGCTCCGCGTTGTCGGCGATCCACGCCTGGTCGCCCCACGCCTCCAGCCAGCTCTGCTCCCACGCGTCGGGGGGCGGGAGGTCGTCGGCGAACGCCTCAAGACGGGCCGCCACGTCGCGATCCGGGTCCGCCGGGACGAACATCAGGCTCTCGGCGGTCGGGTTGATCGTCGCGGGGTTGCGTTCGAGCTGGGCGTCGCGATCGGCCCGGGCTCGATCGGGATCTGGGGTGCGGGCCGGGGCGGGGGTGGTCGGGTCGAGGGCCGCGGTCTGGCGGCCCACGATCCGCTCGAGGCGATCGTTGGTGCCGGACATGGAGCCGCACCCGCCCGCGAGAACCGCGAGCGTCAACGCCGCCCCGGCCCCTGCGGACCACCGATACGCACGGCCTTGCATCCGTAAAAATCCCCTGATCTTGGTGGTTGTACGGGCCAAACCCGGGGCATCTCCGTCCGGGTTCGGAGTCTAGGACGACCCCCGGACCTCGGTTGCACCCGGGCGGGCGCGTCTGAGGGTGCCATCCGAGCGGGTCACGGGGCGCGCACGCGGGGCGATCGTGGGTCCATCTTTGAACAAACATTGTCATTCGCGAGGTCCGCTCCTACCCTTAAGGCTCAGCATTCGGCCCCTGCAAACCAAGGGTTTACCTTGGAATATGGCCCGGATCGGCGTGCAGCGGGGCCTTGGCGGGGTCTTGGGCGTGGTAAAACGTCCCGGATCGGGCCGGTTCGCGGCTTCGGCGGCGTGCGGTCCTTCACCCTGATGAAGGGATTTTCTGCATGGCTTCGATCACCTACGACGGCCGGAGCTTCATGCTCGATGGTCGACGGATCTGGCTGGTCAGCGGGTCGATCCAGTACACCCAGGTCCCCAGCGAGCAGTGGGCCGACCGGATCCACGCCGCCAAGCTCGCCGGGCTCAACACCATCGAGACGGCCGTCGTCTGGTCCCGGCACGAGCCGCGCCCGGGTCAGTTCGACTTCACCGCCGACGCCGACCTGCGGCGTTTCGTCGAGCTTGTCGGCAAGGCCGGGCTCTACTGCGTGCTCAGCGTCGGGCCCTTCGTCGACGGTGGGCTCGACATGGGCGGGCTCCCCGCCTGGCTCCGCGAGGTCGACGGGATCGACTACCGCACCGCCAACCAGCCCTTCCTCGAAGCCTCCAGCCGATTCCTGACCGCCGTCGCCGAGCAGGTGCGCGACCTGCAGGTGACGGCCCCCGGGGCGGGCGGGCCGATCGTCCTGCTCCAGAAAGAATTCGGCTGGACCTGCGGGCACGACGAGCTCGCCCAAGGCTACCTCGGCGAGCTCGGGCGCTACCTCCGCGAGGCGGGGCTGCACGTCCCTGTGCTGAACAACAACAACCTCTGGCAGGAGCTCGAGGGCGAGATCGACACCTGGACGGGCGGCGACGAGCTGCTCGCCGTCCTCCGCCAGCTCGGGCAGGTCAACCCGGACGCGCCCAAGATGGTGCTCCACCTTCCGACCCGCGGCGTCGGCGCCTGGGGGCACAACGCCGAGCCCGCGAGCCCGGCCCTGCTCCAGCGCCGCATCGCCGAGTGCCTCGCCGGCGGCGGGCAGTTCAACCTCGCGCCCTTCCACGGCGGGACCAACTTCGGGTTCACCGGCGGGCGACTCAGCGAGTCGGTGGGGGACTACGTCACCGGCTCGGCCGACCTGGGCGCCCCGCTCGGCGAGGCCGGCGGGCCCGGCGTCTCGTTCCAGGCCGTCCGGCGCATCTGCACGTTCGCCTCGAGCTTCAGCCGCGTCTTCGCCAACCTCGACCCGACCTTCCGCCCCGTCGTCGCCGACCCGGAAGCGATCCCCGAAGCCCCGAGCACCCGCAGCAAGAACGCCCCGGCGATCAGCGTGGTTCACGCGCAGGGCTCCCAAGGCGGCGTCGCGTTCGTCTTCGGCCCGGCCCCCGCGCCGGGCGCGAGCGTGGGCGCGGGCGGGACCACGCGCCTGCTCCTGCCCGACGGCTCGGCCGTCCCGGTCGACCTCGGCACGCAGGCCGTCGCGTGGTGCCTCTTCGACGTCCACCTCGGCGGGCGCCACCGCCTCGACGCCTGCACGCTCAACGCGTTCGCGAGCACCGGGCAGCTCTTTGTCTGCTACGGCGCCGCCGGCACGAGCGGGTACCTCTCGGTCAACGGCTCGCCCCTGGAAGTCGAAGTCCCGAAGGGCAAGAAGCCCAACATCGTCAAGCACGAGGGCCTCACGATCGTCATCTGCAACGAGGAGCAGGTCGACACCTGCTTCATCTCGGGCGAGACGTGCTACGTCGGAGCGGCCGGGCTCAAGAGCGACGGCTCGCCGGTGCTCCCGAGCGGCTCCAAGCACTGCCTGGCGATCCGCGCCGCGGGTGAGGCGGAGCAGGTCCCCGGCCCGACACGCGCCGCCGCCCGCTCGACTCGCAAGCCCCTCGGCCCGTGGACGGCGGCTGCGACGACCGACTACATCGACGGCTCCAGCCCGCGATTCGCCGCCATCGACGGGCCCAAGGACCTCACCAGCCTCGGCTCACCCTACGGGTACGGCTGGTACCGGCTGAGCATGAAAGCCGCCGGCGCCAAGAAGCACAAGCTCGCGATGCCCCAGGGCGGCGATCGGCTCCACGTCTTCGTCGCCGGAGAGGGCGGCGGCGTCTTTGGCTTCGGGCCGGGCGCGGAAGAGCACGTCACGCTCGCCCTCAAAAAGGGCGCGCAGCACGTCGTCGCGCTCGCGGAAAACACCGGACGCTTCAGCAACGGGTGCGTCCTCGGCGAGGGCAAGGGCCTCTTCGGGCACCTCTGGGAGACGGCAAACGTCAAGACCGGCAAGATGACCGTCGAGCAGGGCGCACCGCTCGAGTTCCTCGGCGTGCGCAAGCCGCTCTGGGAGTTCCGCGTCGGCGACGTCACCCATCCCGACCGCGCGACGTGGACGTTCACCCACCGGCGCAAGAGCCCGATCATCGTCCACTTCGGCGCGATGCCGGCCCGCGCGCTGATCCTGCTCAACGACGAGGCGATCGGGTACGCCGACGCCTCCGGCCCACGCCAGGTGATGCTCGACAGCGAGCGCCTGACGCGCGGGAAGAACGTCGTGCAGCTCGCGTTGCTGCACGAGCACCACGCCGACGCCGAGGCCCAGCACGCCGCCGCGCTCGAGACGCTTTCGAGCAAGACGACGTTCCTGGAAGGGACCAGCGCGTTGACGGAGAAGGCCGAGTGGGCCTTTGCGAAGTGGGAGCCCCCGCCGCCGAGCGCGTTCGAGGCGCTGACCAAGTCGGCCAAGCCCTCGGGCCTGCCGACGTGGTTCCGCACCACCTTCGCCGCGCGGAGCGAGAGCCCGCTCTTCCTCGAGCTGACCGGCCTGACCAAGGGGCAGGTCTACGTCAACGGGCGTCACGTCGGGCGCTACTTCGTCGCGACGGCCGCGGGCGAGACCGTCCCGCCGCAGACGACCGTGCTCCTCCCGGCTCCTTGGCTCCGCAGCGGGAGCGACGAGAACGAGCTCATGATCTTCGACGAGCACGGCGGCGTTCCGACCAAGGCAAACCTGATCCAGGACGGATCGGCCGCGCCCTTCACGGCGATCTAGGTGCGAATTGACGGATCGGTGGGATGGGCGTCTCGCCCGTCTTGTCCCGTCAGTCGAGACGGGCCAGAGGCCCATCCCACCAAGATTCCGAAGACGAACTTGATCCGTCAAACAGAACCGACGTGAGGCCGACCTGGCTTTCGGGGAGAGTCCGCGGTTACGGCTGCTGGATGCCGCCCGACAGCACGCGGATCTGATTCTCGGTCGCGTCGATCGAGATCTGCAAGCTGCGGACCGTCTGGATGTAGCTCTCGCGGCGCTGGATGAGCGAGGTCCGACGATCGAGATCGAGCTCGCCCTCGAGCTGGCGGTCGATCTGCTCGATCATCCGCTCGATGTTCTGCGCCTGCTGGAGCTGTCCCTGCTGCTGGCGTCGCAGTTGATCGATCCGCATCGCCTGCTGTACCTGTGGGTCCTGCAGCGGCGCAACGCGAACGTTCTGCTCTTGGATGACCAGTCGCTGCACCTGCGGCTCCAGCCGCGCGTTGGCGTGTGCCTGGATGTTGACACGCCCGGCGTGCGAAAAACGCGGGTCCAGTTCGATGTTTGACGATGCGTCCGGGCCGACGACCGAGACGGCCGGCGTGAATTCCTGCCCCGCGCGACCCGACGCCGCCAGGCGGAGCTCGAACGCCTCGTAGCTGTTGGGCACCGCCACCTCCTGCGTCGCGGCCTCGATCACCGTCGGGGCGGCGTGCTCCGCCGACGGGCGGTCGAGCCCCAGGCGGTGCACACGACGCAGCCACGCCTGACGCAGCAACCCCTCGTCCGGCTGCCCGGCCTGGTTGAGCGAACTCCACTGCCCCAGCTCGATCTCGCCCTCGAACGCCTCGCCCCGGCGGAGCCCGGTGATGTGCAGGCGTTCCTTGGGCAGGCGGCTGAGGATCTCGATCTGCAGGTCGTTCTGTGCGCTGAACGCGCCGTCCACCGGCGCGCGGATCGGGCGACCGTCCATCGTGTCGATCACGTCCCCGGCTTGCAGCACGCGGGCCGAGTCGAAGGGCTCGTGCGTGCTGTTGATCCGGACCAGCCCGTCGAGCTCCCCGCCGAAGCTGATGCCCATCGCGGCCCGCGGGTGCGCGAGGAACAGGCGCCACCCGACGTTCATCAGTCGCCGACGCTGCTCCGGGCTCAGGCCCGGGTCCTGCATCAGTTCGCAGATCGAGTGCAGGTCTGTTTCCGGATGGTTCGCAAGGGCGGCTTCCGCCAGCGCCCGCTCGCTCGGCGAGGGTGCATCCAGGCGTGCGATCAAAGTTTGGATCGGCGTAGGAGCATCGGCGAGAGCCCCCGGTGCCGGTGCGGGCGGTGCGCCCCAGGCCGGGCTGGTGCCGACGGACGCTCCTGCCATCAAGATCAGTGCGAGGGCGGCGGAACAGCCCGGGCGTCTTGGGCGCGCGGAGCCCGATCGGACACCCTGTCGGGCCGGATTGCCATTGGTTGAGAGAGCCCCTCGCCGCATACCACGCCCATTTCTGAGTGCCCAGCCAACCCCGGACCCCCAGCCTCTTATTTCTCAGTATACGGGCAAAGTCGGGAAGCAGGGGGAAGGCACTAGGCATTAGGCACTAGGACAGTCGAGGATGCACGGGGGTTGTGGGTGCGGATCGGTGTAATACCGATTCTTTTCCGAATCCAGGCACAAAATGGGGACGCAGGCACCTACCTGAATAGGTGGTTTTCTGATCCAGTCTTTCTTCTCGCCAAGGATTTACTCAGAAATCTTGATTTTTTGTGTGGTGGTGGGGGTGGCAATCGGCGTGCCAGCCGTCTACTGTCATGGGTTCAGCACAGTGCGGGTGCCACCATACATCAGATGAACTGACATCCAGGCCCGGCGGGCGCGGCACGCTCGCAGGACTATCTCGACCGGCTTGCACGTCGGGCGGGTCAGGCTGTCGGTATGAAGTGAGGGTATCGATGCCAGAGAAGGCGATTCGAGACTTCTCCAAGCGCGGCGATTTTCTGCAGGTCGGTGATCTGACCGAAGTGCAGCGTCACGCGTACGAGCGTTTCCTTCAGCACGGCAAGGGGCCGGAGGAGCGCGACCCGCGCTTCGGCCTTGAGGCGTTGCTCCGCGAGATCTTCCCGATCGAGAGCTACGACGGGACGATGCACCTGGAGTATGCCCATTACGAGCTCGACGAGCCCCGGTACACGCCGGACGAGTGCCGCGAGCTCCGCCTGACCTACGGCTTGCCCTTCAAGCTGACGGTCCGGCTCCGGCGCGAAACCCACCCGGACCTGCCCGAAGAGGGCATTTACCTGGGCGAGTTCCCGATCATGATGGGCGGCGGCGAGTTCATCGTGAACGGCGCCGAGCGCGTGATCGTGAGCCAGCTCCACCGCTCCCCGGGCGTGGACTTCTCGATCGTCTCCAGCGAGGGCGACCGCCCGCTGCACTCGGCCCGGGTGATCCCCGAGCGCGGGTCGTGGATCGAGCTGGAGGTGACCAAGAAGGACGTCTTGGCGATGCGGATCGACCAGTCGACCAAGCTCGCGGCGACGACCTTCCTGCGGTGCCTCGACGAGAGCGTCGCGACGACCGACGCGATCATCAGCCTGTTCTACGAGGTGACGGAGATCAAGGTCGCGGACGTGAAGCCCGAGCACTGGGCCGCCGCGAGCATCATTGATACCGAGTCGGGCGAGGAGCTCGTCCACGTCGGTCGTCAGATCGGCGACGCGGCCGAGGCGATCATGGCCTCGAGCCTGAAGACGATCCGCGTGATCGAGAACCCGTCGGACGCGCTGATCCTCAACACGATCGCCGAGGAGAAGCTCGACCAGTTCGACAACGTCGACACGGACTTTGAGAAGGCGCTGCTGAAGGTGTACACGAAGCTGCGCCCCGGCAACCCGCCGCAGGTGGAGAAGGCGAAGCAGCTCTTCCACGAGAAGTTCTTCGATGACAACCGGTACCGCCTCGGTCGCGTGGGCCGCTTCCGGATCAATCGGAAGTTCAACCTGGAGACGCCCGAGGACCAGATGTTCATCTCGGGCGAGGACTTCCTGCGGGTGATCCAGTACGTGCTGGACCTGCGGAGCAGCCGCGTGGACCCGGAGACGGGTCGCCCCGTGGCGCAGGTAGACGACATCGACCACCTGGGCAACCGTCGCCTTCGGACGCTGGACGAGCTGGCGGTGGAGGAGCTGCGCAAGGGCTTCCTGAAGCTGCGCCGGACGGTCCAGGAGCGCATGAGCGTGAAGGACCCGGACGAGGTCGCGAAGATCGCGGACCTGGTCAACAGCAAGAGCGTCTCGAGCGCGATCGACTTCTTCTTCGGGCGGAGCGAGCTGAGCCAGGTCGTCGACCAGACGAATCCGCTGAGCTCGCTGGTGCACGAGCGCCGCCTGTCGGCCCTCGGGCCGGGCGGCTTGAACCGCAAGCGCGCGGGCTTCGAAGTCCGCGACGTCCACATCAGCCACTACGGGCGCATCTGCCCGATCGAGACGCCCGAAGGCACCAACATCGGCCTGATCGCGAGCCTGGGGCTCTACTCCCAGATCGACGAGTACGGCTTCCTCCGCACGCCCTACCGCAAGGTCGAGAAGGGCAAGGTCGCGAAGGAGGCGACGTTCCTCCGCGCCGATGAGGAGATCCGCGCCGTCCTCGCGCCGACCGACGCGCTCAACACCGACGGCACGCTCAAGGACGGCATGATCCTCGCGCGGGACGACGGCGAGCTCAAGGAAGTCTCGCCCGAGGACGTCCACTACGTCGACGTCAGCCCCAAGCAGATCGTCGGCATCTCGGCGGCGCTGATCCCCTTCCTGGAGCACGACGACGCGAACCGCGCGCTCATGGGCTCCAACATGCAGCGCCAGGCGGTCCCCCTGATCAAGATCGACCCGCCCTGCGTGGCGACCGGTCTGGAGAAGATCATCGGGAAGAACTCGGGCATGGTGGTCAAGGCGCGTCGCGGCGGGACGGTCACGCACGCCGACGCCGAGCGGATCATCATCGACAACGCCGACGAGTACGTGCTCCGGAAGTACGTGGGCCTGAACGAGCGCACGTGCCTGAACCAGAAGCCGATCGTCGAGCCGGGCGACGTGGTCGAGGCGGGCGAGGTGATCGCCGACGGCGCGAGCACGAAGCAGGGCGAGCTGGCGATCGGCAAGAACGTGATGGTCGCGTTCAACACCTTCGACGGGTACAACTTCGAGGACGCGATCGTCATCAACGAGAACCTCGTGAAGGACGACACGTTCACGAGCATCCACATCGACGCGTTCGACGTGGAGATCCGCGAGACCAAGCTCGGCAAGGAAGAGTTCACGCGGGACATCCCGAACGTGAGCGAGAAGATGCTGCGCAACCTCGACGACAACGGGGTGATCCGCATCGGCGCCCGCGTGGGCCCGGGGGACATCCTGGTCGGCAAGGTCAGCCCCAAGAGCAAGACCGAGCTGACGCCGGAAGAGAAGCTGCTGCACGCGATCTTCGGTCGCGCCGGCGAGGACGTGAAGAACGACTCGCTGGAGGTGCCCGCGGGTGTCAGCGGCGTAGTGATCGGGGCCAAGCGCTTCAGCCGCCGCCTGCACATGAGCGAGGCGCAGAAGAAGGAGCTCAAGGCCGAGATCGCGGCTTACGAGCGCGAGCAGGACGCGAAGGCAATCGACCTGTTCCGCCAGATGACGGCCGCGATCAACGAGATCACCGGTTCGGAGATGGTCGACCCGATGACCCGCCAGAAGGTGGGCGCGAGCGACATCGACGAGGTCATCCTCGAGCAGATCAAGACCTTCGACCTCAAGTGGGCCAAGGGCGGCAAGGAAGCCCGCGACCAGGCGACCGTCGTCTACGGGCAGTTCTGGCCCCGCATCCAGGCGATCGAGACCGAGAAGCAGCGCAAGGTCGCCCACATGAAGCGCGGCGACGAGCTGCCCAACGGCGTGCTCGAGATGGTCAAGGTCTACCTCGCCACCAAGCGGCAGCTCTCGGTGGGCGACAAGTTCGCCGGGCGGCACGGGAACAAGGGCGTCGTCGCTCGCATCGTGCCGGAAGAGGACATGCCGTTCATGGAAGACGGCACGCCCGTGCAGGTCATGCTCAACCCGCTCGGCGTGCCGAGCCGCATGAACGTCGGGCAGATCCTCGAGACCCACCTCGGGTGGGCCGCCCAGGTGCTCGGGTTCCAGGCGATCACGCCCGTCTTCGACGGCGCGACCGAAGCGCAGGTCCACGAAGCAGTCGACGAGGCGAACAAGCACGTCGCCAAACGCCTGGCCGACGATGAGGCCAACGGCACCTACCCGCACCCGCGCGAGCTCCTCGCCCACATGCCCCGCGGCGGCAAGATCCAGCTCTTCGACGGACGCACCGGCGAGGCCTTCCACCAGAAGACCACCGTTGGCTTCATGTACCTGCTGAAGCTGCACCACCTCGTCGACGACAAGATCCACGCCCGCGCCACCGGGCCCTACAGCCTCATCACCCAGCAGCCCCTCGGCGGCAAGGCCCGCACCGGCGGGCAGCGCTTCGGCGAGATGGAAGTCTGGGCGCTCGAGGCCTACGGCGCCAGCTACATCCTTCAGGAACTGCTCACGGTCAAGTCCGACGACGTCGAAGGGCGGACCAAGATCTATGAGAGCATGGTCAAGGGGACCAACACCCTCGAGGCCGGCATGCCCGTCGCGTTCGACGTGCTCTGCAACGAGCTCAAGGGCCTTGGCATGAACATCACGCTGGAGAAGAAGCGCCTGGAGAGCGGGAGCCTGCTGTAAGTGATGGTCCAGCTTGACATCCAGCAGCAGGCCCGCGGCACGCTCGGCGTGTGCCGCGTCTGTGTCGCGGTTCTGGTGTACGCCGCGGTCGGCGGGGTTCTGGGTTTCGTGCTTGCGTCGGCATTCACGGCCTGGACCGGTGGTGTGTTCTCGCTGTCCGACGCGGTGGTCAAGGCCGCGGTGTCCGCGATCGGTATGGGCTTGGTGCCGGTTCTTGCGAACTGCTCTGTGCGCATGCCGCTGTTCCGGCGGAACGGCGAGGAGATCCGGCGGCGCCGCGACGAACTTCGGGACAAACGAGACCGGATCATCCGCGACGCGAAGACTCGCGCCGCCGCCGATCAGGTCGACATCGAAGACTGAGTATCCCAGCGAGATCGCTGGTTATTGGAGCAATAGCTCATGGCCGAGACCGTGTACGACCGCGTCAACGACTTCACCGCTGTCAAGGTGACGCTCGCGTCGCCCAACGACATCCGCGCCTGGTCCTACGGCGAGGTGAAGAAGCCCGAGACCATCAACTATCGCACGTACCGCCCCGAGAAGGATGGGCTCTTCTGCGAGCGCATCTTCGGGCCGGAGCGTGACTACGAGTGCGCCTGCGGCAAGTACCGCGGGACCAAGTACAAGGGCATCATCTGCGACCGGTGCGGCGTCAAGGTCACCCACTCCCGCGTGCGCCGCAAGCGCATGGGGCACATCAACCTCGCCGCCCCGGTCGTGCACATCTGGTTCTTCAAGAGCATGCCCAGCCGCCTCGGCACCCTGCTCGGGATGAAGACCAGCGACATCGAGAAGGTCGTCTACTACCAGGACTACGTCGTCGTCGATCCGGGCGACACCGAGCTCAAGGCCCAGCAGCTCCTGACCGAGGACGAGTACCGCGAGGCCGTCGATCAGTACGGCAACGCCTTCCGAGCCCTCATGGGCGCCGACGCGGTCCGTGAGCTGATCGAGCGGACCGACCTGCACGAGCTGGCGTCGACGATCCGCGCCGAGCTCAAGGAAACCCGCAGCAAGCAGAAGATCAAGGACTACGCCAAACGCCTGAAGCTCGTCGAGAGCGTCCGCGGCTCGGAGAACGACCCGACCTGGCTGATCATGGACGTGATCCCGGTGATCCCGCCGGACCTGCGCCCGCTGGTCCTGCTGGAGTCGGGCAACTTCGCGACCAGCGACCTGAACGACCTCTACCGGCGCATCATCAACCGCAACAACCGCCTCAAGAAGCTGATGGACCTGAACGCGCCCGAGGTCATCATCCGCAACGAGAAGCGGATGCTGCAGCAGGCGGTCGACGCGCTGTTCGACAACAACCGATGCCGCCGCCCGGTGCTCGGCTCGAGCAACCGCCCGCTCAAGTCGCTGACGGACATGATCAAGGGCAAGCAGGGCCGCTTCCGCGAGAACCTGCTCGGCAAGCGCGTCGACTACTCCGCGCGGTCGGTGATCGTGGTCGGTCCGGAGCTGAAGATCTGGCAGTGCGGTTTGCCGAAGAAGATCGCGCTGGAGCTCTACCAGCCGTTCATCATCCGCAAGCTCAAAGAGCACGGCCTGGCCGACACCATCAAGAGCGCCAAGCGGATGCTCGAGCGTCGCGACGCCGAGGTGTGGGACATTCTTGAAGAGGTCATCGACCAGCACCCCGTGCTGCTCAACCGCGCGCCGACGCTGCACCGCATGGGTATCCAGGCGTTCGAGCCGGTGCTCGTCGAGGGCAACGCGATCCGGATCCACCCGCTGGTCTGCGGCGGGTTCAACGCCGACTTCGACGGCGACCAGATGGCGGTCCACCTCCCGCTCAGCGTGGAGGCCCAGGCCGAGGCGCACGTGCTGATGCTCAGCACGCACAACATCTTCGGCCCCGCCAACGGCAAGCCGATCATCAGCGCCAGCCAGGACATCGTCATGGGTGTCTACTTCCTCACGGTCGAGATCCCCGACGAGCGCCCGGAGAACGAGCTCCGGCGCTTCAAGGATCGCCAGGAGGCGCTGCTCGCCTACGACATGGGCACGATCGACCTGCACGAGCGGGTCGTGGTCCGCCTCGACGGGTTCACGGAGATCGTGGACGCCTCGCAGACCGCCGCCACCAAGCCGCTCCCGGCCAACCGGCGCGTCGTGACCACCGCCGGGCGGCTGCTGTTCAGCGAGATCCTCGCCCCCGGCATGCCGTACTACAACGCGGCGATCGGCAAGAAGGGGTGCGCCCGCGTCATCGACGACACCTTCGCCTACTGCGGCAAGCCGGCGACGATCGACCTGCTCGACCGCATGAAGGAGATCGGCTTCAAGCAGTCGACCGTCGCCGGGCTCAGCTTCGGCATCACCGACCTCCGCATCCCCGAAGCCAAGCAGGAGCTGCTCGACGAGGCGCAGAAGAAGGTCGACCGCGTCGAGAAGAACTACAACCGCGGCATCATCACCGAGCGCGAGCGCTACAACCAGTTGCTCGACATCTGGGCCCACTGCCGCGAGGCCCTGACCAAGAAGCTGATCGAGACCCTCAAGCACGACCGGCGCGACGAGAACGACGAGTACGCCGACATCGTGAAGAAAGAGGGCAAGTACTACCTCAACCCGGTCTACCTGATGAGCGACTCGGGCGCCCGCGGCAACGTGAGCCAGATGCAGCAGCTCGCGGGCATGCGCGGGCTGATGGCCAAGCCCTCGGGCGAGATCATCGAAACCCCCATCCGCGCCAACTTCCGTGAAGGCCTGAACATCCTCGAGTACTTCAGCTCGACCCACGGCGCCCGCAAGGGCCTCGCGGACACCGCGCTCAAGACCGCCGACTCGGGCTACCTCACCCGCAAGCTCTGCGACATCGCTCAGAGCGTGATCGTCGGCGAGCCGGACTCGGGCTCCAAGCGCGGCATCATGAAGCGCGCCATCTACAAGGGCGAGACGGTCGACGTCCCGCTCCAGGACCTGATCTTCGGGCGCGTCAGCGTCCACAACATCGTCAACCCGATCACCGACGAGGTGATCTGCCAGGCCAACCAGATGATCTCGCAGGAGATCGCCGAGAAGATCGAGTCGATCGGCATCGACGCCGTCGAGGTCCGCAGCCCGCTGACCAGCGACAGCCCGACCGGGTGCAGCGTGCTCGACTACGGCATGGACATGTCCACCGGGCAGATGGTCGAGGAGGGCCTCGCGGTCGGCATCATCGCCGCCCAGTCCATCGGCGAGCCGGGCACCCAGCTCACGATGCGGACCTTCCACACCGGCGGCATCGGCACGCGCAACGTCGCCGACAGCGAGTACCGCGCCGTCGCCGGCGGCACGCTCGAGCTCCGCGAGTGCAACGAGGTCCGCGTCAAGGACGACGACGACCACGACGTCTGGGTCACGCTCAAGCGCAACGGCGAGCTGGCGATCCTCGACGAGAAGGGGCGCGAGCTGGAGAAGTTCAAGCTCCCCTACGGCGCCTACGTCTACGCCGAGCCGGGCAGCCAGGTGAAGAAGGGCCAGTCGATCGTCAAGTGGGACCCGCACCGCACGCCGATCCTCGCCGAGAAGGCGGGCAGCGTGCAGTACGTCGACATCCAGATCGGCGAGACGGCCCGCGAGGAGGACGCCGGGCGCGGTCAGAAGGCGCTCGTCGTCATCGAGCACAAGGGCGACCTGCACCCGCAGATCAACATTGTGGATGATCAGGGCAACATCCTCGACTTCCACTACCTGCCGGCCAAGGCGCGCATCGAGGTCAAAGACGGTCAGAAGATCGAGGCCGGGCACATGCTCGCGCGTCAGCCGCGGGCCGCCGCCGGCAGCCAGGACATCGTGGGCGGTCTGCCCCGCGTGACCGAGATCTTCGAGGCGCGCAAGCCCAAGGACCCGGCCGTCATGGCCGAGATCTCCGGGCGGGTCGAGCTGCACTCGGACAAGCGCAAGGGCAAGATGACCATCCGCGTCATCAGCGACGCCGGGATCGAGAAGGACCACCACGTCCCCAACGACAAGGGCCTGCTCGTCCACACCGGCGACTACGTGCAGGCGGGCGATCCGCTGACCGAGGGCCCGCTGGTCCCGCACGACATCCTGCGGATCAAGGGCGAGGAGGCCCTGTGGGCCTACATGCTCGACGAGGTGCAGAACGTCTACCGCGCGCAGGGCGTGGGCATCAACGACAAGCACATCGAGCTGATCCTCAGCCAGATGCTCCGCAAGGTGCGCGTCGAGAACCCGGGCGATACGGACCTGCTCCCGCACGAGGTGATCGACCGGTTCCACTTCCGCCAGCACAACAACAAGGTGGCGGAGATGGTGCGGATCGTGGACGCGGGCGAGACGGACCTGAAGGTCGGCGAGATGGTCTCCAAGGCGGAGATCAAAGAAGCCAACGCCAAGGCCGAGGCCGAGGGCAAGGAGATCGCCAAGGCGAAGAAGGCCCGTCCGGCGACCGGGCGGACGCTCCTGCTCGGCATCACCAAGGCGAGCCTCCAGTCCGACTCGTTCCTCTCGGGCGCGAGCTTCCAGGAGACGACCAAGGTGCTCACCGAGGCCGCCCTCCGCGGTGCGGAGGACGAGCTCATCGGCCTCAAGGAGAACGTGCTGCTGGGTCACCTCATCCCCGCCGGCACCGGCTTCCGCAAGTACCAGGACCTGCGCGTCAAGCACCTCGCCGAGCCGCTCCCGGATTCGGAAACCGACGCCCAGATGCTGCGTGAAGCCGCCGAGGCCGCCGAGGCCCTCGGCGCCGACCGCGACGAGCCGCTCGGCGTCCCCCAGGTCGAAGTCCGCGGCAACGGCAACGTCCCCGCCGACGCGACCTGATCCCTCGCCATCAACCAAGTCACCCCAACGGGCGCTCCGCACGGAGCGCCCGTTTTTCATTTCAGTTCTGCTTGGTCGAGCACACCGCCCGCGTCAAGCGCCGCGGGCGTGCTCGCGCGCCTCGGCCGCTGGCATCGCACACCGCCCGTCGGCGCACGGGTCTTGCCGGAACGTCAGGCGGTGCCGATTCTTTGCGAACCAGACGTACGCACGGTCGACCATCGGACGCACGATCGGCCACGCGGTCCACCGCGCCATCCAGCCCCATCCCACGGCTTCATACGCCCGCCGAAAGACCTCGACGCCCTCGACCAACTCCCCTTCGGGTGTGACGCCGTGGATACGACCCATGAGCGTCGCCCACGGCACGCCGTATCGCTCGGCGTCAAAGCCCGGTGCGGCGATGTCCTCGAGATCCAGACGTCCACGTCCGCGGTCCATCCAGCGGAGCATCGCCGCTTCTTTGCGGCACAGCGGGCAGTCGCCATCGATCAGGATGCGGAACCGCCAGTCGGACACGCCGAGCACCTCCGGACAAGCGTTTCGTGAACGGTTCAGAGCAGATTCGGCGTTGCTCACGCGGCCGCGGGAGAATCATGAGAGGGGATGCCGAGCCCGCGCCGGGCGTGGGCGGACTCGACGGCGAACTTGATCCGCTCGACCTGCGCCCAGTCCGCCCGACGGATCATGCCGAGGGTGAACCTTGTGAACAGGCGTCGGAGAAGCCCGCGCATCCGAACGCGAACCTCGTGCGTCAGGCGGCAGGCGTTCGCTTCGATCGCCTCGAGCGTGTACGAGTAGACGATGCTGGCGCGGGGATCGACGAGGCGAACTTCGAAGCGGCGCCCCGGCTCGGCGACCGTGACTTCGATGTCGATCCGCTCATTCTGCGCGAACGTCGCGCCCACCGCGCTCAGGCGTGTCCCGGGCCCCACGGGCGCGCCGTGCCCCGCCTCGCTGCCCGGCGTCGTGGGCATGATCACGCACGCCGCCAGATCGCCGACGTACGAGGGGGTGCCCCGCTCGAAGTCGGTCAGCGTCGCGTAGACCTCCGCCGCCGGGCGACGGATCTCGATCGTGCGCACAAAACCAGCCATCCCGAGAACCCTCAAGGCGTTGCAGCCGCCCGCTCCCGCCCGACCGCATTCCAGCCGCTCGATCCGAGCTGGAGCAACATTTCCCTTCATTGGCATCGGTCATTGCGGGAAAACCCGGTGAGGGTTCTTTCTGGGGAGGTATAGAAACCAGGGAAAATAGCCCAGTAATTTCCGTGGGAAACGAGCCGGATCTCGGTTCGAAGAGGCGGGTTATCGATCCGTCGACATCGGGCCCACCGCAAGGATCGAGCAGGCTCGGACAACGCGGAGCCCGAGCTGCTCCGCCTCGGCCACGACGTCCGGATCGTCCGCGCCCGGGTTGAGCCAGAGCTCGGCGACGTCCCCCCGATCGGCGAGCTCACGGACGGCCGCCAGCCCCGCCGCACGACCCAGGTACAGGCTCGCCCGGTCCACCGGGCCCGAAACCGACGCGATCGTGGCGGCGACGGGCAGGCCCTCGATCTTCCCGCCCTTGGGATTCACGGGGACCACCTCGTGCCCCTGCTCGTGATAGGCCCGGACGGCCTTGTTGCCGAATTTACGCCGGTCCGCCGACGCTCCGATGATCGCGACACGCATACGACGCTCCAGAAGATCCCGTGCTGCACGCCCCCATGTCGAGAGCCACGGATTGCTCTCGCCGAGAGGCTTTGCATGGAGAACGCACGCCGCCGGACAGATGTGCGCCGAAGCCTGAGAAAACCAGCGTTTCGGCGCGTCGGAGCCGGCTTTACCCGATGCGGAGACGGACGGTGCCGCCGGGCGTGACGCGGGTGGATCCTGTCGGGCAAGCGTGCGCCGGCGTCGGGGGCTCGCTCGCGCCGACGGGCTCTTCGATCGCCTGGGCCTGGGCTTCGGACGCGGAACGGCTTGCCGAAGGGGCGGGGGGCGTGCGGGGGCGTGCGGCCAATCGCTGGGCACGCGGCGCGGGTGCGGGGGGGCGTGCCGCGGGTTTGGGCTCGGAGAAGCTGTCCGGAGCGGGCGTGCCCAGGGCCGCGCTGACGGTCTCGCGGGTCGCCTCGGTCGCGGGTGGCGCACCGATGGACATGACGGCGTCGCGGACGTCGCCCCCGGGCTCGATGAGGATCGCCGCCGCCCGGACGCGCCCGCGCAGGACGCCCTTGGGCCCGACGATCAATGAGCCCGGCGTTTCGACGGTCGCGTCGAGCGTGCCGAAGACCTCGACCCCCGCGCCGGCGACGACCTTGCCGGGCGTCGCGAGCCCGCGTTTTTCGACGACGAACCGCCCGCAGGTCGCGACCGAGCCGACGGTGTGCTTCGTGCGCACGATCACGTCCGCGACGAGGGCGCGCTTGTAGCACCCGGGGCAGACGACGCTCTCGGCCTTGCGGGGCACGCGGAACGCGTGCCCGCACCAGCAGCAGGCGACCTCACGCTCGGGCGACGGGGGTGTGGCGAAGCGGGGACGCATCGTTCGGATCAGTCGCGGGCGGTGGCGGCGGGCTCGGCGTCGGGCGCGTTGGTGGTGGCGGTGGCGCGCGTGCCGGGCTCGTCCTTGGTGTGGTCGCCCGTGCCGGGGCGCTTGAGCCAGCTCGGCTCGGCGGCGGCGGGCGCACGGGAGCCGCTGAGCCACGACGGGCGCGCGCCGGGCTTGGGCTCGGTCGGGGCGTCGCTCGAGGCCTCGGCCGGTCGGGGCGTCGGGCGAGCCGGTGTGCGGTGCTTGGCGCCCGCGTCGGCGTCGCTGGTGACGTTGCAGCGCCCGACCCAGTGGGCGCCCTCGCTGACGGCCAGCGTCCGCGCGGTCACGTCGCCGATGACCTTCGCGTTGGGCCCGAGGCGGACGCGGTCGCGCGCGATCACGTCGCCCTCGACCTGCCCGTCGATCACGACGCTGGCGGCCTCGATCGTCGCCCGGCAACGGGCCCCCTGCCCGATCTCGACTTCGCCCTTGGCGGCGATGCGGCCCTCGAAACGCCCGAGGACGCGGGCGTTCCCGCCGAAGGCCATCTCCCCGGCGATCTCGGCGTCCGGGCCGATCACGGTCGTCTGCTGCGCGTCCTGCGTCATCGAGCGGATCCTCCGCCGCGGGGCGCCAGGGCCCCGAGTCTGTGCATATTTAGAACCACACCGCCCGGCCTCCTGCCGAGCGTCCGAAAACCCATCGGCAAGAACCGCGCCCACGGGCCAGAATTGCCGATCGCCGAGCCAATCCACCTTTGGGCATCCATCGCGTCGACGGCTTCGAAACACGAGCCGACCCTGTATCCTGGCCGTTCGGTATTCGTACACGGGCTTAAGCCATACGGGGGGAAGAACCATGCCGTTTGAGTTGGACCAGTTCATCCGCACGCGTCCCGTTCTCTACCACCTCACCCGGCGATCGAACGCGGAGCGGATCCAGAGGATGCAACGGATGCAGACCGCGGTTGAGATTCTGACGCTCGCGGGCAGGCCGGAATGGTTCAGGCAGCGCCGCCGTGAAAGTGTGGTCGTTGGCGTCAATGGCGACAGCGTACACCTTCGAGACCAGGCGCCGCTCCACAAAGGCAACGTTGGCTTGCATGAGGGGTGGTCCTTCGAGGATCTCGTGCTCTACCTCAACAACCATGTCTTCTTTTGGCCGGGCACGGCAAAAGGCCCGATCGAGTATGGGCGGAGACATTTCGCTCGCTATGCGGGCGAAGACAACGCAATTCTTGTCTTCCAAACATCGGAACTCTTCACGTCCAACGTCGATAAGGGTCCGAGATTCTGCGCATTCAACTCCGGCTCGCCCCGGTGCACGGACGGCCGCAAGTCGCCGCGTGGACCCGCGACATTTCAATCGCACTCAGAAACCGGTTGCACACCCGGGCGCGTCATCGAGGTGACCTTCGCGCACGAAGTCAGCCTCGTCGGTTGCACGATCGACGTCCGATCCCCACACGAATTTCTGTCCCAAACCTAGTGCCTAGTGCCCAATGCCTCGTGCCTTCCTCCCCCCGGAGTTCTCATGCCGCGCGTCTATGAAACCGAGTGCTGGCTGCCCGCCCCGATCGATGAGGTGTTCCCGTTTTTTGCCGATGCGTGGAATCTAGAGCGGATCACGCCGCCGTTTCTGAAGTTCGAGGTCCTGACTCCGAAGCCGCTGGAGATGCGCGAGGGTGCGATCATCGACTACCGGCTCAAGCTCAAGGGCTTCCCGATCCGCTGGCGGACGCGGATCGCGGCGTGGGAGCCGCCGCACAGGTTCATCGACACGCAGATCAAGGGCCCGTACACGCTCTGGCATCACGAGCACACGTTCGAGCCCAAAGACGGCGGCACCCTCTGCCGCGACGTGGTGACGTACGGCTATTTCGGGCAGTTTGCCGTCGAAAGCTGGTGGGTGCGGAAGGACATCGAGGCGATCTTCGCCTATCGGCAGAAGGTGATGCGGGAGATCTTCGCGGGCGAGGCGGTGGGTGAGGTGGCGGGCGCTGTGTAGCCGGTTGTGCGCACGAAAAAGGGCCGGCGTGTCCGGCCCTAGATGCCTGAAGCTTGGCTGCGAACGGGTTGTCGCGAGCGGATGGTCGGCGGCGGGTCTTAGTTCTCGAGCTCGCGCAGCCCGAGGCCCAGCTCGGAGAGCTTTTCCTTGACCTCGACGAGCGAGGTGGCGCCGAAGTTCTTGACGCCCATGAGCTCGGCCTCGGTGCGGCTGGCGAGGTCGCCCAGCGTGTGGATGTTGAGAAGCTGCAGCGCCTTGCGGGCGCGGACGCTGAGTTGTAGGTCGCCGACCGGCTTGGCGAGGACGGCCTCCTTGCCGGTGCCCTTGAGCTGGTCCATGATCTGGCGACGGGCCGCCCGGTGCGCGTCCTCCAGACCCTGCCCGAGGCGGAGGTTCTTGCTCGCGAGCATCTGCTTGATCTCGATCAGCGAGCTCTCGCCGAAGTTCTTGTAGCTCATCAGCTCGGCTTCGGTGATGCGGAGCAGGTCGCCCAGCGTGCGGATGTTCATCTTCTTCAGGCACGTGCGTGCCCGGACCGAGAGCTCGAAATCCGTCACCGGCGTGTCAAACAACGCCTTCTTCTTCAGGATGTCGCGGTCTTCCTGCTCTTCCAGGATCATCGTGCGGCTGGCCTGCACGTCCTTCATGAACAGGCGGGCGCGGGCGTTGTTGGGCGCGGTCTCGAGCACCTGGCGCAGGCAGCGCTCGGCCGCCCCGTACTCGCCCCGGTCCTCGTAGAGCACCGCGAGGTTCATCAGCGCGTTGAGGTGCGGCGGGGCTTGCTCGATGACGCGCTCGTAGAGCGCGACGGCCTCGTCCTCTTCGCCCATCAGGTCGAGGCGATAGGCGAGCTGGAAGAGCGCGTCGGCGTATTGCGGGTCGGTGTTGCAGGCCTTGCGCAGCTCCGCGACGCCGGCGGTGTTGTCACCGACGTTGAAGGCTTCTTGCGCCGCCGCCACGTGCTTCTTGGCCGCTTCGGTGTCGCGCTGGGACGTCTCGCTCGCGCCGATCACCATGTCCATCGGATCGTTCGACATCAACCGCTCCTGAGCAGGCGTCGGCGACCGCGTCGAGACCCACCCGGCCCCGCCCGCGCCGCCCTCGGCTCGCTGTCATCTGTGCAGAATGGAACAATACGCACCGCGCCGCGTCGAAGCGAGACGCGATCCGTCCAGAATCCTAAAGGGGTTCGGAGTCCGGGCGACCTGCTCCGGATGCCGAGCGGGTAGGTTGGACTGGGGCGATGCCCGTCGGGGCGGAAGCGGGCTGGAACAGGTCGGGCTCGCGGGCGGAGGGTGCTTGGCGTGAAGCGTTGCGGAGGCCTCATCATCGCGGGTTCAGGCGAAGCGTGGCGTCGTTGCGGCGCGCGGCTGGTCTGCCCGTGGGCGGCGCTGCTCGCGGTGCTGTGGGGCCTGGCGGGCGGGTGCGGGTCGCAGCAGACGCCGGTCCGGGAAGGGGGGCCCCTCAGCCCGTTTCTGGAATCGCGGCACGGGGGGCTCGAGGTCCGATGGTGGGTGGTGGACGACAGCTGGGGCGTGCTCGGTCCGACGCTGGCGGATCGGGACGGGCGCCCGGGCTTGTTCCCCGCGCCGGCTCGCGAGGTGTGGTCGGAGAGCGGGCTGCGCGTGCTGGCGGTGCCTTTGGACGCGCTGGACGGGTTGCAGTCGTCGCTGCCGATGGTGGGCCCGCCTCGCGCGATCTGGCACGGGTCGTTGCCGGAGTGGACGGAGGTGGTCGCGGGGCCTCGGATGCCCCCGGGCTCGACGGTGCGTCACTCGGGCGGGTCGTTCCGGGTGCCGTACGGGCAGTTTCGGTTGCTGGCGCGTTCATGGGTGACGCCGGCGTCGGGTCCGACGGGTTCACCGGGGGTGCGCCTGGAGCTGACGCCGCAGTTGGCGGCTCCCGCGGCTCCGGAGGATCCCTCGGCGTTGGCGTTCTGGACCCGTCGCCTGGAGCGCGAGGAGGGCGGGCTTGGGGATCGGCTCGAGGGGATCGCGTTCACGTCGCTTCGCGCGTCGTTCACGGCCGAGCGTGCGATGGCGTACCTGGTGGTGCCCGAGCACCCCGGGGTGGACTGGAGCGAGCTGCCCCCGGCGGCGCCGCCGCCCTCGCCTTGGGCGCAGCAGGCGGCGCTCCGCGCGTTGCGGAGCCCGGTGGGGCCGAGTGATGCGCCGGCGAAAGCGGCCGACGAGCCCGCGTCCGATGCCGAGTCGATCCCGGGGGTTGCGATGGAAGACGGCGCCGATGTGTTCGGCCCGAGGGCTGGGGAGTGGCCGACGCTTGGGGAGGCGATGCTGCGTTCGCTCGGGCCGACCGGGCGTCCCGGCGAGGGGCGTCTCAAGGTCGTGGTGGTGCTGATCCTGCACCCCCCGGAACGGTTTGACCTGCTTCGATGACCGCGGCGCGCTGTTTCTTCGGGGAATTGACGCGGAACTCGCTCTCCTCTGGTTTGCTTTAGCTAACATGCGGCCCCGTAGGCCCTCCCAGGGCTCGCGAATGACCAGAACCAGGGAGCTTGGCGCGGTGGCGGACGTCTTGTGGTTCATCCTGGTGGTGGGTGGGACCGCGGCTCTGGGCTGGCTGGCGATCGCTTTGGGGCGCCTGGAGGGGGTCTTTGAGCACGGGCCCCGCCCGTCGGACCCGCTGTTCGGGATGGGGTGGCGACTGGCGCGGTGGTACGCCCGGCGCGTGCATCGCCTGGATGTCGAGGGGTTTGAGCACCTGGCGGATGCGGCGAGCCGCGAGGGCGGGCTGATCCTGGTCGCGAATCACACGGCGGGGGTCGACCCGGTGCTGATCCAGTCGGCGGCGCCGTTCGAGATCCGGTGGATGATGGCGGAAGACATGCGCCTGCCCGCGCTGGAGGGGTTCTGGCAGTGGATGCGCATTATCTTTGTTGCCAGAGATTTAGATGGTGATGGCGGGGGTGGCGATCGCGGGGAGAGCGTGCGCGAGGCGATCCGGCATGTGAAGGACGGGGGCGTGCTGGGGCTCTTCCCGGAGGGGGGGATCGAGCGTCCGGAGCGGACGCTGCTGCCGTTCATGCCGGGTCTGGGGCTGATCGTGGCTCGGACGAAGGCGCCGGTGCTGGCGGTGGTGGTGGAGGGGACGCCTCAGGTGGACCCGGCGTGGTCGAGCCTCTGGCGTCGGAGCCGGAGCCGGATCCGGTTTATGCCGGTGATCGAGTCGTCGGACTGGCGTTCTCGGGGTCGGGACGCGGCCCAGGAGCTGCGGTCGCGGTATGCCGAGTGGACGGGTTGGGAGACGACGGACGAGACGTCGCCGGTGTTGCCCGGCAAGGGGAAGGGGCGGGGTGCCCGCGGGCTGCCTGGATGAGGGTGTGTGGTTCAGACGTCGGGGGATCGAACCGATACGGGCTTGCCCGGGGGCGTCGCGAGGCACCCGCGGGATGGCCCGTGGGTGGTGGTTTGCGGGCGTTGGGCGGTGTGGGCAGGCGTGGCTATAGTGGCCGCGAACCGCGGGCGTGTTCGACCCGCGGGGATCCAGGACGGGACTCGGCCCGTGCGTGGCGCAGGCGTCGCGCGGGCCACAACAGGCGTTTGGAGTGCCTATGCCGGCGGCAGGCGTCAGCTACCAGCGGACCCGGGAGATGACGATCGACGAGCTGATGCTCGAGAACCGGATCGTGTTTCTCATCGGTGAAATCAACCACGCGTCGGCGGCTCGGGTGATGATGCAGATGCTCTACCTGGAGCACCAGCGCAAGGCCCAGGAGATCAGCTTTTACATCAACTCGCCGGGCGGCGCGGTGGACGACACGCTGGCGTTGTACGACACGATGCGGTTCCTGTCGAGCCCGATCGCGACGTACTGCCTGGGTCGTGCGTACTCGGGCGGGAGCGTGCTGCTGACGGCCGGGACCAAGGGTCGCCGGTTCATCCTGCCGCACGCGAAGGTGATGATCCACCAGCCGTACGGCGGCGTGACGGGTCAGGCCGAGGACATTCGGATCCAGGCCGAGCAGATCATTAAGGCGAAGCGCCAGCTGAACGAGATCATCGCTCGTCACACGGGCCAGGACGTGGAGACGGTGGCGAAGGACGGCGAGCGTGACAAGTACTTCACGGCCGAGGAAGCGGTGAAGTACGGGCTTGCCGACGAGGTGCTGAGCGCGGGCGAGGCATCGAAGCTGAACAACCCGGGCTCGACCGGCCCCGGGGCCTGATGCACGCGGCATGAAGACCGGCGGGCGCGGGTCGCGCCCGCCCGCGCATGGAAGGATCGAATCGCATGTCGTATCTCGTGCCGATCGTCGTCGAGCAGACCGCCCGCGGGGAGCGTTCGTATGACATCTACTCCCGCCTGCTGAAGGATCGGATCATCTTTCTGGGCGGGCCGGTGACCGACGAGGTCGCGAACCTGGTGGTCGCGCAGCTGCTGTTCCTGGCGAACGAGGACCCGAAGGCGGACATCTCGATGTACGTCAACTCGCCGGGCGGGAGCGTGACGGCGGGGCTGGCGATGCTGGACACGATGCAGTTCATCCAGCCGGACATCGCGACGTACATCGTGGGCCAGGCGGCGAGCATGGGCAGCGTGTTGGCGTGCGCGGGGACCAAGGGCAAGCGGTACGCGCTTCGGAACAGCCGCAACCTGATGCACCAGCCGCTGATCGGCGGGGTGATGGAAGGTCAGGCGACGGACCTGGAGATCGAGGCGCGGGAGATGCTTCGTCTGCGGGAGCGTCTGTACTCGATCTACAGCGAGCAGACGGGGCAGACGCCGGAGCGGATCGAGGCCGACTGCGACCGGAACAAGTGGCTCGACGACAAGGAGATGGTCGAGTACGGGCTCGTGGACGAGATTTTGACGAGCATGCCGAACAAACCCCGGAATGAGGACTGAACCGCGAGGGCGTGTGGAACCGGCGTTGGGTGTCGGCGTCGGACTGAGAGCACGGGCGGGACGCCCGTGCCCCGGGGTGGGGCGAGTGGATGGCGGGGGAGTTGGAGCCCACGGCTCGGAGAGCCGTGGTACCGGGGGGAGCCCTCGTCGTGACGCGCGGTGTGCAGCGTGAATGCCGGGATGCCAGCGTGCCGCGCCGGTGTGCGGGGCGGGTGTGGCTGTTGCTGGGCGCGGGCTCGGGCCTGGTCGCGGCGGTGCTGCTGGCGAGCGGGTGCGGGCCGAAGAATTTTACGAACGAGAACGACCGCCTGCGTGCCCAGGCGATCGCGCGGGAGACGCGGATCGCGGAGTTGGAGTCGCGGGTCGCGGAGCTGCGCGCGAAGGTGATCGAGGCGGATCGGCGGTCGGACGCGCCGATGCCCGAGTCGGTGCGCGAGGCGCTGCCGCGTGTGGGGAAGGTGGAGATCTTGGAGCCGCTGCGCGACCTGTCGCGCGACGGCGAGCGTCTCGGGCGTGTGCGCGTGCGTGTGCGCCCGATCGACGGTCGCGGGCGGTTCGTGCAGATGGTTGGGTCGATGACGGTCGAGCTGATCGCGTTCCCGGCGATGGGGCTGGGCGAGGGCGGCTCGGCGTCGGACGCGCCGGTGGACACCTTGGCCCATGCGGCGGCTCAGGCGGCGGCGTCGCCGGGGCTTGGGATCGATCCGGATCGTCGCCTCTCGCCCGAAGAAGCGGGCGAGGAGCGCCGTCTGTTTGAGCGCCCGCCGATGGGCTTCGGGGCGAGCCTTGTGGGGTCGGTCACGCTGGATGCGTCGGCGCTGCGCGAGGCGTACCGCCAGGGGCTGGGCTCGCCGGCGTACTGGGTCGAGTTCGACGGCGTCTTCGGCGAGTTGGACGGGCGCGAGTTTCTCGTCCGCCTCCGGTTTGAGGACGCGGTGACGGGCAAGGTGCACCGGGCGCAGCGGGCGTGGTCGCCCGGGCGGTAAGGGCGGGCGTCAGACGCCGACCTTGGCGCGGTCCTTGCCCTGTCGCTCGGCCCGGCGGCGGGCGCCCTCGTCGAGGATCTTCTTGCGCAGGCGGATGCTGGTCGGCGTGAGCTCCACGTACTCGTCCTCTTCGATGTACTCGAGGCACTGTTCGAGGCTCATCTTGCGCCCGGCTTTGAGGGTGACGAAGGCTTCTTTGTTGGCGCTGCGGATGTTGTTGAGCTGCTTCATGCGGACGGCGTTGACGACGAGATCGTTGTCGCGGTTGTGCTCGCCGACGACCTGCCCGGCGTAGACCTTCTCGCCGGGCTCGACGAACATGACGCCGCGGTCGGCGAGGCCTTCGAGGGCGTGTGAGGTGACCTGCCCGCCCTCGGTGGCGATCATGACGCCGCTGGGGCGTCTGGGGCGCTCGCCGCTGATGGGCTCGAAGCGGTCGAAGCGGTGGTGGATGATGGCTTCGCCCTGGGTCGCGGTGAGGAGGCGGCTGCGCAGGCCGATGAGGGCGCGGCTGGTGATCTCGAAGACCAGGTGGGTGATGTCCTTGCCTCGGGGCTCCATGCGTTTGAGCTCGCCGCGTCGCCCGCCGACGAGCTCCATGACCGATCCGACGGCGCCGTTGGGCGCGTCGACGACGAGCGTCTCGATGGGCTCGTACTCGACGCCTTCGATGAAGCGTGTGATGACGCGCGGGCGCCCGACGCTGAGCTCGAAGCCCTCGCGCCGCATGGTTTCGAGAAGGATGCCCAGGTGGAGGATGCCGCGTCCGGAGACGATGAACTCTTCGCCGCTGGCGCCGGACTCGACGCGGAGCGCGACGTTGCGCTCGAGCTCTTTCATGAGCCGGTCGCGGACCTGGCGGCTGGTGACAAAGTCGCCCTCCTGCCCTGCGAAGGGGGAGTCGTTGATGCGGAAGGTCATGCTGAGCGTGGGCTCGTCGATGGTGACCGGTGGCAGACCGACGGGCGAGGCGGGGTCGGCGATGGTGTCGCCGATGTCGATGCCCTCGACGCCGCTGATGGCGCAGAGGTCGCCCGCGCCGACGCGCGTCGTCTCGCGTCGCCCGAGCCCGTCGAAGGCTTCGAGCTTGCCGATCTTGGCTTGGACGATCTTGCCGTCGCGCTTGACGAGGGCGACGCGCTGCCCGGCGGCGATCTCGCCGGCGAAGACGCGCCCGATGCCGATGCGCCCGACATAGTCGGAGTAGTCGAGGGTCGTCACGAGCATCTGGAGCGGCTTGGCGGCGTCGTCTTTCGGCGCGGGGACCTGGTGGATGATCGCTTCGAAGATGGCGCGCATGTCGCCCGTGGTGGGGATGCCGTCGTCGATCTCGTCGACGGCCCAGCCGCCCTTGGCGCTGGCGTAGACGGTCTTGAAGTCGAGGGCGTGATCGTCGGCGCCGAGCTCGACGAGCAGGTCGAAGACCTCGCCGAGGACCTCGTCGGCGCGCTGGTCGGGGCGGTCGCACTTGTTGACGACGACGACGGGCTGGAGCCCGGCGGCGAGGGCCTTGCCGAGGACGAACTTGGTCTGGGGCATGGGGCCTTCGAAGGCGTCGACGAGGATGAGGCACCCGTCGGCCATGCGGAGGACGCGCTCGACCTCGCCGCCGAAGTCGGCGTGCCCGGGGGTGTCGAGGATGTTGATGCGGTAGTCGTGCCCGTCGAGGGCGCGGTAGGTGACCGCACAGTTCTTGCTGAGGATGGTGATGCCCCGCTCGCGTTCGAGGGGGTTGGAGTCCATGATGAGGTCGTGCTGCCCGCCGGCGAGCTTTTCGAGCTCGCCGGCGCGGAACATGCCGGACTGCTTGAGGAGCTGGTCGACGAGGCTGGTTTTACCGTGGTCGACGTGCGCGATGATCGCGACGTTGCGGAGCCGGGCGGCTTCGGGAGTGGCCATGTGCGTGGATGCCTGTCTGGAAAACGATCGGATCGATCTGGGTCGTTGGTCGGGGTGAGATGATTCCGCCCCGGTGCGGGCGTGCCGGCGGTCCATGCCGGCGGCCGCACGCTGCGGAGAAGCTTAGGCGGGCGCGGCGTAAGACTCGCGGTGGGTTGAGTTTCTGAGCGCGATGTGAACGCGGGACGGGCGCGGGGGGTCGCTCCAAACGTCGTCGGGTTCAGGCGTCGAGGGCGTGCAGGGCCTGGTGGGCGGGGCGGAGGGCGGCGTAGAGGCTCGCCCACGCGGCTCGGGCGGCGTCGAGCGCGTCGGTGGTGGGGGCGTGCGGCTCGTGGTGGTCGCGCTCCTCGGTGGCGCTTTCGGCGGCTTCGGCGACGCTGCTCCACGCACCCGCCGCGACGCCCGCGAGCAACGCCGCGCCGAAGGCCGGGCCCTCGGTGGTGGTCGGGACACAGACCGGCAGGCGGCAGGCGTCGGCGAGGAGCTGGCGCCAGTGGTGGCTGGCGGCCCCGCCGCCGCCCAGACGCGCCCTGGAGGGCGCGACCCCGGCTTGGCGCATGAGCTCGATGATCTCGGCGAGGCTGAACGTGACGCCCTCGATGACGGCGCGGACGAGGTCGTCGCGGGTGTGGCGTGCGGTCAGGCCGACCCATGCGCCGCGGGCGTCGGGGTCCGGGTAGGGGCAGCGCTCGCCGGTGAGGTGGGGGAGGAAGGCGAGCCCGCGGGCGCCGGGCGGGCTTTGCGTCAGCGCGTCGCGGACGAGATGGGCGTAGTCGGTTTGGGGGGCGAGCAGGGCCCGTGCCCAGGCGAGCGCACCGCCCGCGGCGAGCGTGCACCCCGTCATGGACCAGTGCCCGGGTTCGTGCGCGCGCCCGTCGGCGGCGCACATCGTGTGGAGGCGTCCGGGCGGTACGGCGGGGTCGTCGGGGAGGTCGTAGCGGGGCCGGTCGGCGTGGGCGTAGACGACGCCGCTGGTGCCGAGGGTGATCAGCGCGAGCCCCGGGTGAACGACGCCGGCCCCGATCGCGCCGGTCTGGTTGTCGCCCGAGCCGATGGCGACGGGGATGCCGGGCGGGAGCCCGAGCGTTGCCGCGGCTTGCGCTCGCAGCGCGCCGATCGCGGTCCCGCTCTCGTGCGCGGTGGGGAAGAGGGCGGGGTCGAGCTCGGCCTGCTCGAACGCGTCGGCGCGCCAACGCCGGTGCTCGACGTCGAAGAGGAGCGTGCCCGAGGCGTCGCCGACGTCGGTCGCGTGCTCGCCGGTGAGGCGGAGGGCGAGGAAGTCTTTGGGGAGCATGACACGCCGGACGCTCGCCCAGTGTCGCGGCTCGTGCTCGCGGATCCAGAGGAGCTTGGGGAGTGTGAAGCCTGGGAGTGCGGCGTTGCCGACGCGGGCGATGAGGGCGCGCCGCCCGCCGGCGCGGTGCTCGATCGCTCGGCATTGCTCGCCGGTGCGTTGGTCGTTCCAGAGCAGGGCGGGGCGGACAACGCGGTCGGCGTGATCGAGGCAGACCGAGCCGTGCATCTGCCCGCTGAGCCCGACGGCGCGGACTTGCGCCGGATCCACGCCTGGGGCGGCGAGTGCGGCCCGGACGGCTTCGGCGGCGCTGCGGTCCCAGTCTTCGGGGTGCTGCTCGCTCCAAGCGGGGCGAGGGTGGGCGATGGGGTGGGGGGCGCTGGCGACGGCGCGGACGGCGGCTCGGTCGTCGATGAGGACGGCTTTGGTGGCGCTGGTGCCGAGGTCGATGCCGAGGAACATCGCGTGCAGGGTACCGCGTCGGGCGCGGGCGGTTTGGTGGGTTTCGCCAGGATATTGGGGCCAGAATGCTATCAAAATGCATACAAAATGACTTGGCAGGTGGAATTCACGGCCAAAATCGCACAATGATTTTCTCAGAAAATCATTGTGTTGGTTCTGCCGCCCCGGTAAGGTGGTTTGGTCGGCACGAGGTCGCCTTGTGGCGAGGGCTGCTTTGGCTCTTGGTTGTGGGGCGTTGGAGGTCGGCAGGAGCTCGCGCCGGGTTGTCCGGGGCGGGGTGGCCGTCGGCTGGGCGTGAGTTGAGGCGATCGCGCTCGGCCTCATCATCAGGGCGAGGAGCCCTTGTCGAGGAGAGAAGACATGGCAGACACGATTTCCAGCACCTCCCGCGTGATGCGCCGCTGGGCCGGGGCGCTGACAGCCGGGGCGATCGCCATCGCCGCCGGGCAGGCTGCGGGCCAGTTCACCGTTCATGAGATCCCCACCCTCGGCGGCGACCGGAGCACCGCGCTCGGGGTCAACAACGCCGGGCAGGTCGTCGGCAGCGCCCGCAACGCCGACGGGCTCTTTCAACCCATCCTCTGGGAGAACGGCGTCGTCACCAACCTCAACCCCTTCCCCGGCACGCAGGGCAACGCCAACGCCATTAACAACAACGGCGAGATCGTCGGCTTTATCAACAGCACCCCCGGCACCACCCAGCGCGGCTTCTACTGGAACGCCGGCAACCTCGCCCTGCTCGAGCCCGCCTCGGGCAACCCCAACCACTTCACCGAGGCCCACGGCATCAACGACCACGGGCAGATCTCCGGCTCGGCGCAGGTCGCCGGGCCCAACGGCTTCCAAGCCTTTATCTGGGACCGAGACAACACCTCGCCGGTTATCAGCGTCCCGCAGATTTCCGGCACCGGCGCCGGTTTCTCCGCGGGGTACTACATCAATAACAACGGGCAGATGACCGGCTACTACCAGAGCAACCTCGGCTTCGAACAGCCCTGGCGCGGCTTCGTCTATCAGACCTCCAACAACCTCGCGACCGACGTCGGCACCCTCGGCGATGACAACTCCTACGTCGAAGCCTGGGACATCAACGATCACGGGCACGTCGTCGGCTACTCCGACACCAACCTCTTCTTTGACACACGCGCCTTCATCCTCACCGAAGACGGCATGCAGAGTCTCGGTACCCTCCCCGGCGGCAACTTCAGCAGCGCCCTGGGCATCAACAACAACGACTGGGTCGTCGGCACCTCGACCAACGAGTCCGGGCAGCCCCGAGCCTTCCTCTGGCGCGACGGCGTCATGGAAGATCTCAACGATTTCATCGATCCCGACTCCGGCTGGATCCTCGAACGCGCCCAGGGCGTCAGCGATACCGGCTGGATCATCGGGCTCGGGCAGCTCAACGGGGAGTTCCGCGGCTTCGCGATCCTCATCCCCGCGCCCGGCGGGGCCGGACTCGCCGGGCTTGCGCTGCTCGCAGCCACCCGTCGACGCCGGCGTTGAACGCGCACGCCATGGCTCCGCCACGCTGTTCGTTTGGAGCGTGGGGCGGATCGTCTGACCCATCCCAACCCGGGGCGCGACGCCGCCCGGGTGTGGTGAGCCCATCTCAGCACCACACCCGGCGGCTGCCCCGGGGCCCGCGGGTCGCGTGTTCCGCAAAAGGGGCGACGGAAGGGGCGTTCGCAGACATACGGCGACACGGGCCACCCGCTCATGTCGCCGGTTGATCTCGGTGTTTGTGTGTGTGTGAGCGCGTGCTGCGGGCGTGTTCACGTATGCTTCGGGTTTGGTGTCTGCCCTGTGCGGGCGTGTTGGATTGTGATGGAGAACGGAGCCGCGTGATCGGTCCCCGGGACGAATCTGTCGAGACGACGCGAGACGAGATCGGCGTGCGCGCGCCCCGGCGCATGGACGCCGAGGTGGCGGAGATCGGGCGCGAGCTGGCCGGGCGTCTGGCGGGTGTGCTCGCGCGTCTGCCCGGCGGCCCGCATCACCGCCCGCAGCAGCTCGCGCGGACGCTCGGCGTCAACGTCGTGCTGACGAGCCGCCTGCTCAAGGCGACGCAGAGCAGCGACGCGATGGCGGTCGCGCACGTGATCCCGGGCCCGGAGCCGCTGCGCCGCGTGCTGAAGGCGGCCGAGCGTTTGGAGGTGGACGCCGAGGCGTTGCGGGGCGCGAGCGAGGCGGTGGACCGGTTCGAGCGCCTGATCAGTGCGCACGCGGGGGACCGCGGCGCGCTGGACACGATGATCAGCGCCTGGCTTCCGGACGTGCGGGAGAAGCTGGACCTCGCGAGCCGCCAGGCGGTGTTCAAGGGGATGAGCCACATCCGCGGGTACGCCGCCGAGACGGGGCTGAGCTGCATGCTCATCCACCCGGCGACGGGCCCGGCGGCACCGGACAATCCGTGCCGTTTCGACCGGGTGACCGTCATGGCCCGGCTTGGGTTCCGGCGTCTCCGCGCCGGGGTGCGCCCGGCGATCAGTACGATCAGTCTCAGCAACGCCCGGGGCTCGGTGCTCACCGTCGACGCCGAGCCCGTGCACGACGGGCACAGCACGCTGATGGGTGCGTTCTCCAGCCCGGCGCTGGTCGATTCTCTCGAAATCGCGCGCGAGGGCGAGTTGGTCCGTTACGTGCTGGGAGGGGACCACGTGGGGCTCCGCACCGCGGTCGACGTCGCACTCGCCGAGTGGCGCCCCCGCTCGCTCGGCAAGCCCACGAGCAAGAAATACGGCGTTCTTTTCGAGTGGGTCGAAGAGCCCATGCGCCGCCTCGTCTTCGACGTCATTCTCCACAGAGACATCTACCCCGGGGCCGATCCCACGCTGGCGGTGTATCACACCGGGTACGACGGGCTGCCGGTTTTTCTGGACCCGGCGCACGAGTCGCGCCGGGTCCACATGAGCGAGGGCGTCGCGGCGATGGGCACCGGTATCCGCCGGTTCCGCATCTCGGCCGTGCCGGACTACGTCCCCATGCTGGAGCACATCTGCGGGCGTGTCGGGTGGGACCCGTCGGCGTTCCGCGGGTACCGGCTGCACGTGGATTATCCGCTGGTGGGGTGCGTCCACATGATCGGTTTCCCGCTCTCCGGGGGCTGAGCGGGCTTGGGCACGGCTTTTGCGGGCTCTTTGGCGTTCGGTGCGCGCGGGCCTTCGGGGCCCGGGCTATTGCTCCGGGCGCAGGAGGCCGATGTGGGTGTGATGACCGCGTCTCAATCACAGGGCGGGTTGGGTGGTGGTCGGCGGAAGCCGGACCCGGAGCAGCTTCTGAAGCTGGAGGTGCCGATCGTGGTGCGTCTGGCCGAGCGGGAGATGCCGGTGCAGGACGTGCTCCGGTTTGTGCCGGGCTCGCTGATCGAGCTGCCGAAGAACGCCGAGGACGAGCTGGACCTGCTCGTGAACAACAAGCCGGTGGGGCAGGGGACGGCCGTCAAAGTCGGGGAGAACTTCGGGATCCGCGTGACATTCATCGGCGACGTGCGGATGCGCCTGGAAGCCCTGAGCGGCGGGTCAGGCACGTCAGCCCCCGGCGGAGGAGCACCGCCCACGCCGGACGCGGACGCGCTCGCGGCGCAGATGCTGAGTGGACAGGTATAGCCTGAACCGACGTTCAGGCTATGGGGCATTCATGCGTAGAATTAGGAGAACGAAAAATGAAAAAAATTTATATTTTAGGCACTCTTGGCATGGCAGCAATGAGTGGGATAGCGTTTTCACAGACAGCATGCAATATGGGTCTGCCCATGTCCCCCGCAGTATCCATACCGTACGGGCAGAACCCTGTTGGCATAGTGCACTCGCGAATGTCTCCAAACAACATTGTTTTACCAGTGGCCCCATCTGGAATATATGTTGCATATAAAAAAGACCCGAGTGAAACTTCATGGCACGCGACCCCGCAGGTTCTCGAGCCATTATTCGTAGACGATCCCACTGAGTGGGATAACCACGCATTTGGGAGACATCTCGAATTCGCTGTGTCAGATTCGATTCTTGTAGTGCCTACACTTGACCCAGAATTGCCGGACTACGCTTTTTATTACATGCTTGCCGCCTACACAAAGCAGGCGGGTGAGTGGGTTTATAGCGGGTTAATACGAGATACACTCTCAAGAACGCCGGATTCCGGGTTTTATGATGATATTCGGCAAACTTCGCAAGTTCAAACAAGATCCAGATTGGCAGTAGGCGATTCGCGAGTAGCTATAGGAAGTCCTAGCGTTAGCGTGACTTCTCGGGGGTATGGAGCTATACAGATTTTTCGATACGATTCGTCAGTTTCAGAATGGATCGTGGAGGCGGTGCTTGTTCCTCCTGTAACGTATGATAACTTTACAGGATTTGGAAATTTTGTCATCTCTGATGGGGATCGTATTGCAACTACATTTTGCGCAAACCCGGGAGTGTGCTATGCTATTGTATTTGGCTATGATAGCGTAGAGCCGGAGCAGTGGGCAGTTGAAGCAGTTGGCCCGATCGCTGCCACCGGTCCATCTGCCTTTAGTGGCGATCGGTTTGCGGTCTATGTGGGCGGAGACCAAATCAATATTTACAAAGACAACGGAAGTGGAGTTATCGAAATTGAGCAACAGATTGCTATTGATACTTGTAGTTGGATGAGTTTTCAGTGGCAGCAGTCCATTCTCGGACTTATTCTGGATGGAAATTCTTTATTGGTTGCCCTTGCAAATGAACATGGTAACCCATCTCCTCCTCCTCCGGAACTAGATGAAGAGTATCCGGTTCATCCGGGGTCATTCTTGATTTATACAAACACACGATTTAATGGTTGGACAAGGACGACTTCCGCTTATCCACCGTTTCGGGGCTATAATATTACACCTGCTACTCCTGGCGTGGCCCATATGCCATATTTTAGCGCAGCAGATGGCTTGCTCACTATTTCGCATGCCGCAGATGTCATTGCATCTAAATTTGATAGGGACATTTTTCATTATGTCGATACAATTAACACAAGATGCCTTACGGATTGTATTGCTGATGTGACGGGCCCGTCAATGGATGGGGTGCCAGATTGTATAATCAATTCATCCGATCTAAACTATTTTATGTCAGAGTGGGCTAATGAGAATCCTGCTGCTGATATCACTGGCCCTGAGTTGGATGGCATCCCAGATGGAATTGTTGGCGTCGCTGATCTCAACTACTTTCTTGAGGCATATATCAACCAGACCTGCACTCGGAAAATTAATTAAAAGATTAGTTATGTTTCAAAATTAAAATAGAACATAAAAATAGCCCAGGTCATACGATTGGCCTGGGCTATTTGTATAAACATGCTGTCGTCAGCTGTTTTTATCGATCGCCGCGACGGCGGAAGTGCAGGTTGTACTCGGGAGTATTAGGCTGGCCGGGCTGTGCGTCTAAGTATCGAACGCTGCCATCGAGGAAGCCTACGACGGATCGGTTCACCTGATTGAATTCGCCCATGAGCCGCAGGTTTGGATTCTCGCTGTTCGCAACGACGTCCATGGTTTGGTCGTACATGTAAACAAATCGACTGGTATCAAAGTCGGCCGCGAGTTTGAGTCGTCGTAGACCTTCCAGGTACGCGTTTGTAAACCTGGCAGCACCGCCGCCCGTATTGTTCAATACATCATTCCACCAGCCCATGTTGACGTGGTAGCTCGTGCCCACATCATCGTAGCTTCCGTTGCGGAATCTCGCCGTCCCGGTTGGATTGGTCCGGAAGTTTGGATCTCTTTGGTATGAGATCCGATCGCCAGGTGAGCGATATACCTCGAGCTCGACTTGCTGGCGCAGCCGCTGTTGAGCTGCGGCTGCGCCAGCCATCGGCGTGGGGCCCCAAAAACCGCCTGGTCCGTCGCTGAAGACGTCAAAATCAGGGTATAAGTAAAAATTCAACGGGCGATCGACCGGATCGACGTCAAACCCACCGCCGATTCCGGGGCGGCTCGTCCAGTAGGTATCCGAGCGGTCGTTGAACTTGCCGCCGTATACCCATGTGCACCAGCCGCGGGCTTCTTGAACGCCTTGTTGGAATCTCCAAGACTGCGTTCGACTCAGCCAGATTGGCTTGAGCGGGTAGTCGTCGTTATTGTCCGAGCGGTAATTTTCGGTCGCAATCGTGATCTGCCGCACGTTGCTCTGGGAGACGACCAGGCGGGCGGTGTTCCGCGCGTTGGCCAGGGCCGGCAGGAGGATGCCGATCAGCAGGGCGATGATCGCGATGACGACCAGGAGTTCGATGAGCGTGAAGCCGAGGCTGTTTCTCGGCTGTGCTGTGCCGCTCAGGACTGACATGCAAAACCTCCATCCACTGAGGGTGATCCCACAGAGCGTGACGTGTGACCACAGCGATCCCCAAGAATCGGGGGTTGGTCATCTCGCCCAGCATAGCACAAATCCGGTCTGAACCCAAGGCCAACGGCACGTCCGGGGGCACGTGGTCCGTGATCGGGCACATAATCGGATGAAACCCCTGCGTGCCGGGGTCGGCTTGTGATCCAGCGGCTGCGGGGGTGGGGCGGCTTGCGGCCGAGACGCGATCCTCGGGTGTGCAGAGGCCGCCGGT
>JBJHBZ010000010.1:0-89461 GCA_050485765.1 Phycisphaerales bacterium | reverse complement strand
GCGTCACCTCGCCGACACGCAGCGCAAGGTCCGCAAGATCGCCAAGAAGCTCGGGCTTTAAAGTTCTCGTTTGCTGGCTCGGTGGGACGGGCGAGACGCCCGTCCCACCAAGCTTCGGAAGATGGATTCGATCCGCTAAACAGAACCGAAAGCCCCATCGGTGCCGCGGCTACCCTCCGGGCATGCTGCGCACCCCCGCCACCGTCTCCGGCATCGGGCTCTTCACGGGCGCCGACGCCTCGGTCACCTTCGAGCCCGCCGCGCCCGGCTCCGGGCTGCAGGCCGCGATCGGTGATGACGCGCCGTTCTCGGCCAGCATCGAACACCTGAGCCGCGAACCCGTTCATACAGTCTTCGCGCGCGCGCCGGCCCGCCACACCGCTCTGGCCGATCCGCGCACCGGTCGCACGCTCTACACCGTCGAGCACGCGCTGGCGGCGCTGGTCGGGCTCGGGATCGCCGACGCGATCGTCCGCGTGCGCTCGGACGGGCCGAAGGCCGAGGTCCCCATCATGGATGGCTCGGCGAAACCCTTTGTCGACGCGCTGCTCGCGACGGGGCTCACCAACGAGTCTCCTGCGCCGCGCGAGCCGGTTCATATCTCGAACCTGATCCGCGTCCCGCTCGACCCCGACCCGGACGCCGATCCGCCGCCGATGGCCGCCTCCGCCCGCCCGCTGAAGCCGGGTGAGCGCACCAGCTACGCCTATGAGCTCGACTACACCGACGCGTTCCAGGCGATGGGCCTCCGGGAGCCACACCCGATCCGCCCCGCGGTCGCCCGCTGGACGCTCGGCGACCGGGAGGCGTTCGTGCGCGAGATCGCCCCGGCCCGCACATTCAGCCTCCGCCAGGAGGTCGAGCCGCTGCGCGCGATGGGCCTTTTCGAACGCTTCACGCCCGCGGACATGCTCGTCATCGGGGCCGACGGGCCGATCGACAACCAGTGGCGGTTCGACGACGAGCCTGCACGCCACAAGCTGCTGGACTTCATCGGCGACCTGGCGCTGGTCGGTCGCCCGATCGCGGCTCATCTCGAAGCCCGAGCCGCCGGGCACGCGCTGAACCACGACCTCGCCCGCGCGATCCTCGAGCGCGTGTAGATTCTGCTTGCCGGGCTGCGCAGCGATCGATGGACGGGCGGGACGCCCGCGCCACGGGGCGCGGCAATTGCGGGGTGGGCCGCGTTCCGACGCATCGTTTCTGTGCCCCGGCCTGCCGCCGGGCGGAGGGTCTGCCGATGCGTCGTGGCCTGGTTTCTGTAGGCGTGTTTCCTGTGCTGGTTTCGGGCGTGCTCCTCGCGGCCGGCTCGTGGATGCCGATCGCGTCGGCCCAATCGCAAGCCCAGTCGCAGAACCAGCTTCAAGCGCAGGCGCAAAGCCAGTCGCGCCCGCAGGCGACGGTGCAGACGCTCATCAGCCGCCCGGATCTCCGCCCGCCGACGGTGACGCTGAAGAAGGACTACACCTTCAGCAGCGGGCGCAGCCTGCGCGCGGGGACGGAGCTGCCGGTGCACGCGATCGAGCGTGACGGCGTCGTGCTCGACGCCGGCCCGTTCATCTTCAAAGCCGACGTCGCGGACACGGACCTGCTCGACCGCGCCCGGGCGCTGATCGCGGGGCTCAGCGACGAGGCGCTCGCGGTGACGTACGCGACGCTCCCGCGCCAGCCGGAGCTCTGGCCGACGGAGGTGACGCTGCGCTCGGAGGCGAACCTCGGCAACGGGCGGCTCGTGCCCGCCGGCACGGTGCTGGTCTTCAACGGGTACGAGCGCCAGTTCGCCAGCGTCTACGACCTCGCCCGGGAACTGCTCTTCAACACCGAGCCGGAGACGATCGACCTGCTCGACCGCGCCCGCGCGATGACCGCGACGCCCAAGAGCGAGCGCCGCCCGTTCATTGTGCGCTGCGTCGAAGCGGCGATCGCGTCGTCGCCGCGCCCTGGTTCGCAGCCGGCGCCCCGGCCCGCGGCACAACCCGGGACCGGGCGCGAGGCGATCGCGCCGGACGCCGAGCTGGCGCGCACGCCGCAGGGCGTGGAAGAGGGCGCGGCTCTGGACGCCGCGCCCGCTGCGGATGTGCCGGCGCTGGCGGGCAAGGATTTCCTGCTTGTCGTGCGGGGCGGGAGCACGTGCCCGCGTTGCCAGGCGTTCCTGCCGGAGCTCGCGGCGCGCTACGCCGAGCTGCGCGAGCGGTACGACAACTTCGAGCTGATCTACATCCCCAGCGTCGAGCACCACCCCGGGGACCACGAGCGCTTCGTGCGCGAGATGCGCACGCCGGGCATCATCATCCCGTACGCGCGCCGTCACGCCGTCGCGAACCTCCCGCGCCTCGAGGGGCGGCTGCTCCCGATCGTGCACCTCATCCGCCCCGACGGCACGATCATCTTCAACGCCCACCCCGACGGACGCGGCACCACACCCTCGCAGGTCATCGACCGGCTGGAACAGGAGCTCGCGCGCACGCGGTGACCGTCACGCCCCGGCTTTGTCGAACGTGAACGTCGCGCCGGCCGCGTCGACGCGGACGGTGTCGCCCGGGCCGAACTCGCCCGCGAGTAGGCGCGTTGCGAGCGGGTTTTCCAGGCGTGACTGCACGCACCGCTTGAGCGGGCGGGCGCCGAAGCTCGGGTCCCAGCCCTGCTCGGCCAGTTGCAGCTTCGCCGCCTCGGTGATCTCCAGCCCGATGCCGCGCTCCGCCAGACGCTGGCGCAGGCGCTCGGTCTGCAGGTCCACGATCCGCGTGAGCGCCGTCTTCGGGAGCTGGTGGAAGACGACCGTCTCGTCGATCCGGTTCAAGAGCTCCGGGCGGAAGAAGGGCGCGTGCATATCGAAGCGCACGCGCGCGTTCATCTCGCCTTTTTCCAGGTCCGGCGTCATGCCCTTGCCCGCGACGTCGACGCCCGGGCCGTGGCGGATCAGGTCGCGCACCGCGGCCTCGATCTCCCAGTCCTCCGCGCCCGCCTCGGTCATCTCCTGGATCTTGCTGCTCCCCAGGTTGCTCGTCATCACGATGATCGTGTTCTTGAAATCAACCGTGCGCCCTTGCCCATCGGTCAGCCGCCCGTCGTCGAGCACCTGCAGGAGCACGTTGAACACGTCCGGGTGCGCCTTCTCGATCTCGTCGAGCAGCACGACCGAATACGGGCGACGGCGCACGGCCTCGGTCAGCACGCCCCCCTCGTCGTAGCCGACATAGCCGGGGGGCGCGCCGATCATCCGCGAGACCGAGTGCTTCTCCATGAACTCGCTCATGTCGATGCGGATCAGCGCCTCCTCGGTGTCAAACAAGAACTCGGCCAGCGCCTTGCACGTCTCGGTCTTGCCCACGCCCGTCGGCCCGAGGAACAAGAAGCTCCCGATCGGGCGGTTCGGATCGCTCAGCCCGGCCCGCGAGCGGCGCACCGCGTCGGCCACCGCGCGCAGCGCCACGTCCTGACCCACGACGCGCTCGCCCAGGTGCTGCTCCATCCGAGTCAGCTTCTCGCGCTCGGCCTCGACCAGGCGCGACACCGGGATCCCCGTCCACCGCGCTACGATCTCCGCCACTTGCTCCGCGTCCACTTCCTCTTTCACCATCGCGTCGCCGGCCGCCTTGCGCGCATCCAGCGCGTCCGACGCCGCCTTCAGCTTCTTCTCCAGCTCCGGGATCTCGCCGTACTGGATCCGGGCTGCGGATTCGAGGTCGCCCCGGCGCTGCGCCTGCTCCAGTTCCGTGCGTTTCGCGTCGATCTGCTCCTTCGCCGCGCGCACGGCGTCGAGCTCGCCCTTCTCCCGCTCCCACCGAGCCGTGAGCTCGCGATCCTGCTCGCGCAGGTCCGCGAGTTCTTTGTTGAGCCGCTCCAGCTCCGCGCTCTCGCCGCCCGACGCGCCGCCGCCGTCTTTCTCGCGGATCTTGACCGCTTCGCGCTCCATCTCGAGCTGCATGATCTTCCGGCGCAGCTCATCAAGCTCCATCGGCATCGAGTCGTTCTCGATCCGCAGCCCGCTCGCCGCCTCGTCGATCAGGTCGATCGCCTTGTCCGGGAGGAAGCGATCCGCGATGTAGCGATGACTCAGCTTGGCGGCCGCGAGGATCGCGCCGTCCTGGATGCGCACGCCGTGGTGCGCCTCGTACCGCTCCTTCAGCCCGCGCAGGATCGCGACGGTTTCTTCAACGCTCGGCTGATCGACGATGATCGGCTGGAAGCGCCGCTCGAACGCCGCGTCCTTCTCCACGTGCTTGCGGTACTCGTCCAGCGTGGTCGCGCCGATGCATCGCAGCTCGCCGCGCGCCAGCGCCGGCTTGAGCAGGTTCCCGGCGCTCACCGCGCCCTCGGCCGCGCCCGCGCCGAGGATCGTGTGCAGCTCGTCGATAAACAGAATGATCCCGCCCTCGGAGGCGGTGACCTCGCGGAGCACGCTCTTGAGCCGCTTCTCGAACTCGCCCCGGTACTTCGCGCCCGCGAGCAGCTGCCCGACGTCGAGCGCGACGACGCGCTTGCCGAGCATCGTGT
Organism: Phycisphaerales bacterium; assembly: GCA_050485765.1. GTDB lineage: Bacteria > Planctomycetota > Phycisphaerae > Phycisphaerales > UBA1924 > RECY01. Next base: position 84,964 of record JBJHBZ010000010.1, on the reverse strand, counting down.
CCGGGCAGTCGCCGTTGACGATGCGCAGCGCCAGCCCCTCGGCGATCGCCGTCTTGCCCACGCCGGGCTCACCGATCAGCACGGGGTTGTTCTTCGTCCGCCGGCTGAGCACCTGCACGCACCGGCGGATCTCCTCGTCGCGTCCGATGACCGGGTCGAGCTTGCCCTGCTGGGCCTTCTCCGTCAGGTCGATGCCGTACTTCTTCAGCGCTTCGTAGTTCGCTTCGCCGTCGGCGTCGGTGACGTTGCCGACGCCGCTGGCTTTGCGGATCTGCTGGATCGCCTCGGCGATCGCTTTCTTGTTCGCGTTGTGGACCTCGAGCGCGTCTTTCGCCGCCCCGCGCGTCTGCGCGAGCGCGAGCAGCAGGTGCTCGGTCGAGACGTAGCTGTCGCCGAGCGCCTTGCTCTCGCGCTCGGCGACCATCAGCACCTCGCCCAACTCCCGCCCCGGCATCGGGACGCCCCCCCCACCGCTCCCGCCCGCTTTGGGCAGGCGGTCGAGTTCCTGGCGGACCAGCCCGCCCAGTTCCGGCAGGCGCACGCCAACCTTCTGAAGGATCGCCGCCCCCGGCGCACTCCCCCCACCACCGCCGCCGCCGGGGCGGAGCATGGCGTCCAGGACGTGCAGCCCGAGCAGTTCCGGGTTCCCCCGCCCCGCGGCCTCGCTCTGCGCGTCGGCAAGCACCTGCTGAGCCATGGTCGTGAATCGATCGGGTCGCATCGGCGGATCTCCTTACGCCGAGACGTTGGGCAAAGGGCGCGCCAGGCTTCATCGCCCTCTTTCCGCGTCCCGAAGCCTGCCGCGCTGCTGCGCACGGTGGATCAACCGCCCCGCCCTGCCGAATCGACAGCCAGGCGGGTGGATTTTTTGAATAGTTCGAGATCGGGAGCGCGCCGGGAGGCTCAGGCCATGACGTCCAGCAGGCGACCGGCCTCCGTCGCGGCTTTCGCCGGGCTGACACTCCCACGCCCCTGGCGGGCCAGATCGCTCGCCATGCGGGCGGCGTCTTCCAGCAGCCCAACCATCGCATCGCCCTGTTTTTCCACCTGATCCAGGGATTTCCTGGCGACCGCGATCTGGATCGCCGCGCCGATCTGTCCGGGTTGCACCGCGTCCATGGGGCCTCCAGCGAGCAGCATCGGGCGATTGGTGTCCGCGATCCACCCGTATGCCGCGAAATAGCCCTGTTGGTACGGGAAGTTCGGGTGACGGTTTTCGGCAACCGGGGCGCCCGGCGTGCCGAAGAGACGGGGCGTATCGGCATGGGCGTGCCTCGGCGAGCCCTGTTGGTTGCGGGGCGCGTGGGTTTGACGCGGGACCTCGGATCCGATACAACCCGTGTCTTGGTCCCGACCTGCGAGCGGCCGAGCAATAGGAGAGCCCGCTATGTCGAAGTCGAACGTTCGTCCCGCCGGCGCGGGTCTTCCGGCGCGAGTCGCCCTCGCGGGAGTGCTGCTGGTCTCCGGGCTGGCCCTGACCGGCTGCCGCACGTCGAGCGGGGAGCGTGAGGCGGCCCGCCTCCGCTACAACCTCACCCCCGAACTCTACACCCTCAGCGACAATTACTCGGACACCAAGAACACGCTCGCGATCATCCGGAGCGAGAACACCCGCATGCTGCGCGAGGACATCCACCGCGTCTTCATGCTCGACCGCCAGAGCCGCCTGACCCGCGCTCCGATCCCGCGCTGAGTCGGTTCAACACCCCCACCACCGGATAACTCATACCACCGCCCGCGGCGACCGTCGCGGGCGGTGTGCGTGTGCGCGGAACGCCCCACGCCGGCCCCGGCCGGATCGGGCACGATGCTGAAACGCCCGGCACGCGTTTCCCTACTATTTCTATGTGACCCAGGACGCCTTCCAAGCCTCGGCCCGGCGCGTCGTGATGCGCTTCACACAACACCGGGCGGCCCCGCGCACGCTCGTGGGCCTCGCCCTCGGGCTCATCCTCGGCGTCCTGCTCCTGATCGTCGCGATCCCGATCGTGCTCGTGCTCGCGACGGCCGGGCTGATCGGGGCGGGGATCCTCCGTATCCGGCGCGCGTTGGCGAGTTCGTCGGGTTCACGCGGCACGCTGAGCGGGCGACGCAACGTCCGCGTGCTGCGACACGACGACCGCGCCGGCTGAAAACAAACACCGCCGCACGCGGGGGCGTGCGGCGGTGGTGCGATCTCAGATCTACGAAAGGCAAGCGCGGACAACGTCGGCGCTCGGTGGTCAGGGTTACTTCGCGGTGTACTGCCCGCGGGCGACCTTCTTGACCTTGTTGCTCTTGATCAGTGCCTGGTTCACGATCGTGCGGAAGTTGGGGCTCGTCGTGCGGTAGCCGGCCCGCTGGACGGCTTCGGTCGCCTCGGTGACACTCATCACCTGACCGGTCAGCAGGTCGACCAGCGCCTGCTCGAGGTTGCTGTCGTTGCGGTGGCGCTTGCGTCCGGAGGGGATGCCGCCGGCGGCGCCGAGCAGGGCGCCGGCTTCGGCGAGTTCGCGGTCGATCGCTTCGAGCTGGGCGAGGATCTTCTCGCGCTTGCGCTCGAGGCGCCCGACGGAGGCCTCACGCCGACGGAGTTCGGCGGCGAGTTCGGCCGTGTCGATCGCGGCCAGCGCGCCGCCGCCGTTGCCGCCGCTCGCGCTGGCGCTCCGGCGCGAGGTGGTCTTGCTCCGCTTCTTCCGAGTCGATTTCTTCGCCATGCTGTCGTCTTCTCCGATCGGGGTTTGAAGCCCGGGTTCTTAGGAATCCGCTCCGGCCCGGGAGGCGTTCCGCACGCACGATCCCGATCCAAGCGCCCTTGGGCGGGGCTGGGGCCAAAGCAAAAGCTAGGACAGCATCGGTACTCTGTCACGCTTTTCTTATGAAATATTTGTTCTCGATCGCAAAATGACATCGATCGATACCGATTGATCCACGAACAGCAACGCGTGCGGGGCACGCCTGTTCGGCGTTTATTTTCACCAGCCCTTGTAAACGCGGAACAAGACGGGCTTGAGGCGGTTGAGTCTGCGGAAGGGCGCCTCAGGAGCGGATCTCGAAGCCGAAGCGTTGCATGAGCCCGTCGAAGTGGTCCAGATTGTAGAAACGCACGGTAATGCGTCCGCGCGTGCCCGAGCCGTCGGTGGAGATTGAAACTTTGGTGCCGAGGTGCTCGCCGAGTTGTTTTTCAAGTTCGATCAGCGCCGCGGCTCGCTGGGCGGGCGTCGCCGGGCCGACCTCGGGTCGCTGGGCCAGGTCCGCGTGCCGTTTCGCGGTGCGGACGGCAGCTTCGAGCTTGCGGGCGGTCCACTGCTCCTCGGCCGCCCGGTGCGCGAGGCGCACGCGTCCCTCGCCCGGCGACAGCCCGAGCACCGCGCGCGCGTGCCCCATCCCGAGCCGCCCCTCCGCAACCAGGCGCTGGATGGGCTCCTCCAGTTCCGTCAGGCGGATCAGGTTCGCCACGCTCGATCGGTCCAAGGCGACCCGCGCTCCGATCTCCGCGTGGCTCAGCTCGAAGCGCTCCGCCAACGCGCGGAAGGCCCATCCCCGCTCGATCGGGTTCAAATCCTCACGCTGCACGTTCTCGACCACCGCCCACTCGGCCGCCTCCGCGTCCTCCAGGTGCTGCACCGAGGCCGGCACTTTCGTCAGCCCGGCCATCTGTGCCGCACGCCAGCGCCGCTCGCCGGCAATGAGTTCGTAACCACCTGTAGATGTTGGACGTACGACGATCGGTTGCATCATGCCGCTGCGGCGGATCGACTCTGCAAGGCCCGATAACGCAGCTTCGTCAAAGTGGCGCCGGGGCTGAAAGGGGCTCGGCTGGATCTGATTGATGTCGATAAGCCGCACGAGTTCGGCGGGAGCTTCCGAAACCCCGCCGGTCGAGGGGGTTTCCGGGACAACTTCGGGCGTGAGATCGATCGGCACCGGCTGCGTCGGGGCGATCAGGCTGTTCAATCCTCGGCCAAGGCGTCGGGGGCGTCGGGCATCAGACATCGCGATCCTTTCACGAACGGTGGCTGAGCATGGTACAACATCCGGATGCCGAAGATCGAGTTCATCGCGCGGGGCCTTACGCAAGTCGACGACCACCTCCTTCTCTGCCGCAGTATTGCGGGCGGGTACCACTACCTCCCCGGCGGGCACATCGAATTTAGCGAAGACGCGGCGGGGGCCTTGGCGCGAGAGATGATGGAAGAAACCGGTCTCCGCGTCCGCGTCGGCGAGCCGCTGGGCGTGGTGGAGGTCCGCTTCGAGGCCTCCGGGCGACGCCACCACGAAGTGAACGTGGTGTTTCACATGGAACTGATGATGGAGGGCGTGGGACTGGTTCCATGCCGTGAACCGAAGATCGGGTTCGAGTGGGTGAAGGATCTCGGGGGGATTGACTTCCGTCCCGCGTCGATGCTGGATTTGGTGCAGACGTGGCTGGATGGACAGCGCGGACCTCTGTTCCGCTCCGACTTGGCGTAGCCGTCACAACCCGCACATCCGGCAGACTTTCACACAATCCCCCCGCCGTTCGGATTGGCGGTTCTCATCCGTACGTCGTATCGCCCGGCCCAACTTGCAAGCTGTTCGTGTCGATGTGCCCAACATGGGCAAAGGCACGACCAGAAAGCCTGAGACGGGCGCGAGGCTGCTCGAAGAGCTCGATCGTCTCGAGCGCGAGCTCGTCAGCTTGCGCCAGGAGCTTGAGCGCTCGGAGCAACTCGCCAGCCTCGGCACCTTGCTCGGCCTGATCGCGCATGAATTCAACAACATCCTCACCCCCATCCACGGCTACACATCGGCGGCCCTCGCCCGCCCTGATGACACGCGGTTCACACAGAAAGCCCTCGAACGGGCGGCGGCCGGTTCGGCCCGGGCGGCCCAGATCGCAGAATCCATCCTCTCGCTGGCTGGTGATCCCCGATTCGATCAGTCGCGTGGCGTCGAGATCGGCGCAGACCCCGTCTCGGCGTTCCAAGATGCCCTTGCCTGCCTGGAGCTGGACGAGATTCAGATTGATGTTCAGGCGCCGAAGCCGTGTCCTGGAGTCCGGATCCGTCCGGCGGTGTTGCAGCAGGTGTTGATGAATCTGAGCCTGAACGCAATCCGGGCGATGGGGGGGGCGGGGCGGCTGACCTTACGCGTCTCCCGTTCCACGGGGAACACCGTGCTCATCGAGATCACAGACACTGGGTGCGGGATCGAAACCTCGCTCATGGAAAGGCTTTTTGACCCGTTCCAGTCCACTCCCTTGCCAGTTCGTGGGCAGGTGTGCGCGATACCGAAAAGTGGAACTGGGTTGGGACTTTCGCTTTGTCAACGGTTTATCCAGCAGGCGGGCGGCGAGATCAGCGTGCGGTCTCAGGTTGGACAGGGCACGACGTTCAGCATCTGGCTTGATCCTGTTTAATTTCTTGTTGAACCAAACAAAAGACCGTGCAGGTTTAGTCCACTACAGATGTGATCGATTGCACATCAGGTCTTATGGCACCAAAGGCGCGACAGAATCTTCGGCATGAGGCTTTGTCTGGTGAGCTTCCCAACGGGTCTGCAACCCGTGCGGCACTCGCAACAGGTCCAGAATCTTGCCTACCATAAAATCAACAAGATCTTCCACTGATTTGGGACCAAGGTAAAACCCTGGATTCGTCGGCGCGATGATCGCGCCCGACAGCGTTAGCGTGCGCATGTTCTCAACATCAACCAGGCTCAGCGGCGTCTCGCGGTGGCAGACGATCAGCGGGCGACGCTCTTTCAGGGTCACCATCGCCGCCCGAGTCAGCAGGTTGCTCCCGGCCCCGGTCGCCATCGCGCCCAAGCTCGTGCTCGAGCACGGCACCACCACCATCCCGTCGTGCAGGAACGACCCGCTCGCGATCACCGCGCCGACGTCCTTATTGGGGTGCCGGACGAGGCGGGCATCGATCGCTTCGGCGTCCGGGTGCTCACGGAGGCTCGGCAAGAGCTCGCTCAGGTCGAGTTTCCGCACCCCGAGTTCATCAAAGAGCAGGCGCTTGCCGTACTCGCTGACGACCAGGTGCACCTCGGCGCCGGTGAGGAGGAGCTGCTCAAGCAGGCGTGTCGCGTAGACGGCCCCGCTGGCGCCGCTGATGCCGACGACGAACCTGCGGCGTGTCTCGGGCGTGGTGGGGGGCATGGGTGCTCCGCGAGTAAGTGGGCAACCGATAGACATACTCGGCGTGTGTTCAAGATGATACGGGCGGGGCGATCATGCCCGGCGTAGAGTCAATCGCGGTGCGGTTTCGCCGCGGTGGAGGTCGTGGATGACGCGTGTTTCGGATCGTGCACGGATCGTCGTCGCCGCCCTGGCGATCGGGGTGACGGGGCTGGGCCTGATCGGGTGCGCCGGGTACGCGACGTACCCGCCCGCGAACGGACAGATCGCGGCCAACGACCCGAACGGTCGCATCGTCGAGCGTGCGATGGCGGTCGCGCTGCGTGAAGCGATCGATCGCTACCCGCCGCCGGCGGAACTGATGCCGCGTGACGCGGGGACGGCGATCCGCCCGCACCGGATCGCGGTGAACCTGTTGCCGGGTCTGACGCCGGAGAACGCCGAGCGCGTGACCTCGCAGATCGGTCCGGACGTCATCGGGCTCTGGTCGCAGTCGGCGGACCTGCCGACGTACCACGTGAGCCGCGTGTGGCTGCGGGGCGGCCGGGCGTCGGTGGACGTCTTCCACCCGGTGGTGACCCGTCGCGGCGAGCGGACGACGCAGATGGTGACCTATGACCTGAGCGGCGGCTTGACGACGTTCCGTGTCGAGCGGACGCGGGAGTGGGCGGTGGGGGCGTTCGAGCCGCCGGAGGCGTTCGAGTACACGCCGACGGAAGTCCTGGCGGCCCGTGCGGCCGAGGAGGAGGCCCGTCGGGCGGCCGAGGCGATCGCGCGCCGTGAAGCCGAGGCGGAGGAGCGTCGGCGGGCGCGCGAAGCCGAGCGACAGGAGCGGGAACGCGAGCGCGAGCGTCAGCGTCTCGAGCGTGAGCAGCAGCAAACGCCGGAGCCGGCTCCGGATCCGGAGCCCCAGCCCCAGCCCACGCCGGACCCGGAAACACCCGACACCCCCGGCGAGCGCTGACCGTGCCCGGCGCGCGCGCACTGCCAAGCGAAGCCTCCGCACCTGTCGATGCGCCCGGCGTACCGGGCTGGACGCACCGCCACCTGCTCGGGTGCGCCGGGATGAGCGCGCCGGAGTTGCGAGCGATCTTGTCGCGCGCGGAGCGGTACGAGCCCGTCGCGACGATGCACACGCCGGGCGACGATGAGGGCCTCGCGTCGCTCGAGGCGGCGTCGCGCGTGCTCCGCGGGCGGACGGTCGTGAACCTGTTTTTTGAGGATTCGACGCGGACACGCGTGAGCTTCGGGCTGGCCGCACGACGCCTGGGCGCGCAGGTGATCGACCTGACGCTCGCCGGCAGCAGCCTGAGCAAGGGCGAGACGCTGATCGATACGGCAAAGAACATCGAGGCGATGGGCGCGAGCGCGTTCGTGGTGCGCGCGGGGGCGAGCGGCTCGCCGGCGATGCTCTCCCGCGCGATCGAGCGCGCGGTGATCAACGCGGGCGACGGCAGCCACGAGCACCCGACGCAGGCCCTGCTGGACATTTTCACGCTCGCGGCGGCGCTCGGGCGTCGCGGGTCGTACGACCTCTCGGGGTTGACGGTCGCGATCGTGGGGGACGTGGTCTCGAGTCGCGTCGCGCGCAGCAACGCGGCCGCGATGACGGCGCTCGGCGCACAAGTGGTGCTCGTCGGCCCGCCGGCGCTCGCGCCGGCGTCGCTGGCGCACGGTGTCGGCGCGGCGAGCGCGGGCGCGCTGCGCGTCGAGCACGACCTGGACGCCGTGCTCGGCGAGGCCGACGCAGTGATGATGCTACGGATGCAGTTCGAGCGCCACAAATCCCCGGCGATCGCGAGCGCGCGGGAGTACCGTCTGGGCTACGGTCTGACCGTCGAGCGTGCGTCTCGCCTGCGGCAGGGCGCGGTGGTGATGCACCCGGGCCCGATGAACCGCGGGTTCGAGATCGACAGCGAGGTCGCCGACGGGCCGCGCAGCCTGGTGATGCGACAGGCCGCCGCCGGCGTCGCGGTGCGGATGAGCGTCCTCGACGCGTGCATCGGCGCCAGCGAGCGCGCCGCGAGCTGAACGACACGACGGGGGCCCGCCTTGACCGATACGCACGAGCGATTGCCAACCGATACCGACGACGGCCTCCTGCTGATCATCAGCGGGCCCAGCGGCGTTGGGAAGACGACCATCACCCGCGGCGTCGAGCGCTCCATCGCCGGCAGCGTCTTCAGCGTGAGCTGCACCACACGCCCCAAGACCGACGCCGACGTCGAAGGCGTCGATTACCACTTCGTCGACGACGCCACGTTCGAAGCGATGCGGCGCGAGGGCGAGTTTCTCGAATCGGCCGACGTTTTCGGCAAGAAGTACGGCACGCCGCGGGACTGGGTGGAAGAGCAGCTCAAGCGCGGGCGACTGGTGATCCTCGAGATCGACGTCGAGGGCGCGAAGCAGGTGAAGGCGAAGATGCCCCGCGCGTTCGGCGTGTTCATCCTCCCGCCGAGCGAGCAGACGCTGCTGCAGCGCCTGCGCGACCGCAAGCGCGAGGGCGAGGCGCAGATCCAGAAGCGTTTCGCCGAGGCGCAGCGCGAGATCCGCGACGCGCACGCGAGCGCGGTGTACGACGTGTTCATCGTCAACCGCGATCTGGAAAAGGCGATCGAGGAAGCGGTGAACGCCGTCAATACGCGGCGCGGGAAAAAATAAAACCGTGGCACGGGCGGGACGCCCGTGCCACGCGAAAGAGAGCTCGATTTACATCCCGGCGTACATGAACTCTTCCTGCACGATCTTCCCGTTCTTAACGGTGTAGACGCCGACCTCCTGCATCTTGATGCGTTGCCCGGTCGCCTTTACCTCGACGTCCATATCGAACAGGATCGAGAACCCGGTCGAGCCGACGAAGGGCCCGCTCGCGCTGGCGCTGTGGATCGTGTGCTGGCTGAGCCACTCCTCACTCTTCTTCGCGATCGCCTTCAGCCCGTGCCAGGCGTGCCCGCTCCCCTCGATGCTGACCGCCTTGTTGGACCAGTAGGCTTTCCAGATGGGCGCGTCGCTCGGCGCCCCGCTCTGGACGTGGGCGAAGACGGCTCGAGCGATCTCGCCCGGCGTCGCGCCCTTGCCCGAAGAGATCGGCACCATCTGGGTCTTGGCCTTCTTGCTCCCGGCCTTTTTCTTGGTCGCGGCCTTCTTCTTCGCCCCGCTCTTCCCGGCGGGCTTGACCGACTTCTTCGCGGCTTTCTTCGAGCTCTTCTTGCTGGCCTTCTTTGCCATCTCCGATGCCCTCCATCAACGCCCCGTGGTCACGACGCCGCCCGCTCCCGCGCGTCGGCGTCGACGCGGCGTGCTGTGGTATACCAGCGCGCACGCCCCGTTCGTCAAGCGGGCCCGCCCGAGGAGAGGACCGCTTGGACGCGACCGACCCACCAGCCGCCCGCATCGAGCTCTGGCGCCGCGCCTTGGCGACGCCCGAGCTCGTGCGTGAAGCGGTCGCGGCGGAGGCCGCCCCGACGCCCGCGGGGATCGCCGCGGTGCGACGCCGGGCGGGCGGGTCGCCCGAGCTCGCGCGGGCCGCGTTGCACATCGCCGAGGGGCGTCGACGCCTCCGGGACAAGTGGACGGACGCCGACGCGGCCCTCGCCGACCCCGCCGGGGCTCAGATGGCCTCGAGTTCGGTCGCGGCCCGGTGGAAGGCGGCCCGATTCGCCCGGGTCGCCCAGCGTCTCGCGGGCGATGGGCGCGGGCCGAGCCGCGTGCTCGACTTCTGCTGCGGCATCGGGGGCGACTTGCGCGAGCTGGTGGCGGCCCTGGGCGGACAAGCTCCCGTCGAAGGCTTGGAGCTCGATCCCTTCCGGGCTTGGACCGCGGGTGCGAACAGCCCCGGCGCGACGCTCCGCGTGGCGGACGTGACCGAGCCGCGGGTCGAGGCCGAGCTCCCCGCGGCCCTCGTCCACGTCGACCCCGCGCGCCGCGAGCTCACCGGCACAAACGCCCAGCGACGACGCGCGCTCGAGGAGCTCACGCCCGATGCCGCGTTCCTGGAGCGCGTCGCGGCCCGCGCCCTCGGGGTCGCGATCAAGCTCGCCCCCAGCGTCTCGCCCGAGGAGCTCCCGCCCGGGGAGCTCGAGATCCTCAGCGAGGACGGACGCCTGACCCAAGGCGTGCTCTGGACCGGATGCCTCAGCGAAGACGGCGCAGGGATCGTGCGCGCGACACGTCTGATGCGAGACGCTTCTGAACCGGCGCGGACGCTCGCCGCCAGCGTCGTCGAGGCGGCCGCTGCGGAACGCGATGTCGCCGACCCCTCGCCTGGCGGCCCGAGCGATCGGGCGCTGACGCCCGGCGTCACGGTTTGGAGCGTCGACCCCGCGATCGAGCGTGTGGGCTTGCTCGGGGTGCTCGCGCAGTCCGGCGGCTCACGCCTCACGCACCCGGGCGCGGGCCTGCTGATCGGCGGCCAGGGGCCCGCGGGCTGGACGCGGGGCTTTCGTGTGCTCGCACGCGAGGCGTGGCGGCGGGATCGCCTGCGGGAACTGGTGCGAGCCCTGAGCGAGGGGGCGGGCGTGGTGGAGGTGAAGACGCGCGGGCGTGTGGTGGACGCCGATCAAGAACAACGCGCCCTCCGCCCGCCGGGAAGGGCGAACGAGGGGCGCGTCCTCACGGTCTTCATCCAATGCCTGCTCGGCCCGGACGCCCCGGTCGAAGCGCTGGTCTGTGAACGGGTCTGAGCGCGACGGCTTACGGGCATGCGCCCTGGGTGTTGAGCCAGAGGTCGAGATAGTAGTTGAGGTCGCTGGTGTTGACGATGCCGTCGGGGACACCGTCGAGCGCGGGCCCGGTGAGATCTGCGGCAGGATCGCTGGCGATCCAGAGCCCGAGGTAGTAGTTGAGGTCGCTGGTGTTGACGACGCCGTCGGGGATGCCGTCGAGCGCGGGCCCGGTCAGGTCCGCCGGGCAGTCCGGCGTTGCGTCGCTCAGCGTGACCGACAATCGCGGCGCCCGCACCAGCGGGTCCGATGCGAAGTCCGCGCCTTCTTTGGTGAAGAACGACGCGAAGGTGTTGCTCGGGCCGAACATGAACGACGGCTGGAAGCTCGTCACCACCACCGCGACGTACCCCTTGCTCAGTTGGTCCTGGAAGTACGCCCGCACCAAGCCGTCCGAAAGCGTCAGGTCCACGTCGAACACCACGTCAAACGGCGCCGTCTGGCTGCCCGGCGTGTAGTTCTGCGGGTTCCCGATCGCCCAAGCGATCGGCGTGAAGCTCCCGACCGGCTCCTCGAGTTCGTCGTTCCAGAGCCCCGCGACGTGGTCCTCCACGCGGAGGCGATCGCCGGTGCCCTCCTGGAAGACGAAGGGGTAGGGGTCGCGCCGGATGTTGCTGAGCGAGTCCGAGCCGATGTAGGGGCTGAACTCGGTCCAGGGGTTGGCGGTGCCGGGGACGGGCTCGGTGTAGGCGGGTCCGAAGCCGACGCCGAAGAGCTCGATGGGCTGCCCGGGGTCGGTGTCGTCGCCCCCGACGCCGGGGACTTGGGTGAACCACTCGTCGGTGGTCAGGTCGATCTCCCACTCCGCGCCGGCCTCGTTGGTGAGGACCACGCGCAGCTCGGCGAGGTTGTACGTCTCCGGGTCCTGCCCCGGGGGGATGAGGTCACTGGTGTTCCACACGATGATGAACGCGCCGTCCCGGTTGTTGAAGCCTGGGGGGCCGACATAGAGGAACGTGCTGGCGGTGAGCCGCGAGCCGGGCGTGCCGTTGAAGGGGTAGTGCCATCGGTCGTGCTGGGGTCGGTCGAAGTCGAAGGTCTGCCCATTCGCGAGCGGGGCGGCCGTACCGATCGCCCCCAGCAATGCGGAGCACAGAGCGACTCGGGACGAGCGAGCGAGCGGCGAACGAGGGGCAGGCATCGGCATGACTCCCAGACTCAGGGCGCGGGCCAGCGGTTTGGACGGGAAGAAGAACGGGTCGGACTGTAGGTGTTGTTGAGACTCAGTGTCAATCGACGCACGGGGTGTTCGTCGTCCGCGATCGCGTGATCCGCTAGGCTCAGGGCATGACACGACCCGGGATGTATGACGATGAGCCGTCGTTTGACGAGGGGCTGGACCCCGAAGGCCCCTCGGCGGCCGACCTCGAACGCTTCGGCGATGAGTTCATCACCTGTCCCTCCTGCGGGGCGGACGTCTACGACCAGGCGACGTCCTGCGCCCGGTGCGGGCACGTCCTGTTCGGCGAGAAGCCGCGCACCAGCTCGATTGGTATCTGGGTCATCGTCGTCCTGGTGCTCATCGCGTTTCTCGGGCTGTTGCAGATCTTCTGAAGTTGTCTCAGCAGGTGAGCCGGACGTTTTGGTCTCCGTTTCTGGGGAGAACCTGCCCTCGAAATCACCGGGGTTGAAGACACGCGATGATTTTCCCTACTTTCGCACGGGTTTGGGCTTGACCCAACCGCGTCCCTGCTCCACAATGCGTGACGGCCTCCGCTGAAGCCGGGTCGAGAACCACTCGCCCCACGACGCGAGTGCCAGGGTGCGTGGACGCGGTGTGTGGGCGTCTGTAACTCGTTAGAAATGCGTGGCCGCCGGCGCTCGGAGAGGGACGAGCGTCGGCGGCTGTTTTTTACTCTCAGATCTCTCGCCGCCGATCGCGGAGCGAGAGACAGAGTCACTCGTCGATGCCGAGATCGGTTTTTGTAAAAAGACTGTTGAAACGATAACCGGCGCTCTCCACCGCCTCGCGGGCCCCTTCCTGGCGGTCGATCGTGCAGAAGACGGCGACGATCACCGCGCCGGCTTGCTCCAGGCTCTTGCAGGCTTCGATCGCCTGCCCGCCGCTGGTGGCGACGTCTTCGAGCAGAACGACGCGGTCGCCGGGCTCGAGGACGCCTTCGAGTTGCTTGGCGGTGCCGTAGTCTTTCTTCTGATTGCGGACAAAAAGAGCTGGAATACCAGTCGCCAGGGCGGCGGCCGTCACGAGGGGAATCCCGCCCAGCTCGGCTCCAGCGAGGCGGTCGATCCGCTCGCCGCTTTCGCGTAGCGCCCGGATCTGGGCCGCGAAGGCTCGCCCGACGGGGGCGAGCAGCTCCGGGCGGGTGGTGAACCGGTACTTATCGAGGTAGTAGCGGCTCGTCCGCCCGGAGCGGAGGGTGAACTCGCCGCGGAGCAGGGCGATCTCGGCGATCTTGTCGGCCAAAGCCTCGCGCGAGAGCGGGGCGTCGGCGACGCCGAGGCGGTCGGGTCCGATCGCGGGAGGTGAGGCATCGGCAGGAATCTTGAGGTCCGATGGAAGCCTGTCGTGTGGCATGGCGGTACGGTACGTTGCTCGGCGTCGCTGGGTGCGCGTCGCGAGGGTTCGATTCCGGGTAAACGTGTGAAGAACGCAGGGATCGCCTTCGGGCCGTCTTCTGGCCGGGAGTGCGACATACGGAGGTTGGCGATGTCGAAGACAGGCGTTGGGCGTGTGCGGGGCTTGCTGTGGGGTGCGGGGCTGGCGGTAGCATTGGTGGGATCTTCGGCAGCCGGGCAGGTGGCACCGCCTCCTCCCGGTCCGCCCGAGGCTCGTCCTGAGTACCAGCGTCCGGCCCAGCGTCCGACGGTGCCGGCGGGCTCACGGATGCCCGGGCAGCAGGCTGGGATCAACCCTCGAGAGATCGAGCACGAGCCTCTGGAGCGGTACGGCGAGGACGGGCGGCTGCTCCCGCTCGCCACGCTTTCGGATATTGCGGCCTTCGACAACAACCCTTTGCTGGACGCGGCAAGCCGTCGCCGGGCGCAACAGGCCGCCGAAGCACGTTTACGCGAATACGAGAACATCTCGATCGCGCATGCCGATGCGGCGTTCGAGGTTGACAACGGGATTATGGACGCGATCTCGGTCTTTGATCGCGAGCGCATTCAGATTGTCCGAGACCTGATCCAGCCGCTGACGACCGAGCAGCCGTATGGCGCATACCTCATCGAGTCCGGCGCCTTGAGCCCGCAGCAGGCGGCGATGAACGACTACATCGCACAGGTGTACCGGACGCGTCAGCTCGAGCAGGCCCGCGCGGATTCGATCGCGGCTGGCGAGGACATGCCGGCGGAGGCGATCCTGCGTGTGGCGTTGAAGCAGCAGGTTGAGGAAGCGATGTACGCGTATCGGCGGCTTCTGCGTCAGGCGGCCCCGCTCGGTGAGGCGCTGCTGGAAGGCGTGGAAAACCCCTCTCCAGGGGCCCGCTCTGCCGCCCGAGCCGCCGGCGAAGCGCAGAGCGATGACACGCGACTCGAGGCCATGCGCAAGCTGCTGCGGGAACTCCCTTTGGATGCGCACAGCGTGATTCTAAGTCGTGGACAGCAACGGACGGATGCCCACGACTGACCGATCGGTCTGGGAGAGTAACGGTTCAAGAGAATCCAAGGAGAAAAGCACAGCCCCCGGGCGAGGCCCGGGGGCTGTGTATGTGCATTTGAGAAGATCGGGATCGATCAGCGGCGACGGCGAGCCGCGAGGCCGGCGAGGCCGAGGAGGCCGAGACCGGCGGCGGTCGGGGTCGGGATGATGACCACGATGATCTGGTCCTGCTTGTTGGCGTTGTAGAGGCCGTAGAGGTTGGTCGCGGCCGGGTTGAAGGTCAGGCCGTTGGCGAGCAGGTCATTGACGAAGTTGTTGACGCCGGCGGTGAGGGGCGCGCCGCCGGGGGTGGTGGCGCTGAAGATGCCGCTGGTGATGTCGACGCTGCCGGCGGTGCCGTCGTAGTCGTAGACGATCTCCCAGATGACGAGTTGGAAGGCGGCGGCGAAGTCGTTGTTGAGGGTCGAGCTCGCGATGTCGAAGCCGAGACCGAAGCGAGCGTAGTCGTAGAGGCTTTCGATCGCGGCGGCGCGGATGGCGCCCATGCCGGCGGGGTGGATGGCGCTGGGGCTGGGGATCGTCGACAGGTCGACGATATCGAAGGTGCTGGTGCCGGGGTTGACTTGCTGCTCCAGGTCGGCGCAGTACGTCACGACACGGCGGCCGTTGTACTGGGCGCCGAGGCCGGTGCCGTTGTCGGCGTCCTGGATGATCTGGCCTGCGAAGGTCAGGCTCGAGTTGCCGTTGACATTCACGCGGACGTTCCGCCCCTGCCCGTTGTCAACGAACGTCAGGTCGATGGTGTCGGCCGCGGCGATCCCCGCGCACGCCATCATCGCAGCTGCTGCAATCAGACGACTCATGATGAGATTCCCTCTCTTACAGGTTTCGAGCAAGCCCGGCGGTTCTCCCAAACCGTTCGGTTGCTCGCGGCCGTGATTGAACGGCCTCGATTTTGACTCCCTCACGGCCCTGAGCACGGAGCCTGGGCCACAGACTTTATTTATAACCGGCGTTCAGGCCCGGGTCTATGAGAATCTGAAACCCGCATGAGGAATTTTCCATTCCAAATCCTCGCCGGGTTTTCTCGGACCTTGTGACAACAAATATTCTGCGACAAAGGGGTTCGTCCCGGGCGTCAATATTTGCCCGGAAATGGGTAATCTGGGTAAAAATTCTGAGGGATCGAAGCGACCGACCGCGTCGGCGAGCCGGCGCGGTCGGTCGTGGTGTGCGAAGCCCGCAGCCAGGGGCTGCGGGCTCGCGGGTGGTGGTGATGTGGTGTCGTCGCGTGGGTTAGCGGCGACGGCGGGCGGCGAGGCCGCCGAGGCCGACCAGGCCGAGGGCGGCGGCGGTCGGGGTCGGGATGATCGGGATGTTCATCTCGACGAGCTGGTCCTGGCGGGTGCCGCTGCGGAGCCCGACGAGGCCCTTGGCGCTGACGTCGTAGACGATGCCGTTGGTGAGCAGGTCATTGGCGAAGCCCATGACGTCGCTCCAGAGGGCGCTGCCGTTGGTGCGGGTGGCCTTGAAGTCGCCGCTGGCGAGGTTGATACTGCCGGCGGTGCCGTCGTAGTCGTAGACGAGCTCCCAGATGACGAGCTGGAAGGCGGTGGCGAAGGCCTCGTTGACGCCGAGGTCGACGTGCTGCCCGCCGAGGAGGCTGTTGCTATAGGCGTAGACGCTCTGGATGGCGGCCGCGCGGATCTCACCCATGCCGCCGGGCGTGGTGACGCTGTTGGGGCTGGGGAGCACGCTGACGTTGACGATCTCGTAGGTGCTGCTGCTCGAGCCGACGAGCTGGTTGATGTCGGCGCAGTAGGTCACAAGCGTCTGCCCGGCGAGCTCGACGCCCATGCCCACGCCGGTCGTGGCGGCGTGGCGGAGCTGCCCGGCGAACACGTTCTGCGAGTTGCCCTCGAGCGTGATGCGGACGTTGCGACCCTGGCCCGTGCCGAGGTACGCCAGGTCGATCGTGTCAGCGGCGGCGACGCCGGCCATCGCGGCCACGGCGAGCACAGAAACGGTCATACGGTTCATCGGAACCCCTCTCTTCCTCTTCTCAAACTCGGAAAACACACGAATTCGGATCCAACCCCTCGGGAAGCACATCCCCCCAAGGACGCACGGGACGCGAACAAGACCCGTGCCCAGATTCTGCTACAAACCACCACAATCGGTGGAATCTCTCTGGGCATTAGAAATAGCACGCTTCCGTGCCTGGGTCGAGCAGGAATCGCAAATTCCCTTCGGAATTACAGTTATGACACGGTTCGAATGAGAAGCTGGGATAGTGTGGGGATGTGGGGTGTTTTCCCGGGCATCGGATCCGTGCAGGCTCTTGATCGGGCGAACAGCGGGGCACCCCCCGCGTGTCCACGCGAGCGTGGATCGGGCCGAGACTCAGGATGGTGTGGGGAAGACGTGTCGGTCATCGAGCGATCCGTTCCGGGCCTGGTGTGCCAGATAGACTCCTTGGCTGGCGAATTCAGAGGCGCAGAGGTCCGCCTTTCGCTGGAGGCACGCCCACACGGATTGGTGGTGGCTGATGGCGAAACCCCCAAATGTAGTGGAAAGCTCCCGCGACATGGGGGACGATGATCGCCTCGGTCGTTTCGTCCACCTGCACCTCCACTCCGAATACTCCCTGCTCGACGGCGGGAACCGGCTCGACCGGCTCGTCGCGCGGGTGAAGGAGCTCGGGATGGGGGCGGTCGCGGTCACCGACCACGGCAACCTCCACGCGGCGGTCAACTTCTACGAGCAGGCCCGGAAGCAGGGCGTCAAGCCGATCATGGGCGTCGAGGCGTACGTCGCGCCGGGCGCGCGCACGGACAAGACCTACACCGGCGTCGCCGACGGCGGGCACCACCTCGTGCTGCTGGCCGAGAACAACACCGGGTGGGACAACCTCCTCGAACTCTGCAGCGAGGCGTATCTCACGGGCTTCTACTTCAAGCCGCGGATGGACCGGGAGCTGCTCGAACGCTTCGGCGAAGGGCTGATCGCGATCAACGGTCACCTGGGCTCGGAGCTCGCGTTCCACCTGGTGAGGTACGAGCAGACCAAGGACCCCGCGCACTGGAAGGCGGCGGTGGAGGTCGCCGAGTGGCACGCGCGGGTGTTCAAGCCGAACGAGAAGGGTGAGCCGCGGTTTTACATCGAGCTCCAGCACCACGTCGCGGAGCAGATCGCGATCAACCCGCACCTGATTCGGCTTGCGCGGGAGCTCGGGTTGCCGTTGGTGTGCGACAACGACGCGCACTTTTTGAGGGCCGAGGATCACGATGCGCACGACACGCTCATCTGCATCGCGATGGGCAAGACCAAGGACGACCCGCAGCGTCTGAAATACACGCCGGAGCTGTACGTCAAGAGCCCGGAGCAGATGGCGAAGCTGTTCGAGGCGTACGACGCGGAGTTTGACGGCGCGGGGACCGAGTCGCTGGAGAACACGCGGAAGATCGCCGAGCGTTGTCACGTGGAGCTGCCGATCGGCGGGAACCACGCGCCGCTGGTGCGTGTGGTCAGCCCGCCGATCGCGGAGCTGCCGCGGCACGACGACCCGGCGTTTGGCGGGGACCTGACGGCGTGGTACACCGCGTACTGCGCCAGGTTCGAGCTGCACCCGTTCCGCCCGAGCGAAGCGGCTGAGCACGACGCGGCGGCGCGTGAGCGCGAGATGCTGTCGCTGCGCGACGAGTGCGACGCCTCGCTGCGTTTGCTGGCGGAGGCGGGGATGGTCTGGCGGTATGGGCCGCGGATCATGGAGGAGCGTCACGAAGCGATCGAGGGCGCGAGCGGCGACGACAGCGCTCGCTCCGCGGGCTGGCGCAACTGGGCCCGGCTCAACCGCGAGCTGAAGATCCTCAGCGACAAGCTGATCAGCGCGTACTTCCTGATCGTGTGGGACTTTGTCAACTGGGGGCGTCAGCAGGGGATCCCGGCCAACGCGCGTGGTTCGGGCGTGGGCACGATGGTGGGCTATGTGCTCGGGTTGTCGAACGCGTGCCCGGTGCACTACGGGCTGCTGTTTGAGCGGTTCACGGACCCGGATCGGGCCGAGTACCCGGATATCGATATCGATCTCTGCCAAGACGGGCGCGGGGCGGTGATCGACTACGTGCGGCGCAAGTACGGGCACGTGGCGCAGATCATCACGTTCGGGACGCTGAAGGCCCGGGCGGCGGTGCGCGACGTCGCGCGCGTGCACGGGTTGCCGCTGCCGGAGACCGACAAGCTCGCCAAGGCGATCCCCGAGACGCTGGGGATGACGCTCGACGACGCGCTCGCGACCGAGCCGGAGTTCAAGGCGCTCTACGACAACGACGCGACGATGCGTCGCGTGGTCGACACGGCCCGCGTCATCGAGGGGCAGGCGCGCCACGCGGGCGTGCACGCGGCGGGCGTGGTCATCAGCAACACGCCGCTGCAGCGTGTGGTGCCGCTGTACAAGCAGTCCGGCGCGGCCGAGCACGAGGTGGTCACGCAGTGGGACGGGCCGACGTGCGAGAAGATGGGCCTGCTGAAGATGGACTTCCTTGGCTTGCGCACGCTCAGCGTGATCGAGCGGGCGAAGAAGCTCATCCGCGGGACGCTGAGCGAAGCGAAGATCTACGAGGCCGTCGGGCGCGACCGCGATCGAGAAGCCGACGAGGGCATGCCCGAAGGGCTCGGGCACCCGCTGGACCTGGAGCGGCTGAGCTACCGCGATCCGCGGGTGTTCGAGCTGTTCCAGCGGGGCGACACCACGGGCGTGTTCCAGTTTGAATCGGGCGGCATGCGCCGGCTGCTGGTGGAGATGAAGCCGGACCGGCTTGAGGATCTGATCGCGGCGAACGCGCTGTTCCGCCCGGGGCCGATGGACCTGATCCCGGATTACAACCGGCGCAAGCACGGGACGGAGCAGGTGCCGCGGGTGCATCCGATCGTGGACAAGTTCACGGCCGAGACATACGGCGTGATGGTCTACCAGGAACAGGTGATGCAGATCGTGCACGAGCTCGGCGGCATCCCGCTCCGCGCGGCGTACACGCTCATCAAGGCGATCAGCAAGAAGAACAAAGACAAGATCGACGCCGCACGCCCCAAGTTCGTCGAGGGGGCGCACACGCAGGGGCTCGCGAAGAAGGACGGCGAGGAGCTGTTCGAGCTGATCCTGAAGTTCGCCGGGTACGGCTTCAACAAGAGCCACTCGACCGGGTACGCGATCGTCGCGTACCAGACGGCGTACCTGAAGACGTACTTCCCCGCGCAGTACATGGCCGCGTTTTTGACCTACGAGAGTCAGGCGCAGAAAGTCGCGGACTGGATCCCGTACCTCGACGACTGTCGGCGGACGCGGTTTATTGATCCGAAGACGGGCAAGGTTGTGCGCACGGGCGTGGAGGTGCGCCCGCCGGATGTGAATTTGTCCGACGCGGACTTCACGGTCGTGCACGAGCCCGACGAGGCGAAGGACGCGCACCACGGGCACATCCGCTTCGGCATGCGCGCGATCAAGGGGGCCGGGGCGAAGGCGATCGAGGCGATCATCGGGGAAAGGGATCAGCGATCAGCCACCAGCGATCAGCCATCAGGGATCGGGGATCAGGGGGGATCAGCGAAGGGGATTCAGAAGGGCGCGAAGCCGTTCGCGTCGTTGTTTGATTTTTGCGAGCGTGTGCCCTCGTCGTTGGTGAACAAGTCGACGATCGAGGCGCTGGTCAAGAGCGGGTGTTTTGACGCGCTGCACGGGCGGGATGCGCGGGCGGCGATGGTGGGCTCGATCGAGTCGGCGGTGAGCGCGGGGCAGTCGATCGCGAAGGACAAGGCGGCCGGTCAGAACCAGCTCTTCGGCTTCGGCGGGGAAGAGGCCGAGAGCGCGCCCGAGGCGGCCGACCCGCCGCTGGCGAGCGTCGAGGCGTGGAGCGAGGCGGAGACGCTGAAGCAGGAGAAAGAGACGCTCGGCTTCTACGTGTCGAGCCACCCACTGGAGTCGTGGCGTTGGTGGATCGACTGCTTCGCGACGTGCGACGTGCCCGGCTTGGCCGCCTGTGCGCAGGACAAGCGCGTGGTGCTGGGCGTGCTGGCGCAGAGTGTGCGGACGCCGGTGAGCCGCAACGGGCGGAACGCGGGGCGGAAGATGGGGATCGTGACGGTGGAGGACCTGGGCGGGACGGCGGACGTGGTGCTCTTCCCGGACGTGTACGACCGGTACCGGGGCGTGCTGGAGAGCGAGGAGCCGTTCTTTGTGCTGGGTCGCGCGGACCTGTCGCGTGGCGACGCGCAGGTGATCGTGGATCAATTGGTGCCGATGGACGGGACGCCGCCGGTGAAGGGGATGCTGCGGTTCGTGGTGCGTGAGCCGGTGCTGAACGGTCGGAGCGAGGGCGCGTTGTCGTCGCTTCGGGAGCTGGTGGGCCGGTACGAGACGCGGTCGGCCGAGGGCGCGTCGGGCGAGGCGAGCGTGGTGCCGTTCAAGCTGGCGATCGAGACCGAGGGGGCGTGGTACGACGTGCGTCCCGGTTCGCCGGGGCGGGTGCGGCTGGACCCGGCGTTGGTGCGCTCGGCGAGGGAGCTTCTGGGGGAGGACGGGGTGAAGGTGGTGGGGGGCGTCTCGGTGGAGTCGGAGGACGCCGGTCGGCGGGGCGGCTACCGTCGCCAGCGCGGCTATCAGCCGGCGTGAGCGGGCCTGAGTCGCCCGGGGCATGACCAACACGTGTGCGGGCGGGGCCTCGCCCCGCCCTGTTGCAGATCG
Source organism: Phycisphaerales bacterium (assembly GCA_050485765.1). GTDB lineage: Bacteria > Planctomycetota > Phycisphaerae > Phycisphaerales > UBA1924 > RECY01. The sequence continues at coordinate 63,836 of JBJHBZ010000010.1, read as the reverse complement.
GAGCGGATCGATGAGCCAGATGCCGGGCGGTCAGGGCGGGATGGCGCAGGGCGGTTTTGCACAGGCGGCGCCGGGGCAGCGTCCCGCGGGCGCGAGCCAGCAGGTCGACCTCGGGCAGGTGCTGGGGCAGATGAACAGCCGCCTCAACGAGCTGATGGTGGGGATGACCAACCTGCGCCGGCGCGTGTGGGCGGGCGAGGCGAAGGAGGCGCTCGCCGAGGCGAAGCGCGAGCCCCGCATGCAGTTGATCTTCCGGAGCCCGATGGGCGAGGACGTGCTGCTGTGGGACCTGTTCGGCGGGAAGCTTGACGGGTTCTACGTCGAGGCGGGCGCGGGCGACGGTCGCCTCGGGAGCGTGAGCTACGTGTTCGATGCCGTGGGCTGGGACGGCGTGCTGATCGAGGCCCGCCCGGACGCGGCCGAGGCGGCCCAGACCTTCCGCCCGAACGCCCGCGTCGAGCACGCGGCCCTGACCCGCACGGGCAAAGAAGGCGAGGGCACCCTGCACGTCTCGCCCAACATGCCGCTCTACAGCTACCTGACCACCAGCAAGCGCGTCGCCGACCGCATCGCCCAGACCGCCGGCGAGCCGACCGAGGTCAAGGTACCCCTCAAGACCCTGAACCAGGTCTTGGGCGAGCTGGACGGCCCGATCGACTTCCTCGTCATGGACCTGGTCGGCGGCGAGATCGACGCGCTGGCGGGCTTTGACCGCGACAAGTACAAGCCGCGGGTCATGATGATCGACGGGCAGCACGAGTCGGCGAACGGGCAGACGGTCGACAACTACATGAAGGGGACGGGCTACCGCCTGCTGGCGAGCTTCGCCGGCAGCCGCGTGTACGTCCGCGAGGGCGAGGACGAGATCTTCAAGCGGGCCGAGACGCTGGTGCTCTGAGCCTTCGGGTCCGGTTTGTGGTTTGGCGCGGGCCCGGGCGTGATCCGGGCCCGCGTTGTTGTCGTACGCTTGATCTGTGCTGGTGCTCACCGTCATCCAGGGCCCGGACAAGGGCAAGAAGTTCGAGCTGCCCGACGGGCAGCCGCAGCTGCTCGGGCGGTCGAGCGAGGCGCTCCCGCTGAGCGACAACACCGTGAGCCGTCGTCACGCGGAGCTGACGCCCGACGACGACGTCTGGTGGCTGCGGGATCTCGAATCCCAGAACGGGACGTACCTCAACGGGCTCCCGGTGACGGCCCGTGTGAGCCTGCGCCAGGGGGACCAGATCCGCGTCGGGAGCACGCTGTTTGTCTTCGGGCGGGCCGAGGAGGGCGACGCGGACCTGATCCGCCTCGCACGCCCGAGCCAGATCGAGACCGACATCGAGCACGCGCTCCCGTTGCGGGACCCGGGGAACGAGGACTCGGTGGTGCTCGCCGAGCCCGAGCCGCGGGCGGCGGCGGTCGACCACCTCCGCGTCATCTACCAGCTCACGGCCCTCACGAGCCAGGCGCTCGACAAGGACATGCTGCTCCGTCGCGTGATGGACCTGGTCTTCAGCGAGTTCAAGCCGGAGCGCGGGTTCATCATGCTCCGCGGCGAGGAGCCGGGCTCGCGCCTGAAGCCGGCGGTGGTGCGCCACGCCAAGCGTCCGAAGGACGCGGAAGAGGCGCAGATCCACGTGAGCCGCACGATCCTGCAGCACGCGATGAAGCAGGCCGAGGGGGTGCTGAGCTCCAACGCGATGAGCGACCCGCGTTTCGCGGCCGGGGACAGCGTGCAGCGCCTGAACATCCGCAGCGCGATCTGCAGCCCGATCAAGTTCCGCGAGCGCGTGTTCGGGGCGATCTACATCGACAGCTCGATCGCGAACTACACGTTCACGAAAGAGCAGCTCGCGCTGATGAACGCGATCGGGCACCACACCGGGCTCGCGCTCGCGAACTCGGACCTCTTGCAGGAGAAGCTGCACACCGAGCGCCTCGCGGCGGTGGGGGAGACGGTCGCGAGCCTCAGCCACAGCATCAAGAACATCCTCCAGGGCCTCCGCGGCGGGGCCGACGTGCTGGAGATGGGGCTGCAGCGCGACGACCTCAAGATCGCGCACGGCGGGTGGGCGATCCTCAAACGCAACCTCGACCGGATCGTCGGGCTGACGATGAACATGCTGACCTACAGCCGCCAGCGGACGGTGGAGCCGGAGCTGGTGCACGTGGAGCAGTTGCTGGCCGAGTGCGCGCAGCTGCTCGAGAGCGCGTGCGAGCAGAAGCAGGTGGCGCTGATCATCGACGCGGACCCGGAGATGCCGCCGATCCCGATCGACCCGAACCTGATGCACCAGGCGCTGATCAACCTGATGACCAACGCGGTGGAAGCGGTCGAGCCCGGGCGTGGCGCCGTGACGGTGCGCACGACCTACGTCGTGACCGACCCGCTGCTCGGCATGACCCCGGCCCACGCCGACATCGAGATCATCGACAACGGCCCCGGCATCCCTGAGGACCGACGCGCCTGGGTTTTCGAACCCTTCCGCAGCACCAAGGGCACCAAGGGGACGGGCCTCGGGCTCGCCGTGACCAAGCGCATCATCGAGGAGCACCGCGGGCGGATCGAACTGACCTGCCCCCCGGGCGGCGGCGCGACGTTCAAGCTCACCCTCCCCGCCGGCGGCGACGACGACGACCCGAGCGCGACGGCTGACAGCACGCCGGAGGAAAAAGACCGGTTCCGCTGACGCCAGCGCACGTCAAAGGGCGACCGTTCCCGCGGAAACACAAAGGCGTCAAGTGAAAGCCGCACAGACCGCCGAATGTCGAGCGCGACGACCGCTTTCGACTCGTGCGCGTCGGATCACTTGTCGCGCAGGGCTACCGCGGTCAGCACGCCGCCGGCTGCGGCTGCGGCGCCTGTCCAGAAGAGGAGCATGATCAGGTCGCCGCTGGCAAGGACGTGCTCGACGAGCCAGTCGCCGGGGGTGGTTTCGGGCGGCGGCTCGCCGGCGCGCCCGTCGATCGAGCCGGCCCAGCCCTCGGCGAACTCGATGTAATACCGCACGCCTGCGAACGCGAGCGCGCCGACCATGAGCGTCCCGCCGAGCATCAGGAGGCGGAGCCCGAGGAAGACGCCGCGGAAGCGGCGCCCGGCGCCCCGGCGGCGTGCGGATCGCTCGAACGGATTGGGGAGCCCGTTGCGTTTCATCGCCCGTGGAACGCGTCTTCGAGCCACTGTTGCATGAGGGCCCAGGAGCGCCGGTCGGAGCGCTCGTGGTACGCGACGCCGGGGATCCCCACGTCGCCCGCGTCCCGGTTCGTGAAGCTGTGCACCGCGCGCCCGAACTCAACGAACAGGTAGTCCGCGTTGGCGGATTCCATCTCTTCGATGAACGATTGGCGGTCCTGCATCGGCACCAGCGGGTCGGCCGCCCCGTTGCAGACCAGCACCCGCGCCCGCACGCGCCCCGGCTCGGCCGGCCTGGACGTGCTCAGGCTCCCGTGGAAGCTCACCACCGCCGCCAGGTCGGCCCCGCTGCGGGCCAGCTCCAGCACGGCGGCCCCGCCGAAGCAGTACCCGATCGCCGCCGTCTTGGTCATGTCCGCGCGCGGGTGACGGCGCAGCGCCTCCAGCCCCGCCGCCGCACGACCGCGGAAGAGCTCCGGATCCTGGTAGAGCGGCATCGCGAGCGCCTGGGCCTCCGCCGGCGTCTGGACCGGCTCGTCGATCCCGTACATGTCGCACGCGAGGGCGATGTACCCCAGCTCGGCGAGCGCCTCGGCCCGGTCCTTGGCGAACTCGTTGAGCCCCCACCACTCGTGGACGACCAGCACCCCGGGGAGGCGGCCGGTTCGGCTGCGGTCGTAGACGATCACGCCCGTGAGCTCGACGCCGTCGTGCGCGTAGCGGATCTCCTCGCGGACGATCTCGCGCGTCTCGGAGGCCCGGGCCGGGGCGGCGAGGCACGCCGCCCAGAGGATGGCGAGCAGCACGGCGAGGCCCGCCCCGCGAGAGATTTGAATCCGGCCGATCGTCATCGCCACGCTCCTTCACGCCCCCGTGTCTGGATACGGCTTCACTCTGGGATGGTGTGCCCGCCGGGCCCCAGGTCGGGGGCGGCGGCTCCAGAGTTTATGGGGGCGGGCGGGGTGGGCGAGCGCGGGTGAGCATGGCCCAGGGGGCGTCGGGCTGGGCCCGTCCGGGGGCGCTTGCCCGGCGATCGGCACCCGGCCTATCGTTCGGGCCCGAGCCGGCCTCGCGCCGTCTTGGGTCTGAGTGTCACAAGCTTGCCGGTCGGCCCCGTGCCGCTCGGCCCGCCCCGCCCGGCAGGCGGCGAGATTTGCGAAGGACGCCCCGTCGGCGTGTTTCGCATGGCCCGCGGCACCGATCCGGTGCGTGCGGGTTGTGCGGAGGCGTGGTCGGAGGGGTTCAGGAAGGGCTTCCGCCATGGCAGTGCGACACGCGGCCGAACTGGGCCGCCAGACCCCGCTCCACCAGAAGGGCGACGTCGAGCGTTCGTGGTACATCGTGGACGCCGAGGGTCACAACCTCGGTCGTCTGGCGACGCACGTCGCGACGGTGCTGATGGGCAAGCACCGCCCGGATTACACCCCGCACGTGGACACGGGCGATTTCGTGATCATCACCAACGCGGGCAAGATCGGGCTGACCGGACGCAAGGCCGAGCAGAAGCTCAGCATGCACTACACCCGGTACCCCGGCGGCCAGAAGGTCGAGACCTACGGCTCGCTGCGTGACCGTCGCCCGGAGAAGCTGATCGAGGACGCGGTGCGCCGCATGCTTCCGAAGAACCGCCTGGGGCGTGTGATGCTGTCGAAGCTGAAGGTCTACCAGGGCACGGAGCACCCGCACCAGGCCCAGCAGCCGACGCCGCTGTTCTGATTCTTTCCCCGCGTTCCCATTGAGATGAATCCAACCCGGACCACCCGGAGCCAGACACGATGACCGAAGACACGACCCAGAGCAATTTCGGCGCACCCGGCGCCATCCCGACCCCCGGTGCGCCCGGCCTGACCCTGGGCACCGAGGCCCAAGCCGCCAAGCCCGCGCAGATGGAGCGTCAGCGCCGCGAGCCCAAGCCCGCCGACGCGCACGGCTGGTGGTGGGGCACGGGTCGTCGCAAGACGGCCGTCGCCCGCGTCCGCTTCCGCCCGGCGAGCGACGCCAAAGCCGCCGGCGTCAAGGTGCAGGTCTCCGCGAAGCAGTTCAAGACCATCGACGAGTACTTCACCGAGGCCCGCGACCGGACCGACGCGATGGCCCCGCTGAACCTCACCGGCACCGCCGACAAGCTCGAGGTCTTCATCCGCGCCCACGGCGGGGGGACGATGGGCCAGGCCCAGGCCGTCCGCCTCGGGATCGCCCGCGCCCTGGTCAATTACGACCCGAGCACCGAGGACGCGCTCCGCGACGCCGGCTTCCTCACCCGCGACGCCCGCAAGGTCGAGCGGAAGAAGTACGGCATGGCCGGCGCCCGCCGCCGCTTCCAGTTCTCGAAGCGCTGATCCACGATCTCCCGGGCGGCATGCCGCCCGGGAGCTTTTGCGACGCCCGACGGCGGCGCACCCATTCCGGGACACCCACAAGGACCGCGGGGCTGTTTGGCCCGCGGTTTTGTTTTTGGCGTTTGGCTGCAGGTGGAAGCGAAACGCGACCGGGGAGCGTGAGCTCAGTCGGGGTCGGCCGGGCGGGAGGGGTGTTTCGACGGGCGGGCCTGGACCTGCTCGGGATCGACGTCGATCGAGTCGTCGCTCTGGAGGTCGTGGGTGATCTCGTCGTAGCGCCCGTGGAGGTCGTCGCGCCAGGTGTTCTCCCAGATCGGGACGCGGACGAAGTACGCCGCCCGAGCGATCAGGTGGCTGGCGATGGGCGTGGTGAGGAAGAGGAAGGCGACGATGAGCAGGGCTTCGACCGCGACGCCCGCGGCCCCGAAGTGGGCGGCGACGCCGAGGATGATGCAGGCGACGCCGAGCGTGCCGGCCTTGGTCGCGGCTTGCATGCGCGTGTACAGGTCCGGCATCCGGAGGATGCCGACGACCGCGAGGAAGCAGAACAGCGAGCCGATCGCGAGCATGAGGATCGCCAGCGCGTCGCCGAAGCCCGGCAGGAGCTGAGCGAATCCCGGGGCTTCCGGGATGTCGGCCGGCGCGGGCGCTGCGCCCAGCGTGGCGGTCCAGAGGTTCGTGTGCGTCGCGCTCACGGCTTGGCCCTCCGCTCCATGTAGAGCGCGAACGCGCACGTGCCGAGGAAGAGGATCAGCCCCATGACCACGCCCACCGAGAGCAGCGCGGGCTGCTCGGTGATGACGCTGTAGACGCAGATGACGCCGACGGCGAGCATGCCGAACAGGTCGAGCGCGACGACGCGGTCGGGGAGCGTGGGCCCGCGGAGGAGGCGACCGACGCTGAAGACGATGCTCAGCCCGAGCACGATCATGACGGTCCAGAAGATGGCGCCGACGACGGCGCTGAAGCTCCAGCCCCCGTCGGCGAGCGTGGCGAGGTGCAGGGCGTTCATCGCGTCACCTCCAGCAGGCGGCGCTCGAAGCCGTCCTTGACCTCGCGGACGACGGCGTCGGCGTCTTCGACGTGCATGAAGTGGACGAACAGGATCTTGCGGTCGGCCGAGACGTCCAGGCTCAGCGTGCCGGGCGTCAGCGTGATCATGCTGGTGAGGACCATGATCTCGACGTCGGTCAGGTCGTCGCGGAGCGGGACGCCGAGGATCGCGGGCTTGAGCGAGCGGAGCGGGCTGAGCGTGTAGTACGCCATCTTCACGTTGGCGACGACCAGCTCGCGCAGGAAGTAGAGCACGAACCCCAGCACGATCCAGACGCGGTTGAAGTAGCTCCCCCGGTCGGCGCGGTTGCTGGCGAGGCGCAGCACGAAGTACGCGATCACGAACCCGACGGCGATGTTGGCCGGGGTGAACTCGCCGATGGCGACCGCCCACGCGAGCGCGAGCAGGATGTTGGCCAGGAGCGTGCCTATGACGGGTCCTCCGGGCTTGGGGTGTGATCGGCCTCGGCCACGGCGCGCACGACCGCACGACGGGCCGGGAGCCCCAGCGACGCGCGGTGCTCGTCCAGGCGCTCCAGATACTCGGCGTCCAGCACGGCCTCGATATAGATGTTCGGATCCATCACCGCTTCGCCCGCGCGCTCCGCCGCCCGGTAGATCGGCGTGATCCCGACCCCCATCGCGATCGCGACGATTGTCAGCGTCGCCGTCGGGATCGTCATCAGCGTCAGGTTGGCGCCCTGCCCGGCCCGCGGCTCCACGCCCGGCACCGGGCCGCCCTGCGCACGGTCGTGCTCGGCGAGCGCCTCGGCGGCGTCGGCGGGCGTCGTCTTCCAGAACGCCTCGGCCCAGATCTTCACCATGCTGAACAGCGTCAGCGACCCCACGAACAACGCGGCGCCCACCAGCCACCAGGCCCCGGCGTCCAGCCCCGCTCGCACGAGCACCAGCTTCGCCCAGAACCCGCTCAGCACCGGGATGCCCGCCAGGCTCATCGCCGTCACCATGAACTGGAGCGCGAGCATCGGGTGCGTCCGGTACAGGTCGCCCAGGTGCTTGAGCTCGCCCGTCCCGCGCAGCTTCATCACGATCCCGCTGATGAAGAACAGGTTCATCTTCACCACGCCGTGGTGGAGCATAAAGATCATCGTTCCCGCGACCGCGATGACCGCGGCCTGGCGCAGCGCGCCCGACGCCTCCTCGCCCGCCGGGTCCGCCGCGATGCCCGCGAGGCAGAAGCCCGCGAGCGCGATGCCCATGAACATGTACCCGACCTGGCTGACCGAGTGGAACGCGAGGATGCGCCGCATCTCGAACTGCGCCGCCGCACCCAGCACGCCGACCACCATCGTGAACCCGGCGATCCAGATGAACACGTCCGAGAAATCGGCCAGCTGCTGCGGGAAGCAGACGGTGAAGACGCGCAGGATCGAGTAGATGCCGACCTTGGTGAGCACGCCGGCGAAGACGGCGATGATCGCCGGCGGCGGCGTGTGGTAGCTCGCCGGGAGCCAGAAGAAGAACGGGAACAGCGCCGCCTTGATGCCGAAGGCGACGAGGAAGAGCATCGCGATGACGCCCTTGAGCCCCGGCGCGTCGACCATGGGCAGCTTGATCGCGATGTCGGCCAGGTTGAGCGTGCCCACGATCCCGTAGAGCAGCCCGATCGCCGCCAGGAACAGCACGGAGGAGAGCAGGTTGAGCGTGACGTACTTGATCGCGCCCTCGAGCTGCCCGCGCGTCCCGCCGAGGGTGATCAGGACGAAGCTCGCCAGCAGCATGACCTCGAACCAGACGTAGATGTTGAAGAGGTCGCCCGAGAGGAAGGCGCCGTTGACGGCGGTGAGCAGCAGGTGAATCAGCGGGTGATAGCCGGCGCGCTCGCGCGGGGTGTCCAGCGCCCCGAGCGCGTACACCACGACCGCGAGCCCCACGACCGCGACCAGCGCCACCATGATGACGCTCACCGCGTCGGCGACGAGCGCGATGCCGTAGGGCGCGGGCCAGTCGGCCATCGAGGCGACCTGCGGCCCGCCCTGGTACACGTTCCAGAACAGCGCCCCCGCGACGAGCGGCGCGATCAGGGCCGCGACGAGGCTGATGGCGCGCTGCGCCTTCAGGCTCTTCCACAGCGTCACGCACAGGAGCCCCGCGGTGAGGTGGAGCAGGATCGGGCTGGAGACGAGCAGGTCCATGCGTGGGGTGGTGTCCGTGGGTTCTCGGTGTCCGGGTCGGTGTCAGGAACGGCGCCGTGGTCTGGCGGGTGATCTGTCGGTCGGGGTTACTTGTCGGTCGATCGCATCTGGTCGAGGTCGTCGGTGCCGATCGCCTGGTAGGCGCGTCGGACCAGCACGATGGTGAAGCTCACGATCGCGAAGCTGATCACGATCGCGGTCAGGATGAGCGCGGGGGGGAGCGGGTCGGTGAAGGCGGGGTCGTCGGGCAGTCGGGCCGCGTCGGGCGGGATCAGCGCCGGCCGCCCGCGGGTCAGCCCGCCGGAGGTGAAGATGATCATGTTGGCGGCGTGCCCGATGAGCACCAGCCCGATGATCAGCTTGACGAAGCTGCGCCGGAACATCATGTAGAGCCCGGTGGCGAAGAGCACGCCGGCGGTGATCGCGAGGAGGGTGTGCATGGTCAGGCGTCCTCCGCGAGCGAGAGGATCATGTGCAGGCAGACCGCGAGCACGGTGATGTAGACGCCGACGTCGAACAGCAGCGGGGTGCCGACCTTGATCGCGCCGATCCCCGGCGCGGGGAACTCGAACCAGAGCCCGGTCATGAACGGCTCGCCGAGCGCCACGCCGATGAGCCCGGCCGCCAGGCCGATCAGCAGGCCGATCCCGATCAGCACCTGCAGGTCCAGACGCATCACGGCTCGGGCCTTGCGCGGGCCTTCGGCCATCGCGTACAGCACCACCGCGCTCGCCACCAGCAGCCCGCCGACAAACCCGCCGCCCGGCAGGTTGTGCCCGCGCAGCAGCAGGATGACGCTGAAGATCACCAGCAGGGGGAGCAGCACGCGGGCCGCGGTGCGCAGGATCACCGAGTTCATGCCGAGCCCTCCCGGTGCGGGCGCTCGCCCTTGCCGCGGTTGGGCTTCTCGGTGTCCGGCACGCCCGCGCCGAAGGTCGCGGCGCCCTCGGGCTCGGCGAACGGCTCGCGGTCCGGGCGCAGGCGGAGCAGCGTGAAGACGCCGATCGCCGCGATCCCAAGCACCGTGATCTCGCCCAGCGTGTCCATGCTCCGGAAGTCGACCAGGATGATGTTCACCAGGTTGCGCCCGTAGGCGTAGTGCCGCCCCTCGGGGTCGCCCTCGGCCGGGTAGGCGTGCTCGTTGAAGTACCAGCTGATCGGGGCGATGCTCGTCTCGGCGCTGGACGCTAGCGCGAACGCGCCAAGCCCCAGCCCGACGACGGTCGCGAGGGCCGCGTCCATCAGGCGCGTCCCCCGGTTGCTGAACAGCGCGAACCGCGGGAGGTGGTAGACGACCAGGACAAAGAGCACGACCGTCAGCGTCTCGACCGCGAACTGGGTCATGGAGACGTCGGGCGCGCCGAAGAGCACGAAGATGAGCGCCACGCCGTAGCCCACGATCCCGAGGATCGCGATCGTCGCCAGTCGCGACCGCTGGCGCGTCGTCGCGTAGGCGGCGGCGATCATGAGGATCACCAGGATGCCCTCGATCGCGCCCAGCTCGTCGAGCTGGGTGATGTCCGGCGTGACCTGTCCCAGCCCCCCGGTGCGGATCAGCGCCACGCCCAGCAGCGCGATCATCGCGGCCACGATGAACCGCAGATAGATCGGCAGCGAGCCGTTCTGGATGAACCGCGTCTGACCCTTCGCCAGCGCGACCACGCCGTCGAGGGCCCAGTGGTACATCCGCAGCGGGCCGACCCGATCGATCGGGGCCAGGAGCTCGGTGGCCTCGCGGTATGGCTTGCGGAGGACGTAGAGCACCGCGCCGAAGACCAGCGCGCCGAGGCTGATCAAGAGCGGCGTTGAGATGTAGAGCATGTCCGTCGCGGCGAGGAGGGTCTCGTCGTAGATGCCGCCGGGCTCGCGCGGGCCGGGGCCTTCGATCGCGGCGTTCTGGAGGATGTCCTGCGCGGCCGTCTTCACGATCGCGTCGACGAAGTACACCGGCAGCAGCGCGCCCAAGACTGTGAGCACGCCCAGCGTGATCGGGCCGATCCACATCGTGAACGGCGCCTCGTGCGGGGCGTGGTCGTCGTGATCGTGACCGTCGGCGTGCGCAGGGGCGTGGTGGTCGTCGTGGGGCGTCGGCTCGGGCTTGCGTCCGAAGAAGGGCTTCCAGACCACGACAAACGCGGCCATCACCGTCAGCGCCGCCGCCACGCCCGTCACCGCCGCCAGCACGACCGCGGGGATGACGTTCTCCGAGCCCAGCCCGGCTTTGAGCAAGAGCTCCTTGCCGACGAACCCGAGCATCGGGGGCGCTCCCGCGAGGCTCAGCCCGGCGACGACCGCCGCGATCGCGGAAAACGGCAGCGCCCGGGCCAGCCCGCCGAGCTTCTCGGTGTTCTTCTCGTGCGTCGCGTGGACCACGATGCCGGCGATCAGGAACAGGGCGGCTTTAAAGAGCGCGTGGGCGAAGAGATAGCCCATCGCCGCCAGGCAGCCGTACTTCCCGCCGACGCCGATCAGCATCGTGATGATGCCCAGGCTGCTGACGGTGGAGTAGGCGAGGACGGGCTTGAGCTCGGTCTTGCGTGTGGCGAGGTAGGCGGCAAAGAGCATGGTGAAGCCGCCGAAGCCGACCAGGAGCGTGTCCCAGAGGGCCGTCTCCCCCATGATGGGGTTGAGCTTGGCGAGCAGGAAGACGCCCGCCTTGACCATCGTGGAGCTGTGGAGAAAGGCGCTGACGGGGCTCGGGGCCTCCATCGCGTTGGGGAGCCAGTAGTGGAAGGGGAACTGGGCGCTCTTGGTGAAGCACCCGGCCAGGATGCACAGCAGCGCCCCGACGTAAAGCGGGTGGTCGGCCCCGATCGGGCCCATCTGGCTGATCTCGTACGTCCCGGCCGCCGTCGCGAGCAGGATCAGCCCCGCCAGCAGCGCCAGCCCGCCGAGCCCGGTGGTGAGCAGCGCCTGGAGGGCGGCCTTGCGAGCCGCGAGCCGGTCGTGGTCGAACCCGATCAGCAGGTAGCTCGTGATGCTCGTGAGCTCCCAGAAGATGAAGAGCAGGATCACGTTGTCCGCGACGACAAGCCCGAGCATGGAAGCCATGAACCCGAGCAGGTAGCTGAAGAATCGCCCGCGGAGGGCGTAGTCCTTCATATAGGGGGTGGCGTACATCAGCACGAACGTGCCGATGCCGGTGATGAGCAGGCAGAAGAGCATGCTCAGCCCGTCGACGCGGAACCCGAGGCTGACGCCGAGCTCGGGGAGCCACTCCAGCCGTTCGGCCAGGGGCGTGCCCCCGGCAACACCCGCCAGCTCCCGCACGAAGTAGACAAACCCGGCCGCCGGGGCCAGGGCGAGCAGATACCCCGCCCGCCACCCGAACCAGCGGTGGAGCCAAGGGGCCAGCACGGCGGCCAGCACGATGATGGCGATCGAACCAATGATCACCCGAGCGATCCCTGCCAGTCTTGGCCGGTGAACACCCGGGGTGAGAATCCGGGGGCCTCCGGCGGGTTGGGCGGATGGTAGCCGGGCTTGAGAGCCCGATCCGTGGCGGGTTTATCGGCAATCTCGGCAAGCTGGGTGAGTTCGCGGCATCCCTTCGTACTGGACGGGGTGTTTTGCTGGGTTGTGGTGGGGCGCTCATTTGCGGATGAGGCTGGTGCTCCGCCAGAGGCGTCGCTCGCGGGCGATGTCGGCGGGGAAGGGCCCGCCGACGGCGCGGTCGGCCCGCTCGACGGTGACAAAGGCGTCGGGCGCGATCTCGCGGAGCGCTTTCAGGAGATCCGGGAGGGCGCGTCGTCGGACGACGCAGAAGGCGACCTCGACGGGCCCGGCCTGCCCGGTGCCCTCGAGCCGCGTCACTCGGAAGCCGCGGAGGCGGAGCTCCGGGGAGATGGCGCTGTTGGCCGAGGCGCTGATCGCTCGGACGACGCGGTAGCCGAGGGCGATGCGGTCCTCGATGAGCATGCCGACGTAGGTGCCTGTGGCGAAGCCGGCGCCGTAGGCGAGCAGCGCGAGCGGGTGGGCGAGGAACTTGATGACGCCCCCGACCGCGAGCGCCCAGATGATGACCTCGACGAAGCCGAGGCAGGCCGCCTGGAGCCGGTGCCCCCCGATGACCAGGATCATGCGCACGGTGCCGATGGACACATCGATGATCCGGGCGCAAAAGATCAGGACCGGGATGAACCACGCCATGTCGGGCACGTGTTGCTCGCTCTCGGGCTCGGGGTGCGTGTGTGGGGGTTTGGGGCGTTCGCGTCGCGCGTCGAGGCGCGCGGCTGCACGGAAGCGTAGACGCGTTCGCGCGCGCGCCGTGCGTATGCACGTTACGGGTGATCGGTGCCTGCTGGCGCGGGGGTCGGTCCGGAGGTGTGATTAATTACATCACGGCGAACAGGTGTGTAAATTTTGTGTCGAGAAGCGCAAGTTCTTCTCGCTTTCCGCGAGGAAATGCCTTATTTTTAGGGGATCTTCGGGCGTCATCTGTATTTAAAAATGGAGAACATGGCATGCGGGCTCGGCAAAACATCGGGGTGAGTACGGCGGTCCTGGTCGCGATGGCGGCGGGGGGCGTCGCGTCCGGACAGGGCGCGGATTTCTATCAGGCCGCCACGGGCGACCTGCACCAGGAGACGGTGCAGTATGTGGACATGCTCCGGCACCTGAAGGCCACGGGTCAGCCCGCGCCGGGAGCCGAGGCGTTCGCGTTCAGCGCCGCATGGGCCAACAGCCCGCTGTTCGATCCCTACCTGGCGGCCCGTCGGACGGTGTCGACGGCCCTCGCCTCCAACGATCCGTGCGTCACCGTCATCGATAGCGCGAGCGTCGCGACGTTCATGCTGACCGGGGAGATCACCAGCTCCCTTCTGGACGTGGAGGCGACGCTGAGCCACCTCGCGGCGATCCAGGCCGCGGGCGGCGTGAGCGCGATCGCGACATATGAGAGCCTGATTTCCAACGGCCTGCCCCTGATCGCGCCGCCCGTCGGCGCGACCGAGCCCGTCCCCGGCGTCGCCGCCGGCGCCGAGCTGAGCCACTGGATGGCGGCGATCGAGCTGCACACGACGGGGTTCGCGGGCGGCCTGATCTGGTCGCCCGCCGGGCCGCTGAGCGGGGGTTCGGGCCCGATCATCGCGATGGCCGACGAGGTCTGGACGTTCTCCATCGACGTGCTGGAGGCCGTGCCGGACAGCGTGGTCCCGATGCACGCGACGTTCGGGATCTACGGCTCGCTGCCGGTCCTGGCGGTCTGGCGCGGGGAGCACTACTTCCTGCTGGACGCGGTGACGGGGGCGGCTTCCGGCCCCTACCACCAGACCACGCCCTACAACCCCGTCGAGTTGCTCCTCCAGCACGAGGTCTACCTCGAAGGCACGCCCGTCGTGGTGCTGGACCAGAACGGGTGCGTCGTGACGATGCCGTGACGCGGGCGGCGCGTTGATCTCCCTCACGGTGAGCGGCGGGAACGCCGCTTGCCGTTTTTTTTTGGTGCCCAGCGAAGCAGGCCAGATCAGACCAGCCAAGCGGGGGGCGGATGGCGGGCCGAACCGGGCCATGGGCGGCGTGCCGGAATGACAACCGCCGGCCTCGAAAGGCCGGCGGTTGATGCTTGAGTGGAGGCAAGGGGACTCGAACCCCTGACCTCATCCATGCCATGGATGCGCTCTACCAAAACTGAGCTATGCCCCCAAGCTGGGGTGCGCGGGGAGCGTCCCGTGGGTCGCCCGGCGCGAGGCAATGGTAGGGAGGCCGCGGGGCGGGTCAACCGCGCATCCGATCCGAGTCGGACGAGGCCCGGAGCGGAGATTCGGAAGGATCCGCGGGCGTCCGGGGTGCGGATGGACGGGTCCGGTGGGGGTTGGGCGCGGGGTTCCGAGGGTCGGGCTCGCCCGCCGGGGCTGGTGTAGGATGCCTTTATGAGCAGATCGTCGATGAACGGGCGGGTTCGGACTCTGGCGGCGGCGTGCCTCGTGCTTCCGCTCTGCGTGCTGGCCTCGCCGTCGGGCGCGCAGGAGGACGAAGCCACGCTGACCCCCCCGGCCGTCCGCGAGCCGGACAGCGTCCCGACCATCCGCACGCTGCTGGCGGTCGCGATCCTCGCGGCGGCGGGCATCGGCGTGAGCTTCATCCCCAGCAAGCGCGGGCACCAGGACTGATCCCCGCGCCCCGGGCGCGTTCGCGAGCCCGGAGCCGAGGATCGTGTCCATTGCGGATCGAGCGGAACGGAGCCATGGGCATGCGCACAACAGAAGCGAAGCGGCGACGGCGCGGGGTCCACCCGCTGATCGCGCTCAACGCGGTGCTGATCCTGGCGCTCGGGTACGTCGCGCTCAGCCCACCTGCGGCCGCCCAGCAGGGGCGCGACCGCGCCCGCGGGGACTACACGATGGTCGGGGGCGCGATCCGCGGCGGCACCAGCAACGCGGTCTACGTCGTCGACTCGGTCAACCAAGAGCTAATCGCGGTTCGGTGGAACCACTCCCGGCGACAGCTCGAGGGGATCGGGTACCGCAACCTCGCGACCGACGCGACCCGGGCCCGACAGGCCCGCTGAGCACGGACCTTGAATGACTTCGACGCCAGAGATCGGAGCGGCGCGATGCACGAGCAGGGCACAACGAACGGATCGGACGAGACGGGGCGCTCCGGGCTGACCGGCTCGGCGCTGTGGGCGAGCGCGTTCGTGCTGATGGGGATGATCCTGAGCCAGGCGGGGCGGGTGACCGAGCCCGCGCACGCCGACATGGTCGCGGCGGTGGGCGGCTACGTGCTGATGACGACCGAGGGCTCCGGCGAAGAGATCCTGACGGTGATCGACAACCGGAGCGAGATGCTGCTGATGTACTCGGTGGTGAATCAGCGCGAGGTGCAGCTCCTGGAGCGTCAGCGCCTGCCGGAACTGTTCATGAACGCGCGGGCGCAGGCCGAGGGTCGGAACTGAGACCTCGCCATGGGCGTGCGGCTCACGCGGCGGCTTCGGGCCCTTGCGAGGGGGCCAGTGTGCGCCCGCGCCAGCTCCGCTTGCCGGTTTTGGCGAGGTAGAGGCTGTGCCACTGGATGAGCGTCGTGAGGGCGACGCCGACGGGGTGTAGCGCGACGCTGACGGGTGATTGCCTGAATCGTGCGGCGAGCATGACCCGCTGCGCGAGCGCCCCTGCAACGCAGAGCGCGCTGAGCACCAGCGCCAGCGTCGGCAGCGCGGGGGCGACGCCCGCGATCCCGAGCAGCGCGACCGGGAGCACCACCCACGGGAGCACGTGTCCGCACAGGTGCATGACGGTGATGAACGCGAGCAACCCGACGGAGCCGAGCCCTTCGAAGGCGTTCTTGGCGAAGCCGCGCCATGTGGCGGCGAACCCGTGGTACATGCGGCAGGCGCACAGGTCGGTCGCGTCGAACAGGTCCGTGCGGTACCCGAGGCGGCGGAGGTTGCGCGGGAGCTTGATGCCGTCGTGCATGGAGTCGCGGAACGCCGCGTGCCCGCCGGCCTCCAGCCACGCGGGCTTCAGCACGCAGAGGAACTGCCCGCACCCGGCGCTCGCGCCGGGGTCGGTGGTGGAGCGCATGCGCCCGAGGGGCAGGTAGCTGAGCAGGATGAAGAAGATCATGGGCACGACGAGCGCCTCGCCGAGTGTGCCGGTGATCTGGCGGGGGAAGGTGCTGACGAGCGCGACGGGTTTCGAGTCGGGCGCGTCGGTCGGTCGCGGGCGGCGGGCCTCGGCGATCGCGCGTTCCAGGCACGCGGGCTCGAAGCGCACGTCGGCGTCGGTGAACAGCAGCCACTCGCCCGACGCCTGGCGCCCCATGCGGTCGCACGCGTGCTGCTTGCCGTTCCAGCCGTCGGGGAGCGGAACCGTCTCGGCGGCGCGCACGCGTGGATCTTCGGCGCAGAGCCTCGCGAGGATCTCGGGCGTCGCGTCGGTCGAGGCGTCGTCGTAGACCAGCACTTCCAGCTTCGGATAGTTCGAGGCGAGCAGCGCGCGCACGCAGGCTTCGAGGTTGGCTTCTTCGTTGCGCGCGGGGACGCAGACGGTCAGGCTCGGGGCGGAGGCCGGGTCGAGCGGCTCCGCGGTCGGCCTCGCGTAGAAGCGCAGGTTGGCGATGGTCATCGCCAGCGCGACCGTGCACGCGAACAGCCCGGTCCAGAGCGCGATCAGCAGCAGCGTCGTCACGCGCGGCTCCTTTCCGATGGGGCGCGATCACCCTGTTCCCGAGGCGTCACCTTGCCGCTCTTGCCGCGGAGGCGCAGCCAGAGGTCGTAGATCGGGTTCACCTGCGCCCGCGCACGATCGCCACGCCCGCCGACGAGATCGGGGCGGAGCTCGAACGACGCGGGGTCGCGGCTCATGACACGCTCGCCAAGATGGCTTTGTGCGCCGCGGAGCGAGCGCGTGAGCACACGGTGCCACGCGGTGGTGGAGTCCGCGTGGTCCGGCGTCGGGACCGCCTCGGCGTGCAGAAAGACCTCGGGCTTCTGATCCGTCCAGAAGCTGTACTCGATCGCGAGCGCGACGACGCGGACGCGATCGAAGCGTGCGCACGACGCGGCGGCGAGCGCGGCGGCCCCGGGGCGCAGCTTCGCGGGCGTGCGCACGTCCGCGAACGAGCCCTGCGGCGTCAACCAGAGCGACGCCCCCGAACGCCCCTCCGAACGAGCCGCGACCGTGAGGGAGCGGTCCTCTCCGGCAGGGGAATCGGAAACCGCTCCCTCACGGTCGCGGCTCGTTGAGGCGAATTGTTCCATGACGTACGCCGACATCGCTTCGACGGCTTTCGGGTGCTCCGGGTCGAGCCCGAAGACGCCGAGCATCCGGAAGAACGCGAACTGTTCAAGCTGGGCCAGCTCCATCGGCGCGAACGTGCGCCGGTCGGGCGTCGCTCCGGAGGCGAGCAGCACGCCGACCATCGGGTCCCACCAGCTCGCATGGTTCATCGCGACGATGACCGGCTCCGGCGCGTCGTTGAGCGCGCGCAGCAGCTCGCCCGAGCCGGGCGTGAAGCGCACAGCATGAAACTTCTTCGCGAACAGGCGGCGCGTGTACCGGTGAAAGAAGCGCGCGACGTGCGCGTTGGGCTTGGCGGGCCACAAGGGGGCCCTAGGCGAAGCTGAACTGGCGGCGTTCCCATCCGGCATCGGGCTCAGGCCCCGCCGCCCGCGCCCGCCATGTGCGTTTCGTGGGCCTTGTTGGCTTGGGTGTAGTCGGTGGGTTGCTGCGTGTACACGCTCGGCACGTCGCTGGTGGATTCGACGTCGATGTTGAGGCCGAGGTCTTCGCAGAGGGCCTTGGCCGCGGTGACGCCGCTCATGATGACCATCGGCACGCCCGGCCCGGGGTTGGCGCTCCCGCCGGCGAGGTAGAGGTTCTCCACCACGCGGCTCCGGTTCTTGGGCTTGAAGCCCCCGTGCAGCTTGCCGTGGCTGGCGAGCCCGTAGATCGCGCCGCCCTCGGCGTTGTACATCCGGTCGATGGCGCTCGGCGTGAGCGCACGATCGACGACGATGCGCGACTCGATGTCCGCCATGCCGAAGCGCTTGAGCTTGTCCATGATGACCGGCTTGTATTGCTCGAGCATCCCGCCGGGGCCTTCCCATTGGTGATCGTCGCGCGTGTAGGGCGTGTGGACGAGGACGTAGAGGGCTTCGCCGCCTTCGGGCGCCTGGGCCGGGTCGGTGCGGCTCGGGACGCAGAGGTAGAGCGTCGGGTCGCGCGCGGGGATGCCGAGCTCGTAGATGTCGCTGAACTCGGCCTTGCTGTTCTTGCTGAACAGGAAGTTGTGATGCGCGAGGTGGTCGTACCGCTTGTTGAGCCCGAGGTAGAGCACGACGCCGCTGCAGGCGGGGGTGTACTTGCTCGCGATGCGTTCGCGCTCGCGTTTGGCTTCGGGGGTTCCGAGCAGGTCGCGGTTGGTGCGCTGCACGTCGCAGTTGCTGACGACGGCGTCGGCTTCGAAGCGGCGCCCGTCTTCGAGCTCGACGCCGGTCGCGAGGTCGCCGTCGGTCAGGATGCGGGCGACCTTGACGCCGGTGTGGACCTCGACGCCGGACTGGCGTGCGATGCGTTCGAGGGCGCGGGCGACCTGTCGCGTGCCGCCCATGGTGTACCAGCACCCCTGATCGACCTGGGCCGAGGCGATGAGCGTGAGGATCGCGGGGGCGAGGAAGGGGCTGGAGCCGACGTACTGGAGGAAGTGCTCGGCGAGCTGTCGGAGGTGGGGCTCGCGGAGGTGCTTCTCGACGGTGTCACCGACGGTCGCGTGGAGGCGCATCGCCATGACGTCTTTGAGCAGGTCGAAGTCGCCGAGGGGCGTGGCGCGCATGACGTCGGCGACGCCGCCGACGTCGCGGTAGTAGAAGACGCGCCGGCTGAGGTTGTTCATGCGCCGGGCGTAGCCGAGGAAGGAACGCCACTGCTCGCCAACGGATTTCTGCCCGGCAGGCGCGGGGAAGAGCTGGTCGAGATAGGGGACCATGACGCCGGGGTCCTGGAAGAGGTCGACGACGGCGCCGTCCTCGTAGAGGCAGCGCCACTGCGGGTCGAGTCGGACGAGGTCGAGCTCGTCCTCGGGCTTGCGTCCGGCGCGCCGGATGACGCCGCTGACGACTTCGGGGAGGGTGAGGATGGTGGGGCCCATGTCGAAGGTGAAGCCGTCCTGCTCGAGGACGTTCATCTTTCCGCCGAGGTGGAGGTTCTGTTCGACGAGGGTGACCCGGAGCCCGGCCGAGGCGCAGTCGCACGCGGCGGCGAGCCCCGCGAGCCCGCCCCCGACGACGACCACGTGCGCATCCCGTCCCGCGCTGGTCCGTTTCATCACGCCCGCTCCTGTGCCGCGGTCGCCCGGTGATCGGTCGCGCGCGGTGGTGGTGTTGTCCGACGCGGTGGTGGTGCGTCGGGATGTTGTTCATTGTTCGTCGCGCCGGGCTTCAAACCGGCCCCCAGACCGTACCACCATCGCACGAACCGTTCGAACGAGGCTTGCTGTTTTGCCGGCGGCTCGCCCGTCGGCGTGCGCACGCGCCGGGACGTCGTGCTCACGTGGACCGCCCGGGTCATCGCGAGCAGCCCCGCCTCGCCCCGGCTCGTGCCCCACCCGCTCGCCCCGTGCCCGGCGATGCTCGCGCCCGGGTGGGCGGTGGGCAGAACGGTGTCCAGGATCGTGACGCTCCCGCCGAGACGCCCGCGCCGGGCGAGTTTCGCCACCAGCGCCTCGGCGGATGCCCGCCCGCGCCGCCCAGGGGGCGGGTAGATGCTCGTGGCGAGGTGCTGATGGCAGAGGGCGTGGGCCGCGACGGCTTCGTCGAGGTTGGCGCACCGGACCACCGCGAGCAGGGGCCCGAAATGCGCCCCGCCCGCCGCCTCGTCCGCGGGGTCGGCGTCTAGAATCGCGGCCGGCGCGACCCGGCGCGGGTCCGCGTCCTCCGAACCAGCCGCGTCGCCGTCGGCGCGGAGGACGACCCGCCCGCGGCTTTGAGCCCCCGAAATCAGGCTCCGGACGCGGTCGGCCGCTGCTTCATCGATCAGTTGCACCGCCGATGAACCCTCAATTAGGGGTTTGAGTGCCTCGACGAACGCCTCCCACGCCTCGCCGACGACGATGGCGCGTCGCGGGGCCATGCAGGTCTGCCCGG
Organism: Phycisphaerales bacterium; assembly: GCA_050485765.1. Lineage (GTDB taxonomy): Bacteria > Planctomycetota > Phycisphaerae > Phycisphaerales > UBA1924 > RECY01. Next base: position 43,592 of record JBJHBZ010000010.1, on the reverse strand, counting down.
CGTTCATGCAGACCATCGCCCAGATGGAGCGAGCCGCCAGCTCGGCGTCGGCTCCCGGCAGGACGAACGCCGAGTCACGCCCGCTGAGTTCGAGCGTCGAGCCCGTGAGCGGGGCGGCGAGGGCCGACGCGACCCGACGCCCGACCTCGGTCGAGCCGGTGAAAACGACGTGGTCGAACCGCCCCCAGAGCGCCGGCTGGGCGCTGGCGGGGTCGGGGGCGTCGAGCAGCTCGGCCCCGGCCTGGCGCGTCGCCGGGGCACGCTCGAGCACGCCCCTGGGCATCCCGGCCTGTCGCCCGGCGTCCTCGGCAAGGTCCAGCAGCAGCGACTGCGTCCGCGGGCAGCGCTCGCTCGGCTTCACCACCACGCGGTTCCCCGCACGCTCGCTCCCCGCGAGCACCGCCTGCACGAGCTGGATGCCGAGCAGCTGCACCGGGTAGTTCCACGTCGCGATGATCGCGACCCGCCCGATCGGCTCACGCTGCACGCGCATGCGCTGCCCGACCTGCCAGACCGCACGCCCGCGCACCGGCTTGGGGCGCAGCAGGCGAGCCGCCCGGCGCTCGTGCCAGCGGCAACTGGCCAGGAGCGGGAGCAGGTCGCTGGTCATCGCTTCCCAGCGGCTTTTGCCGACTTCCTCCCCGATGTGCGCGCACAGGGCGTCGAGCTCGCGCACGATCCGCCCGCGGAAGGCGCGGACCCAGCGCAGGCGGGCCTCCAGCGGCCAATCGGCCGCCCGCGCGGGCGCGGACGGGGCGGATGTCGCAGGCTTGGGCATCGGCGCAAGTCTAGAGGCGTCGCTACAGTCCGCCCGGAGACCCCCGGGGTCGTGACCCCGGGCATCCACCCCCGACGGTGTGTCGAACACGCCCCGTCCCGCTTCAGACCCAAGCACGGATCACGCATGCCCACATCACAGCCACCAACCAACGGATCTTCGCCACCCCCCCGCGTCGCGATCGTGGGCGCGGGCCCGGGCGGGTTGGCGTCGGCGGTGCTGCTCGCGGCCCGGGGCGTGGACGTCACCGTCTTCGAGCGACAGCCCACGCTGGGCGGGCGGACCCGGCGGATCGAGCTGGAGGGGGACGACGGCGCGTCGTACCGGTTCGACTGCGGGCCGACGTTCTTTCTGATGCCGCACGTGCTGGAGGAGATCTGCCGTGCCGCGGGCACGCGGCTCGGCGACCTGGTCGACCTGCGCCGCCTCGATCCGATGTACCGCCTGGTGATCGGTCAGCCCGGCGGGCGACCGGTTGTTCTCGACGCGACGCAGGACCTGGACCGGATGGTCGAGCGGATCTCGGCGATCGACCCGCACGACGGCAAGGCGTTCCGGCGGTTTATCGAGGACAACCGGAAGAAGCTGGACGCGGCCGAGCCGATCCTGCGCCGACCGATCCGATCGGCGCTCGACCTGGCGCGCCCGGATGCGCTGGCGGCGGCGGCGCACATCAAGCCGCACCTCTCCGTGCATCAGCTTCTGAAGAAGTACTTCCGCCACCCGGCGGTGCAGCTCGGCGTTAGCTTCCAGAGCAAGTACCTCGGGATGAGCCCGTTCGACTGCCCGAGCCTGTTTACGATCCTGCCGTTCATCGAGTACGAGTACGGCATCTGGCACCCGATCGGCGGGTGCAACGCGCTGATGCACGGGCTGGCGCGCACGCTCGAATCCCTCGGCGGGCGCGTCCGCCTCGGCGAAGCCGTCGAGAGCCTGGACTTCCAAGGCCCGCGCGTCACCGGCGTCATCGCGGGCGGTGAGCACCACGCGTTCGACCACGTCGTGCTCAACGCCGACGCGGCCTGGGCGCTGACGCACCTCGTGCCCGAGCCGCTGCGCGAGCCGGGGTACACCGACGCGGACTTCGATCAGAAGAAGTACTCCTGCAGCACCTACATGCTCTATCTCGGGCTTGATCGCGAGGTGGACCTGCACCACCACACGATCTACACCAGCGCGAGCTACAAGCAGAACCTGCAGGACATCGGGCGCGACTCGGGCTTCGGCGGCTCGCTCTCGGAGGACCCGTCGTTCTACGTCTGCAACCCGAGTCGAACGGATTCGACGCTGGCGCCCGCGGGCAAGAGCTCTCTGTACGTGCTGGTGCCGACGCCGAACACGCGGGCGAAGATCGATTGGAATGTGGAGGGCCCGCGTCTGCGCGAGCGGGTGCTGGATCAGATGCGGGAGCGCCTCGGGCTGCACGTGCGTCCGCACATCCGTGCGGAGCTGGCGCTCACGCCGGACGACTGGCGATCGCAGGGGATCCAGTTCGGCGCGACGTTCAACCTGGCGCACGGGCTGGACCAGATGCTCCACAAGCGCCCGCAGCACAAGGTGCCCGGGCTGGAGGGGCTCTGGCTCGTCGGCGGCGGCACGCACCCGGGCAGCGGGCTGCCGGTGATTTTTCTGTCGAGCCAGATCACCAGCCGCCTGATCGCCGAAGAACTCGGCCTGCCCGACCCGGCTGCCCAACGCATCAAGCTGCGAAGCGCCCCAAGCACCGAGCCCGACCTGGCCACCGTCTGATCCGCATATATCGGTAAAAACCACGTCCAGAAGCAACGGCACGCTCTCACGGCTCCATCCCTCTGCTCCCCACCTCATGCCTCGTGCCCAATGCCTATTGCCTCGTGCCTTCCCCCCCATGCTCACCCTCGATCCAACCCGCCCGATCGTCGAGCAGCTGCACGCTGCGCAGGCCGACGGGCCGCACGTTGATGCCGGCGGCGACGTCGCGGGAGCGATCGCGTACTGCCGTCGCTTGGCGCGGACGCACGATGAGAACTTCCCGGTGCTGACGGCTTTGGTGCCGCGGGATTGGCGGGACGATTTCGCAGCGGTCTACGCCTTCTGCCGATGGGCCGATGATTTGGCGGATGAAACCGGGGCCGGGCCGCGTGCGCACGAGCGGAGCCTTGCGTTGCTCGCGTGGTGGCGGGAGGAGCTGGAAGCGTGTTTCGCCGGTCGGGCTCGGCACCCGGTGTTCGTCGCGCTGAGGGCGAGCGCCGAGCGCCGGGAGCTGCCGAAGCGGGCGTTTCTGGACCTGATCGACGCGTTCGAGCAGGACCAGCGCTTCACGCGGTACGCCTCGTGGGAGAGGCTGCTCGGGTACTGCCAGCGCAGCGCGGATCCGGTCGGGCGGCTCGTGCTCTCGATCGGCATCGCGCCCGAGCGGCGCACGCCGGCGGACGGATGGGACCAGATCGTGCGCGCCAGCGACGCGGTCTGCACGGCGTTGCAACTGACAAACTTCTGGCAGGACGTGCGCCGGGATTGGCTCGATCGCGATCGCGTCTACCTGCCGACGGACGAGACGGGGCTGGACGACGCGACGCTGCGCGGCTGGCTCGATCGCGCCAGCGACGCGGGCGTGCGTGAGCGGTACGCGGAGGCGATCCGCCCGTTGCTGTCGCGGACGCGGGCGATGTTCGAGGACGGGCGATCGATCCTCGCCCTGCTGCGCGCGCACGGGCACGACTCGCTCGTGCCGATCGTGCGTCTGTTTATCGAGGGCGGCGAGCGGACGCTGGGGCTGGTGGAGCGCGAGCCGGGGACGCTATGGGCTCGCCCACGGCTCTCCAAGCCGGCGCGGGCGTCGATGGTCGTTCGAGCGTGGCTCGGCGCCCGCGTAGGGCGCGTGTTCGGGGCGACGACGTGAACTCGCTCGTCGCGGCCCAGTCGCACTGCGAGACGGTCACGCGGGCGCGGGCGCGTCACTTTTATCTCGGGCTGCGCCTGACGCCGCGCCCGAGGCGGGATGCGTTGTTCGCGGTATACGCGTGGATGCGCGAGGCCGACGACATCGCCGACGATGAGCGCGCGCCGGTCGAGGATCGTCGGGCGGCGCTCGACGCCTTCGCCGAGCGCACCGAACGCGTGCTCGACGGGCGCGAGCCGGAGGCGCTCGGGCCCGTCGGCGTGGCGCTGCGCGACGCGTGCGAACGGTACCCGATCGAGCGCGACGTCTTCACGATGACGATCCAAGGGCTGCGGGACGACCTCGAAAGGCCGTTGTGCGAAGCGGCGTTCGCCGACGACGCGGCGCTCGACGCCTATTGCGAGCGTGTCGGCTCGACCGTAGGCCGGGCGTGCGTTGCGATCTGGGGTCTGCGGGCGCACGCGGACGCTTCGCGGGCGCGCGCGCTGGCGGTCGATCGCGGGATCGCGTTCCAGCGGACGAACATCCTGCGCGACGTGCTCGAGGATTTTCAGAGCGGGCGGGTGTACGTCCCGCGGAGCGCGTTCGAGGCGCACGGGTTGACGGCTCGGGAGCTGGTCGACTGGAGTGCGCCGGACCGGTGCGACGGGCTGGTCCGCGCCGAGGCGGCGCGCGCTCGCGCGAAGTACGAGCGTTCGCGGGCGCTCGAGGCGATGATCGCGCCCGACTGCGTGCGCGTGCTGCGGACGATGAGCGGGCTGTACGAGGCGATCCTGGCGAAGATCGAGCGTGAGCCGTCGCGGGTCGCGCGCGGGCGTGTGCGCCTGTCCAAGGCCGCGAAGCTAGCGATCGTCGCTCGGTCGCTGATCGGATCTTCGGCAGAGGCGGGGGTGCGGTGATGCGGGGCGTGCGGGTGCTCATCGTCGGCGGCGGGGTCGCGGGCATCGCCGCGGGCGTGCGCTGCGCCGAGCACGGCGCACGGGTGACCATCCTGGAGGCGGCCGGTCGTCTCGGCGGGCGCGCGAGCAGCTTCGACGACCCGCGCACCGGCGAAACGATCGACAACTGCCAGCACGTCGCGATGGGGTGCTGCACCAACTATCTCGACTTGCTCGATCGTCTCGGCACGCTCGACACCCTGCGATGGAGCGAGACGCTGACGTTCGTCGAACCCTCGCTATCGACACGAAGCGCGCGCACGAGCCGTGTGCATCCCGCGGCGTGGCTGCCGGCACCGCTGGGCGCGGGCCCGTCGCTGGCGCGAGCGTCGTTCTTGAACGCCTCGGAGAAGCGCGCGGTCGCCCGGGGCGTGCTCGCGGCGATTTGTGCGGATCGGCGCGAGCACGCGGGGCGGACGTTCGCGGAGTGGCTGGAGGCGCACGCCCAGCCGTCGCGGGCGGTCGCGCGGTTCTGGCGCCCGGTGGTCGTCAGCGCGTGCAACGCCGAGGTCGATGTGGTCGACGCCAGCGTAGCGCTGCATGTCTTTCAGGGCGGCGTGCTCGCGTCGCGCGAGGCGGGGTCGATCGGCGTGCCGAGCGTGCCGCTGCGCGAGCTGTACGCGGGTGTCCACGAGCGCCTCGCGATGGTCGACCCGGAGGACGGGACGCTCGGCGTGCGCACGGGCGCTCGCGTCGAGGCGATCGACGCGAAGCGCGTGCGTCTGGTCACCGGCGAGACCTGCGAGGGCGACCGCGTGATCTGCGCGCTCCCGCCGACAATCGCGGGCAAGCTGTTGCCGGATCACCACGGCGACACGCGCGGGCGTCGGGCCGGGCAGCTCGCGCACAGCCCGATCCTGGGCGTGCACCTGGTGTTCGATCGCCCGGTGCTGGAGGCCGCGCACGCCGTGCTGCTGGACGTCGGCACGCAGTGGGTGTTTCGGAAGGACGACGAGGGTCGCGTGGTGCACGCGGTGGTGAGCGCGGCCGACGGGTGGATGGGGCTGAGCGAAGACGAGATCGGCGAGCGGGTCGCGGGCGACGTCTGCGCGTGCTTCCCGGCGGCTGGCGAGGCGTCGCTTGTCTCCGTGCGCGCGGTGAAGGAGAAGCGGGCGACGTTCCTCGCCTCGCCGGAGGGCGAGCGCCTGCGCCCGGAGACGACCGGGCCGAGCGGCGTGCTGCTGGCGGGTGATTACACGCGGACGGGCTGGCCCGCGACGATGGAGGGGGCGACGCGGAGCGGGTACGCGGCCGCGGAAGCGGCGCTCGGGCTTGAGATCGGCTCGCTGCTGGCGCCGGATCTGCCCGAGCCGGGCCTGGTCCGCCTGCTCCGCGGGCGTTCGCGGCGATAGGATCGCCCGTCGAACGCGGTGCGGGCCCGTGGCGCGCGCTCGTGCGGCGCAGGGGAGCGCGCGATGCCGGATGGTGAATTGCGGGTCGACAGCGGGAGCGAGGCCCCCTTGATCGGGGTTGTGATGGGCTCGCGCAGCGACTGGCCGGACACGATGCGTCACGCCAGCGATACGCTCGCGGAGCTCGGGATCGCGCACGAGACGCGCGTGGTGAGCGCGCACCGGACGCCGGACCTGTTGTTCCGCTACGCCGAGACGGCTCGCGAGCGTGGGCTTCGCGCGATCATCGCCGGCGCGGGCGGTGCCGCCCACCTCCCGGGGATGCTCGCGAGCAAGACACCGGTGCCCATCCTCGGTGTGCCGGTGCGGTCGAGCCACTTGCAGGGGCTGGACTCGTTGCTCTCGATCGTGCAGATGCCCTCGGGCGTGCCGGTCGCGACGTTCGCGATCGGGCGTTCGGGCGCGGTGAACGCGGCGCTGTTCGCGGCGGCGTTGCTCGCGTTGGGCGACGGGCGCGTCGCCGAAGCATTGGATCGCTACCGGGCCTCGCGTTCGGCACGGGTGGCCGATGATCCCGACCCGAGGTTGGACCCACCGCCCGGCGAGCGCGACGGGAGCGGCGCGTGAGCGGCACGAGCCACGGGGCGGTCAACGAGCCGCCGGTGCTGGGCGTGCTCGGCGGCGGTCAGCTCGGGCGGATGCTCGCGCTCGCGGCCGCACGCTTGGGCGTGCGCACGCGCTGCATGGATCGGAGCGAGGACGCCGTCGCGGGGCATGTGGCGCAGCTCGTGTGCGCGGACATGGACGCGCCCGGGCCCGAGCTGGATCACGCGCTCGAGCGATTCGCCCACGGGCTCGCGGCGGCGACGTACGAGTTCGAGAACGTGCCGTCGGCGTTGGTCGAGCGCCTCACGCGCCTTGTGACGTGCGAGCCGAACGCGCGCGCGCTGGAGGCGTCGCAGGACCGCTTGCGCGAGAAGACCCTGTTCCGCGAGCTGGGCATCCCGACGCACCCCTTCGCCCCGGTCGACACGCTGGCGGACCTGCACGCCTTCGCCAAGGCGCACGGCCACCCGGTCGTGCTCAAGACGCGCCGCTTCGGGTACGACGGCAAGGGGCAGCGCGTCGTGCGCTCGCGCGAGGAAAGCGACGCGAGCGTGCGCGCGATCGCGGGCGATCGCCTCTCACGCGGCGAGGCGCTCGGGCTGATCGCCGAGGCGTTTGTTCCGTTCCGACGCGAGCTGAGCGTGCTGATTGCGCGCGCGCGAACGGGCGAGACGCGGGTCTACCCGTTGTGCGAGAACGTCCACGAGGGCGGCATTTTGCGGGTCACGCACGCGCCGGCGATGACCAGCGACGCGGTGCGCGAGCGTGCCGAGCGTTCGGCCCGTGTGCTGGCGGAGCGTTTGGGGTACGTGGGCGTGCTGGCGCTCGAGCTGTTCGAAACCGACGACGCCGGCGAGCCGCTGCTCGCGAACGAGTTCGCCCCGCGCGTGCACAACAGCGGGCACTGGACGATGGACGCGAGCGAGACGTGCCAGTTTGAGAACCACGTGCGCGCGGTGCTGGGGCTGCCCTTGGGTGGGACGCGGGCGATCATGCCCAGCGCGATGGTGAACCTGATCGGCGGCGTGCCGCCGGTGGAGGAGCTGCTCGCGACGCCGGGGGCCCGGGTCCACCTGTACGGCAAGTCGGCGCGTGCGGGGCGGAAGCTGGGGCACGTGACGGTGCGTGACACGGACGCCGAGGGCGTGCGCGAGCGGGCGGCGCGACTGCGCGAGCTCGCGGACGCGGCCGACCGGGCGAGCTGATGCCTCCGCACCCCGGCGAACACGAGGAAGCGGGTGCGAAAGCGGGCGGCTTGCGCGCGCCGGCGAGCGCCGAGCGGGCGCGGCGATGCCGGGCGGCGTGGGATGCGATCTCGCTGCCGGCGGCGCTCTGGCTGCTCGGGACGGCCCTGCTCACCTTCCACCTCGGGCTCTGGACCGACGACTACGACCTCGCGGGGATCGACCCGGTCACCGGCGAGATCGAGCGCCTGACGTGGATCGCCGACTCGCCCTATTGGCGACCGTTGCACCTGATCTTCACGATGGCGCTCGAGACGGTCAGCTTCCACCGCCCGTGGCTCGGGCACGCGGCGATCAATCTTCTGCACGCGTTGTGCGTGTGGCTGGTTTTCTGCTTGTCGCGCTCGCTCGGGCTCGGCGTGCGCGCGGGGGCCGCGTGCGCGGTCCTGTTTCTCACCTACCCGCTTCACGCGCAGGCGATCCACTGGATCGCCGCCTTCGGCACCGTCGCCGCGACGGCGACCGCGCTCGGGGCGTGCGTCTTCGCGGTGCGGATCGTGCGCGACGGCTTGACGCCGGCTCGGCTCGCGGCGCTGTGGGCGCTGAGCTGGGCGACGCCGTGCTGGAACGAGCAGGCGACGGGCGCGTTTCTCGCGTTGCCCGCGCTCGCGCTGGTGTGCCTCGGGCGTCGCGGCTCGATCATGCGCACGGGTGTGGTGTGCGCGATCGCGTGGCTCGGGGCGGTGCTGTACCTGGGCTTGTACGTCACGCACGCGCCGGCGGACTGGCGCGGCTCGCGGGCGCAGGCCGTCGGGGTGAGCGAGGTGTTTGAGGGCGCGATCCGCCTCGGCGAGGGCGTGCTCGCGTTGCACCGGTGGGAGACGGAGCTCGCGCACGCCTGGGCGATGAGTGTGCGCACGGGCGCGGCGTTCGCGCTGCCGGGCATGATCGCGATAGCGCTCGTGCTGGTCGCCGGCGCGGCGTGGGTGCGCCGGTTCGCCGCCTGGCGCAGCGACGCCCGCCTCACGCCCCGCTCGTGCGTCGCGATCACGCTCTTCGCGATCGGCGCGGGGCTGGCGTGCTTCGCCCCGATCCTGCTCGCGAGCGGGTGGACGCTGGAGCTTCGCTACCTGCACGCGCCCGCGGCGTGGCTCGTCATCGCGCTGGTCGCCCCTGTCGCGGCGGCGTGCGCCGGGCTCGAGCGCGTCACGCTGCGAGCCGAGCGCACACGCCGGGGCGCGCGCACGGCGCTCGGCGTCGCGATCGTGCTCGCCGGGCTCGCGGGCGCGGTGCTGCAGCTCGGCTATGCCGGGGCGTTCCGCGAGCGGTGGGTGCGGGATCAGCACGAAGCGGCGGCCCTCGTCCGAGCGATCCCAGCCCCGGGTGAGCATGCTTTTTTCCTCCCGCTCCGCGTCGCGACCGAGGGCGTCGGCGACGCGGTGATCGAGGGCGAGTCGGTGCGCGGGGTGTCGCGGTTCGAGACGTCGTTCATGAGCGTGTGGGCGGTGAACTGGGCCTCGCCGAACGTGGTGCAGCAGGTTTATCGGCGTCGCGACCTGAGCGCGGGGTGGGTCTGGACGCCGGGCGGGCAGAGCCCGGTGCTGGAGGCGAACGCCGATCGCGTGCGCATCCCGACGGCGTTTCGCGCCGAACTCGAGCCGGCGCAGGCCGGCGGGTACTGGCTCTCGTGGGATCGCGCGGTGCCGTTCACGGTGGAAGGCGACGGCTCGGTGCGCGCGTGGGCACGGGTGGCGATCACGGGCGCAGACGGCTCGCGCGTCGTGGTCGCGTGCCCGGCGATCGGCGAGGGCGCGGCCGCCGAAACACGCCCATTCGCGATCGCCAGCGACGCGTGGTGGCAGGATGCGACGCTCCGCGCGTACGCGTGGCCCGACGGCTCGCCGGGCGTGCTGAGCCGACGCATGCTCGACGCCGTCCCGCTCGACAGTCTCTGGATGCACTCGGCGTACGACGCGATCCCGGATCGGCACGAGGCGGACCTCGCGATCCCGACCGGCACGCGACGCCTTGCGCTGCGCGCGCGACTGGCCGACCCGGGGCGGAGCACCGACGGCGTCACGATCGACGCGGACGCGGCGCACCCCGACGGCTCGCTCGTCGCGCTCACGGCAACGCTCCGCATCGAGCCGACCGACGCGCACGCCGGCGGGTGGCGCGTGGTGATCCTTGAGCTGCCCCCGGGCGTGTCGATGGTCCGCCTGCGCGTCGGGCCGGGCGATCGCGGCGACGTGGCGTACGACGGCGTGTGGGTCCACGCCGCGGCGCTCGGCGATGCAAGCCGTTGATGACGAGAAGGCCTCTGTTCCGCTTGCCGGACCGAATCCGTCTTCCGAAGCTTGGTGGGATGGGCCTCTGGCCCGTCTCGACCGACGCTCCAAGACGGGCTCTGGCGCCCGTCCCACCGAGCCGGCAAACAGAACCTAGGGCGGCGGATGATCGCGCAGGGCGTTGCGGATGGCGTCGCGGAGCTCGGCGATCGTGAAAGGCCGGGTGAGCACCGTCGCGCCGGCGGGCGGCGTGGGGCGATTGGCGTTCGGATCGGGTTCCGGGAGCAGGATCAGGCAGTGCGCCTCGCACCCCAGGGCGCGGATCGCGGCCCGGAGCTGCTCGGAGGTCACGGGCGGGAGGCTGTCGATGACGATGAGGCGGGCCGTCATCGCCGCCCGGTTGCAGGGCTCGCCGGCGGCGTCGGCGGGCTCGATCGCCTCGGTCTGCAGCCCGAAGTCCGCCAGGACCCCGACCAGCACGCCACGCATCGGGGACGGCGGCGCGATGAGCACCGCCGATCCGGCGCTGCCGGGCTCAAGGCTCGGCCAACTGGCGTCGCGGGCGCGGGGGCGCGGCGGATCGGTCGTGTCGTCGCGGATGGGGAGGGTCACGATCGCGGTCGTGCCCTGCCCGCTGGCGGAATGGAAGCGGAGCGAGCCGCCGTGCTCGCGGACGATGCCGAGCGCGATCGAGAGCCCGAGCCCGGTGCCCCCGTGCTCGCGCCGGGTGGTGAAATAGGGCTCGGTGGCGCGTTCGATCGTGTCGGGGTCCATGCCTTGCCCGGCATCGCAGACGCGCAGTTCGGCCGAGCGCCCCTGCGACCCGGTGCGCAGCTGGACGAGCAGCTCTCCGCCCAGAGGCATCGCCTGAGCCCCGTTCAGGACGAGATTCATGACGACCTGCCCGAGCTGGGCGGCATCCCCGGCGACGGGCACGGGTTGGTCGGGGAACTGGGTGCGGACGTGGATGTTGGGCGCGATCGCGAGCTGCGCCAGACGCGTGGTGCCCCGGATCACGTCGCGGAAGTCGAGCTCGGCGTCCTGCTGCGGGGTGTGTCCGCGTCCGGGGGCCGCCCCGGCAAAGGCCGACAGGTCCCGCGTGAGCCCGATCGCGTGCTCGCTGGCTTCGCGGATGGCGTCGATCGCCTCGGCGCAGTCGCCCCCGGCGAAGAGCTCGCCCTGGGCGCGCTGGGCCGCCGCCCGGATCGCGGCCGCCACGTTGCGGAAATCGTGCGCCAGCCCGCGGCTCAGGCGCGCGATCGCCTCCAGCTTGCCCGCGCGACGCAGCTCCTCACGCACCGCGTTGGTCACGCGCTCGGCCTCGGCCCGGTCGGTCAGGTCGATGATCAGCGTCAGACGCAACCCCGTTTCGCTCGACCAGCTCTCCAGACGCAGCACCAGTGCCTCGGAATCCGCGCCGTCCGTTCCCAGACGGACGACGTCGGCCGAGACCCGATGCCCGGTTCCCTCCGATTCGGCTCGCACCGGGGGGAGGGCGGCGACGTCGAGGGGGTCGCCCGATTCTTGACGCCAGCCCGACCGGGCGAGCAGTGCGCGGATCGGCTGTGCGAAATCGGACGGCTCCACGCCGAGCATCATCCGGGCCGACGCGTTCGCGCCCAAGAGCTCCCCGCCCTGCGAGCTCACCATGATCCCGGGGCCGGCGTGCTCAAACTCGCGGACCCACGTCGCTGCGGGAGGGGCCTCCGAATCCGAAGCCGAACGCCCTGCGCCCGCGAAAGCATCGCTGCTTCCCTGCGGCGCGGAGTGCGGGTCGGATCGTCGGTCGGGGCTGGGCATATCCGCGGGCACGAGGCCTCCGGTCGTCACCACTCGTGACGCTCCCGCGATCGGGAGCTGCATCATCATGTGCCCCGGAAGACGCCCGCCCAAGCAGCCCGCAAAATGGGGTCAGTATGCGGCGGACGCGGGAGGCGCGGAAAAGCAAGCCGCACACTCCACCGAGACCCTACGCTCCCCGCGATGCGGGTTCTCCTCACCAACGACGACGGCATCCACGCCCCGGGCATCCGAGCCCTCTATGACGCGATCACGGGGGCTCGACAACCCGCGCCATCGCCTCGGAACGCCGTTTCGGATGAATCTATCCAATCTAGGCGTTTCAACCAAGAAAAACACCCCGATTTGCCCGATCAGCCGATCGGCGGGCCCGAAACCGAGGTCTGGACCGTCGCGCCGGAGACGGTGCAGTCCGCCACGAGCCACGGCGTCACCTTCGGCGAGCCGGTCATGGTTCGGCGCGCTCGCCTCGGGATCTTGGGCGATCGAACGGCCCAGGTCGAGGGGGTCGCCGTGGGCGGGCGACCGGCCGACTGCGTGAAGCTCGCCGTCAGCGCTCTATGGTCGGAGCGCTACGGGCCCGGCAAAAAACCCGACCTGGTCATCAGCGGCATGAACGCCGGGGCGAACGTCGGGATCAACGTCATCTACTCGGGCACGGTGGCGGCGGCGCTCGAAGCCGCGTTCCTCGGCATCCCCTCCATCGCCGTCAGCCTCCACCTCGGCCCGGGACGACCGCTCTGGCACGTCGCGGCCGCCCACGCGCGACGCGCGATCGACCGCGTCCTCGCGACCGGGCTCGTCCAGCCCGGGCGGTGCATCAACATCAACATCCCCCGGTGCGAGGCGACCGAGCCCGGGGCGACGCCGGGCGATGAGCACGAGCCGCAGAGCGCCGACCGGCACCCCGTCGCCCCCGGCGACCACGACCCCTACGCCCAGATGCCGATCGTCGTCTGCCCGATGAACACGCACGGGCTGATCGACGCCTACGAGCGGCGCACGAGCCCCTCCGGCGAGGCGTACTACTGGCCCGCCGGCGGCGGGCTCGACTTCCACGCGACCGACCCCGGCACCGACGTCCACGAGCTCTTCGAGCGGAAGATCACCGTCACGCCGCTTTACCACGATCTGACGGCGTCTCCCGAGATCGTCCGCCGATGGCAGGACGCCTTGCACGACTAGGTTCTGTTTGACGCATTGAATCCGTCTTCAGAAGCCTGGTGGGAGGGGCCTCTGCACCGTCTCGCCAACGCTCCAAGACGGGCTCGGAGCCCGTCCCACCGCCCGACAACCGGGATCGAGAACGATCCCGGTTGCTCACGGCCTCACATGCGATCGACGTGCGGGATGCCGAGCGTGTCGAGCCCGTCCTCGAGCACGCGGGCCGTCAGGGCGCACAGGCGCAGACGCGACTCCCGCACGCCCGGGTCCGCCTTCAGCACCGGGCAGTGCTCGAAGAACCCGCTGAACGCCCCGGCGAGCTCGTAGAGGTACGCGCACAAGCGGTGCGGCTCCAAATGCTCGGCCGATCGGCGCACCGACGACGGGTACGCCAAAAGCTGCATCGCCAGCGTCTTCTCCGCCGGCTCGCCGATCGTCAGCGCCGCCTTCGACGACGCCTCGCCCGCGATCCCCAGCTCCGCCGCCTTGCGGAAGATGCTCTTGATGCGCGCCAGCGCGTACAGCAGGTACGGGCCCGTGTTGCCCTGCAGCGCCACCATCCGCTCGTAGCTGAACACGTAGTCCTTGATCCGGTCGTTGCTCAGGTCGGCGTACTTGATCGCCGCGATGCCCACGACCTCCGCGATCGGTCGGCGTTCCGCCTCGGGCATGTCGGGCGAGGTCTCGCCGACCTTCTCCCCGGCCCGGGCGATCGCCTCGTCGAGCAGCGCGCTCAGGCGCACGTTCTCGCCCGATCGGGTCTTGAAGGGGCGCCGGTCCTCGCCGAGCACCATGCCGAACGCCGCGTGCTCGAGCTTCGCCTCGCCCGCGTCGGTGGTCGCATAGCCGGCTTTGTGCGCGGCCCCGAAGACCTGGCGGAAGTGCAGCGCCTGGCGCGCATCGACGCAGTAGACCACGCGGTGCGCGCCGAGCTTCTGCACGCGCCGCCGGATCGCCGCGACGTCGGTCGTCGCGTAAAGGAACCCGCCGTCGCTCTTGCGCACCAGGCAGGGCTCCTCGATCCCCTCGACGCGGACGATCACCGCCCCGCCGGCTTCTTCCTCCGCGATGCCCCGCGCGATCAGGTCCGCGACCAGGGGCGCGAGCTCCTCGCGGTAGCTGCTCTCCCCGGCGCTGTCGCGCTCGGTGATGCGGGTCTTCAGGCGGGCGCAGTTCTCCAGGCACGCCGCCATCGTGACCTCGTAAAGCTTCCGCCAGACCGCCTCCACCTCGGCGTCGTGGTTCTGCAATCGCACGAGCGTCTGCTTGCTCGCGTTCAGGTTCGCCTCGGCCGACCCGTGCTCGGCTTCCAGCGCGCGCACGTCGTCCTCGAACTCGGCCGCCACCTTCGGGTGCTTCGACCACGCCCGCCACATCTTCAGCTTCGCCGTCGGGGGCGTGGATTCCGCCTTCGCGTCCTTGTACAGCCGGTCGAGGTCGTCCAGCGTGACGGCGTTCAGGTCCAGCTCGCCCGCGGCGGCCTGTGCCATCAGTTTCCGCGTCACCATCGCGATCGGCAGGCCCCAGTCGCCGACGTGGTTCTGGCGGATCACCCGGTGCCCGAGACGCTCGAACAGGCGCGCCAGCGCATCGCCGATCACCGTCGAACGCAGGTGCCCGACGTGCATCTGCTTCGCGAGGTTCACGCCGCAGAGATCGACCACGACCGTCTCCGCCTGCGCCGGCGGCTCCAGCCCCAACGCCGGCGCGTCCAGCTCGCCCAGCAGGCGCGACAACGCCTCGGGCTTCAGGCGGATGTTGATGAACCCCGGCCCGGCGATGTCGCCCTCGGTCAGCGGCTCGATGAGCTCCGGCACCATCGAACCGACCTTGCCCGCCAGCTCCGACGCGATCTCCCGAGGCTTCCGCCCCAGGATCTTCGCGAGCGGCATCGCCGCGTTGGACTGAAAATCGCCGAGCTCCGCCCGCTTGCTGGGCGTGATCAGCGGGTCGGCGTCGGCGGGCGCGCCCTCGAGCGAGGCGATCGCGCGACGGAACGCCGAGCCGAGCAGCTCGACGGGATCAAACTCGGCGCTGGGGCCGGGGCCGATGGGGTCAGAAGCGGGCATGGGCGAAATGTAGGGGGGGCGGGCACTCGGGGACCGGGGCAAGGGGCCTCAGCGCCCGACGGCCTGCAGGACCTCGTCCAGGCGGAGGTACTTGAAGTTCTGGTTGAGGCGACGCCCGTCCGGCGTGGTGTTCCGGTCGTCCTGCACGACGACCAGCCCGCCCGGGAACATCGGCGGGATCGCGAAGGTCGTCGCCGCGATCCCGTCGGTCTCGCTGACCGCGTCGATCCCGTTGCCCTCGACGATGCGGAAGCTGCCGACGTAGTCGTTCGGCGGGCGACGGTCGTAGACCGCGAACGTGCTCGAGCCCTGGCTGCTGGCGATGAGCACGCCCGACCCGTCGGCGAGGACGGCCAGCGCGAGCCCCTCGACGTCGGCGGTCAGGCGCCCGCTCATGGTGGTGTCGACCAGGCGCCGCCCGTTCTGGTTGAAGCCGGGCTCGGCGCCGTAGCGCCAGATGCCGTTCTCTTCTTCGCCGATGTAGAGCAGCCCCAGCTCGTCGTCGGCGACCATGCCCTCGACGCCGCCGCCGACGGTGAAGCTGCGGACGAGCTCGCCCTCGATCGCGCCCCCGCGGTCGTGCAGGCGGTACTGCTGGACGTTGCTGGCGCGGTCGTTGACGAAGACGTAGGTGCGTCCGGCGGCGTCGCGGTACATGCAGAGCCCGTAGATGACGCGCATCCCGGTCTCGATGCGCCCGCCGGGGGCGCGGCTGAGCCGCCCGGTCTCGCGGTCGATCGCGTAGACAGCGATGGTGTTGTCGTCGGTGCTGGTGGCGCAGGCGAGGTCGACGATGCGTCCGCCGAGGCGGAACGCCGGGCGGACGTCGACGTTGTTCATCCCCCCGTCGTCGAGGCGCTGGACGATGCGTCCCTGCAGGTCGTACACCAGCAGGCCGGTCTTCTTGTCGGTCGCGATGACGCGGGAGAGGGTCGGGTCGTTGGGGTTGATCCAGATCGCGGCGTCGTCGGCCGAGTCGCCGCTGCCCGCGACCGGCTCGGTCTCCACGACCGGCACGACCTCCCCGATCGGGCGGTCGGTCGTCGCGGACGTCGGCGCAGTGTTGGTCGCGGGATTCGCGGCCGGGTTGGCAGCCGGGTTGGCGGGGGTCGGTGCGGTGGAGCGGGGCTGGGCCGAGACGGTCGGCGTCGCCAGCAGGGCGGCGAGCGTGCCGGCGACGAAGAGGGCGAGCGGCGTCGTGGGGCGTCGGGTGGTCATGGGCGTCTCCGTGGGCGTGCGTGGCGCGTCGGTGCGCCGATGCGGAGGATACGGGATATGGCGGCGGCGAAGAAAACGGCAGCACCCCAGCTGTCGCCGGGGTGCTGCCGTGCACTGGGAAGAAGAGAGTTCGGCTCGCCCGACGCCGCGTGCACGGTCGGCGGTCGGGCGGGGTGTCAGCCTTGGGATCGGATCAGCGACGGCGACGGACGCCGGCGAGCCCGGCGAGGGCGAACAGGGCCGCCGCGCCGGGGGTGGGGATGAAGAAGTAGCCGGGGTTGCCGGTCTGCCCGAGATCGTTCACGAAGAACCCGACCGAGCCGTAGACCTCGGTGAGGTCGATCGGCCCGCCGCCGGGCAGTTCGTCGGCGAACGCCCACTGGAAGACGTCGTTGGCGCCGAGGGCGTCGAAGCTGACCGGCACGCCGCCGCGGTTCTGGGTGCGGATCGAGCCCGGGAAGCTCTGGTCGCCGTAGGTAAGGCGGTCGACGAGGTTGCCGTCGGCATCGAAGAGGTTGATCTCATCGTTGCGCCCGAGGTTGTTGGTGTACTCGCCGATGATCTTGATGCTCGCGGGGAGCGACCAGCTGGCGCGGAAGGCCTCCGCGTCGCCCTCGGTGATGAGGACGCTCTCGCCCGGGCGGACGACGCCGAACGCGGAGAGGTCGAACGCGCCGGGCGTGCGGCTGTCGTCGTCGTAGGACCACCCGCTCATGTCGATCGGGGCGTTGCCGACGTTGGTGAACTCGACGTACTCGGGGAAGTTGTTGTACATCCACTCGGTGATGCGGATGTCGGCGCTGGCCGCGCCGGCGACGGCGAGGATCGTCATCGCGCTGATCATGCTCTTCATGGGATCTCTCCTGCAAACTCGGGCGAACCATGACCCGGCCGCGACGGCGAACCGGATCGGCACTCGCGCCCGGCGAACACTTCGCCGGGTGCTCCCGCCGGGCCCGCGCTCCAACACGCGCCCCGCGAAACAAGTCAGACACCAGCCCGGTGTTTTCGCGATCGGTGATGCTCCCGATCAGCCCCGGGCCCCGCCGCGCCCGGCGGGGCGTGCCGCGGATGCCTCCCGCAGCGACGGGCGAAGACTAGACCGACCGTGCGGGAAGTCGACGCAACAACCAGTCAATTCCTAATGAACATTGCGTGAAGCCCCGAAGCGGGCTCCGTTCGGTGAGATCGCTGTCTATGCCGGAAAACATGCGCATAACACGGGCTTGTCGCGTTCTTAGCGCACCGGGCGCTCAACAAATCGGAACACAATCTTGATGCAGTGCGCACCTCGTTTCAGATGGCGCCCCAGCTAAAGTCGACGCAATTCTGTTTCTGGCACGCGCCGACGCGAACCCGGGAGCCACCGCTATGCCCCTCGACCTCAAACGACCCGTCGGCGCGATCGTGCCCGGCTCACCCGCCCGCGTCACGGCGCGCCGCACGCCGGGTTTCACGCTCATCGAGCTGCTGGTGGTCATCGCGATCATCGCGCTGCTCATCGGCATCCTGCTCCCGAGCCTCGGCAGCGCTCGCAACGCCGCGCGACAGAGCGTGTGCTCCAACAACCTCCGCCAGCTCGCGCTCGCGAGCGTGGCGTACAGCGCCTCCAACCGCGGGGACTTCTCCAGCGGGCAGTGGGAGAACGACCGGCGCAAGAGCCTCGGCGCGCTCGATGAAGCCGGCTGGATCGCCGACATGGTCAACGGCGAGTACGCCGTCCCCGGCAACCTGCTCTGCCCGAGCAACCCCGCCCGCATCAACCAGAACCTCGTCCGCTCCGGCGGCGCGAGCCAGGCGTGGCGCGTCCTCAGCGAGGGCGAGATGAACGACCTCTTCAACCGCGGCTTCAACAGCAACTACTGCCAGTCCTGGTTCATGGGCTACACCGAGATGCGCAACCCCCGCGCCGGCCCCTTCGGCGCGGGCGACCCCAAGCGCGTGTCCGACGTCGTCGGCCCGCTCAACGACCGCTATATGAGCGCCGTCGGGGCGAACTTCGTCCCGCTCTTCGGCGACTCCAGCAGCCGCGACAACGAACGCAACCCCTACGTCATCGACGGACAGAGCGGGCAACTGCTCAGCAAGGCGTTCGGCGACGGGCCGGCCGCCACCATCAACGGCTGGTTCGGCAAGCAGGACTACTCCGACTTCGGGCCCAACCACGGCGGGCAGCGGCGAGCCATCTTCCAGGGCTCCGCCACGCGCGGCGGCTCCGGCACCGTCGGCAACATCGCCTTCGCCGACGGGCACGTCAGCGCCTTCACCGACACCGACGGCGACCAGGCGTTCGACTTCACCAACCGCGCCGCCGGCGACTTCTCCTACGCCGATCTTCAGGGCAAGGTCTTCGGCGGCATCCTCCGACGCGGGCTCTGGCTCGACTGAACCCGTCCACGCACACCCGACACCACGCACCACACGCCGGGCGGCTTCATAACCCCGGCGACACGCGATCCCTCCGGGCCTGGCCCGTCCGCCTCCGCCCGCGTCCCGTTCCTGAAGAGCACGTTTCTGGAGAGCAAGGAGATCCCATGCACGCCCGTACCCTGTTGATCGCCGCCGCAGCCGGCGCCATCGTCTCGGCCGCACAGGCCCAGGTCGTCATCAACGAGATCTACGAGAACCCCCCCGGCGGCGGCGCCGCCTTCGACGACCGGTACGAGTACATCGAGCTCTACGGGCTCCCCGGGCTCGACCTCACCGGCTACGCCCTCGTCCTGCTCAAGGGCGGCTCGGACCTCGACGACGACGGCATCCCCGGGCCCCGCCCAGCCGACTTCGACCCGGGCGACGAAGTTCCCGAGATCGACGAAGCCTTCAGCCTCGACGGGCTCACCCTCGGCGCCAACGGGCTCCTGGTCATCTACAACAACAATGGCGCGCCGGGCCTGCCCTCCTTCCTTCCCCCCTTCTTCTCTTCGGAGACCAACTTCGCCACCTTCGCCCAGACCCACATCCCCAGCGTCGACAGCGTCGGACGCCTCGCCAACGACGCCTCCAGCACCTACATGCTCGTCCGCCGACGCCCGCACCACCAGATCGTCGCCGGGCAGAGCGTCTACGGGCCCGGCTACGCCTGGCGCAAGGACGTCAATCACGACGTCAACTTCGACGGCGTGATCGATTTCGGCTTCGAGCAGCCCGTCAGCTACCAGGCCTGGCCCATCCCCGCCGCGATGCAGCTCGCGCCCTACCAGATGGTCGACGAGGTCGCCTGGAGCCACCGCGGCGGGCAGGAATACGTCCGCACCCGTCAGAACGAGATCTCCGACACCCCGGGGTACAACCCCGATGCGCTGAGCCGCCTGTACTACTTCGCCGAGAACCCGCAGATCGGGCACCGCTTCAACAGCTCGGGCGAGCTCCGCTTCACCCGCCAGGCCGACGAGGAGTGGGTGCAGGGCACCATCACCGAGGTCAACCCCCGCTTCAACTACAACCCCAACCAGGTCAAGGGCCCGACCGACCCCGAAGGCCCGCTCTACGACGGCTCGTGCAACCCCGATATCAACCCCAACTGCCTGCCCAACCCCAACGGCAACCTCCGCTTCCAGGACATCAACCTCAACGGCTTCCAGCTCACCCCCGGCACCATGAACGACGCGCCCAGCCTCGGGCTTGAGCAGTTCCGCTGGGTTCGCGGCGACTTCAACTTCGACGGCGTCGTCGACGCCCAGGACCTCGCGATCATCCAGGCCCACCTCGGGCGCCACCTCGACGAGACCACCCTCTGCCTCGACGGCGACGGCAACCCCGTCGTCAACCCCTTCACCAGCGAGACCTACGACTGCTACGTCTTTGAAGGACGCAGCTTCCAGGCGATGCTCGCGATGCTCAACATGGATCAGACCGACGGGCCCGGCGGGACCAACAGCCCCGTCGTCACCCAGGCCGACGTCGACGCCGTCGCCGCCCTCGTCGGCAACCCCTGCCCATTCGATATCACCGGCCCGGCGCTCGACGGCATCCCCGACGGCGTCATCAACATCGCCGACCTCAACTTCTTCCTGAACCTCTGGCTCGCCGGCGATGCCGCCGCCGACTTCACCGGCCCGGCGTTCGATGGCATCCCCGACGGCATCGTCAACACCGCCGACCTCAACTACTTCCTCGACGGCTGGCTCAGCAACCAGGGCGCCTGCAACTAAACCCTGGCATCGACACGGATTGGTACACCGTCGCCCCGGGGCCAACACCCCGGGGCGGTTTTTCCCTCCCGACACCCCCGCGCCAGACTCATCCACCGACCGCGAGACTTCCCGAGCTCAACCCTTGCCTGCGGGCGGCCGATCGGCAAAGATCTACGACCGGGCCTGAACCCCGGCGACCCTCCGTGTGTACCCTTCACGCCCGGTGAATACACACGGCGACATAGCTCAAAAGTCTTTGCAAATAAACTGTTTACGAGCCTTGGGGCATTAGTGTAACGGTAGCACGAGTGATTCTGGTTCACTTAGTCAAGGTTCGAATCCTTGATGCCCTATTCCAAGCCGCCCGCTGCCTCGCAGCGGGCGGTTGTCGTTCCAAAGGGGGCCTCGCCCGCCGCTTTCGGGCGGATCCGTCTCAGCCGCCCGACCCGATCGCCCGATAACAGCACCATGTCCCGCGCGACCACACCCCGCGAGCTGCACGCCTCGATCCTGATCCCGACGCGGGCCCGCCCGCGCCACCTGGCGGCTTGCCTGACGGCGCTCGCCCGCCAGACCGGGCTCGAGGGCGCTCGGGGCGAGATCATCGTCGCGATCGACAGCCCCGATGCCGGGGACGGCTCCGCCGAAGCCGCCGAGCGGGCCTGGCGGGCGGCGTCCCCTTCGCCCGCGCTCGCGTTCCGCGCCGAGACGCTCCCTGCCCCGGACGACGGACGCGCGACGCACGGGTGCGTGGGGGTGCGGAACCTGCTGGCGCCCTCGTGCCGCGGGGCGGTGTTCGTCTCGATCAACGACGACGTGCGTCCCGAGCCCGGATTTCTCGCGGCTCACCTGGCTCGGCACGCCGCCCGAGCCGCCCGACGCGAGCCCGCCGCGGTCGTCGTCGGCGACAGCCGCTTCGCCCCGCTCGCCGAGCTCTGCACGACGGGCGAGCCCGCGAGCGTGGTCGATCGCCTCGTGACCGAGACCGGCCTGGTCTTCTTTTACGACGCGATGACCGGTGAAGGCGCGCACACGCTCCGCGATCCGGACCACGACTGGGGCTACCGGCACGCCTTCGGGCTCAACGTCAGCCTGCCCCGGCACGCGCTGCTCGACGTCGGCGGCTACACCCACGCCCTCGCCCCCTACGGGTACGAGGACATCGAGCTCGCCCACCGCCTCCGCGAAGCCTTTGGCTCGCCGGTGCTCTACGAGCCCCGCGCCGTCGCGCCGCACCACCACCGCTACCGGGCGGACGACCTGCTCCGTCGGGAGGAAGCCCTCGGGCGGGCGGCCCGCGCGTTCGCTGACGCCCGCCCGCGTTTCGCGCGCGAGCTGTTCCGGACCGACCTGACCGACCCCGCCACGCTGGCGCACTTCGCGGCGAGCGTGGATCGCGACCGCGCCGACGCCGAGCGACAGGGCGACGCCCTCGCCGAGCTGGATCGCACCCCCGCGGCTTGCATTGCGGGCGAGCCGGGCGACCAGCGCCGGGTGCTGCAGGCGCTGGCCGACGGGTTCCGGCTGGTCCGGCGCTGGCGTTGGCGACGGGGCGTGCTGGCGCAGACGGAAGCGATGGAACGCCGAGCGGCACACGAGCCCGAGTGCGAGCTTGAACCGGCCGCGCGTCGTCACGAGGCGGCGCGATCGCCCTCCGGGGTGTAAGCCTCGGCGAGGCGGGCGCTCAGGCGCTCGATGATTCGCCTCGCGAGCCCGTCGTGCGTCGCGTGGCGTGCGGCCCGGGCGCGGATCACGCCGCTCCACGCCGACCGCCACGACGGGTCGGCGTGCGCACGCTCGACGACGCGCTCCAGCCCCGCTTCATCGGCAAAGCCCATCGTCCCGAGGTCCGCGTAGAGGCGTGTCGGGTCGTACACCGCCAGGTCGGCGTGGTCCAGGTGCTCCGACCCCGGCGCGACGGGAGGCTCGATCAGCGTGGGCGAGGCGTGCAGCCCGAACCGCTGGCGCAAGCCGGCGGCCCGCATCCCGGAAGGCGAGTCCGCCGTCGCGCCACCCGCGCCCGCTTCCGCGATCGCGTCCAGGTCGACGCGGTTGAGCATCTCCGCGACGAACCGCGGCGCGGGGAGCCCGCCCGAGAGCGCGCACTCGGCGATCCGCTGGTGCACCGTGCTGATCGGGTCGATCTGGAGCGTGACCCCGGCCGTCGCGTAGCAGGCGCGCAGCTCGTCGCCGTGCCCGAGCTCGCCGCACGCGAACTCGGCGAACGGGGACTGCGCCCACCGCTTGCCGAAGAGCTTGAGCCGCCACCCGCGACGGCGCGCGATCGAGGCGGCCCACGCGACCGTCTCGTGCCGGAAGATCCGCCCGTACAGCGGTTCCAGCACGCTCACACGGACGCGGTCGGCCTCGTCGCCCGTCGGCTCGCGCCCCATCACCTCGCGGAACGTGCGCACCACCCGCCCGTGCCCCGTGTACTGCACCGGCTCGCGCCCGCACAGCCGGTGCATCTCCTGCGCGTCGAGGTACAGGCGCTCGACGAGCAAACGCCCGCCCTCGCCGCGGACCACGGTGCTCGCGAGGCGGTCACGCATGGCCTCGGGCGTCTCCCCGTGGTGGCTGACGAACGCCATCTCGCACGCGAAGCGCTCGCGCAGCTCGGGCGCGACCGGGGCGGTGTGAAACTTCACGGCGCTCGCGGGGAGCACGCTGGGGAGCGTGCGCCGCGCGTCGTAGCCGAAGCCCTCGCCCGCGAACAGCGCCGCGAAGCAGTAGCCAGCGAGCATGTCGAACGGGCCCTGCGCCTCGCCGGTCTGGCGATCGAACAGGTGCGGCATCGCGTCCTGCACCCAGCAGACGAGCGGGAGCTCCTTGGGCAGCGGGCCGAGCGTCCCGCGGGGCCAGTTGACCGAAACAAGCGCGTCGGGCTGGAAGTCGGCGACGTCCTTCGCCAGCGCCGAGCGGATCAGCAGCGTCGAGCTGTCCGGCTCCATGCTGATGCGCGCCTCGTGTCCGAGCACCTCGAACGCGCGGGCGAGGTCCTCCACCGAGTGGCGCATGAACGTCGAGTGACGCGACGTCGTCAGCAGCACGCGCAGGCGCGTTCGCCCCGCGGCGGCTTCACCAAAACGCGACGCCCAGTGCGCAGCGTCCTTGCCCGCGTACAGACGCCGCGACTCCCGTTGCCACGTCTCGGCGAGGGCGGCCTGCGTCGCCGCGAACGTGCGCACACGCTCGGCGATCGCCTGGACGCACGCCCCGTGCCCCGCGTGCGTGCCGATCAGCACCGACTCGCGCGGGCAGGCGTGCGTCGGATCGCGCGACAGCCAGTCGGCGAAGCGTTCCGCGGCGTCGGGCCCGACAAACCAGGCCCATCGCCCGTCGCCGAGGGAGGCGCGCAGGTCCTCCCTCGCGAGCCCGCGGGCCGCGGCGCTCGGGTCCGGCTCGATCACGATCACCCGCCGCCGGTAGACGCCCATCGCCCGCTCCTGTGCGGCGAGGCGGGCGTGCAGCTCACGCACACCCCAGGGCCATTCGGTGCCGATGAGCACTGTCGGGGGATGAACTTCGCCTTCCGCATCCGGCACGTGCCCGATCGCTTCACCGCTCTGGGCGATCACATCCGTCAGCCCCCGCCAACGCGCGATCTCGCCGGGCGACCCGGCATCGCTCACGATGTTCCCGTCTTTCGCCCGGTGCCAGCGTTCGCGCGCGACGGCGTCCCGCCACGCGAGCCGGAGCGAGGCCGCGCCTTCGGGGTCGATCCCGTCGTGGGCTTCCAGCGTCGCGAGGTTGCCCTCGAAGATCTCGGGGTCGGGTGTCTGCCCGGTGTTCGAGCCCGGGTCGGTCAGCCCGCGGGCGAGGGCGTCGAGCCCGAGCTCGTGCAGGCAGGGTGTGAGCGCGCCAACGAGGACCGGGTCGTTGCCGTAGCGGGCGCTGAGCTTCTGGATCGCGCCGGCCGCCCTCCACCAGCGCCGGGCGCGCATCGCGCCGGCGACCTCGGCGAGGAGGGCCCGTTCGGCGTGGGTCAGGTCGGAGCCGTCGCCGATGCCGGGGCGGGCGGGGGTCGCCGGGATGTCCTGGGCGATATGCATGGAACCGGTATCGGGCCTGCGGCTTGGTGTGCTCCGAAACTTGCGGATTTCGGCCCGTTCGGGGTTCGGGGCTCAAGCGGGCCCGTCGCCGGGTCCGATAGCCCCAGAGCCGGAGGGATCGATGCCGCCTCTGCTGATCGCGTTTCACGAGGACGACGCCGAGCGTCTGCACCGGGCCTCCGGGGCGGGGGCGTCGGCGTTGCCCATGTGCGGCCAGGCGGAAGCGGGGGCGCTCGCGGTCGGGCTCGGCGTCCGGAGCGCATGGACGGGGTTGGACGCCCCGGAATCGTGCCCGCGCCTCAACGCGCGTTTCGACCGGTGCTGCGAGACGTTCGCGCGCCACGCCGTCCTCGAGCACCGCGGGATCAACCTGCTCGCGTTGGCGGGGTATCGGCACGTGCGCGCGATCGCGCGGGCGCTCTGGCCGATCGACACGATCGAGCGGGCCGCCGAGCGGGGGGATGAGCTTGTCTGCCTCTCGACCGACCCGTCGGGGCACCTGTTGGACCGCCCGCCCCACGAAACCCGCCGCCCGGCGTTGCACGGGCTGGTGCCGCCGACGGCGCGGGCCCTCGGGCTCGCGTGCCGCGTGGTCGACATGCCCGCGGACGCCCCGGGGGTGTCGGGGCCGGGCGCTGAGGGCTCGCCCGCGATCCGCAACGACGCGTTTGACGCCTCGCGCGTCCGTGGTTCGCACGTGGTCGCGGTGGGCAACGGGCCGGAGCTGCCGATGCTCGCGCTCGCGACGCGCGACGCCGGGGCGGTGCTGGTCGCCAAGGCGCTGAGCGCGTCGGATCTGGCGCGTCTCGAAGCGGGCGACCGGGCTCGGCTCTGCGACGAGGCGAGCTACTTCGAAGCGATGGGGGTGCGCGAGCCCGCGGCACGTCCGCCCGTGTTCGACGCGCGAGCGCTCGCCGACGCGCTGGCGACCGGCGGCGACCCGCTGTTCACCTCCGGCGCGCTCGACAACCACCTGCGGTTCCTCGCCGGCCCGTACGCGCAGGCGATGGCCCGCCTCGCCGATCTCTGGCGGGCGGCGATGCGGACCGGGCGCATCGAGGGCGTCGTGAGCGCCTATCACGCGCCCGTGGTCGACATCGCGGCTTGCTCCGGCGTGCCGCGACTGGTCTTCCCGCACTGCCCCATGATGACCGGGTGGGACGAGTACCACCGCCCGTTCCCGCCGGGCACGTCCTTCGGCGCGGTTGGGGCGGCTCACGCGGCCCAGCTCCGCGCGCAGCGCCCCGACGCCGCCGTCGAACTCACCGGCGCCCCCGGCGCGCCTTGCACGTCGGCGAGCGGCGACGACACGCACCCCTCGCACGCGCACGCACAACCACCGACGATCCTCGTCCCCGTCCACGACGGCGACGCGAGCGCGCACCTCGGCGCGATGCCGCGTGCCCGCTGGGACCGCGAGATCGCCACCCTCCGAACCCTCGCGGCCCACGCCAGCGCGCGCGCCTGGCGACTCGTCCTCCGCCCGCACCCGCGGTATCACCGGCCCGAGGCGAGCTACCGGCGCGAGCTGGGCGAAGCGTTCGATTGGCGACCCGCGGCTTGCGAGGCATTCGACGAAGCCGTGCGCGCCGCGCGGGCCGTCGTCTGCCCGAGCCCCATCACCAGCGCCACCCTCGACGCGAGCCCGCACGGACGCCCGGTGATCCTGTGCGCCCACACCACCGGCACGCACCCGCTCGCGCACTACGCGCTGAGCGCCTGGCCCAGCGTCGCAAGCGAGCAAGAGCTCACCGGCACGCTCGATCGGGTCATGATCGACGACGACGCCCACGCGGCGCTCACCCGGCAAACCCGCGAGGCGCTGGCCGCCTACCGCGGGCGCGACGCGGACCCTGGCGCGGTCGCGGCCCGGGCGGCCGTCGCGAAGCTCAGGGCCTCGCTCGCGCGATCCGCCTGAACCCGGGCCTCGGCGTCGTCAGTCCCCGAAGCTGGTCCCGATGCACCGGGCCGCGGCGACGAGCGGGTCAGTCGCCGGGTCGATCAGGCGCTGCTTGTCGGCGGCTTCCTGGATGCCGATGTGCGTCAGCTTGTAGTCCTGCATCACCACCAGGCGGTTGCGTTCGCCCTTGCGGAGCAGCTCCATCGCGGCGTGCCCGAAGCGGGTCGCGAGGACGCGGTCGGCCGCCGTCGGCGTCCCGCCGCGTTGCACGTGCCCGAGGACGACGTATCGGCTCTCGATGCCGGTGCGTTTTTCGAGCTCGCCCGCGACCATCTTGCCGACGCCGCCGAGCCGGATCGGGTCCGGACTGGTCAGGTCGACGCGCTCGACGAACTGCTTGCCGCCGACGGGCTTGGCGCCCTCGCTGCAGCAGATGACGCTGAATTTTTTGCCGTGCTCGCGCCGGTGGAGGATCGTCTCGGCGATCTTGTCGAGGTCGAACTCGATCTCGGGGACGAGGATGACGTCGGCCCCGCTCGCGACGCCCGCCTGCAGCGCGATCCACCCCGCGTTGCGCCCCATCACCTCGACGACCATCGCGCGGTGGTGGCTGGCGGCGGTGGTGCGGACGCGGTCGATCGCGTCGGCGGCGGTCTGCGTCGCGGTGAGGAAGCCGAAGGTCAGGTCGCTGCCCCAGAGGTCGTTGTCGATGGTCTTTGGGACGCCGATGCAGTTCACGCCGCGCTCGCAGTACGGGGCGGCGGTGGTCATGGTGCCGTCGCCCCCGACGACGATGAGCGCGTCGAGCCCGAGCTCTTGAATGTGCTTCATGCAGAGGTCGGTCATGTCCGCGAGCTTGGGCGTGCCGTCGTCGTTCATGCCGACGGCGAACTTGGCGGGGTTGGCCTTGTTGCTCGACCCGAGGACGGTCCCGCCCTGATGCAGGATGTTGCTGACGCTGTCGGCGTCGAGCGGGCGGGTCCGGTTCTCGATCAGACCGAGGAAGCCGTCCTCGATGCCGACGACCTCGATCCCGTTGCCGATCGCGTCCTTGGTGACGGCCCGGATGACGGCGTTGAGCCCGGGACAATCCCCGCCCCCGGTCAGGAGCCCGATCCGTCGCACCGCGTCCTTGCGTGAAGTGGTCATGGGGGGATCCTACAAGGGGCGGGCACGACGGAACCACGCTCCGGGCGCATCTGACAACAGGGCCCGCCCCCCGCATATCGGATGCGATCGGGGCAAAAGACGCGTCCGGGTGCAATCCGGGGGCGAACTCGGCGTTAGACCGATACAGAACTCAGCGCTGGCGGTCCGCCCGCAGCGGGAAGGGGTCTTGGATCATGAGCAGGCTGGACACGCGGACGTGGGTGGCGATCGGGATCGGCACCGCGGTGACGGCGGGCGCGGTGGTGGTGGTCGCGCAGCCGTTCCGACCGAGCGATCGCCCCGAACAGCCCACCCGTGCCGCCCAGGGGGATCCGTCCGCGGGTTCACGCGACGCGATACCTACCGATTCTGGGGCGTGGTTATCCCAGCGTCCGGGCCCTTGGGAACCCGGTTCGGGGTGGTCCGACGCTCCGGCTTCGGGCGTGGACCTCTCCGAGCACCTCGCCGAGCAGCGGGCCCAGCGTGCTGGCCGCCCCGAAGGCGGCTTCTGGGCTCAGATCGGCGAGGGCGAGCGGTTCAACTGGCGGGAGATGTCCGAGGCAGATCGGGCGGCGTTCCGCGAGCGGATGCAGGAGATGCGCGAGGAGCGACGGGCGGCGTTCGTCGCCCAGTTCGACCTCGACGGCGACGGCGTGCTCAACGATGAGGAGCGGGCCGCGATGGAGGCCCACTTGGAAGAGCAGCGCGAGCGCGGGCGGGAGCTCCGCCAGCAGTTCGTGGACCGGTTCGACCTGGACGGCGACGGTCGTCTGAGCCGGACCGAGGCCGAGCTGGCCCGGGAGATCATCATGGGCGAGGTCCGGGCGGCCCGGAACCTGGAGCGACTGGCCGAGGGCGGGCAGATGCTGAGCCCCGATCAGCTCGCGATGGGCCTGACGATGATCCAAGAGGGCGACCTGTCGGCGGACTTCAACGGCGACGGCGTGGTCGACCAGGCCGACGCGCAACGCCTGATCGACGCCTTCAACGCCGGCGAGTTGCCCATCGACCCGATGCTGCGCCAGGCGCAGCGGATCATGATGGCCGAGATGGGCCGCGGTGGTGGCGGCGGCGAGCGCCGCTTCCGCATGCGAGCCGAGGGCGAAGGGGGCGGCGACGCCGGGCCTCGCGTGATCATCTTCGAAGACAGCGAGCCCCGACCCGCACGACGCGACGGTGAGCCGCGACCGGCCCGCAACCCCGAATAAGCCCGCGGCCGGACGGGATCCGCCCGATCCGGATCCGCCAGCCCCGGATTCATCAAACGATGTGGATGGACCACGCCCCGGAGGCCCCGCCTCACGGGGCGTGGTGGCGCGCGGGCCGACGCTGCTCGGCCGGGGCTTGCCGGATGATCGCGAGCGGCGCGAGGATGATCCCCGCCGTCGCGACGAAAGTCATCCACGCGGGCCAGGCGACGGGCCAGACCTGCGGCGTCCAGAAGATCGAAACGCTTACCAGCAGCACGACGCCCCACAGACTGCCCCACCACGCGGTTTGGGCGACGAGCACCGCGAGCCCGAGCAGTCCGAGCCACCAGTGTCCGAGGAGGACGCCGACGGTCCACAACCCGGAGCCGAGTGCCGCGAGCATCGCGGTGTTGGCCCCGGGGAGCTTCGTCGGCTCGAGCGCCTGCGGCTTGTCGTGGGGGGTGGCGTGTTCGGGCATCACGGCTTCCGATCCTAATTGAAACCGCCCGCTGTTCCGGGTGGGTTCGGGAAGATCGCGCGGATTGATGGAACCTTGGGGTGATCGCGGCGTCTGACGCTGACGTGCCACGGGCGTGCCCGGAGGCGGGGCAAACCCGTCCTCAGGGGACGGCGCGGGGCGTTGAGCCGCCATCCACTGGGCCCGGCATGCGAGGCGGTCTCGCAGCCGGGCCTTTTTTCGTGAGGGAGGGGGGAGGGAGAGCACTGACCTTGCAGCAAGGTCAGTGGCACACCCGTACTGTCCGGGTTTGGGCTTCTGGCGTTTTGCAGCTTTGGCGATTTTCTCTCGGCCCCCCTCCGTCGGCTTCGCCGACAGCTCCCCCGCTGGGGCGGGGGAGCGAAAAGGGCCGGGATCAACCGGCGTCGCTGCTCGCGGTACCATCCCCCGATGGCCACGGATGGCTCCGGCCCCACGCATCACGCTCCCCGGATCGACCCCGCGATCGCCTCGTCGATCCCCGAGGGCGACGCCCAGCTCTATCTCCACCCCCAGACCCTCGCCCGCCTCGGCTCCATGGAACTCCGCGCGAAGATGATCGTCGAGGGCGTCATGAGCGGCGCCCACCGGTCCCCCTTCCAGGGCTTCAGCGTCGAGTTCGCCCAGCACCGCCCCTACGCCCCCGGCGACGACATCCGACACCTCGACTGGAAGGTCTTCGCTCGAACCGACAAGCTCCAGCTCAAGCAGTACCAGCAGGAAACCAACCTCGACCTGGTCGTCATGGTCGACGCCTCGGGGAGCATGAACTTCGGCTCCCGCGCCTTCGCCGACGCCTCCGGCTCCGGGCGCAAGACCAGCCCCGACGGCAGGCCCAACTGGACCAAGTTCGACCACGCGACCGCGCTCGCCGCGGCGATCAGCTACGTCACCCTCCGACAGGGCGACCGGGCCGGGCTGGTCACCTTCGCCGACGGTGTGCTGCACCAGGTCAAGCGGTCCTCCTCCACCGGCACGTGGCGTCAGATCGTCGGCGCGCTGAGCCAGCACTCGGTCGACCAGACGACCAACTTTGCCAAGAGCGTCGACCAGACGCTCGCGAGCGTGACCAACCGCGCGCTGGTCGCGATCGTCAGCGATTTCTTTGAAGACCCGGAGGTGATCCGCGGCGCGTTGGCGAAGCTGCGCCACAAGCGCCACGACGTCATCTGCTTCCAGGTGCTCGACCGCGCGGAGGAGACGTTCGATTTCCGCGACGCGGCCCCGTTCGTCGGGCTCGAGGGCGAGGCGATGCTGCGGGTCGACCCGCGCGCGATCCGCCAGGGCTATCTCGACGCGCTGCGCGCGCACACGGAGCAGCTCCAGCGCGTCACGCGCGGGTTCGGGTTTGACATCGTGCGCGTGAGCACGCACGAGTGGCTCGGCCCGGCGCTCGCGAGCTTCGTCGCACGCCGCAACGCCGAGATCAAGCGGAGCAAGTACGGGTGAGCTTGCTGCACCCCGCGATCTTCGGGCTCGGGCTCGCGGCGCTGGCGCTGCCGATCGCGGTGCATTTCCTGTTCCGTCGTCGTCGTCGCCCGGAGGCGTGGGCCGCGATGCGGTTCGTCCTCGAGGCGTACAAGCGACAACGCAAACGCCTGCGGTTCGAGCAGATCCTGCTGTTCAGCGCCCGGTGCCTGCTGATCCTGCTCGCGGCCCTCGCGCTCGCCCGCCCGATGGTGGGCGCGCAGGCGGGCGGGGCCTCGGGCCCGGTCACGCTCTACCTGCTGGTGGACAATTCCATCGCGGGGGACCTCCGCGGGGAGGACGGCGTGGACGCGTCGACGGCGCTTGAGCGTCACCGCCGGCGCGCGGGCGAGCTGATCGCCGGGCTGGACGAAGCGCGGGGCGACCGGGTCGCGCTGATCCCGCTCGCCCGCCCGGCCAAGGGCGTGGTGCTCCCCCCCTCGCCGGATCTCGGCGCGGTCTCCGGGCTGGTGCGCGACCTGACAGGGACCGACGCCTCGGCGGACCTGCCCGGCGCGCTGGCGCTGGTCGCCCAGGACGCCGAAGGGGCGATCCCCGGCCCCGTGCGCGTCGCGGTGCTGAGCGACCTCTACGAGGGCTCGGCCGACACGCGCGCGGCGCTCCCCAGCCTGCCCGCGGGCGTGACGCTGCTGGCGCCGGAAGCGCCGAGCGCGGGCGTCGCGAACGTGTCGGTGCGCTCGATCGAGCCGCTGCGGTCGGTGGTGGTCTCCGGTCGGGGCGGGGAGGGCGGCCCGGGCTCGACGACGCAGGCCGTGGTCACCCTCGACCGCGCCGCGGCCGGGGCGAGCGCGCCCGAGTCCGTCCGCGTCCGCCTGTCGGCCGAGCTCGGTGAGAACGACGCGACGGAAGAACGCGGGGTCACCCTCGGCGAGCAGGTCGCGCGGTTTGCGCCCGGCGAGCGGGTGGCGACAGTCGCGTTCGGCGTCGACCTGAGCGCCCTGCCTGAGCGCGCGCGGGAGGTCGTGCTGGTCGCCCGCATCGACCGGGACCGCCTGGCGGCGGACAACGTCGCGCGCCGCGTCGTTGAGCGACGCGAGGCGCTGCGCGTGGGTGTGATCGCGCCGCCGCGGTTCGGCGAACGTCCCGCGATCGATCGCTTCGGGCCGGGGGACTGGGTGCGTCTGGCGTTGTCGCCGGAGGGGCGGGAGGCGTCGCTGGCGCGGGGGCGCGGGCGCGAGGTCGAGCCGGTGGACGTCGCGCCCGGCGCGGTGGACGTGCCGCGGCTGTCGGGTCTGGACGCGGCGGTGGTCGCCGAGCCGGGGGGCGTGGACGCCTCGGGCTGGGCGGCGTTGCGCGCGTTTGCGGACGCGGGCCGCGTGGTGGTGGTCTTCCCCGGCGCGGACCCGGCGGCGCAGCGGTGGATCGCCGAGTTTGAGCGCGCATTCGCGACGGGGCTGGCGATCGACCCCGAGCCGCAGTCGGCCGGGGCGGACGCGCCCCGCGGCTTCCCGCTGGAGACCCGCGCCGGCGAGCGCGCCCCGGACGAGGACGCACTGGACCTGTTCGCGCTGATCCGGGGCGAGCTGCCCGCGCTGGCCGGGCCGATCACGACCGAGCGTCGCCTGCGGATCGAGCGTCCGCGTGCCGAGGCGGGTCGCGGGGCGCGGGTGTTGTGGTCGTTTGCGTCGGGTGAGGCGCTCGCGGTCGCGGTGCGCCCGGGCTCGGGGTTGTCGGGGGATGAGGGCGCGGGGTGGACGCCGGATCGGGCGTCGGGGCTGGTCGTGGTGTTTGCGGTGCCGCTGGATCTGGGATGGACGGACCTGCCCGCGCGTCCGCTGGTGGTGCCGTTGGTGCAGGAATCGGTGCGTCAGGGCGTGAGCGCGGCTCGGGCGTCGCGCTCGGGCGTCGCGGGCTTGCCGGTGCCGCTCCCGACGGCGGCGGCGAGCGTGCGCACGATCTCGGGCGTCCACGCGGGCGCGACCGAGCCCGTGCGCACGGGCGAGTCGCGCGTCCGCCGCACCGGCGGTGTGCTGGCGGCGCTCGACGAGGGCGGCGCGCCGATCGGGACCATCGTCGTCAACCCCGACGTCGCGGGCGCACGGACCGAGGCGCGCCCGCCCGGCGAGGTGCGCGCCTGGCTCGCGTCGGCCGTCGAGGGCGAGGACCAGCTCGCGAGCCTCGAAGCGGGCGTGACCGCCTCGGCCAGGGCCGCACGCGACCCGCAGGCGGGGGGCGTGCTCGCGGCGTGGTTGCTGGCGATCGCGGTCCTGCTCGCGCTGGTCGAGATGGTCGCCGCACGTCGCGCGAGCCACGCCAGTCTGCCCCCGGTGCGCGGGCGTGAGGGGGCGGCGTGAACGAGATCCTCGCCGATGTTCTGGGGCTTGGAGACCTCCGCTTCGGCGCGGCGGATGTCCGCTTCGGCTTCGCACGAGGCGTGCCCGCCTGGGCGTGGGCGCTGGGCATCACGCTCGGCGGCCTGCTCGCGTGGGCGACCTATGCGCGCCTCGCCGGGCCCAAGGGGGCGCGCACGGGCCTGGCGATCATCCGCACCGTGACCCTTGCGCTCTTGCTGTTCCTCGCCGCCGGGCCGCAGCTCGTGCGCGAGAACGAACGCACCGAGCAGGACTGGGTGGTGGTGCTCGTGGACCGCTCGGCGTCGCTGACCGTGCCCGACGCGCCGGACGCCCGCGACGCCGGACGCACGACGCGCGAGGCCCAGCTCCGACGCGCGTTCGAATCCGCCCACCCGACCTGGCGCGAGCTCGACGACTCGCGCCGATTGCTCGTCCTGGGCTTCGACAGCGGCGCGTTCGAGCTCGAGACCTTCCGCGACGGGGGCGAGCTCGCGGGGTTCGACCTCGGCGAGCCCGACGGGCGGCGCACCGCGATCGGGGCCTCCGTCGAGGACGCGCTCCGGCGCGTCGCGGCACGCCCGGTCGCGGGGGTCGTCCTGCTCACCGACGGGCGGAGCGCCGACGAGCTCCCCCGCTCGGCGACGCGGCGCCTGAGCGAAGAACTGATCCCCGTCTTCGCAATGGCGCTCGGCAGCGCCGAGGCGCCGGCCGACCTCGCGGTCGCGGGCGTCGACGCGCCGCCGGCGGCGTTCATCACCGACCGCGTCCCCGTCACGGCGACGATCGAGCGACGCGGCGGCTCGCCGGATGACGGGCTCGCGACCGTCCGCCTGATCGACCGCGCGACCGGGCTCACCCTCGACGAGCGGCGATTGCGTCCGGGCGACTACGACGAGGACGGACGCGCGGTCGTCACCCTGCTCACCCGCCCGGAGGACGCGGGCGAGGCGGACTGGATCGTCGAGGTCGACCCCGACGGCGGGGACCTGATCGAAGCCAACAACCGCGCCCCGCTCTCGCTCACGCTGGTCGACCGCCCGCTGCGGGTGGTCTATTTCGACGGCTACCCGCGCTGGGAGTTCCGCTACGTCAAGAACATCCTGCTCCGGGAGCGCTCGATCGACTCGAGCAACCTGCTCCTGGCGACCGAGCGGAGCTACATCCAGGAGGGCGATTCGACGCTGGAGTCGCTCCCGAGCTCGAGCGAGGAGTGGGCGCCGTTCGACGTGGTGGTGATCGGGGACGTGCGGGCGAACCTGTTCAGCGAGCGCCAGCTCGAGCAGTTGCGGGAGCACGTGGCGCTGCGCGGGGCGGGGCTGCTGTTTATCGCGGGCCCGGGCTCGACGCCGGGGACGTGGTTCGGGACGCCTCTGGGCGACCTGCTGCCGTTCCGGGCGTCGGGTGGCTCGCGTGCGGGGGTTCGGGCGTGGGACGAGCCGGTGACGATGGCGCCGACGGCGCTCGCCGAGCGTCTGGGGCTGCTGAGCCTGGGGAGCCCGTCGTCTGTGGAGGGCGGGTCGGGCGCGCCGCTGCGTTGGCCGGCGTCGTTGTCGGACCCCGCGAGCGGGTGGAGCACGCTTCGTTTTGCGCAGCGTCTGGATCGTGCGTCGCTGAAGCCGGCGGCCGAGGTGCTGGCGGTCGGCGTGCCGGTGTCGGTCGGTGGGGACGCGAGCTCGCGGACGGCTTCGCACCCGGAGGCGTCGCCGCTGGTGGTGACGATGCGGTACGGGGCGGGGCGCGTGATGTACGTCGCGACCGACGAGACGTGGCGTTGGCGGTACGCGCGGGGCGAGACGCTGACCGAGCGATTCTGGGTGCCGCTGGTGCGGGATCTCGGGCGTGCGGCCGTGGAGCGGGGCGGTCGCCCGGCGTTGCTGGACGCGGCGCCGGACCGCCCGGTGGTGCGTCAGCCGGTGCGTGTGGGGATCACGCTGCTGGATCAGTCGCTGCTGGACGCGGCGCCGGGCTCGCTGCGCGTGCGCGTGACGCCGCAGGTCCGCCCCGGGGGCGAGCCGGGCTCGGCGGGGGAGGCGTCGGAGGTGACCCTGACGCCG
Organism: Phycisphaerales bacterium; assembly: GCA_050485765.1. Taxonomy (GTDB): domain Bacteria; phylum Planctomycetota; class Phycisphaerae; order Phycisphaerales; family UBA1924; genus RECY01. Next base: position 8,558 of record JBJHBZ010000010.1, on the reverse strand, counting down.
ACGGGGGAGGAGGCGGGGCGCGGGTTCCAGTCGACGTGGCTGCCGACGCGCCCGGGGCGGTACGTGATCGAGCCGGCGGACCCGTTGCTGGCGGGCCTGGGGCTATCGGCGACGGTGGAGGTGGCGTTGCCGGACGACGAGCTGCGCACGCCGCAGGCGGACCACGCCTTCCTTGAATCACTGACCGGCTCGACGGGTGGCCGGATGCTGAGCGAGGGCGAGCTGCACGAGCTGCCGGGCCTGCTCCCGAACCGCGAGGTCGTGATCGCGGCGGCCCCGGACGTCGCGACGCTGTGGGACCGCCCGTTCTGGCTCGTGCTGCTGGTGCTGCTGCTGGGGACCGAGTGGATCGCCCGCCGCCTGATCAAGCTGGCGTGATCGAGCCGGCCTGATCCGGCGGGCCCGGTCGTGCCGGCTGGGGTGCGGGCGTCACCCGGCGAGGTCGGCCCGCAGGCGGTCGAGCAGCGGGTGCCCTTGGGCGCGCTTCGCCTGGAGCTGGGCGAGGACCAGCGGCGGGACCATGGTGTCCAGCACGGTGAGGTCGTCGGCGACGGCCGTGATCTGCTTGATGAGGCTGCTGGACGTGTAGGCGAAGCTCTCGCCCGCGACGACGAAGGCGGTCTCGAGCCCGGCGACCTGGCGGTTGGTGACGGCCTGCTGGACCTCGTACTGGAGGTCGCTGAGGTTGCGCACGCCGCGGAGCAGGGCCGCGGCTCCGACGCGCCGGGCGAAGTCGACGGTCAGCCCGGCGAAGGTCTCGACGCGGACGGGCGCGCCGTCGGGGTCCTGGCGGACCATCTCGTCGGCGAGCTGTCGGGCCATGTCGGCGCGTTCTTCGGGGTCGAAGAGCTGGTCTTTGCCGGGGTTGCGCCCGACGCCGACGACGAGCTCGTCAAAGAGCTTGCGACCGCGGGCGACGACGTCGAGGTGCCCGAAGGTGATGGGGTCGAAAGAGCCTGGGAAGACGGCGAGGTGTTTCCGGGGCATGCGGGAAAGGGTAGCGGAGCGGGGGTCTGCGGGGGAGCAGGGCTTGGCTTGGGAGCCACGCCGGGGCGCACCGGAGGGAGATGTGATCCGGACGTGCCACGGACCTCTTCTCAGAGGTCCGTGCTCCTGGTCTTTGTGACCTTCTGTTTCTGGCTTGTTATCGGGCTTGATTTGGGCGTTGGGGCATAGATAGGAAGCCAAGGAGCACTGACCTTGCAGACAAGGTCAGTGGCACATGGGCGAGGGCGATCGGAGGGGGGCGTGAGCGGGGTTGGGGTTGCCCATGTGTCACGAGCGGCGCCGTTTAACCCCGAACCTGGGGTCTCGGGGGCGACGGGCTCGCCGGGGATGGGATTGGAAGGCACCCTTTGTCGGATCGAGGGCGGGCCACACGACGCGCATCCCGATGCATCCCCTGCAAGCCCCCGGGCTGGTCCGTTCCGCCAGCCCGGGGGTCCTTTTTTGCGCGTTGTGTGCGGCGTCGGGGGTTCAGATCGGGCCGGGGTCCGGGAAGTCGACCGGGGTCTGGGCGACTTGGTTGAAGGTGTTGGTGAAGACGGCCAGGGCGTACGCCGCGACGGCTTCGCCGACCTGCCCGTCGTCGTACCCGGCCTCGCGGACCTGCGCGAGGTCCGCGTCGGAGACCGAGCCCCGTTTCTCATGGAGCGCCAGGGCGAAGCGGACCAGGGCGTCGAGCCGGGCGTCGCCCGGGATCGAGCCGCGCCGGGCCTGCTTGGCTTGCTCGGCGGTCAGGCCCGCGCCGATCCCGATCTTGGTGTGGGCGGCGACGCAGTAATCGCACCCGTTCGCCTGCCCGACGGCGAGCTGGATCGCCTCGCGCTCCTGCTCGGTGAGGCGGGCCTTGGCGAGCGCGCCGGCCATGCCGAGGTAGGTGTGCAGGACGGCCGGGCTGTGCCCCATCGCCTTGAAGATGTTGAGGTGCTTGCCCTTGAGAGGGCCGTCGAAGACCTTGCGGGCCTCGCCCTCGGTCTGGGCGGGGTCGACGAGCTGGATTCTGGGCATCGGTGCGTCCTTTCGGTGGGGGCGTCTTCACGGGAGAGGCGTTCGGGGTCTCGCCAGGATGTCGAACGCTAGGGCGCGGCGCGATCACGCCCGTGTTTTGGGCGTATGAACCGCACGCAAAGGTTCGGATGAACCCCGCGCGCGCGGTTTGTGCCCGCTAAGCTTTTACAGGGTCGGGCTTGATGGTCAGGCTCGTCCCGCGTCGCACCAGACGCGACAGGGCGGGCGACCCTGCCCTGGGGGAGGCCCGGCATGCACGCCCATCCACGCTCGCCACACCCCGGGACGACCCCGCCGAGCCTCGCCGGCGTCACGCGGCTCGACGCGCACGCGCACTCGTGGGCGAGCGACGGGCCGGCGCTGGCGGCGTTGGGCTTCATCGGCGCGCCGGAGTGCTACAGCCCGCCGGAGAAGGTCTACGACCTCGCCAAGGCGCGCGGGATGGACCTGGTTGCGATCACGGACCACGACACGATCAAGGGCGCGATGGAGCTGGTGGAGCGCGGGTTCCAGGACTTCATCGTCGGGCAGGAGGTGACGGTCTACTTCCCGGAGGACCGTTGCAAGCTGCACGTGCTGACGTGGATGCTGACGCCGGAGCGGGCCGAGGAGATCGACCGGCTCGAGCTGCGCAAGGACGTCTACGTCTTCGCGGACTGGCTCAAAGAGCACGATATCCCGCACGCGCTGGCGCACCCGCTGTACATCCAGAACGGGCGCCTGACGCGGTGGCACATCGAACGGGCGGCGTTGCTCTTCAAGGGCTTTGAGATGCTCAACGGGGCCCACTCGGCGACGCACCGCGCGACGCTCGAGCGATTCCTCGACCAGCTCACCCCCGCGAGCGTGCAGCGCCTGAGCGAGGAGCACGGGCTGGAGCCCAAGTGGGCCCGCGCCTGGCAGAAGGGGCGCACCGGCGGGAGCGACGACCACGGCCTGCTCAACATCGGCAGGACGTGGACCGAGGTCCGCGGCGAGCACGGGTCGAAGGTGACGGACCCGGGCGAGTTTTTCCGGTACGTGATGAGCGGGCGGAGCGAGGCCGGGGGCGTGGGCGGGCACAGCTCGACGCTGGCGCACCAGGTGACGACGGTGGGGGCGCACTATTACGCGGACCGCCTGCACGCGCGGGCGAAGCCGCTGGGGCAGACGATCGGCTCGAAGCTGCTGCGTTTTGCGGGCGTCTCGGCGCCGGCGCCGAGCCGGGCGCGCCTCGCGGCGCACACGGTCAAGCGGAAGATGATCAAGCGCAAGCGTCGGCGCAGCCGCCCGCTGGTGGAGAGCCTGCGCGAGACGATCGTGCCGCTGCTGGAGAAGTACCCGGATATCCGCGAGCGTCTGAAGCCCGAGGCGTGGGCGAACCAGGGGAGCGCGCTGAGCGACCACGAGCGGATGGCCGAGTTCGCCGACGACCTCGCGCGGGCGATCAACGACGCGCTCTCGACTCGGACGGCCAAGCGCTGGAAGAAGCGGGACCGTCAGGGCGTGCTGGACTGCCTGAGCGGGTACCTGCTGGTGCAGGCGGCGCAGCTGCCGTACCTGTTCAGCCTGTTTCACCAGAACAAGGAACGCGCGTTCCTGGAGAGCCTCGAGCACCACCTCTCGGAGCCCGGCGACGGGACGAGCGTCTTGGAGCGACCCATGCGCGTCAGCCTGTTCACGGACACGCTCGGCGACGTCAACGGCGTTAGCCGCTTCATCCAGAACGTCGGCGAGCAGGCCGAGCGCACGGGGCGGGACCTGCACGTGATCACGAGCACGCGCCTGCCCGTGCCCGACGCGCCGAACGTGTTCAATTTCAAGCCGGTCTTCGCATGGCAGATGCCGCGGTACGAGCAGCTCGAGGCGGTGCTCCCGCCGATCATCCCGATCCTGCGCCACCTGGACAAGCACCAGCCGGACGTGATCCACATCTCGACGCCCGGCGCGGTCGGGCTGATCGGGTTCCTCGCGGCGCGGATGCTGCGGATCCCGGTGCTGGGCGTGTACCACACGGACTTCCCGGCGTACATCGACCAGCTCTTCGACGACCACGCCTTCACCTACGCGTGCCAGAAGTACATGCGGTTCTTCTACGAGCCGTTCAGCGCGGTCTTCACGCGGAGCGAGGACTACGTGGACAGCCTGGGCCGCCTGGGCCTGGACCGCGAGAAGTGCACGCCGCTGCTGCCGGGCTTCGACGCGGAGGTCTTCCACGTGCGTCACCAGGACGCGTCGGTGTGGAAGCGCGTGGCGCCGACGGTGCGTCCGAACAGCGTGAAGGTGCTGTACGTGGGTCGCGTGAGCGTGGAGAAGAACGTGCCGTTCTTGTGCGCGACGTGGAAGCTCGCGCAGCAGCAGCTCCGCCAGCGCGGGCTGGACGCGGAGCTGGTGATCGTCGGCGACGGGCCGTACCGGGCGAAGATGGAGGCCGAGCTGAAGAAGGCCGACGCGCACTTCCTCGGGTTCCGTCACGGTCAGGAGCTGAGCGCGCTCTACGCGACGAGCGACCTGTTCGTCTTCCCGAGCGTGACCGACACGCTGGGGCAGGTGGTGATGGAGAGCCAGGGGAGCGGGCTGCCGGTGATCGTGAGCGACCAGGGCGGGCCGAAGGAGGTCGTGCGCGACGGGGAGACGGGCTTCGTGCTCCCGGTGGACGACCCCGGGCTCTGGGCCGACCACATCGTGCGACTGGTGGAGCAGACGGAGATGCGCCGCACCATGTCGGCGGCGGCCCACGAGAGCATGCAGGCCTACAGCCTCACCCACAGCTTCGAGCACTTCTGGCAGGTCCACGTCGAGGCGTGGCACCGGCACCTGGCCAATCGCGGCATCCGCCCGAAGACCGACACCGACCAGCCCGGGCTCGTCGGCACCGAGACGCCCGACCCGCAGCGGGTGTGACGCCCACGCCCGGATACCCGAGCCGTTCATCAAAACAACACCCCCGCGAGGCGCGGGGGTGTTGTGCGTTCAGAGAGATGACGCCCGGGCGATCACTCGCCCGGGTCGCGGCCGGCTCAAGCGGCGCGGCGGAAGGCGCTGCGGGCCGGGCGGCTCGCGCGGTTGGTCCGCCCGACGAGGCGGAGGTTGGCGTTGCCGGTCGGCTTGACCGTGCGGCGGTTGTTCTTGCGCGCCGGGCTCTTGATCGCCTTGATGGTGGTGTTGCTGTTGTTGTTGCGGGTGTTGGTCTTGCGGGCGATGGGCTTGCGAGCCGTGCTCTTGCGGGCCGTCGTGCGACGGGCGGTCGCGCCGGCGCGGGTCGCGGTGCGCGTGGTGTTGGTGCGGGTGTTGGTGCGCTTGGCGGTGGTGTTGGTCTTGCGAGCGATGGGCTTGCGAGCGATGGGCTTGCGAGCGCCGGTCTTGGCGGTGGTGGTCCGCTTGGCGGCGGGCTTGCGAGCCGTGGTGCGCGCGCCGGTCTTGGTGGGAGTGCGCTTGGCCGTGGTGGTGGTGCGGGTGTTGCGCTTGGCGGCCGGCTTCCGGGCGGTGGTGGTCCGGGCGGTCGTCTTGCGGGCCGTGCTCTTGCGAGCGCCGGTCTTGGCGGTGGTGCGCTTGGCCGCGGTGGTGGTCGTCTTGCGGGCGGTGCTCTTGCGGGCGCCGGCCTTGGTGGTGGTGGTCCGCTTGGCGGCGGGCTTACGAGCGGTGGTCTTGCGGGCGCCGGTCTTGGTGGCGGTCCGCTTGGCGGCCGGGCGTTTGGCGGCGGTCTTGCGAGCGCCGGTCTTGGTGGTGGTCCGCTTGGCGGCCGGCTTGCGGGCGGTCGTGCGGCGGGCGGTGGTCCGCTTGGTGTTGGTCCTGGTCGGCATCGGGTGTGACTCCATGGTCAAGGGTCTTGTCCGCGTCGAAGGGTGGCCGGACTGACGTGCCGGGCCTGTTCGCGTTCGGCGGTCGAACACGGTCCCATCCCGAGGGCCCGCGTTGTGCTGCCGGCCCGCGTCCGTGCGGGCGATCTGTCCTTCGCCGCGATCCGCGCCACCCGCCCCATGCGGGACCAGCACGGATTGCTCGTGCATTCCCATCGGACCCGCCCGTCGCCCGAATCAGCATTTCCTTTCAAAAAACACGCAAGACGCCCCTCGCGCAGCAAATGCCGAGGGGACGCCTACGCTCCATTCGAGCGTCCGCGCCCCGCGCTCGCGCCCTCGCATCACCACCCGCGTCCGACGCCGAAACGAACCCTCGCACGATGCCTCACCAGCCTGACAACCGATCCCCGCACGCCGCCGATGCCGCCCCGGGCGCGACGACGCCCGCGGCGCAGAACGCCCATCAGACGGGCGTTTCGAGCGATCGCCCGTCGCCCGCGTGGTCGCCGGAGGGCTGGCGCGACCGCCCCGGCGCGCACCAGTTCGACTACGACGACACGACCGCGCTGGAGCGCGCCGTCGCCAAGCTCCGCACCCTCCCGCCGCTGGTCACGAGCTGGGAGATCGAGCGCCTCAAGGCCGAGCTCGCCGAGGCGCAGCGGGGCGAAAGATTTTTGTTGCAGGGGGGCGACTGCGCCGAGACGCTCGCCGAGTGCCGCCCCGAGACGATTACGAACAAACTGAAGATCCTGCTCCAGATGAGCCTGGTCCTGGTCCACGGCGGGCAGAAGCCGGTCGTCCGCGTCGGGCGGTTCGCCGGGCAGTACGCCAAGCCCCGCTCGAGCCCGACTGAGACGCGCGACCTCGGGGAGGGGCCGGTCACGCTCCCGAGCTACTTCGGCGACCTGGTCAACGCGCCCCCCTTCGACCACGAGAGCCGACGCCCCGACCCCGGGATGCTCGTTCATGCCTACCAGCACGCGGCGCTGACGATCAACTTCATCCGCAGCCTCGCGCGCGGCGGGTTCGCCGACCTCCACCATCCCGAGCAGTGGGACCTGAGCTTCTTCCACCACGCCGACCTGCCACCGGCCCGCAAGGCCGACTACCAGCGGATGATGGAGCACCTCGCCGACGGGCTCCGTTTCATGGAGGCCCTGGGCGACAAGCGGATCGAGGAGCTCACCCAGGTCGAGTTCTTCACCAGCCACGAGGCGCTCAACCTCTATTACGAGTCCGCCCAGACCCGCACCGTCCCCCGTCGGCACGGGCACTACCTGCTCACCACCCACCTGCCCTGGATCGGCGAGCGCACCCGCGACCCGGACGGGCCGCACGTCGCCTTCTTCCGCGGCGTGCGCAACCCCGTCGGCGTCAAGATCGGGCCCCGCATCACCCCCCAAGAGACCGTCCAGCTCGCCGAGACTCTCAACCCGGACAACGAGCCCGGCAAGCTGGTCTTCATCACGCGAATGGGGGCGGCCCACGTCGCCCACCGACTCCCGCCTCTTCTCGAGGCTCTCCGCGACAGCGGGCGGCTGGTCCTCTGGGTCTCCGATCCGATGCACGGCAACGGGATGACGACCGCCTCGGGCATCAAGACCCGTAGCTTTGACGACATCGCCGCCGAGCTCGAACAGACCTTCGCCGCCCACCAGGCCGCCGGCACCGTCATGGGCGGCGTCCACTTCGAGCTCACGGGTGAGGACGTGACCGAGTGCGTCGGCGGGGCCGCGGGCGTGACCGAGGACGCCCTCCACGTCAACTACACCAGCCCCTGCGACCCGCGCCTCAACTATCAGCAGGCGCTCGAGCTCGCCTTCCGCACCGCCGGGTGGCTGCGCGCGGGACGCCCCAACGGGGCCTTCGGCCTGGGCTGAGCGTCGCCGCCGGGGTGTACCGTCGGCACACGCACCCCCCGTTCGAAGGGGTGGATCACACCGAACTGTGTGAAAGCTGCGCCGCCTGGGTGAAGTCCGGGGTGCGATCTGCCGAATCGCAAGCTGAGCGTTCTGGAGGGGACGCGCCGTTCCGGAGGCGTCCGCATGTCCAGTGGTTCCAGTCCGCAGCGCACCGAGCCTGTTGGTGGCAAGCCCGCGTCGAGCCCGGCCTTGGGTCGGGCGCCGGAGCTGGTCGAGGTGAAGCGGTCGTCCTCGGACGAGCCGCTCCGGTTCGATCGGCGTCGGGCGCGCCGGGAGGCGATGGAAGGGACCGCGGTCGCGGCGTTCCAGACGCGTTCCCGCACGAGCCTGCTCGCGGGGGTGACGGTGCGGGACGTGAGCGCGACGGGGCTGGGGATGATCTCGCCGGTGGACGTGGCGGTGGGGACCCGGGTGAGCCTGTTCCCGCACGAGAGCCGCGTGCCGAGCGTGTTCGGCGTCGTGGTCCGGTGCGTGCGCGAGGGTGCGGAGTTCCGGGTCGGGGTCGAGCGATCGCCGGGCGCGATCGCCGCCTGAGTGAGGGGGCGGGCGGGCGTCCATGCCATGGCATGATGCGGTTGGCCTCGCGGGCGGACGCCCGTCGGGGCTTGTCGTCGTCGTGGTCGGCGGCCAGGACACCGGCGGCACCGGGCGACGGCCGCTTATGGCTGCTGCGGTCAAGCCCTGACCAGGTTCACGGGCCACCCGTGCACCGGCCCCGGCCGCCGACCTCGACGACGGGACCGCGCGGGGACGATTCCCCGCGCAGAAGTCATCATAGACACCGCCCCGGCTCGCCCTCCCGATCGAATAGACTCGCTCCGACATGAGCGAACGACCCGGACAG
>JBJHBZ010000009.1:0-91386 GCA_050485765.1 Phycisphaerales bacterium | reverse complement strand
AGGTGACGCTGCGCGGCGAGGTTGGCGGCGGCGAGCGGGGCCTTGCCCGCGGGGACGCCGAGCCAGGTCTCGCCCGGCCCGGTGTTGTTCATCAACGCCGAGCCCCCGGCGAGGCGCGTCCCGGGTGCGAGGGTGAGGTTGTCGGCGATGCGGGAGCCGCCGCCGACCTGGCACCCGTCGCCGAGCACGGCACTGCCACCGATCGCCACGTGCCCGCAGATGACGCAGGCTCGCCCGATGCGGCAGTTGTGCCCGATCTGAACGAGGTTGTCGATCTTGGTGCCGGCGCCCACGGCGGTGTCGCCGAGCTTGCCCCGGTCGACGCAGGTGCCGGCGCCGATCTCGACGTGGGGCCCGATGTCGACGCTCCCGATGTGCGGGATCTTGACCAGCCCGCGCCCGTCCGGGCTGGGGCGGTAGCCGAAGCCGTCGGTCCCGAGGACGACGTTGCTGTGCAGGATCGCGTGCTCGCCCACGCGGCAGCGGTCGTGGATGACCACGCCCGCGTGGCAGCGGGCGTGCCCGTCGATCCGGACGTCGGCCCCGATGGTGACCCGGGCGACCAGCACCGCGCCCGGGCCGATGCGGGCCCGGGGCCCGACGACGCAGAGCGGCCCGATGCAGGCCGACGGATCGACCTCGGCCGACGGATCGACGATCGCGCTCGGATCCACGCCCGGGGGCGACGCCTCCGACTCGATCGCGAACAGCTCGAGCACCCGGATCAGCGCCAGGTCCGCGTCCGGCACGCGGAGGATCGCCTTCTCCGGGTCGCCGCGTTCCAGCGCGACGCTCTCGGTCACGATCACCGCGCCCGCCGCACACCCGGGCCAGAGCTTGGCCCGCTTCGCATCGCGAACGAACGTCAGGCTCCCCGCCCGCGCGTGCTCGATCGGGTCGATCTGGCGGATCGGCGTCTCGCCCGGGCCTTCGAGGGTGGCCCCGAGGCGATCGGCGAGGTCGGCGGCGGTCAGCGTGCGCGCGCCGGCGCTCTCGCCTCCCGGCGCACGCCGGGCGAGGCCGTCATCCGGCTCGTTCCGCTCGGCGGGCTGGCGGGCGTTGGCGGTGGGCAACAGGTGAGATCCCCAGCGACGGCCCCGCGCCGCCGATCGGACGCGGGGCAACGGACGGGCTCAGCGACGCCCGCCGGCCTGGAACGCGGCGTTCATCTCCGCGATGATCCGATCGGTCACGTCCATCGAGTCCCGACGGTAGAGCACGCCGCGGGCACGGATCGCCTGCTGCACCGTCCCGCGCCCGGCGTCCCGCGGGATGCCCAGGCGGCTGTCGTCGAAGACGACCATGTCGAACCCCTCGCGCTCGGCAAACTGCGAGACCCGATCGATGATCTTCTCGTAAAATTCCCGGAAGAGCTGCCCCTGCTCCAGGTCGATCAGTTCCTGGGTCATCCGCGTTCGGGCCTCGATCGAAGCGCCGAGCTCGAACATCTCGATCAGCATGTTGCGCCGATCGTCCTCGGGCATGTTCTCCTCGCGGAGACGCGTCTCCATGCCCTGGTAGCGGCGCTGCTGCTGCTCGATGTTCGCCTGGCGCTGGCGGACCTGCTCCTGGTACTGCGCCTGGCGCAGCTGGACCTCTTCAAGCGAGTTCATCACCCGCTGGACGTCGGCGACGGCGATCCGCGCCGGGTCGACGGCCGCGAGGGCGCCGGCGTTCGCCGAGGCGCCCGCGTGCCACGCCAGCGTCGCCGAGGCGAGGGCCAGGCCCACCGCGCCCAGCACCACGCCGGGGGTTGTCCGCCCGCTCCGAACCCGCGAGATCCGCTTGCGCATCGGTTGGTCCTCCGTTTCTGAACGCGCCCCCTCTTCGGAACCATCCCGGGACGCGTCGATATGCATGATACCGGCACGCCCCGCGCGAGGCTGCCCGCCGGCCTCCGGACGCCCGGCGCGGACCCGCCCTTCACAAAACGGCGCCTCGAAGCGTCAAAAACGCAACATCGTGCGCCAGAGGCCGAGGCGCCGGTCGCCCGGAGGCCCGTCGCTCGCGGGAGGACGGCCCCGCCGGGTGGATCCCCCGGAGTTGTGGGAGTCAGAACGGCAGGTCGAGGCTGAAGCTGAAGATGCGCCGCTGGTCGCCGTCCTGTTTGACGACCGGGAACCCGAAGTCGAACGCGAGGGGGACGGGGCTCAGCTGGGGGATGTAGAAGCGGGCCCCGAGCCCGACGGAGACTCGGTAATCATCGAAGCCGACGTCGCTGGTGACGGTGCCCGAGTCGACAAAGCCGACGACGGAGAAGAAGTCGCCGAAGACGGGCTGCTGGACCTCGGCCCCGAGGAAGAAGAGCCACGACCCGCCGACGGGCTCGTCGGTCTGTCGTCCGTCGCGCGTGACGCCCTTGGGGCTGACGGTGCGGAAGTCGAACCCGCGGAAGGTCCGCCCGCCGAGGTAGTACCGCTCGTAGACCGGCGCCCGGCTGTCGCCCTGCGGGATGTAGGAGGCGTTGGTGCGGATGTTCATGATGGTGTTGCGAGAGCGGAAGTCCTCGTAGAGCGTGAGGTAGAAGACCGACTCGACGTCGAGCTTGGTGAAGTCGAAATCCCCGCCGAAAACGCCGATCTGCTCGGCCGCGAGGCGGACGCGCGTCCCCCGCGTGGGGCGGAAGTTGGAGTCGAGCGTGTTCCGCGTGAGGCTGACGCCGAGGCTGGTGAGCACGCGCTGGTCCTCGGCGTCGAAGAAATCGGCCGGGGAATCGTCGCTGACGTTGAAGAGCTGGACGGACTCGAGGCGGGTCGCCATGTTGCCGACCCATCGGGTGCCGAAGCGCCGCCCGAGCCCGATGCTCCCGCCGAAGCGTTCTTCGTCGTACTCGCGGAAGCGGCGCTTGCGGTACTGCGCGAGCCAGGTCGCGGAGTAGTCGCTGTCAAACAGGTACGGCTCGGTGAGGCTGATGCGGTAGGTCTCGACCTGCGTACCGGGCGCGATGGTCAGGTCGAAGGTCTGCCCCGCGCCGCGGAAGGCGCGCCCGGTGAAGAACTCGCCGGCCGAGTCGGGGAAGTCGGTGAGATCGAAGTTGCGTTGGATGAGCTGGACGTTGCCGACGACGCCGGCGTCGGAGCTGAACGTGCCGCCGATGTTGAACCGCCCGGTGTTGGTCTCGCGGACCTCGCCCAGCACGTCGCGCTGGATGCTGTCGGGCGGGTCGAGCGGGTTGGGGTTGGGCTGGACGGTGACTCTGGGCGGGCTCTCGCCCATGTCAAACAGGTTGAGCTCGCGCAGGCGTCGCCGGTATTCCTCGACGCCGTCGAGATCGAGCGGGCGCTCCGGGCGGATCGGGCTGACGCGCCGGATGACGCGGTCCTTGGTGAGCTCGTTGCCCTGGATGATGATCTCGCCGGTGATGAACCGCCGCCCCTGCGTGACGCGGAGCAAAAGGTCGACCTCCGGGCGGTCGGGGTCGCGCAGCTCGACCCGCTCGACCCGCACGTCGGTGTACCCGAGCTTGCCGAGCGCGGTGCGCAGGCTGTTGACAGCGGTGCGCACGTCGCGCAGCCCGTACGCGTCGCCCCGCTGGATCGGGAGCAGCCCGCGGACCTGCTCGGACGTGAAGACGCCCACGGGGCGCGCGTCGGGGTCGCTGGCGTCGGGCGGCTCGCCCACGCCCGGCATCTCCGCGTCGGTGTACTCCACGCGCACGTGGCGCAGCGTGTAGAGCGGGCCCTCGTCGATGATGAAGGTGACGATCGCCTCGCGCCCGTTGGGGCTCTCGCGCACGCTCCGCCCGACCCGCGCGTCCAGGTAGCCACGGTCCTGGTAGAACTCGCGCAGGCTCGCGACGTCCTCGGTCAGCCGGTCCTCGTCGATCCGCCCGCGGTCCAGCAGCCACGCCTCGCGGCTGGAAATCGCCGTCCGCAGCTGGCGCGGGCGGAACGACTCGGCCCCCTCGAAGCGGATGTCCGTGATCCGCAGGCGCACGCCCTCCTGCACCCGGAAGATCACCACGCCGCTCTCTTCCAGCTCACGCTGGTCGATGTCCACCTCCACGCGGTAGAAGTTCCGCTCGCGGTAGACCGATTCGATGTTCCGCGCGCTGCGGCTCAGCGCAATCTCGTCCACCGGCGTCCCCACCAGCACGTCCACCACCTGGCGGAGCTGCGCCGTCCCGATCCGCTTGTTCCCCACGATGTCGACCGCCAGCACCACCGGCTGCTCGATCAACGCCATCTCCAGGCGCACGCCCCCGTCGGCCAGGAGCTGCACGCTCGACTCCACACGACGGTACTGCCCCGTCCGGTTGAGCTGGCGAAGGTCCGCCGCCGCGATCTCCGCGCTGAACGGCTCGCCCTCGCGGCTCCGGATCTGGTTCCGCGCGAAACGCTCGGCCTCGGGCGTCATCGCCCCCGTATCGCCCGCCGACATCGCCGCCGCCGTCGGCACGCGACGGAACACCAGCTCCCGGATCGGACGACCGTCGTACACCTCGAGCGATTCGTCCACCACCCGGCGCGTCGGCGGCTGCGTCAACTGCCCCGAACACACCGGCGCACCGACACCCCAGACCGCCCCCGAGACAGTCAGCAGAACCAACGGGTTGACCAGCACGCGGCGCACGGAAGGGCGGACGATACCGCAGCCGACCCACCCGCGACCAGCACCCCCCGCCCGCCCCCGCTCACAACCCGCCCCGCACCGCCACCGCCCGAGCCACCCCGCCGCATCAAAGCGTCATCCGCCCCCTCGGGGCAGAACACCCTGTTTCGGTCCCTGGGGCAGGGTGGATACCCTGTGGAGAACCCGCCGATCCGGGGCGTCTTGGTTGATCGCGCTCCCGCCGGGGTGTACCGTGCCCTCCCGCTCTCGCGTGGGGCTTTTCGGGCATCGCTCGGAGCTCGACGGGTGCAGCGGCGCGTGCGGGATGGGGTTCCAGGGGCCCCCAGTCGTGTCGGCCAGGACGGCCGAGTCGTGCGGCCGGGGTGTGTGCACGGGAGTCGCGATGCGTGGGTCCAGCCTGAATGAGTGCGCCGCCGAGTGGGTGGGTCGCGGCGTGCGCGGGATTCGGAACCTAGGCGTCGCCCTGGCGGCCGGCGGGTCCATCCTCGCCGCCGGCGGCATGCTCTGGGTGCTCGTCCGCCCGGAAGTCCTCGGACAGGTCCAGACCGGGGTGCTGCTCACCGTGGTCGCGCTGATCGCGTTGCCGGTGATCGCCGTCGGCGCGTGGCTCGCCGACCGGGGCGTCTGCCGCGAGCGTCGCCTGGCGGCCCGCATCGAGCGCGAGCTCGCCGAGCGGTGCGAGGCGCTGGACCAACTCAAGCCCGATCTGGAGCCCGCGAGCCTCCGCCACGACGAGACCGACCTGCGGACCAACCTGCAGACCGAGCTCGAAGCGCTCGCGGGCGAGCTCACGCGGGACACCTCGGGACGCGCCCCGGTCGCCCCCCGCCCCGCCTCCCGTGATCGGTCGCACCGCCGACGCCGACGCCCCGACGCCCTGCCCCGCTGATCCACCTCTCCCAACCCGGCTCTCCCAATCCAGACGCGACGCCGACCGCGCCACGGTTGACCCACCCCCCGGTGGTGGCGACACTGTGTTATGGCGGCCCACACGATTTCCACCCCGGCGTCCACCCCCTCCGCGTCCCAGCCCTCCCCGGTCGATCCGTTCGACCGCATCGTCTTCGAGGGCGTGACCTTCGATGACGTCCTGCTGATCCCCCAGCGGAGCGGGATCGTCCCCGCGGGCGCCGACACGAGCACCCGCCTGACGCCCCGCGTCACCCTCAAGATCCCCCTCATCAGCGCCCCGATGGACACCGTCACCGAGTCGGCCCTGGCGATCGCCCTCGCGCAAGAGGGCGGCATCGGGATCATCCACAAGAACCTCTCCCCCGAGAGCCAGGCGCGCGAGGTCGCGAAGGTCAAGCGCACCGCCAACGGCATCATCACCGACCCCATCACCCTCGGGCCCGACGACACCGCCGCCCGCGCCAAGCAGCTCATGCGCCAGCACCACGTCAGCGGGTTCCCCGTCACCGAGGGCGGCGGGGCGGACCTGCGCACCAAGGGGCGCGTGCTCGGCATCCTCACCCGGCGCGACCTGAAGTTCGTCGAGCACGAATCGACCCCCGTCCGCGAGGTCATGACCGACAAGGGGCTGATCACCGCGCCGCCGACGACCACGCTCGCCGAGGCCGAGATCATCCTGAGCAAGAACAAGGTCGAGAAGCTGCTGCTGGTCGACGGCGACTTCCGCCTCGCCGGGCTGATCACGATGCGCGACATCGAGCGCCTCAGCGCCTACCCGAGCGCGAACACCGACGACCGCGGGCGCCTCCGCTGCGGGGCGGCCGTCGGCGTGGGACAGTTCGACCGCGTCGAGGCGCTGCTGGCGGCCGAAGTCGACGTCATCATCGTCGACACCGCGCACGGGCACAGCGAGAACGTGCTCCGGACGGTGCGGGAGATCAAGGCGAAGCACGACATCGACGTGATCGCGGGGAACATCGCGACGCCCGAGGCGGCGATCGACCTGATCGAGGCCGGGGCGGACGCGGTCAAGGTCGGCATCGGCCCGGGGTCGATCTGCACGACGCGGATCGTGACGGGCGTCGGCGTGCCGCAGGTGACGGCGATCATGAACGCCGTCCGCGGCGTGCAGCGCACGGGGCGCGACGTGCCCGTGATCGCCGACGGCGGCGTGCGCCAGTCGGGCGACATCGCCAAGGCGATCGCCGCGGGCGCGAGCTGCGTGATGATGGGCTCACTCTTCGCCGGGCTCGACGAGAGCCCGGGGGAACTGGTCATCAGCCACGGTCGCCGGTACAAGAGCTACCGCGGAATGGGGAGTGAGGGCGCGATGGCCGCGGGGAGCGCCGACCGCTACAGCCAGAGCGGCGACGGCACCAGCGGCTCGCCCAAGTTCGTCCCCGAGGGCGTCGAGGGGCTCGTGCCCTACCGCGGCCCGCTGGCCGAGTTCGTCTACCAGATGGTCGGCGGGCTCCGAGCCGCGATGGGCTACTGCGGCACGCCCACCATCGACGCCCTCCGCACCACCGCCCGCTTCTGCCGAGTCAGCGGCGCGACCGTCGTCGAAAACCACCCCCACGACATCCGCATCACCAAAGAATCGCCCAACTACACCGTCGACAGCCGCGAATAGCCCGCCCCGGGCGTCGGCATACCGTTGCCCATGCCCACCAACACCCCCGCGTTCGCTGCGCAGTCCGCCACGTCGCCCCTCGCCGCCGCCTCGATCGAGCGCCGCGACCCGGGCGCGACCGACGTCCAGATCGAGATCCTCCACTGCGGCGTCTGCCACTCCGACCTCCACACCGCGCGCGGCGAGTGGGCGGGCGTCACCTTTCCCGTCGTCCCCGGGCACGAGATCGTGGGGCGTGTGGTCAAGGTCGGCGCGCAAGTGAAGGGCTTTAAGCCCGGCGATGCGGCGGCCGTCGGGTGCATGGTCGATTCCTGCCGAGCGTGTGCGCACTGCGCCAAGGGGCTCGAACAATTCTGCAAAAACGGCGCGACGTTCACCTACAACAGCCCCGACAAGCACCTGCCCGGCAAGATGACCTACGGCGGGTACGCCAAGTCGATCGTGGTCGATGAAAGCTTCGCGCTCCGCGTGCCGAAGGGGCTGGACCTTGCCGGCGCGGCCCCGTTGCTCTGCGCGGGGATCACGACCTATTCGCCGCTGAAGCACTGGCGCGTGGACGAGCCTCGGGAAGACGGCTCGCCCAAGAAGGTCGGCATCGTCGGGCTCGGCGGGCTCGGGCACATGGGCGTGAAGTTCGCCCATGCGTTCGGGTGCCGAACTGTGCTGTTCACGACCTCGCCCGGCAAAGTCGAGGACGGCAAGCGCCTCGGGGCCGACGAGGTGGTGATCTCGAAGGACGACGCCCAGATGCAGGCGCACGCGGGGAGCTTTGATTTCATCCTGAACACGGTCGCCGCGAGCCACAACCTGGACGCCTTCATCAACCTGCTCGCGGTGGACGGGACGATGTGCCTGGTCGGCGCACCGGAGCACCCGCACCCCTCGCCGCAGGTCTTCGGGCTGATCTTCGGTCGGCGGAGCCTCGCCGGCTCGCTCATCGGCGGGATCGCCGAGACGCAGGAGATGCTCGACTTCTGCGCGAAGCACAACATCGTCAGCGACATCGAGCCCATCGCGATCCAGGACATCAACACCGCCTATGAGCGCATGCTCAAGGGCGACGTGAAGTACCGCTTCGTGATCGACATGGCGACGCTCTGAGCGCCGCGGACGTCTTCGCCCGGCTCGGGCGAGACCGGGGCCGCTACACTCGGCTCCGATGAGCCGCGGCGACGCCCAGCCCCAGCCCGATGACGCCCTCGCCGCCGCGCTGGCGGGGCGGTTTCTCGTCTTCGAAGGCCCGGACGGCTCCGGCAAGACGACCCAGTTCCGGCGTCTCGCCCGCGACGTTCGCGCCCGCGGGCAGACGGTCGTCGAGGTCCGCGAGCCGGGCGGGACCGACGTCGGCGAGAAGATCCGAAAGGCCCTGCTCGAGCACTCCGACGAGGCGATGAGCGTCCGCTGCGAGATGCTGCTCTACATGGCCAGCCGCGCCCAGCTCTGCGAGCAGGTCATCGGCCCGGCACTCGAGCGCGCCGAGGCCGTCTTCGCGGACCGGTTCGTGCAGTCCACCGTGAGCTACCAGGGCTACGCCGGCGGGCTCCCGCTTGATGAGATCGAGGCGGTCGCCCGCATCGCGACCCACGGCACCGGGGCGGACCTGGTCATCGTCTTCGACGTCGACGAGCCGACCGCCGCCAAACGCCTGAACCCGCTGATGGATCGCATGGAAGCCAAGGGCGCCGAGTTCCACCGGCGCGTCCGCGCGGGCTACCGCGCCCAGGCCGAGAGCGACCCGCATCTGTTCCGAGTCCTCGACGCGCGCGGGAGCGAGGACGAGGTCTACGCCCTCCTGCTCGACACACTCCGCGAGCGGTTCATCACCGGCGCCCACGCGCCGAGCCTCGGTACGGGGCGCATCGCGCCGTGATCACCCTGCTCCTGGCCATCCCGCTCGCCTTCCTCATCGGCTCGATCCCCTTCGGCTTCTGGATCGGGCGGGCCCGCGGGATCGACATCCGCCAGCACGGCTCCGGCAACATCGGCGCGACCAACGTCGGGCGAGTCCTCGGCAAAAAACTCGGCACGCTCTGCTTCGTCCTCGACGTCGCCAAGGGGCTTGTTCCCATCCTCGCCGCCGGCGCAATCGCGGGCGTGCTGGGCGACTGGTCCCCCGCGCCGGCGCTCGCCTGGGCGTGGCTCGCGGTCGTCCTCGCGAGCGTCGCGGGGCACGTCTTCTGCCCCTGGGTCGGCTTCAAGGGCGGCAAGGGCGTCGCGACCGGGCTCGGGGCCCTCCTCGGCGTCTACCCCCTCGTCACGCTCCCCGCGGCGATCGCCTTTGTCCTCTGGTTCGCACTCGTCGCGGCGTTCCGCTACGTCGGCGTCGCGAGCGTTGTCGCGGCCGCGACGGTCCCGCTCCTGGTCGGCGTCGGCGGCTGGGCCCTCGCGCCGGAGCCGAGCGTGGGGGGGCTGGCCCCCTTTGTCGTCGTCACGGGCCTGCTCGCGGCGATGGTCATCGCACGGCACCGGGGCAACATCGCCCGCACCCTCGCTGGCACCGAGCCGAAGGTCTGGCAAAAAAGCACCACCACGCCCGCCGAACGCTGAGTCCTACTCCAACAGGCGCGGGTCGCTGACAACCTCGATCGGGATCGCCGCTTCGGCCACACCGCCCGGCTGGTTCACGTCCCGCATCACGACCTTCAGCGTGTACCGACCCGTCGAGACCGTCGCAGGCAGGATGATCCGGTTCACAAGATAGAAATCACGCACGCGGTTGCGGCTCACCCACCGGTCCCGCTGCACCGGCTGCGACCAGACCAACAGGTTGTCCCGGTCCCGCCAGAGCTGCACGCTCTGGGTCAGCTCCACCGCGAACGCGTCGGCGTGGCGCTCGTCGACCGTCTCGCGCTCGGTCTCCCGCGTGGTCCGGGCCCCGCGACCGGCGCGGGCGGTCTCGCTCCACATCGCCGGGGCGTGCGCGAAGCGATCGACCTCCACGTACAGGATCATCTCGTTGGCCCGCCCGGCGAGAAACACCGGCTTCGAGAACGCCTCGTACCGCCCGAACCC
This sequence comes from Phycisphaerales bacterium, assembly GCA_050485765.1. Lineage (GTDB taxonomy): Bacteria > Planctomycetota > Phycisphaerae > Phycisphaerales > UBA1924 > RECY01. The sequence goes on along the minus strand of JBJHBZ010000009.1, from coordinate 81,257 downwards.
GTCCACGCGACGGCAGATCGCGACTTTGGGCAGGCGCAGCCCGCCCCCGGCCCGGAGACGGTCGGCGACCGACTGCGCCTCCTGCGACGCCTCGTCCGGGTCCCCGTCGCGCCAGGCGCGCACCAGGTCGGTCATCGCCCCCAGCATCGCCTCCTGCGAGGGAAAGAGCAGGCTAAAGCCGGTCTCGTCGCGCACACGCGCCCGCTCGAGCGCCCCGGGCGAGGCCGCCTCCAAGGCCGCGATCGCCGAGAGCGGCGCGAAGGGGTCCTCCGCCTCCGCCGCTTCGATCAGCAGGTCCGTCATCAGCTCGTGGACCAGACGCCACCGGCGCTCGCCCGGCGTCTCCGAAGGCTCGGCTTCCAGCTCGGGGGCCTCGGGCGATGCCTCGACCTCCAGCCCCTCGGCCTCATCGACGGGCTCGGCGGGCTCGGCGGGCTCGGGCGCTCGCTCCCCCCAGACCGGCGGCGGCTCCTGCGGACGCCGAGCCGTGGTCGGCGACGGGGCCCGCGGCTCCTCACGCTGGCGCAACGCGGCTTCGATATCCAGCGCCGCCCCGTGCTGGCGACGCAGCAACTCCTCCAGCCCGGGGATCGCCGAAGGATCCGGCGTTGCGACCCCCTCGCCCGTTGGAGAACCGCGCTCGCCCGCGGCCAGGTGCTCCAGCCCGCTGTTCGCCGCGCCCCGATCCCCGCTCCCGGTGCTCGACGCGCACCCGGCGACGACGCAAAGCGCCCCGGCGCTCAGGCCCGCGAGCGTGATCCGACAACGTCGACACTGGTGCATCCCGCGCCTCCTGCGCTCCGAGCCTCGCCGCGTCCCGCGGCGTGAACCAACCGGTAGCATCGACCGATCCCGCCCCGGGGCCTCGCTTTTTCGGGTTCAGGGGCTGCCGACGCGGGGGAAAAGCCGGGGCGTCAGCGCGTGATCGTCACCGCGAGGCGTTCCAGCGTCCGCATCGGGTCGCGCCCGAGCCCGGACTTCTGCGCGTGGTCGGCCGCGACCGTCGCCTCCAGCATCGCCAGCGTCCGCGACGGGCCCAGACGCCCGGCCTGCTGGATCAACGCCCGCTGCCGGTCCATCGGCCACACGCGCATCGACTTGGCCACCTCTGGCGCGCCACGCCCCGCGCACGCCAGCGCGTGCAGCTTCCGAGCCACGTCCATGCACGCCCACGAGACCAGCACCGGGCTCTCCCGCGAACGCTCGATCGCGTCCCGCAGGCTCTCGAGCGCCTCGCCCGCGTCCTGACGCGAGACCGCGTCCTGGATCGCGAACGCGCTCTCCTCGCGGCTCACGCCCACAAACTCCGCCACCAGCGACCGGGCGATCGGCACCGCCTCCCCGCACGGGCTCTGACCAGCCGCCGCCGCCAGCTTGCCCAGCTCCGAATCCAGACGACCGAGGTCCGCCCCCACGCGCTCGACCAGCAGCTCCGCCGCGTCGCGCTCCAGCACGCCCCCGTGACGCTTGGCGCAACGCTTGATCGCCCACGCGACGGCTTGGCCCTCGCCCGGCGCCTCGCACTTGACGATCGCCCCGACCGACTCGATCAGCCCGTCCAGCTTGCCCTTGTGCCACCGACCCGACCGCAGCACCAGCGTCGCCCCCTCCGACGGCGCCTCCGCGTACCGCTCGAACAGCCCGCGCGTCGTGTCCTTGACCATCTGGTCCGCGTCGTCGACCACGACGACCTTGTGCGTCGCCATCAGCCCGAAGCTGCGGCACTCGTCCAGCACGTCCGCCGCCTCCGACGAGCCGCCCGAAAAGTGCAGCACGTCCACCGCGCCGTGCGCCTGCTCCAACGTGCGCACCAGGGCGGCCGAGTGCTCGGCCCGAAGAAACGCGTCCGGCCCGTGCAGCAGCACGATCCGAGACGACGCGTCGGGCATCCGAGACGGGCTGGCGGCGGAGCGTGAAGCCATCACGCGCAGTCTACGCGCCGCGCCCCGCTCGCACCGCCCCCCGCCTCAGCGAGGGGGGCAACCCCGCTGCTGCGCGTCCAGCCAGATCTCGACGTAATACACCAGATCAAGGACGTTGACGACTCCGTCCGCCTGTCCGCGGACTTCCGGGCTGGTGATATCGGCGTACAGCGCCTCTTGCCCGTCGCTCTCGGCGACGTCGCCCAGCCAATACGAGATGTACTGGTTCAGGTCGTTGATGTCGACGCGTCCGTCCGGCACGGGCGAGCCGTTGGCGCTCGCGATGTCCGCCGGGCCGCAGGGGAGCGGGGGGCACTCATCCGGGCGTCCGTCGCCGGCCGTGTCGACCGAGAACGGGGGCGTGAAGTAGTCCAGCTCCACGCGCACGCGGCTCTGGTTCCCGCACCGCCAGTCGTCCACCGCCGGGCTCGCAACGATCGAGACCGTGAGGCGGCGCTGCGCCCCGATCAGCGCGTTGAACGTCGCCGCGGGGATCGTGAAGCTGTCCGCCGCCATGTTCGGGTCGCAGTCGACGCTGATGTGAAACAAGGTCGCCATCGGCGTCCCGTTCAGGAAGACCGCCAGCGTCTCGCTCGCGCTGTTCACGTCGGCCGCGGCAAAGACCGTCAGCCGCACCGCGCTCTCGGTGCGTTCCAGGTTGGTGATCGTGAAGTTCACGGGGTTGAACGCGTCGATGGGCCCGACGGTGTCGGTCACGCGCCGGACGGGCGTGGGCAGCAGGTCGCACGAGTCGGGGATGCCGTTGCCGTTGCAGTCTTCGACGAGGCCCCACGCGATGGCGCAGGCGTCGTTGATGCCGTCGCCGTCGCAGTCGCGCCCGTCGCAGGCGTCGGGGAAGCCGTCACCGTTGCAATCGAGGTGGCTGAGGTCTTCGCAGGCGTCGAGGATGCCGTTGGCGTTGCAGTCGGTCCCGAGCCCGGCGGCGATCTGGTCAAAGTCGTTCATCCCGTCGCCGTCGCAGTCGCGGTCGCGGTTGACCCCGCGCGGGTCGGCGATCGCGGCTCGCAGCGTCGGCGTCCAGGTCGCGGTGCCGGTGTTGGCGCTCCCGGGCCCGGCGTCGCACCCGGCCGAGCCGTGAACGCCCACCACGTGCCCGCTCGCCGCGTCGATGATCGGCGACCCGCTCGAGCCACCCGTCGTGTCGGCCCGGTGCAGCAGGCGCGTCCCCGCGACCTCGACCAGCGGGCCCGCGCCCTCGGTCAGCGTGCGGCTCAGCTCCACCTCCATCCCCCCCGTCGCCACCCCGTACCCCGGCACGCGGACGCCTCGCCCGTCGCCCAGGATCGGCGCCGGCGCGAGGTCAAACCCCCGCCCCTGCGCCTCCTGCACGCTCAGCCCCGTCGTCGCGTTGGGGAAGACGCCGAAGTAGGCCCAGTCGTTCCCCGGCGCAAACGGCTGCGGCGCCTGCACCGACGCCGGGTCGACGGGGTACTGATCGGCCGGGTCCGGGTGCCGCAGCTCCCCGTTGGGCCCGGAGGGTGGCACGTTGAACTGCACGACGGCGTCGTCGCGCACGCAGTGGGCCGCCGAGAGCAGGCCGTTGGGGAAGATCAGGAACGCGGTACACCCGGCCGGGAGGTACCGCCCGATCCGCGGGTCGGTGGTGGGGGTGCGGTCGTCGGTGGGCCCGCAGATGCTGCGATGCACGCCTGGGGCGATCGGCTCGGGCGTCTCGACCCCCGCGACGACGACTCGGGCCGCCCGGTGGATCGAGGCGGCGTCGGCGTCCGGCGGGGGGAGCAGCTCCAGGCGCACGCCCTCGCCGTTGAAGTAGGCCGAGGTGTGACGCCAGCGCGCCAGCTCCCCCGCGTCGAGAAACTGCGTCGCCCCGTCGAGCTCGCTGATCAGCAGCACGGCGTACCCCTCGGGCAGGTGCGTCGCCGGGTCGAACCGCAGGCGGACCCAAGCCGCCCCGCCCTGCCCGATCGTCTCGCTGTAGAGCGACACAGGCCCCGCCTCGCGGAGCATCGCCCCCGAGCGGTCCCCCGCGCTGCGCCAGCCGGAATCCCCCGCGGGCGAGGGGGCGTGCGCGTGGGCGAGGCCCGCGGCACACACCAGGGCCGCACACGCGGCCGTCACGGGGCTGAAACGGGCGGTCGCGGTCGAACGTGTGGGCATGGCGTCGTCCCTGTTCCGACGGGCGGGTCGACTCGGCGACGGCCGAAAACCCAACGCCCGGTAAGCGGTTCCGGGCAGTCGCATCGACCGGGCGCGGGCTCGGGTTGAGGGCCATAACCAAAAAACGCCGCCCGATCCTCGGGGTGAGGCATCGGGCGGCGATCCGGCGTCACCCGCCCCAGACCCGCAAGAGCCCGGGTCCGGGGCAAAGCGCACAATGCGGGCGAGAGGACTCGAACCTCCACGGCCTCAACGGCCACGGGGACCTAAACCCCGCGCGTCTACCGATTCCGCCACGCCCGCGGCGAGATGCTAAATTACTTGCCTTCCATGCGGTTTTTTACATCGCGCTGAAGCGATATCTGATCAGGCCATACTTTCCCGACGAGTCCAGTAGGGCCTTGCATAAGCATCCATTTACCATCTTCCATTTCCATGGCATGGCAACGCAATTGTTGAACCGTGAACTCGATCGTGTTTGGTTCTTGTTTGTCCAAATTACTGCTCCGCGCCCACATCAAATAAAATGAGAAGTATAATTGTATTTTGTTTGGATAAGGCTGCTCGCGACAATCACACTCTATGCCAGATTTTGGTACCGCCCCGTCAGAGTTCCCCCATCGATTGATGCACTCTACCGTCCAAAAATCCGGATAGCCTGCGCGCTGACCACATTGTGCGTCGGGCCGCTACGATCCCACGCCATGCCATCCGTCAAGATCAACGGCGTCGACTGCGAGTTCACCCCGGGCGAGACGATCCTCCAGGTCGCCACCCGTGCCGGGGTCGAGATCCCGTACTACTGCTACCACGACGGGCTGAGCATCCCCGCCCAGTGCCGCATCTGCCTCGCCGAGTGCTGGGCCCCCAACCCGCGGAACGAGAACAAGCTCGAGCCCATGATGGGCGGCAAGCTCCTGCCCACCTGCGCCACCCCCGCCAGCGACGGCATGGTCGTCCACGCCGACAGCCCCAAAGCCGTCGCCAACCAAAAAGCGGTCATGGAGTACCTGCTGATCAACCACCCGCTGGACTGCCCGGTCTGCGACCAGGCCGGCGAGTGCCACCTCCAGGACTACAGCTACAAGTTCGGGCGCAGCGCCAGCCGCTTCGAGGAGAGCAAGCTCAAGCAGCCCAAGAAAGACCTGGGGCCCCACGTCTATCTCTACGCCGACCGGTGCATCCTCTGCACCCGGTGCGTCCGGTTCACGCGCGAGGTCGCCGGCACCGGCGAGATCGACATCGTCGGACGCGGGAACAAGAGCGAGATCGACGTCTTCCCCGGCGTCCCGCTCGACAACGAGCTCTCGGCGAACGTCATCGATCTCTGCCCCGTCGGCGCCCTGCTGGATAAAGACTTCCTCTTCGCCCAGCGCGTCTGGTTCCTCAAGACCACTCCCGGCATCGACGGGCTCACCCCCAGCGGCGACAACATCTCCGTCGAGCACAACCAGGGCAAGGTCTACCGCCTCAAGCCCCGCGCCAACGCCGCGATCAACAAGCACTGGATCACCGACGAGGTCCGCTACAGCTGGAAGTGGGTCCACAGCCCCGACCGCCTCACCACCCCCCTCCGACGCCAGTACGGCGCCCTGGTGCAGAGCGACTGGAACCGCGCGATCGAGGACGCAGTCAACGGCTTCCGCGCCGCCGCCGAGAACGGCAAGCGGCTCGCCCTGCTCCTCAGCCCCATGCTCACCTGCGAGGACGCGTACACGATCCTCGCGGCCGCCAGGCGACTCGACGAGGACTGCCTCGTCGGGCTCGGGCCCGTCCCGATCAAGGGCGAGGACAAGGCCTTCCCCGTCGGGATCGACTGGGACGACGAGCGCGCCTTCCGCATGTACGCCGAGAAGGCCCCCAACGCCCGCGGCGTGCGCCGGGTCATCGAGGGCGTGCTCGGGCGCGAGGCGCTCGAGTGGGACCAGTGGCTGCAAGCCGTCGGCGCCCCGGACGTCGGCGCGCTCCTGCTCACCGGCAACTACCCGAGCGACTGGGCGACGGGCGAGCTTGTCGCCGCGATGGACGGGCGGTTCAGCGTACTGATCGACGTGCTCGGGTCGGCGCTGGTCGACGCGGCGCAGGTGGTCCTGCCCGGGGCGGCGTGGTTGGAAAAGGCCGGGACGTTCGAGAACGCACAAGGGACGCTCCAGGCGTTCGAGGCCGCCGTCCCCACGCCGGGCGAAGCCAAGAGCGAGGGGCAGATCGGTCTCGACCTGCTCTCGGCGACCGAGGGCGAAGCGCCCGAGCGTCCGAGCGGCGCCAAGCTGTACGTGATCGACGAGCAGCCGGGCACGGTGCCGGACGCGATCGAGCGCCGGATGGTCCCGACGCGCCCGTTCAACGCCGCCGACGCGCGCCGGGAGATGAGCGAGGCCGCCCCCGCGCTGCGGGTCTTCGTGGACGACCTCGCGACCCCGCCGCTCCCGGTTCGCCAGCAGCCCGACATGGCGATGGTGGAGCTGTAACCCCGAACCCGGTCGCCCCGCCGTCGGCGACCGCTGTGGAGCGACATGCCGACGCCGCTCGCGACAACCCTGGTGCTCTCCCCCGGGACGCTGGCGCGCGACGCCGACGCCGTCCCGGGCGAGATCGATCCCACGGCGTACGTGCTCATCGGGCTGCTCGGCGTCGGCGTCGTGATGACGCTGGTGGTGCTGGTGGTGATCGGGTTCGTCCTGACCAAGGCGGCCCGCGAGCGCCGACCACCGACCGAGCGCCCCGCCAGGCCGATCCTCGACCCCGGCGTGCCGGATGAGCCCGAGGACGCCCCCCGCGTCATCCGTCTGAAGCGTGCCGAGAAGGACGCCGAGGCATGAACACGATCATCGCCGCGACGCTGATCGCGGTCGTCGCGCTCTCAATCCCGTTCCTGCTGGTGTGGTGGCGGATCGCCGACCGATGGGCCGAGAGCGAGCGCCACCGGCGCTTCAAACCGCGCGGGCCCGACCCCAAGACCCGCTCGGACGCGACGGTCATCAAACGCCACGGCTCGTCCGACCAGGACTAACGCGTTTCCCCCGCTGGCGCTCGGCGCGAGATGGCGCTACGCTGGAGCCCTCATGCACACGAGCACCATCCAGCCCGTCGCCAGCGCCCCCCCTGCGCGCCCGCGCAAGCCGACCTACACCGCGACCGGAACCGGCGGCGCCGACGCCCGCGTCTGGGTCGGCGATTGCCGCACCACGCTGGGCGCGATCCCTGAAGTCGCGAGCCGGATGGTCGACCTGGTCTTCGCCGATCCGCCGTTCAACTGGAGCCGCGACTACGACCGCGACCGCACCGGCGAGGCGTGGGACGACGCGAGCATGTCCCGCGAGGAGTACCTCGCCTTCACCTTCGACTGGATCGACCGGTGCGCCGAAGCGCTGCGCCCGGGCGGGGCGATGTGGATCAACATCCCCGACGACTGGGCCGCCCAGATCGCCTGCTACCTCCAGAACGACCTGAAGCGCCCGCCCGCGATCGAGATGGAGCTGGTCAACTGGTGCGTCTGGCACTACCGCTTCGGGCAGAACACCAAGTCACGGTTCATCAACAGCAAGGTCCACGCCTTCTACTTCGTCAAGCCCGGCGGCCCGCGCACCTGGAACCCCGAGCCCATACTCGAGCAGAGCGACCGACGCGCCATCTACGCCGACGAACGCACCGAATCCAAAAAGGACGGCCTCCCCCCCGGGCACCGCGTCCCCATGGACGTCTGGTACGGCAAGCACTGGGGGCGCGTCCAGGGCAACAACAAAGAACGCAGACACAAGCACGACAACCAACTGCCCGAGGTCTACCTCGGGCGCGTCGTGCTCGCGTGCAGCAACCCGGGCGACGTCGTGCTCGACCCGTTCACGGGCACCGGCACCACCGCCGTCATGGCGACCGCCTTCGGGCGACGCTACATCGGCACCGAGTGGTCGCGGCACAATGCCAAACGCGCCATCGAACGCGTGAAGCTCGGACCCGTACGCACCGAAGACGACATCCGCGGCGGCTCCACCGCGATCCACGCCCCGCGCCGACTCAACCCCGCGCCCAAGACCTGAGCACCCCGCGCGGCCCGCGCCTCCCCAGCCGCTCGAGTCAGGCCAGCACCGGCGCGCCCGCGTTCGGACGCCCCTCCAGGCTCGCCTTCAGCGACTGCGCCGGCTTGAACGAGCACGTCGTGCTCGGCGCGATCGTGATCCGCTCCTTCGTCGCGGGGTTGATCCCCGTCCGCGCGGCACGCTGCTTCGCCTGGAACGTCCCGAACCCCGTGATCGTCACCTTCTGATCACGCTGCACGCCCTCGACGATCGCCTCGATCACCGCGTCGACCGCACGCCCGGCCTCGGTCTTCGTGCTCGAAAGCTGGCTCGCCACCACCTCGATCAGGTCCGACTTGTTCATCCGGAAAATCTCCAGTCACCGCGCCCGGCCCGCCGAGGCGACCCGCCCGACACGAGGCGAGCCCTCACCCGACGCCGAACCGCCCCGGCCTGCACTCCATCGGCCGCCGACCGCGAAATCCACCACTTTCCAACAGCCCCCGCACAATCACCGCCTCCACAAACGCCACCGACCGCCCCGCCCGTTCCTGGGGCTGGGATCCGGCGATCGGGGCGGTACACTGCTCTTGTGAGCAACGCCGCCACCATCGCGCCGCCCGAGACGCGCCCCGCCCCGGCGCCCCGCCCCTCGCCCCAGGCCGACCAGCCCCGGCGATGGAACGTGGTCCTCCTGGACGACGACGACCACACCTACGACTACGTCATCCGCATGCTCCGGACGGTCTTTTTCATCAGCGAGCAGCGGGCCTACGAGCTGGCGATCACGGTCGACACCCAGGGCCGCGCGATCTGCCTGACGACCCACAAGGAGCACGCCGAGTTCAAGCGTGAGCAGATCCGCGCCTTCGGGGCCGACCCCCTGATCGCCGCCTGCGCCGGCGCGATGTCCGCGATCATCGAGCCCGCCCTGGACAGCGGTGACAACCACGGGGACGACGCCCGGTGAACGCCGAGCGCCCGCTCGTCATCCAGACCGAAGCCCTCGAACCCGAGCCGGGCGCGTGGCTCCGCGAGCAAGGGGCCGAACTGGTCGAGTGCGCCCACACCGACCCGCGCTTTGAAGCCCTCCTGCCCCGCGCCGCGGCCCTGCTCGTGCGCACGTACACCGTCGTCGACGACGCGATGCTCGCCCGCGCCCCGCGCCTGCGCGTGGTCGCCCGCGCCGGCGTCGGGCTGGACAACATCGACCTCGCCGCCTGCCGGGCCCGCGCCGTCGCGGTCGTCCACACCCCGGGCGCCAACACGCGGGCCGTTGTGGAGTTCGTCCTCGCCCTCGCCCTCGACGCCCTCCGCCCGCGCGTCTTCCTCGACCACCCGCTCGACCAGGACGCCTGGAACAAGACCCGCAAGGAGCTCACGGCCCCTCGCCAGATCGCCGGCTCGACCGTCGGCGTGCTCGGGCTCGGGCGCGTCGGCGCGGGCGTCGCCCGCGCGTGCCGCGCCCTGGACGCGCGCGTCATCGCCGCCGACGTGCGCCGAGCTGACGCCCTCCGCCCCGAGGCCCGCGCCCTGGTCGAACGCGCCGAGGTCGAGCTGGTCGAGCCCGAGCGCCTCTACGCCGAGAGCGACCTGCTCTCGGTCCACGTCGACGGGCGGGCCGCCAACCGCGCCCTGCTCGGACGCGACGCCTTCGGTCGGATGCGCTCCAACGTCGTGCTGATCAACACCAGCCGCGGGTTCGTCATCGACCCCTACGCCTGCGCCGAGTTCATGCTCGCCCACCCCGCGGCGTGCGCCCTGCTCGACGTCCACGACCCCGAGCCCTTCGGCCCCTCACACCCGCTGCTGGACATCCCCAACGTCCACCTCGCCCCCCACCTCGCCAGCGCCACCACACCCGCCAAAACCAACATGAGCTGGGTCGTGCGCGACCTCTGGCGCGTCCTGCAAGGCCAACCCCCCGAGTGCCCGGCCGAAGAGGCCTGAAGCCCGCCCTTCAAGCCTTTAGTCCGTCGGCATGTCCTTCGGCGTCGGGTCGCCGTGCTCGCGGACAGCCCGAGCCGCCGACGCGTAGAGCCCCCGCCAATCCTGCGCCGGGCGCATCGCGCGGGCGCACGCCCGCACCGCCCGCGCCCGCGTCCACACGCTCGCCCCGCACCCGCACCCCGCCGCCTCGATCGCCAGGCTCGCGAGCATCCAAGCCGCATCCGGGCGACGCCGACGCACCCCAGCCGGGTCGATCAGCGTCAGCACCGGCGACCGCGCCTCCGGGTCGTCCACGATCAGGTTGCTCGGCTTGTGGTCCCGGTCGTGCAGCCCGGCGCTCGCCAAAGACGCCACCCGACGCCCGGCAGCCTCGGCCAGCCCCCTCGGCACACGCCCCGAGCGCAATACCGCGAGCCCCGTCACCCCCGGCACCCGGCGCGTCACCAGCGACCGCACCCGCGACCCCCCCGCCGACCGACCCTCGAGCACCGCCAGACACGAAGCCGACGCGATCCCCGCCTCTTCCAGCAGAAGCGCGGCCCGGGCCTGGCGGTCCAGCGTCGTCACCCCGAGCCACCCCTGCACCCGTCGCCGGGGCGTGTCCAGAACGATCGTCTTGACCACCACCGCCCCGCTCGGCGTGTCGACCGCGACCACGGCACTCCGCCCGTCCCGCGGGCGCTTCAGGTCGTCGTGCCCGCCCCGGTCGATCGCCGCAAGGATCCCCGCCAGCTCGCACGCATCAACCCGGAGCACGCGCACACGCCGCGGCTCGGCGGGCGGGGCGAGGGGGGCGGGCGTCGGGCGATCGACGGGCATGCGCGTGAGGGTACACCCGGGCCGCGGCGTGTAGGATCGCCCCTGATGCCCGACGCGACGCCCCCATCCAGCGCCGATGCCACCGCCGCGCCGCCCGGCGAAGGCCCGCTGGCGCTCTCGATCGCAATCGTGTGCAAGAACAACGAATCGACGATCGGGCGGACGCTGGAGTCGGTGCGCGGGCTGGCGTCGGAGATCGTCGCCGTCGACTCGGGCTCGACCGACGCGACGATCCCGATGCTGGAGGCGGCCGGCGCCCGCGTGATCCGGAGCGACTGGCTCGGGTACGTGCGGACCAAGCAGAAAGCCGTCGACCACTGCACGCAGCCCTGGGTCCTGGTGCTGGACAGCGACGAGAGCGCCGACGAGCCCCTGCGGGCCTCGATCCGCGAGCGCGTCACCCGCGACGATCCTGGGGTCGCGGGGTACTGGGTCAACCGCAAGGTCTGGTACTTCGGGCGCTACCTCGAACACGCCTGGCAGCCCGAGTGGCGCCTGCGCCTGGTCCGGCGCGAGCGCCTGCACTGCGCCGGCGTCGACCCGCACGACGAGCTCCTGGTCGTCGGGCCCGGGCCGACGCGCACCGACCGCCTCCGCGGCACCCTCCGTCACGACTCGTTCACGACCATCAGCGAACACCTGGGCAAGCAGGTCGGTCACGCCCGCGTCGGGGCCGCGAGCAAGCACGCCGCCGGGGCCCGGGGCTCGTGCGCGAGACTCATCTTGAGCCCCGCCGGGGCGATGTTCCGCCAGATGGTCCTCAAGAGCGCCTGGCGCGACGGGTGGCGTGGGTGGCTCGCGGCGAGCTCCACAGCCGTCGGCACCCTCATGAAGCACATGATCCTCATCGAGCTCGCCCGCGCCGACACGCGGAACGAGGGCGACCACAACCACGAAACGTGACCACAGGGGCACGCTCGCCGATCGGCCTAGAATCCCCGTGTTCCCGGCGGATCGTCGGGATCGAGACCGGGCGTGGTCGGTGTTCGGTGCCGGGCCTGGTTGACGCGGCGTGATGATCGTCGCGTGCGTGCTGGCGTCCCGCGCTTCGGCCCATCACACGGCTCGGGGTTCGGGCGAGGCCCGGGTGACGTTCCCGGGCGGCGATCGGGGCAAGCCCGGACGCCGGCGAGAGGACCGAGCCCGTTGTTCCCGATCACCGTTGCCCCGAGCCCCGCGCTCCCGAGAACCCACTGACCATGACTGCCAGCGATATGACCCCTCCCGCATTCCACGCGGGTGCTGACGCCCTCGGCTCCACCGGCCCCCGCTTCGACCCCAGCGCCGGCACGTCCGGCGCCGGACGGCCCGCCAAAAAGAAGACCGCCAAAACCGGCAAAAAGGTCGCGAAAAAAGCCGCGTCCAAAAAAACCGTGAGCAAGAAAGCCGTGACCAAGAAGGCCTCCGGCGCCAAGACGACCAAGAAGGTCGCGAAGACGACCGCGAGCAAGCCCGCGTCGACCAAGGCGGCTTCCAAGAAAGCCGCCACCAAGAAGACCGGCGCCAAGGCCTCCGCCAAGCCCGCGCCCGCCAAGAGCGGCGTGAAGGCGGGCGTCTCCAAGAAGGCCGCGGGCAAGAAGACGGTGACGAAGAAGCCCGCCGGCGCTGTCGCGTCGAAGGCGTCGTCCACCAAGTCCCCCGCAAAGTCGCCCGCCAAACCGAGCGCCCCCGCCGCCAAGAGCAGCAAGCCGAGCAAGAACAAGCCCGGCAAGCCCAAGTCTGCCGAGGTGGCCGAGCACCCCCTCGCCGGCTCGCCCTCGGCGTCCGAGCGTCGGTCGCCCTCCGAGCCGCGTCGCGAAGAGCCGCGCGAGAGCCGGGGTGACACGCGTCACGAAAACCGGAACGAGGGGCGTCGGAACGAGCCCCGCCGGGATGACCGTCGCGACGGGCGCGGCTCACCCTCGGGCGGCGCCACGCACGCCGAGCCGCGAGCTGACGGGCCGGACTCCGGCGCCAAGCCCGGGCGCAAGCGTCGCCGCCGTCGCGGACGCGGCGGGCGCGAAGACGCCGGGCAGACCCAGGCCGCACCGAACCAGAACACCCCGAACCAGAACGCCAACACCGGCCCCCGCGAGCCCCGCGCCGACCGGCCCGAGCGTGACGCTGCACCCGCCACCGAGCGCCCCGCTCGCACCCCCGCGCCGGCCGCCCTCGCGGGTGACGCCTCCCAGGACGTCTTCGACAAGGGCACCTTCGACGACCTCGGCCTCGACGAGAGCGTGCTCCGCGGCATCAAGGCCCAGGGCTTCATCCACCCCACCGCGATCCAGGCCAAGCTCATCCCCGTCGCGCTCACCGGGCGCGACGTCCTCGGGCAGGCGAAGACCGGCACGGGCAAGACGGCCGCCTTCGGCCTGCCCCTGCTCCACCTCGCCGAGCGCGGGCGCAAGTTCCAGGCCCTCGTCCTCGCCCCCACACGCGAGCTCGCCGTGCAGATCGCCGACGAGATGAAAGAGCTCGGACGACACACCGGCCTCCGCGTCCTGCCCGTCTACGGCGGGCAGAAGATCCAGACCCAGGCCGAGAAGCTCGCCAAGGGCCCCGAGATCATCGTCGGCACGCCCGGGCGCGTGATGGACATGGTCCAACGCGGCTACCTCTCCCTCGCCGACGTCCGCTTCGCCATCCTCGACGAGGTCGACCGCATGTTCGACATCGGCTTCCGCGAGGACATCCGGCGCATCCTCCGCATGTGCCCGGAAGATCGCCAGACCATCTTCGTCAGCGCCACGATCAACCCGGAGATCGAAGAGCTCGCCCGCCGGCACATGCGCGAGCCGGAAAAGATCGTCACCAGCTCCGGCTCGTTGACGGTGAGCCTGGTGGATCAGTTCTACCTGACCGTCGAGCCGTGGGACAAGCGGAACCTGCTCGTTCACCTGCTCACGCACGAGGAGCCGGCGCTGACGATCGTGTTCTGCCGCCTGAAGAAGACGGTCGATCGCCTGACCGAGCACCTGAACAAGAAGGGCATCGAGGCCCACGCGATCCACGGCGACATGCGCCAGGGTCGGCGCACCAGCGTGATGAAGGCGTTCAAGGGCGGGAAGCTGGCGTGCCTGGTCGCGAGCGACCTGGCGAGCCGCGGGATCGACGTGGAGAACATCAGCCACGTGGTGAACTACGACCTGCCCGACGACCCGGACCTCTACGTCCACCGCATCGGTCGCACGGCCCGCGCCGGCAAGCGCGGCATCGCGTGGAGCTTCGCCACCCCGGCCGAGGGCAAGCTGCTGCGCCAGATCGAGAACCTGATCAACGCCGAGGTGCCGCACCTCGCCTACCCGGACTTCGAGCCGACGCCGCGACCGGACGGGTGGAAGGACGAACGACCGAACGCGCCGTACGTCGTCACCGGCGTGCCGGTCGTCGAGCGCAACCGCCTGGGCGCGCCGGACGTGCCGGCCAAAGCCCAACTCGACGAGCGTTCCGCGGCCAGCAAGTTCCCCGGCGGCGTCGTCCCGAGCAAGCTCCCCCCCAAGCTCATGGGCGGGCGCGTGCGCACACGCCGCTAAGGCTCGCAAAACACGCCGACCACCAAAAAACGCACGCCGGGCCTAGTGCAGGAGGCCCGGCGTGCGCGTGCTTGGGGTCAGGACAGGCGTCGTTCGGACGCGCGACCTCGCGCAGGAGACGCGAGGGTCAGCGCCGGCGACGGGCGGCCGCGAAACCGGCGGCCGCGAACAGCGTGAACCCCGCCGGCGTCGGGATCACGGTCACAAAGCTCAGGTACTGCCCGGCGATCCCGGTTCCGCCGAGGATCAGGTCGCCCTCGACCCAGAACCCCCCGGCGTTGCTCCACATCACCTCGCCGTTCTCGAGTTCGAGCACCCCGCGCGCGTTGTTCCCGGCGACGATGCCGAGGAACACGCCCTCGCTGGTGAACTCGTAGATGCCGGTCGTGCTCCCGCCGACGGTGGAGAACCCGGCGACGAGCAGGTTGCCGTTCTCGCGCTCGAACATCTGCTGCGGGAACTGGAGCCCGCCGGGCGACGGGACGTGGAACGTGCCGGTGAGGGCGCCGGTGCCCGGGTCGTAGAACTCGAGGTTCTGGTTGGTGATGTTGGAGCCCAGGAGCTGGCCCTGGTAGTGGATGAGGTCAAAGAGCGAGCCGACCGTGGGGGCCGAGCCGACGGGCGTGGCGCTCGCGATGTCGATGAAGACGATCGAGTTGCCCGGCGCGCCCTGGTTCGTCCCGGCGTTGGTCAGCCAGACCTGGTTCCCGACCACCGCCATGCCCTTGATGTTGTCGATGCCCGCGTTGGGGATGTTGCCCAGGTGGTTCCCGGCCTGGTCGAAGCGGTAGATCACGTCGCGGAGCTGGTCCGACACCCAGATGTCGGTGCCGACCTGGATCGCGTGCTTCGCGGTCGAGCCGGTCCCCGAGCCGCCGTCGGTCAGGTCGCCCCACTCGATCCAGTTCTGCTGCACGAGCGCGCCCGTCGCAGGATCGAACAGGTGCGCCGCGTTGGCGCTCGAGTCGACGCCCATCACGAACGTGCCGACCTGCGCCGCCGCGGTCGATGCCACAAAACCGGCCGCGGAAACCAATAGAACAACAGCGGGAACACGCATGGCGAGACCTCCCAGCGACAGCACCGCGCGGGTGTGCAGCCCGCCGATGCGCCGAACAAGATTGTGCGGGTGGGATCGCCCCGGCGACACGCCGGCGGTCTTGTCCTCTCAACTTCCCAGCCGCTCTGATGGCACAATACCGCGCGAGGCGATCACCTCATTCCACAAAAACAACAAAAATTGGAAATATTCACACAGCCTGTGAAGACAAACTTAGAACACACCCAAACGGGGCAGCCGCGCGACGCATCCACCCCTCCAAAAACGGGTATTTCATGCGGTTTCCGACGCACCTCAGCGCGAAGAACGCCCCACGCAAGGGATCGTCCTTGCCCGGTCTGGGTGGGACGATGCGCACACCGCGCACGCCTCGCCGCGCGCACCGGCTCGGATCGCCTCGGGGTGCATCGGTCAGATCAGATCGGGAGGTTGTCGATGTCTTCGTCCGGCCCGCCGCCGTCGCGGTGGTTGTGCGCCGGGCCCGTGCGCGCCCGCCCGCCGAAGGCGCCGCCCGATTTGGGCGCGCTGGTGTCGAACGGCGCGCCGGCGTGCCCCTCGCTGGGGAGCGGGGGCTCGTCCCGCCCCGTGTACGCGTCGAAGTCGTCGCGGTACCCCGCGTAGTTCTTGAAGCGCACCGTCGCCGAGTCCCACGTCAGGCGCACCACACCCGTCGGCCCGTTCCGCTGCTTGGCGATGATCAGCTCCGCCAGCCCGACCTTGTCCGGGTGGTTGTCCGCCCAGTCCGGGTCGTTCACGTGGTAGTACTCCTCGCGGTGCAGCAGCGCGACCACGTCGGCGTCCTGCTCGATCGAGCCCGACTCGCGCAGGTCGCTCATCCGAGGGCGGTTGCCCTCGCGCTGCTCCGCGCCGCGGTTGAGCTGCGCCAGGCACACGATCGGCACCTCCAGCTCGCGCGCCAACGCCTTGATCCCGCGGCTGATCGTCGACACCTCGTTCTGACGGCTCTCCTTCGCCGAGCCCGGCGCACTCAGCAACTGCAGGTAGTCGATCATGATCACGCGCACCCCGTGCTGACGGTGCATCCGGCGCGCCCGCGCCCGCAGCCCCGCGAGCGTCAACGCCGGCGTGTCATCAATAAAGATCGGCGCCTCGCTCAGCGTCGCGCACGCGCCCACGATCCGGTCGTCGAACTCGGCCTTGGAAAACTGGCCCGTCCGCAAGCGGTGGCTATCCAGGCCCGAGTACGCGCTGATCAGACGCTGTACCACCGCCGACTTGCTCATCTCCAGACTGAAAAAACCGACCGGCACCGGCTTCCCGCCCGCGCTCCGCGGGCTCAGCGGCGTCCGGCCGCCCAGCGCGATCTGCTCGGCCAGGTTCAGCGCGATCGCCGTCTTGCCCATCGACGGGCGAGCCGCCAGGATGATCAGCTCCCCCTCGTGCAAACCGCCCAGCATCTCGTCCAGGTCGTCAAAGCCCGTCGGCTTGCCACCCGCGCCGTGCTTCTCCAGGTGCTCCAGCAGCTCCAGCTCCGTGTGCAAGAGATCCACAAGCTGCTGCGCGTCGGTCCGCGCGTCGGCCCGCGCGACGTCGAAGATCACCTTCTCCGCGTCGTCCACCAGGCGCTCGACCGTCTCGCTGTCGTCGTCCTTGGTCGCGTGCGCCTCGTACAGGATCCGCGCCGCCGCGTCGATCAACGCACGCAGACGCGACTTGTCCCGAACAATCCGCGCGTAGTACGGCGCGTTCGCCGCGCTCGGCACGCTCTCGGCCAGCTCCACCAGATACTCGGCACCGCCCACCGTCTCCAACTGACCGCGGCTGCGCAGACGCTCCACGATCTGGATCAGGTCGCTCCCGCTCGTCGCGTCGTCCACGTCACGCACGGCTTTGAAAATCGCCGCGTGGCTCTCCAGATAGAACGACTCCGGACGCTCGATGATCGTCACCACGTCGCTCACCACGCTCGGATCCAGCAGCAGCGAGCCCAGCAACGCCATCTCCGCCTCCCGAGAGTGGGGGGGCAAAGCGTCGAAGAGCTTCTGATACTCCCCCGCGACCTCGCGGGCCCGGTCGATCGCGTTCTGTTTGCGTGGGAAGGGCGCGTCGCTCATCGGGGCATCATTGCACGCCGCGGATCCCACGCCCGGGTAGCGACAGCTAATGCACGCCTCCGGAAGGAAAAGCACCCATCTTCACACCCTCCGCGAGGGCGGATCCGGACGCCAGACGGTGCAGAGCGCCAGGCACGTCGCCCCCAGGGCGGCCGTCATCGCGTTGATCTGCACGCTGTCAAACACGCTGACCATCGCGATCCCGACCAGCGCCAACGCCGGGCCCGCGTCGGTGTAGGCACGGACCCCGTCGAACCCCCCTCGCTCGCCCCGCCGAGCCCGCAAGGGGCCCCAACTCGGCGCGACCGCGCCCGCCGCCGCCCCGAGGACGACGCCCAGCGTGAGCAGCAGCCCGACGCCCCCGGTCGTGGCCGCCGCGTGGAGCAAGGCGTGATGGGCGTGATCGTGGAGGACGGTCGCCTCGGGGTCGCCCCCGGCGCGTTCGATCGCCCGGGCGCTGGCGGCCCGGAAGCTCCCCGCCCCCAGCCCGACGACCGGATGCTCTGCAAACGTCTGCCAGGCCCAGAGATACATGAACACCCGCTTGCCGGTGTCGGTGTCGTAGTCGCGCGCCTCGATCGCGCGGGCGACCTCACCCCACCCGGCCTCAGCCCGCGCGGTCACCGTGGGAGCAAGCGCCGTCGCCGCCGCCCCGACGATCACCACCCCCAGCACCCCCACACCCAGCAGCACGCGGGCGCGCCCCCTCCAGCCCCGCCCCCGCTCGCGCCCCCGGCGCACCGCCGCCCACCCCGCCAGCAGCGCGACCACGCACGACAGCCCGAGGCCCGCGATCCAGCCGCCGCGGGTGCCCGTCGCGAGCAGCCCGAGCCAGGTCACGCCAAAGCCCACCCCGCCGAGGAGGCGCCACCGCCCCCGGGCGAGGGCGAGGGCCGCCCCGTGGAGGCCCAGGGGCGCCATCAGCAGCGTGCCCGAGACGGCCGGGTCCCACCACCCGCTGTTGCGCCCGGGGAGGCGGTCAAAGGTCAGTGCGGGCCACGCCATCGCCGTCCCGATCGCGTGAACGAGCTGGCTGAGGTGCCCGAGCCCGAAGCCGACGAGCATCGCCGCGACGATCCACCCCCGCCGATCCAGCACCGGCCACAGCAGCAACGGCACCGCCGCGAACCGCACCTGCTCCAGCTCACGCACCCCCTGCGCCCGGCTCGGGGTCCACGCCAGCGTCACCGCAAGCCACGCAAACGACAGCAGCAGCAACAGCATCACAGGCTGAACGAGCAACGCGGGCCACGTGCGCCAGGTGTTGTTCGCGCGCACGAGCCAATAGAGCGCCATCGCGACCAGCGCGACCTCCATCGCCGACACGAACGCCCCGAGCATCGCGCCAAACCCGCACGCGAGCGCGAGATGGAGGCGCGTGCCGAGCTCGTCCCGGGCGTGCTGACGGTCAAAAGCCGCTTGGGCGGCCCCCGCGTCGATCCACGGCGCCCCGAGCCACCGAAGCCACACCCCTGATCGAGGTGTCCGAGATGGGTCGGTCGCGGGCATGGGTGGTGCATCCTGCCGGGGGCGGGCCCACGCCGCAAGCCCGGATTTGGGTTTGGTCGGGGATCGGGTGGCCGATATCCTTAGTGTTCGAAGCCCAGGATGGAACGCCCTTACGCCGACGGCGTCCAATTCAGGGTCGCTCGGCGTGCGCCCGAACCCGCGCCACGCCGGTATGCGAAGAGACGCCCGAGGAGGCGTCCGGGGCCCGCGAGCGGAGGTGACGCGATGCGCAGCGTTCGAAAACTGATCCGCGGCGTCCGCGTGCGCGTCACCCTCGGCGGCTTCGTCGACGCCTCCATCCTCGCCCTCGCCGGAGCCGTCGGAACCGCGATCGGGCTCCGCGTCGTCGAACGGGTCGTCGGCGTGCCCATGCCGTGGGACGTGCTCGTCTGGGCCCTGCCCTCGGCCGCCGTCGCGGGCGGGCTCGCGTACGCGGTGCTGAAGCGCCCGAACCCCGAGCGTGTCGCCCGCCTGATCGACGAGCGCGCCGAGCTTCGGGAGACGCTCAGCACGGCTCTCGCGGTCGAAAACGAGCCAGGCGCCTGGAGCCGCGCCATCCTCGCGAGCGCCGAGGACCGCGCCGGCAAGCTGCGCCCGGCGATGATCGCGCACGTGCGCGCGCCGCGTCACTGGGCGTGGCCGATCGGGCTCGGGGCGGCACTCGCCGCCGGCTGGTTCCTGATCCCGCGGATCGACGTGCTCGGGATGCTCGCCGCCGCCGACGACCGCGCCGCCGCGGAGCGCGAGCTGCTGGAAGTCCAGGCCGAGGCGAAAGAACGCGAGCAGCGGATCGAGTCGATGCTCGCCAGCCGCGGGATCAACCCGGCCGAGCTTCAGGAAGAAGAAGCCCCGGGCGGGGATCTCGACCTCCCGCGCTCGCGCGAGCAGATCGAGCGGGCGCAGCTGCGGAAGCTGACCTCGCTGCGTGATCGTCTGGAAAAGCTGCGCGAGGGCGAGGACGCGCAGCGTCTGCAAGCCGCCCGCGACCTGATGGAGCAGCTCCGCCGCCCCGGGCCCGGCCCGATGGACGAGATGGCCCGCGCGATGGCCCGCGGCGAGTTCGGCAAGGCGCAGCAGGCGCTCGAACAACTCCGCCAACAGGCCGAGTCGGGCAACATGTCCCCCGAAGACGCCGCCGCGATGCAGGCGCAGTTCGAGAACATGGCCTCGCAGCTCGAGCAGATGGCCGAGAACCGCGAATCGGCGATCCGCGCGATGGAGCGCGCCGGCATCCCACGCGACCAAGCCGAGCGCCTCGCGCAGCAGGGCAACGCCGAGCAGATCCAGCAAGCCCTCCAGCAAGCCAACCCGAACATGAGCGAGTCGCAGTGCCAGGGGCTCGCCAACAAGCTCGCCGGACAGTGCCAGGCGTGCAACGGCGCGGGACGGATGGCCCAGGCGATGCGCCAGATCGCCCAAGCGATGGGCGAGCAAGGGCAACAGCAAGGGCAGCAGGGCCAAAGCCAGCGCGCCAGCCAGGGCATGGACCAGCTCGGGCAGTCGCTGAGCGAGATGGAGCAGCTCGCCCAAGACATGGCCGGGCTCGACGAGACATTCCAGCAGGCGATGGCCGAGATGGCCTCGCTCGGCGAATCGATGGGGCAGGAGAGCTGGGCCCAGCTCGCCGGCGGCATGCAGGGCGAAGGCCAGCCCGGCGACTGGCGACCCGGCGACCCACAAGACGGCGGGCAAGGCAGCGGCGGGCCCGGGCAGCAGGGCGGCAGCCGCTCGCCCGAAGCCCAGGAAGCCCCCTTCACCCTCGAAGCGCGCCGCAGCCCCGTCCACACCCGCGGCGGGCCGGTCATCGGCAGCCGCTTCGTCTACGGCGAGCAGGTCGTCGGCGAGGCCCGCGCCGGCTTCACCGAAGCCGTCGAACAGAGCGGCAAAGCCGCCGCCGAAGCGCTCGAAACCCGGCGCGTCCCGCGCGAGTACCACGACGCCGTCAAACGCTACTTCGGGCGCCTCGAGCGCACCGCCCGCGGCGAGGAAACCACCCCCGCGCCGTCGAGCGATCCCGAGTAAGCTCGCGCCCTCCGAGTCTCGTGGATGGTTGCCAGAGGGAGCCGCATCATGCCGATCACCATGCCCGCGCGTGGCTTGTGCCGTCTCATGCTCGCGAGCGTGCTCGCCCTTGCCGCCGCACTCTCCGGGTGCGACGCGGGCGATCGCGACGAGGTCGTGCTCTACTCGAGCGTCGATACCGAGTACCTGCGCCAAGTGGCCGACGCTTTCCGCGAGCGTCACGGCACCGAGCTCATCGTCGTCGGCGACACCGAGGCGACCAAGACCACCGGGCTCATGGAGCGCGTGCTCGCCGAGCGCGCCAGCCCGCGGGCCGACGTCTGGTGGTCCAGCGAGCCCTTCGCGACCATCCGCCTCGCGGGCGAGGGTCTCCTCGCCCCCTTCGAGCCCACGCTCGCCCCCGACTTTGAAGACGACGGCTGGCCCGAGCACCTCGTCGGGCGCAACGACGCGGGCGAACCGATCTGGTACGGCAACGCCCTCCGCTCGCGCGTCATCGTCTACAGCACCGCCCGCGTCAACGAGGCCGACGTCCCCACTACGCTCCACGCCCTCACCGATCCGCGCTGGCGCGGGCGCGTCGGCATCGCCCGCCCCCAGTTCGGCACCACGCGCGGGCACATGGGCGCGCTCCTCGAAAGCTGGGGCGAAGAGGCCTTTGAACGCTGGCTCACCGCGATGCAGGCCAACGGCGTCCGCGTTTACCAAGGCAACGCCACCGTCGTGCGCGCGATCGCCGACGGGGAGATCGACCTCGCCCTCACCGACACCGACGACGTCTTCGCCGGACAGCGCAACGGCTGGCCGGTCGAGATGGCCCCGGAGCCCGACGAGGCCGCCCTGAGCGCCTCGCGCGAGGCGGGGTACTTCGGCGAATCCATGGGCGCGGGCCTGCCGATGGCGTTCCCGAACACCGGCGGGCTGATCGCGGGCGGGCCGAACCCGGAAGCCGCCCGCGTGCTGATGGACTTCCTGCTCAGCGCCGAGGTCGAGCAGATCCTCGCCGAAACCCCCAGCCGCAACCGACCCGTGCGCCCCAGCGCCCGAGCCGTCGCGCCCGGGTCGGCACCCGACGGCGGGCTCCGCCCCGGGCCCGGCTTCTTCGATCGCGTCGCCGACCGCATCCCCCGCGCCATGCAGATCTGCGAACGCGTCCTCGGCCTCTAATTCCGCCCACGCCCTCGTGCCACTGACCTTTTCCGAAAGGTCAGTGCGCCGAGCCTCCACGCTCTCCATCGTTCCCCGCGCCCAAACCTCAAGAACAAAGCGCGAGTGCGCCGCCGCACGTCCCCCGTGTACAGTCTCCGCGTGAACACCGACTCCCCGCGCGCGCACGTCCCCCGGTACGCCCGCCACGCCGAAGCCGCGTCGCCGGACGTCGAGTGGCTGCTGACCAACGGGCTCGGCGGCTTCGCCTCGGGAACGGCTCTCGGCGTCAACACCCGGCGCTACCACGGGCTGCTCGTCGCCGCCACGCGACCGCCCGTCGGACGCATCATGACCGTCAACGCGATCGCCGACCGGCTCGTCCCAGCTCACCTCGCCCTCGGCGCGACGAGCGAGGCCGGGCGGGCGCTCGCGCTGTTTCACTTTGAACACACCGAGCGCGTGCGCACGCACGCGGCCCTCGAACGGTTCGAACGCGAGGTCGGCTGCGCGTGGTTCTACACGCTCGCGATCGGGCCCGAACGCGTGCGCGTCGTCAAGCGCCTGGTGATGGTCCGCGATCGCAACGCCGCGGTTCTGCGGTACGAGATCGAGCGCGAACCGGGAACCCACGACGACCTGCGCCTCGAGCTGCGACCGCTCGTCTCGCTCCGTGATTTCCACGGACTCGTGCGCCTCGAGGGCGACCTGACCGCGACCGCCGACCACGGCGACCCGCTCCCCGGGCACGACGCCCTGCCCGCAGAAACCCGCGGCTTCGCGTGCGAAACCGTCACAGGCGGTTTTATCATCCAGGCCGGGGCGCACACCGCCCGGATCCGTGCGTCGAGCAACACAAGCACCCCCGGCGTGCGCGCCGAGGCCTCCGCGGTCGCGTGGCGGAACCTGTATTACGAACGCGAGGCGGCCCGCGGGCTCGACGCGAGCGAGGACCTGTTCTCCCCCGGCGTCATCTCCTGCACACTGCCCGCCGGCGCGCGCACGGTGACGGTCGAAGTGTCGATCGCCGCCGATGCGGAGCCCGTGCCGCCCTACGCCGAGGCGGAGCGCGCCGAGCGTGCGCGCCTCGAAGCGCTGATGGCCAAGACCGCGGGCGCGCGCCCGCGCACCGCCTCGCTCGATCGCCTCGCGTGCGCGAGCGACGCGTACGTCGTCCGCCGCCGATCGATGGGCGACGCCGGATCCCCCGATCGCGAGCCCGGCACGAGCATCATCGCCGGCTACCCCTGGTTCAGCGACTGGGGCCGCGACACGATGATCGCGCTCCCGGGCCTGCTGCTCGCGACGGGGCGCCTCGCCGAGGCGGGGCGCGTGCTGGAGACCTTCGCCGCCTTCCGGCGCGACGGCATCATCCCGAACCATTTCGATGATCAGACCGACGAGCCGATGTACAACACCGTCGACGCCCCGCTCTGGTTCGTCGCCGCGTGCTGCGCCTACCGCGACGCGCCCGGCGCGGGGGAGGACGCGAGCACACGCTTTGCGCGCACGCTCGCGCCCGCCTGCCTCGACGTGCTCCGCGCCTACGAGCGCGGCACGCGCATCCCGGGGCGACACTCCGCCGGCGCGCGCATCGCGATGGACCCTGAAGACGCCCTGATCGCCGCCGGCGACGAACGCACGCAGCTCACCTGGATGGACGCCCAGCGCGACGGCGTCACCTTCACCCCGCGCCACGGCAAGCCTGTCGAGATCCAGGCCCTGTGGCACCACGCCCTCCGCGCCCTCGCCGACGCGATCGCCGAGCACGATGCCGATGAAACCGCACGCCTGAGAGCCCTCGCCGATCGCGCCGGCGCCAGCCTGCGCGAAAAGTTCTGGAACGACCGGCTCGCCTGCCTCGCCGACGGCCTCACGCCCGACGAGCGCGGCACGTGGCGCACGATCGAAGACGTGCGCCCGAACCAAGTCTTCGCCGTCAGCCTCGCGCACTCGGCGCTCACGCCCGAGCAGCAACTCGGCGTCGTGCGCGTCGCGCGTGAACGCCTCTGGACACCCCGCGGCGTGCGCACGCTCGCGCCGGGCTCGCCCGCCTATCGCCCGCGATTCCGGGGCCCGCTCTTCGAGCTCGACGGCGCGTACCACAACGGCACCGCGTGGCCCTGGCTCGCCGGACCACTCGCCGAAGCCTGGTGGCGCGCGCACGATCGCACAAACGACGCCCGCGCCGAAGCCCGAGCGATGCTGGAGCCGCTGATCGAGCAGCTCGACGCCGACTGCCCCGGGGCGATCGCCGAGGTCTTCGACGCCGAGGGCGACGCGCTGGAGCCGCAGCGCGCCGGCGGGTGCTTCGCGCAGGCGTGGAGCGTCGCGGAGGTGCTGCGCGTTCGGGCGCTCCTCGACGCGTAACGCCGCGGTCGCGCCCCGGCTTCAGAGCTGCCCGTGCAGCACCCGCTCGACGCTCTCGATCACGCGCTCGACCGTGATCCGGTCCACGCGGCAGCGCTGCGGGTGGTCGTTGGCACGCTCGGTTTCGGGGAGCGTCGGGTCGGCGACGAGGATCGCTTCCGGCGCGCTGGTCGGGATCAGCGTCCAGCGGTGGTCCGTGGGGCCGAAGAGCGTGACCAGCGGCACGCCGAACGCCGCGGCGACGTGGCGCGGGCCCGTGTCGTTGGTCACCATCAGCTTCGCGCCCGCGACCAGGCCTTTCATCGCGTCCATCGTCATCCCGACCTCCGGGAGCGCGACCGCTCGCGCCTCCGGGCAGGCCGCGACGACCGCTCGGCAAACCTCGGCCTCCGCCGGCGAGCCGTTGACCAGGCAACGCATCGCTCCCGACGGACGCGAGGCGAGATATCCCGCCACCGCGCCGAACCGTTCCGGCGGCCATCGCTTCGCGGGGTTGTTCCCACCCGGGTTGAGGATCGCGTACGCCTCGCCCGCCCCGAGCCCGGCGCGGGCGAGGACGCCGGCTGCGGCTTCGCGATCGCCCCCGGTCAGCGGGAGCTCCATCCGCACCCCGGGCGGAAGCTGGAGCCGGTCGCCCGACGCCGGGAGCGCCGGCGCGTCGAGCCCGAAGCCCTGGAGCATCGCGCAGGCGGCGTCCCAGTAGTAACGCACGGCCGGGACCAGCGCCCAGTCCCCCTTCGCGTCGCGCGGCGGCTGGAGCTTGCGCGTCAGCAGAAGCCCGCGCCCGTCGCGATCGTACCCGACCCGACGCGGCACGCCGGCGATGCGGGCGATCAACGCCGTGGAGAACGAGTTCGTCAACAGCAGCGCCGTGTCGTACCGGCGCGGGCGGAGCTTGGCGGCGACAAACTTCGGCCCCAGCACGCCTTGGGCGCGATCCACGTGCAGCTCATCCGCCAGGTCGGTCCCGCGGAGCAGGCGATCGGGCCCCGGGCGGAGCAGCAGCCCGACAAACGCCCCCGGCAGGCGGTCGCGGAGCAGGCGCAGGGCCGGGGTCGCCATCACGACATCGCCGACCCAGCTCGGGCAGACGACGAGCAACCGGAGGGGACGGGGCGGCGGCGCGGCGGGGTGCATCGGGCGAGGCTACGCGGGGGGCGGACGCCGGGCGAGCGGGCAACTGACGCGGAGGGACTGGCGGGGGCGGTTCATGTGGCGGGGGTCTACGCTCTCCCGGAGCCCGCCGCGCCCCTCCCGCCCTCTTGAAGGAACGCTTTCCCGTCATGCCCATCACGCCGCTGCCGCAGTTCGAGGCCGACCTGGCCGAGCACCTCAAGGAGAAGGCCGACCGCGAGGCCTACGAGCGGCTCAACACACCCAGCACGCTGGTCGTGCGGTTCGGGGTGATGCTGATGGTCGGGGAGTTCCCCTACCGGGGGGACGCCAAGCCCGGGTGCGGGTCCAAGATCGTCGTGCGCACGCACCGCGGGATCGAGATGGGCGAGATGCTCACGAGCACCTGCCCCAACAGCGGGTGCAGCAAGAGCGTGAGCCGCAAGGAGATGCTGGAGTACATCCAGAACTCCGGCGGTCGCGACTACCCCTTCCACGCCGACGGCATGGCCCTCCGCGTCGCGACCAAGGAGGACATGGACCGCCAGGCGGCGATCGACGCGAGCCGGACCGAGCTGGTCAAGCGGGCGCGCCGCGTCGCCGAGTCGCTGAACCTCCCGCTCCGCGTGGTCGAGGCCGAGCCGCTGCTGGGCAACGAGCGGATCACGTACTACTACACGGCCCTCTCCGGCGACGAGCGCGACCGCGTCGAGGCGCACGCCCTGCAGCAGGAGCTCCGGCGCTTCCACGACTGCCGCGTCGAGGTGCGACAGGTGGGCGCGCGGGACGAGGCGCGCCTGACGGCCGACTACGAGCGGTGCGGGCAGTACTGCTGCTGCAAGAACTTCCTGAAGGTGCTCAAGCCCGTCAGCATGCGCAGCGCCAAGGTGCAGAAGGCGACGCTGGACCCCTTGAAGATCAGCGGGCGGTGCGGGCGCTTGATGTGCTGCCTGCGCTACGAGGACGAGACGTACGAGGAACTCCGCAAGCGCCTGCCGAACCGGAAGAAGCGCGTCGGCACGCCGGACGGGGACGGGATCGTGATCGATTCGCAGATCCTGACCCAGCTCGTGCTGGTGCGTCTGGACGAGACGAACCGGGACGTGGCGGTGCCGGTGGAAGAGCTGACCGAGCCGGGCGAGCCCCGCGCGGTGCGCGCCAAGCCGGACGCCGGCGCCCGCCCGGCCCGGCGGGAGCGACCGGACCGCGCCGGCGCGAGCCGTGCCCCGGATCGAAGCTCGGATCGGCCTGTCGAACGGGCCGCCGAGCGTGACGCGGGCCCGTCCTCGGGCGAGGGCGACGCGGCCCCGCGCAAGCGCCGGAAAAAGCGTCGCGACGCCGACCCCGCCCGGGGCGAAGCGACCGACCGCGGGCAAGCCGGCGCCGGGAGCGAGGTCGACCGCATCATGAACGAGCTGGGCCTCGCCCCGGGCGAGAACGCCGCGCCCCGCAAAAAACGCCGACGCAAGCGCCGGCCCGAGGGCGACGACGCCGCGGGCGCGTCACGCGACCCGCGCCCGCCGAGCCGATCAGACCGCGCCCCCGGTGCCCCTGACTCCGGTTCCAGTCCAAACCCCGCCCCCGAAGGCGGCGCGCCCAAAAAGCGACGCCGACGACGGCGCAAGCCCGGCTCCGAAGGCGGCGGCGACGCACCCAACCCGGGCCCACCGCCCCAGTAAGCCAAACTCAACACACAAACGCGCCCTACCGCGGGAGCTGGATCGTCCCGCGGTCGCTGAAGCTCGCCGTCGGGCGGCTCAGGCGCGCGTCGAACAGCCGCTCGGCGATCTCCCCCGGGCGACGGTACACCACCGTCCCGCTCAGGCGGTACGCGACCGTCCCGTCCTCACGGCGCGACAGGGCCGCCTCCAGCCCCTCGCCCTCCGCGATCGCGATCGGCAGCTCGAACCGCTCGGTCCCCCCCGGGCGGAGGGTCGTCTTGGGCACGCGCACCACCCCCAGGCTCGTCCCGCCGTCGAGACGCAGCGTGTACCGCGCCTCGTGCAGCGGCAGGGCGTAGGCGTTGGGGTTGTCCATCTCGATCACAAACGCGACCACGGCCCCCTCGGGCCCGGACCGTGTGATCATCGCCTCCGCCACGCGGGCCGACGGGGCCGAATGCCCGCACCCGGTCAGCCCGAGCAGGCACGCGAGCAGCAACGCCAGAGGGGCAACGCGGGGCATCATGTCGCGAGGGGTCGGCACGCCCGCAGCGTAGCGGGGTCACCGCGCCGACGACAGACGGACCCATCGCGCGTCCCCCTCGGCCCGCTCGGCGGCGACGCACGCCGTCACCTGCGAAACATCCGCGATGTAGTGCTGCCAGTGCAGCATCAGCCACACCAGCACCCCCGCGCAGATCCACGCCCCGACCTCTCCAGACACCCGGTGGCGGAGCAGCAGCAGGATCGCCCCCGTACACGCGACCGTCGAGAGCTTCCAGAAGACCAGCACCGCCGCCGAGTCGTAGCGGATCACCGCCCGGGCGAGCGGGTTGCTCTCGGCCATCCCGGTGTAGACCAGGTAATTCATCGTCAGCGCCAGGTCCCCCAGGCTCAGCAGCCCGATCGCGATCAGGAGCAGCACGACCCGACGCCCCCGACGCCGGGCCGGCCCGTCCACCACCCCGCTCGCCAGGGCGCGGAAGGGTGCAAAAAACACCTCAAACCCTTTTTCAGAAAGGGCTTGCAAAGGTAGCTGGGCGTTCCGCGTCGTGGGGGCGAGCAACCGGATCATGGTGGAGGGGTATCGACGCGGGAGGGTCCTTCGGTGGGCGTGAAGCCGACCCGGACCGATCCCCGCGGGGCACTTTGTCGATCGTGGCGGCTGCGGGGGGCGGGGTGGCCCGAAAACAGGGGGGTTCCGATTGGGCGACGAGGACAATCCCGGCGTGGGGCGATGCAGGCGTGCCGGGGTTGGATCGGGGGCGGGGATCGGGTCGAAGATGATGGGAAGGCCCGCGCGGGGGCGGGCCCGGAAGGCGGCGGCATGATCCCACGGACAGCTCGGCTTCGACCCCGGCACGGGTGGTGGGTCGCGGCGTTGGTCGCGTGCGCGGGGCTGGCATGCCCCGCGGGCTCAGCACTGGCGCAGGCCGACAACCCGGTCTACGTCGACGAGACCCCGCGCGCGGTCGACGCGCTCGCCCGGGTGCCCGGGCTGGTCGCCTCGGGCAACACGGGCGAAGCCGTCCGCGCGCTCCAGGCGATGCTCGACGAGTCGGGCGAGCGGCTCCTCGCGACCGAGCACGACCCGCGCCTCTATGTGAGCACCCGGACCCGCGTCCACGAGACGCTCCTGGCGTACCCGGAGCTCTTGGAGCGGTACCGGCAGGTCGAGGGCCCGAACGCCGCACGGACGCTGGCGAGCGGCGAGACCGACCTGGTCGAGCGCGTTCACCTGCTGACGCCCTCGGGCTTTGACGCGTCGCTGCGCGTGGCGCAGGCGCAGCTCGAGTCGGCCTCGTTCGACGCCGCACGCATGACGCTCGCCCAGCTCGACCGACACCCCGACCGCGTCGCGGGCTCGACCCGCGCCCGCACGGCGGCCCGCCTCGCGACGACGCTCACGCGGTACGACAACGACCCGGCCCTGACGGCGATGACGGCCCGCTGGCGGCGCGAGGCCGGCATCGAGGACACCCCAGCCCCCGAGCCCGTCACGCACCCGCCCGGCGCGCGCACGACCGCGACCACGCCGCTCACGCCCAACAGCGCCGTCGAACTCGCCGATCTCGATCCGAGCCCGATGTCCATGGTGCCGACGTCCCCCCCCGGGACCGACGAGGTGCTGGAAGGTCGGACCGAGCGCGAACGCCAGGCGATCCGCGACGCCAGCTCGTGGGTCTTCCCCACGGTCGTGGGCGACGTGGTGTACGTGAACGACGGGCGCACGATCTCCGCGTGGGACCGCTTCACGCTGGAGCCGATCTGGCGCGCCCAGCCCGAGCCCCTGACCCGACGCGAGATCTCCAGCGAGCGCGAGCTGGGCAACCTGACCAACTTCCGCCCGGGCGGCCCGCGCCCGCCGGGCGACAGCAACACCGTCACCGTCGCCGGCACGGTCGCGCTCGCCGCCACGGGCATCAGCTTCAACGAAGGGCGCGACGGCGACCCGCGGATCCACGCGATCGACACGCGCACGGGGCGTGTGCTGTGGTCGCGCGCGGTCGCGTCGGCCTCGCCGGAACTGGTCTTCGCCGTCCCACGCGGGCCGATCCTCGTCTCGGGCGACACCGCGATCGTCGTCGCCCGCAAGTTCGTCCAGGCCCGACGCCTCGTCTCGACCTACCTCGTCGGGCTCGACCTCTGGACCGGCGAGACCCGCTGGGTGCGCCTCGCGGCCTCCACCGGCGCGATGCCCTTCGCCAGCGGCACCCGAGCCACACCCGCACCCGTCCTCGACCGCGGCGTCGTCTACCACGCCGACGACACCGGCGTCATCATGGCCGTCGGCGCCGACACCGGACGCCCGCTCTGGGTCCGCCGGTTCGTCGCCGAGACCACGCGCCGCGGCGTCAGCAGCCCGCCGTTCACCGTCAGCGCCCCGATCGTCGCCGACGGGCGACTCTTCGCCCTCACACCCAACCTCGAACAGGTCGTCGAGCTCGACGCGTCCACGGGCGAACTCCTCGGCGAGCGACCGGCTGCGACGATGGTCAGCCCCGAATACCTCGTCCGCGTCGGCGACCGCCTCGCCGGCGTCGGCGTCGACCGCGTCACCTTCGTCCCACTCGCCGACGCGACCGGCGGCGTCGTCACGCTCACACCCGGGCTGCTCCGCGGGCGCACCATCGCCGGGCGGGCCGTCGCGGTGGGGGACCAACTCCTGCTCCCCATGAGCGAC
The DNA here is from genome assembly GCA_050485765.1 of Phycisphaerales bacterium. GTDB lineage: Bacteria > Planctomycetota > Phycisphaerae > Phycisphaerales > UBA1924 > RECY01. The sequence continues at coordinate 50,756 of JBJHBZ010000009.1, read as the reverse complement.
GGCGCGCTCCTGATCGATCCGAATGACCCCGCCAACCCGCGCGTCGTGACGCTGGAGCACGCCGGCAACATGGTCTCGGCCGACGGGCAGCTCCTGGTCGCCGGCCCGCAGGCGCTGCGCAGCCACCCGATCTGGTCCTCGGCCTCCGCCCAGCTCGAGGCCCGCCTCGACCGCGACCCGGCCGACCCCACCCCGGGCGTCACGCTCGCCCAGCTCGCCTTCCGATCCGGGCGTCACGACCGCATCGTCCCGGCCGTCGACCGCGCGCTGGCGGCGATCGAGACCGACCCGCTCTCGGCCCAGATGGCCTCAGCGCGCACACGCCTGCACGACGCCCTCATGTCCATGATCCACGCCGGAGACTCGACCGACCCCGGCGCCCCCTCGATCGGCGACCTGCGCCTGCTGACCGAGATCGTGGACCGCGCGGGCCGCACCGCTGACACGCCCGAGCAGCGCGTGGCCTATCTGTTCGCGCTCGGGCGTCAGCACGAGTCGTCCGGTCGTCCATCGCTCGCGGTGGAGGCGTACCAGCGCGTGCTGCGCGAGGGCCCGCTCCGCTCGGCGACGTGGCGCGGGCTGCGCCTGCGCGTGCGCGCCGAGGCCGAGGCCTCCCGGCGCGTTCGAGAGCTCGTGCGCGCGCACGGGCCGGGCGTCTACGCGGCGTTCGACGCCGAGGCCGGCGTCGAATCGGCGGCGATGGGCGCCGAAGCCTCCGCAGCGACGATCGAACGCCTCGCGACGCGCTACCCCGCCTCCGCGGCGACGGCTCGCCTCTGGCTCCACGCCGCCGACGCGCACGACCGCGCCGCACGCCCCCGCGCCGCCGACGCCGCTCGCGCCCGCGCGTTCGAATCGGCCGAGCTCGACGCCGCCATCGGGCGAGCCGGCGCCCGCGACGCCTTCCGCGACGTCGCGATCCAGCGCCTCGCGGCGCTGGAGGCGCAGTCGCGCCTCGCCGACGCGGCCGGGCTGCTCCGCACGCTCGAACGCGACCACCCGGAGCTCGACCTCGCCCGCGCCTCGACCCTGCTGGAGCGGATCCGCCTCGCCAGCGGCGGCGACGGGCCGCGCCTCGCGCTGATCGGCCCCGGCGTCACGCCGGACGTCCAGCGCCTCTCCGGCTGGCGCCTGCGGACGCCGATCGCGGGGCTGCGCCACGGGCTCCCGACCGATCGCGTCCTGATGCACCACGCCGACGAGTCCGCGATCGGGCTCTTCCGCGTCGGGCCCTCGGGCGAGATGGAAGCCTCGTGGAGCGTGCAGCACCCCGGCGACGCCGAGCCGGTCGTGATCCGTCACGACGAGGACGGCGTGCTCCTGTTCCACCCCCTGGTCGAGGGCGGCGGGCGGTTTGAACGCCTCGAGTCCGTCTCCGGTCGGCGTCAGTGGATCACGCCCCCGTTCCACGAGATCTTCGAGCCCGACGCCGCGGTCGAAGGTCGAATCGCGGGCGTCGAGGGCCCGAGGCTGGTGCAGACGCCGCTCTCCGGGCTCGGGACGATGCGCGACGTGCTGATCGCGGACATCCCCGAAGAGCTGATCGCGGTCGAGCGTTCCGGGCGGGTCGCCGCGATCGACCTGCGCACCGGGCGCGCACGCTGGACGACGACCACCTCCGTCGAGCGGGTCTACGACGTCGACGTCAACGGCGGCGTCGTCGCGCTGGTCGGCGAGACGATCGGCGACGACCGCGCACAGACCGGCGAGCCGCGGTTCGCCGCGCTGGAGCTCGAGACCGGGCGATCCCTCCGTCGCGACGACCTCGCCGGGAGCCGCCCGCGATGGGTCCGCGTCGCGCCCGACGGGCAGGTCCTCGTCGGCACGACCGGCGGCATCCTCGCGCTCGGGACCGACGGCATCACCTGGGCGCAGAACGACATGGCGCTCATCCGCACCGGCGGGGCGTGGGTGCTCGGGCAGAGCCTCTACGTCCGCGACGAGGAGCACCGCCTGCGCCGCGTCGACCGCGAGAGCGGACGCCTCGAAGCGGGCGTGCCGCCGATCGGCAGGCGGCTGGACGTCCGCGACGGGCTCCGCGTCCTCACTCACGACCGCGTGCTCGAGGTCCTCACGCCCCGCGGGCTGATCGTCATGGACCCCGAGGGCGAGCTGGTCGGGCTCGACGCGCTGGACACCTACGACTTCATGACCACGCCCGCGCCGACGCGCTTCTACTACGCGGCCGTCGAACGCCGGGGCGTCGAACGCGGCGACGGCACGCGCGAGCACGCGCTCTACGTCTTCCACCGACCCGACGGACGCGTCGCCGACGAGCACGCGACGATCGTGCTCTCCCGCCGCCCCACCGAGCTCGCCGCGATCGACGGGCGCCTGCTCCTCACCGCGGGCAACGACACGATCGTGCTCCAGGCGCCGATCCCCGACGTCTCGGCCCTCCCCAGCCCCACGCCGAAGCCGACGCCCAACCACACCCCCGAGCCCCCACCGACACCCGCGCCCCAGAATCCCGCGCCCGGAGACTGAGCACGCTCACGACAGCTCTCTCGCCCGTCCCACCGACCCACACAAACGAGAACCTCAGAAAAACGCGCGCACCGACCGCGAGCGTGCGCGGTTTTGCGTCGGTGCGCGCTCCCGGGCCCGTGCTCTCGCCCCACCGAAGCTAGCTTGACCGCGCACGCCGACCTTCCCCGTCGGCCGCTCGCCCGGGTCGCGCTCCGGGGCGGGCGCAGCGGCCGCGCGCCAACGGGCCCCGGAGGGATCGGATTCCGAATCATGCGTGCAAGTGATCTGGTGCGGGCGCGGCTCGCGGGCGTGGTGGGCGTGGTGCTGCTGCTCGCGGCCGGGTGCGGGCTCAGCGGGTGCGCCGGCGCGAGAGAGGTCGCCGGGCTCCGGGACGCGGTCGCGGCCTCGCGCGACGCGATGCTCGCCCGGGCGTCGGCGCTGGATCAGGCGGCCGAGCAGGCCGAGCGGAGCGGGGATCACGCCCGGGCCGAGGGGCTCCGCCTCGACGCCTCCCGCCTGCACGCCGACGCGGCCGCCGCGGGCGCCGGCGTCCGACAGCTCGACGCCCTCCTCGCCGAGCACGATCGGCTCCGGCGCGATCCGCTTTTCGAGGGGCTCGGGGCCCTCGTCCCGGAGCCTTTGAGGTCGCCGATCCTGCTCGGGGCGGCGGCCCTGGCGGCCGCCTGGCGGGCACGACAGCTCAAATCCGGGCTCGCCAGCGTGGCGAAGAGCCTCGACAAGGCGATGCGGAGCGACCCGCAGCTCGCCGAGCGGTTCCGAGCCCACGCCCCGACGCTCCGCTCGATCCAGACCCGCACGGCTCACCGCGTCATCGACGAGGCGACCCGGAACGAAACCATGCTCCGCCTCCCCCTGTAGGCTTGCATGGTTGGAGGGAACCCCGCGATGCCGCAGACGCCGCCACGACGACCACGCCCCGCCGGGTTCACGCTCATCGAGCTCCTGGTCGTCATCAGCATCATCGCGCTGCTGATCGGGATCCTCCTCCCCGCCCTGGGCGCGGCCCGCGAGCAGGCGCGGCGCACCGCCTGCATGGTCAATCTCCGCTCCTTCGGGCAGGCCCTGGCGGGGTACGTCAACGACTACGACGTCCTCCCCCTCGCCGACCCGACGCCGGCGACGACGCAGTCCGAGGCGCTGCTGGCGGCCCTCGGGCTCTACCTCGACGCCCCGCCCCCGCGCAAGCTCGAGAACAGCCCGCCGGGGTACGACCTCTACGAGTCGGGCGACCTCTACCGATGCCCGTCGGACCGGACCGGCTTCGACGCCGACACCAACTACGAGCCCGTCTGGCGAACCCAGGCGACCAGCTACGTCTACCTCGCGGGCGTCTACATGGCCTTCGCCCGGGACTTCCTCCGCGAGCGCGACCCGGCCCGCTTCGTCACGCGACGCCTCGAAAACATCCCCGAGGCCGGCGACCTGCCCATCCTCGCCGACGCCGACGACTGGCACGGCGGACGCGCCAACCCCGACGGCTCCCCCGCGCCCAAGGCCAACGGCGACCCCGGACGCAACGCGCTCGCCTTCCCCGACATGCGCGTCGACTGGCAACCACGGGGCAACAACGCCGCTCTCGCGAGGCTTTTCCGATGAACGACAAACCGCAGCACGAATCCCTGCTCACCGAAGACCTGCTCCAGACGCCCACCAAGGGCAAGGCGCGAAAGCGCGGGCGTCGGGCGGGCCGCGACGGCGCGGGGCGGGCCGGCGTCCCGCTCGGCCCGATCGGGCGGTGGTGGGGGCGCTGCCGCACCGGGGATCGCGAGGCGCGCCGGATCGCGGTGATCCTCGGCATCGCGGCGTCGATCGCCTTCCTCGCCGGGCTCACCGTCGCGCTGATGCCGACCCGCGTGCCGGACTACGCGAACGATCCCCTGGATAAGGTCTTCGATTTCACGCTGCTGACCGAGGATTTCAACAACCTGTCGATCGAGCGCCGCCTGGAGCTGATCTCCGTGCTCAGCTCGCGCTTGCAGGGGATGAGCTCGAGCGAGAGCACGGTGATGGCGGCGTTCGCCGCGGGGATCGTCGGGAGCGCACGGGATCAGCTCGAGCGCAACGCCAGCCGCCTGGCGCTGGACATCTTCGATAGCTACGCGACGGAGTACCGCACCGTGCCGGACGCGGAGCGCGAGGCGTTCCTGGACCGGAAGGTCGTGGAGTTCTCACGGACGATGGCCCTGCTCACCGGTGGTGACCCGGACCGGCTCTCGGACGAGGAACGCCTGGCGCGCAGCCAGCGCCAGGCGCAACGCGACGCCGACCGCGTGCGCGAGAACCGCCCGAGCGGCGAGATGACGGCCGGCGTCTTCCGGTTCCTCGACCAGGGCATCGGCGGGCACTCGACCCCGCAGCAGCGCGCCCGCCTCCAGGTGCTCGTCAGCGACATAGGCAAGCACATGCGCGGCGAGCCGATCTCCGGACGCGAGACCCCGCGCGGACGGCGCTAGGTTCACGCCAGCCCGTCCAGTCGTATCTAGCTCAGAAGAGCGAACACGAAAACCAGCAAGATGACCCCCGCGAAGGGGCCGAGCAGCAGGATGCTCAGCCACAGCACGCCAAACCGCACCCACCGCGGGATCGAGTGCCGGAGCGACGTCGCCGAGACAATCCAGGGCACTGCGAAAAGCAGCACCACGAGTGTCACGCCGCCGATCTCGCCCCATGGAATCGGCGCGTCGGGCGGGCGCGTCCCGGGATCGCTGTACACGGACAGGGCGAGCCCGGCGTAACAGATCATCGCGCAGGCGCACGCGAAGGTGTGTGGCGGCTGGAGCAGCGGGTGGTCCCGCTTGACGCCCAGCATGTGGCGCGGAAACACGCCGCCACACTCCGGGCATCGGACCTCTTGAGTCTGTATGTATTTCGCCGCGGTCTCGGGCGTGCTGGGCGTCTGCGCGAGGTTGTAGCGGCAGGATGGGCAGGGCAGCGGCATCGGGCGCTCCGATCGGCTCGGGCCGTGTGCGATCCGCACGCCGGGGCGCTGAGGTTTCGCACCGGGCCGATCTTGGGCCCGGCGCGCCATCGCGGAGGCGCACTCCGTACCATGCCCGTTCCGGGGTCGGCTTGGGCCGCCCTGAGCGGGCCTGGTGCAGGGGAGCGGACCGATGGCGGGGCGTGCAGACAACGCGCGGCGTGGGGATCGTCGCCCGGCGAGCGTCGTCCTCCGCATGCTGCGCGATCCGCAGTTCATCCTCATCGTCTTCGGCGCCGCGATCGGCACGCTGACGGCCCTGGGCACCATCGCCTTCGCCGAGACGCTGCACTGGGTCGAGCGCCTGACCCGCGGCACCATGAGCGACGGGGCCGACTGGCTCATCATCGCGATCCCCGTCATCGGCATGGGGCTGACGGGTGTGCTGGTGCATCTGTTCGCGTCGGACGCGCGGGGGCACGGCGTGCCGCAGGTCATGCGCGCGATCATCGACAAGGGCGGGGTGATCCCGCTGCGCGTGGGCGTGGTGAAGGTGTTCGCGAGCATCCTGACCGTCGGCTCGGGCGGGAGCTCGGGGACGGAAGGGCCGATCGTGCAGATCGGGGCGACGGCGGGCTCGGTCGTGGGGCAGAAGTTCCGCGTGAGCCGCGAGCGGATGAACACGTTCCTCGGGTGCGGTGCGGCGGCGGGGATCGCGAGCATCTTCAACGCGCCGATCGCGGGCGTGTTCTTCGTGATGGAGATCCTGCTTCGGGATTTCAGCCTGCGGACGTTCACGCCGATCGTCGTGGCCGCGGTCTTCAGCACGGCGACGACGCAGGCGTTCATGGGCGAGAACGAGGCGATCTTCGCCTCGGGCGAGACGATCCAGGCGTACGCGTTCAGCATGCCGGAGCTGCCGAGCTATGTGCTGCTGGGCGTGATCTGCGGGCTGGTCGCGGTCGGGTTCAACCGGATGCTGCACGCCGGGGAGGACCTCTACAGCGAGATCAAGCTGCACCCGGTGATCAAGCCGATCACCGGGGCGCTGATGCTCGGCGTGCTGGGCGTCGCGTTCCTGCACCTGACGCGGGGCGTGGCGGCGGGGGGATCGCCGGGCTCCGAGGCGGGCGTGCCGGCGTTCTTCGGGAACGGGTACGAGACGATCCGCTGGCTGATCAGCCCGACGGCGTTCACGCCCGAGGCCAACGCCGCCGACCCGGGCGCGCTCCCGATGGTCTTCTGGTTCCTGGTGCTCCTGGCGGCGATGAAGGCGGTCGCGACGACGCTGACGCTCGCCTCGGGCGGCTCGGGCGGGGTGTTCGCGCCGAGCCTGTTTCTCGGGGCCGCCGCCGGCGCCGCGGTGGGCGTGATCCTCGACCGGTTCGGGCTGATCCCCGCGGGCGGCTCGCCGGCGGCGTACGCGCTGGTCGGCATGGCGGCGGTCGTCGCCGGCGCGACCCACGCCCCCATGACCGCGATCCTCATCCTCTACGAGCTCACCCGCGACGCGTACGTGATCCTGCCGATCATGCTCGCGGCGATCGTCGCGGTGGTCGTCGCCCAGCTCCTCGAGCGCGACAGCATCTACACCTACCGCCTGCGCCGCCAAGGCGTGAACGTCGGGCGCAGCCTCGACCTCTCGCTCCTCCGCCGCCTGAGCGCCGGGCGGTGCGAGCTGCTCGAGATGCCGGACCCCGTCTACGCGTCGGACCCGCTCAGCAAGCTCGTCGCGATGCACGCGCACTGGAGCGTGCCGGACTACGTCGTCGTCGACCAGACCACCGGGGCCTACCTCGGCATGGTGACCGGCGGCGACATGCGCACGGCGTTGATCGACCGCGAGGCGATCCCGCTGCTGCTCGTCGCCGAGCTGCTCCGAGAGGTGCCGAGCGTGCGATACGACGAGCCGCTGGACAGCGTGATGAACAAGTTCGCGGCCCACGACGTCGCGAGCCTCGCCGTCACCAGCCCGATCGACCCGACACTGCCCATCGGCATCCTGACCCGCGGCAAGGCGATGGCGGCGTACAACCGGGCGCTCGTGGAGAGCTGAGCCAAAGCGCAAAACGCTCGGCGTCGGATAAGTGCTGTTCGACGGCCCGGTGGGACGGGCGTCTCGCCCGTCTTGGAGCGTCGGTCGAGACGGGCCAGAGGCCCATCCCACCATGCTTTGGAAGGCGGATTCGAACCTTCAAACAGAATCTGATGCTTCAGACGAAGTACGCCTGCGCCACATAGTCGCACAGCATGCGTTGGGCGGTGAAGTGGGCGCCGTTGAGGGCGATCGCGTTCCGCATGACGCGGGCGTAGGCGGCTCGGTCGCCGTAGTACTTGGGCAGGATCTTGTACTCGAGCTTGCCGAGCAGGTCCTGGGCTTCTTTGACGCGTTGGTCGTGGCTCGGCTGTTCGCTGGCGTGGGCGTCCTTGGCGTCGTCCTTGCCGATGCTCCACCCGGTGACGCCCTCGCTGCACCCTTCGAGCCACCACCCGTCGAGGGTGCTGAGCATGGGGACGCCGTTGAGGGCGGCCTTCATCCCGCTGGTGCCGGAGGCCTCGAGCGGGGGCTGCGGGGTGTTGAGCCAGAGGTCCGCGCCCGAGACCATCAGGCGGCAGAGCTCGATGTCGTAATCGGGCACGTAGAGGGCGGGGATCTCTGGGGCGATCTCAGCAAGCGTGCGGACGATGTGGCGGATGACGTCCTTGCCGACGCCGTCGTGGGGGTGGGCCTTGCCGCCGAAGACGAGCTGGAAGGGCCCGACCTCTCGCGCGATGCGTCGGAGTCGGTGGGTGTCGTCGAGGATGAGGTCGGCGCGTTTGTAGGCGGTCGCGCGCCGGGCGAAGGCGATCGTGAAGGCGTCGTCGCGGAGGTGGGCGCCGTGGGCGCTGTTGGCGTAGCGGACGAGTTCCTGCTTGTTGCGTTCGTGGGCTTCGAGGAGGAAGCGAGGCGGGATGTCGACCGCGCGCCGGAGCTCGGCGTTGTCGGTCCGCCACCCTGGGAGAAACTTGTCGAACAGCTCGCCGGTCGCGTGGGCGACCCACGTGCCGGCGTGGACGCCGTTGGTGATGCCGCGGATCGACGGGTCGTTGAACATGCGCTGGCTGACCAGGGCGTGGCGTTTGGCGACGCCGTTGACAAAGCGGCTGAGCCCGAAGCCCAGGCGTGTCATGTTGAGCTGGTCGTGCATGGGGGGGACGAGCCCCTCGCCTGCGGCCGCGTCGTACGCCGCCAGCGTGTCGGCGTCGAGCACGTGCCGCGCGAGCCCGGCATCGAAGACGTCGTGCCCGGCGGCGACGGGCGTGTGCGTTGTGAAGACGCACCGGCTCTTGGCGCTCTGGGCGACCTCCGGGTTGGTGATCGGCGTCTCCAGCCCGCGCGCCCGCTCGCGCATCATCTCGAGCACCAGCAACGCCGCGTGCCCCTCGTTCATGTGGTGCGTGTGCAGGCGCGTGTACCCCAGGGCGTGCAGCATCCGCAGCCCCGCGATGCCCAGCACCGCCTCCTGCATCAGGCGGTAGCGCCGGTCGCCGGCGTAGAGCGCGTGGGTCAGCGTCCGGTCGCCCTCGTCGTTCTCGGCGAGGTCCGTGTCCAGGAGGATGACCGGGACCGTCCCACCCCCGTGCCCGGTGACGTTGTACTGCCACGCCCCGACGCGGATCGTCCGCCCCTCGAGCACGACCTCCACCCGCGCCTCCAGCGGCGTGCAGTGGTCCTCCACCGCCCATTCCACCGGGAACTCGTGCTGCGAGCCGTCCGCGTCCAGCGTCTGGCGGAAGTACCCCTTGCGGTAGAGCAGGCTGACGGCGACCAGGGGCAACCCCAGGTCGGCCGCCGCCCGGACGTGGTCCCCCGCGAGCAGCCCCAGCCCGCCGGAGTACGTCGGGACGTCCCGTTCGAGCCCGATCTCCATCGTGAAGTACGCGACACGGGTGCGTTCGGACACAGGCTCAGCCTCCCCGGCTCAGATACTGCCAACAAACCGCTCGCCGGGCTCCGGATGAGCCCGAACCCGGCGCGAGGGCGAAGTCTACCGCCCGCCCCGGGCGCGACGCGAGACCCGCCCTTCGCCCCTCCGCCTGCGTTGGGGCAAACCGTATCGACCCATCGCGAGCCGGGGCTGACGGAAAGCCCGACGCCGCGCATCCCGGAGATGGGCCAAGACCCGGACTCCGGCGTCCCAAAGCTCGCCGCCCGGCCTGGTCCCAAACAAACGGATGCCCGGCGAGCGCCGGGTCCTCACCACGGACAGTCGCACAAGGAGACGGAGGTCATCATCATGCGGACCCACACCCGACCGATTCAGACCCTCGCCGGGCTTCTCCTCGCGGCGGGGCTCGCCGCGGGGCACACCGCCTCGGCTCAAGAGCCCGACGCCCGGGTGCTCAGCGATATCCAGCTCCAGCCCGGGCAGCGGATGACCGTCATCAGCACCCCGGAGGTCACGACGTCGTCGCAGCAGGGCCAGACCCAGGCCGCGATCCGGACCCCGATCGGGCAGACCAGCACGATGGTCATCACCCAGCGGAACGCCGACGGCACCGTCTACCGCGTGGAGATCGTGAACGACTCGGTGAGCGCGTCGATCAACGGCGAGCCGGTGCCGGGCGATCGGATCGAACGCCGGGGCGACGACCTGATCCTGCGCGACGCCGACGGTCGCGAACTGGTCCGCTTCGGCGTGGGGATGGAACAGGCCGAGACCAACCAGGCCCGCACGCGCACGGGCTGGGTGATCAACCCGCAGCCGGCGAGGGTTGTGGGCGTGCCGGGGGCCGTGGGTGGGGGCGGGCAGGGCGGCGTGGCGGCGCCGGTGGGCGTCGTGCTGGGCATCCGCACGCAGGAGCCCACGCCGGAGATGCTCGAGAATCTGCCCCCGGGCGCGGGCGAGGCGGTCTACGTGGTCTCGGTCGAGCCCGGGACGGCCGCCGCGGACGCCGGGCTCGTCGCAGGGGACGTGATCCTCACGCTCGACGGCAAGTCCCCCGGCGGCGTGCAGGGGCTGCGCACCATGCTCCGCGAGCGTGAGGCGGGCGACCAGGTCGTGCTCCGGGTGATCCGCCAGGGTCGCCCGCTGGAGACGACGGCCACGCTGCGGGCCGCACGGGTGAACCTGCCGGCGCGTGGGATGGACGACGCGGCCGAGCGGCTCTGGATCGAGATCGAGCGCGAGGGCTTCGAGCGCGGGCGCGCCCGGGCCGAGGAACTGATCCGCCAAGCGGTTGAGGACGGGAAACTCCGCGGCGAGGAGGCGATCGCACGCCTGCACGCGCAGAACGAGCGGATCCACGAGATGTTCCAGCACCAGTTGCAGGACCCCGAAGCCCGGGCCCGGGCGATCCAGCGCGGGGCGGAGGTGCTCGAGCGGGCCCGTCAGGGGCTGCCGGTGGAGGAGCTGCTCGCGCACGTCGAGCGCCTCGAGAGCATGGTCCTCGAAGGGGCGGTGGATCGCGAGCTCTTGGATCGTCTGCGCCAGCAGGCCGAGCACCTGCGGGGCGAGGCCCTGCGCCAGCCCCTGCTCTTCCGCCCGGCGGCACCCGGCTTCCCCACGGCGCCCGCCGCTCCGCCGGCGCCCCCCTCGCCGCGTGTGGGTGAGCTCGAAGCCCGCCTGGACGCGATGGAGCAGCGTCTCCAGCGGATGGAACGCCTCGAGCAGCGTCTCGAATCTGCGATGGAGCGGATGGAACGCATCCTCGACCGTCTCGACCGCTAGACCATGACCGGACGGGGCCCGCCCGCTCCGCGCGACGCCGACCCCCAGACATCCCAACCCGCTCCGCGACGCGGCCGCGGTGCCCCAGACAGGGCCCGCGGCCGTTTTCTTTTGTCCGCCCTCGATGTGTGCACGCCTCTCGAAGCCGCACGGCTTGCGATCGGGTCTCGAACACGCGAGGCTGCACGCGTGCGATGGCTGATCGACCAACCCGACAACCGTTCGCGCGCCCGGTGGCGGGCGCTGGCGGTGGTGAGCGCGGTCGGCGTCGGGTTTGTGCTGAGCGAGACGCTCTCGCACGCCCTCGCCGGGTGGCGCGTGCCGGGGGCGTCGGGGCTGACGCCGATCCCCTCGGCCGCGTGGTTCGCGCTCGCCTCGGGCGCCGGGGCCTGGGCGACGCTGTCGCGCGGGCGGGTCTTTCGCACGGCGGCGCTGGTCTGGATCGTGCTGCTCGCGGGCGGGTGGCACTCGGCCCGCGTGCTCGAGCCCGCGCCGGGCGCGGGCGCGCTGCTTCAAGCCGCCGACGCGCACGCGATCGTCACGCTCGAAGGCGTGGCGCTGACCGACGGGTTCCCCCTCCCGCCGACGCGGGACTGGCTCGCGGCCCCCCAGCGTGGGCAGGTCGTGTCGGCGTTCGACCTGGGCGTGACGCACGCGCAAGCCGAGGACGGTTGGACGCCCGTGCGCGGGCGTGTGCGTGTGCTCGTGTCGGGGTCGTCGCCGCTGGCGCGGGCGGGGGCGCACGTGCGGGTGACGGGCGCGCTCGCGCCGGTGCCCGCGCCGCTCAACCCCGGCGAGCCCGACCGGCGCACGTGGGCGAACCAGCGCGCCGAGGTCGGCACGCTGCGCACGACGCCGCTCCTGCTCGCGCCCGCCCCGAGCGATCGCGCCTCGGTGCGCGCGCACGCGCTCTCGGCGTGGAGCGCCTGGCGGGGCGGGCTCCGCGCCCGGGCGGCGCGGGCGCTGGGGTTCGACGGCGCGCTCGCGGGCGATCCGGGCGCGCTCGACCCGAACGCCGACGCGATGACCCAGGGGCGGGCCCTGGTCGCGGCGATCACGCTCGGGCAGCGCGCCCCGGCGCTGCGCGAGGGCGAGGCGGCGTTCCAGCGCGTCGGATTGGCGCACCTGATGGCGATCAGCGGGTTCCACGTCGTGGTCATGACGGGCGTGCTGCTGGTGATGCTGCGCCTGCTGGGGGACCGCGGGGCCGCCGAGCCGCTGATCGCGGCCGGGCTGATCGCGGTCTACCTCACGCTGGTCCCGGCCAACGCCCCGGTCGTGCGCGCGGGCGTGATGGTGATCGCGCTGCTGCTGGGCGAGGCGCTGGGGCGTCGGCACGACCGCGTGGCGCTGCTCGCGTGGGTGGCGCTCGGCGTATTGGTGTGGAAGCCGCTGGAGCTGTTCGCGCTCGGGTTCCAGCTCAGCTTCGGGCTGACCGGCGCGCTGCTGTGGATCGGGCCGGCGTGGCACGCGCGGCTCTTTCCGTCGCTCCCGCTCGCCTCGGCGCTCGGCGGGCGCTCGGAGACCCTCGCGGGCGCGTTCGTGCGCCGCCCCTTCCAGGCGCTGGTCAGCACGAGCACGCTCTGCTGGCTGCTCGCGATCCCGATCGTCGCGGCCCACATGGGGCAGCTCAGCCCCGCGGGCGTGCTCGCGACGGTCGTCATGACGCCGATCATCGTCCTTGCGCTCTGGGTCGGGTACCTCGCGCTGCTCGTCGGCGTCGTCTTCCCCGCGTCGGCGTCGGTCGTCGGGGGCGTGCTCGGGGCGATCGGGCTCCTCGGCGTCCGCGTCGCGCAGTGGTTCGACGCGCTCCCGGGCTCCAGCGTCACGCTCCCGGCGTTGTCGCCCTGGACGCCGGCGATCCTGGTCGCGAGCGTCGGCACGCTCGGCGCGCTCCTGCTCATGACCGGGCGCGGGCGCGTGGGGCGCACGCGCCTCGGGCTGGCGTGCGTGGCGGCCTGGATGCTCGCGCTGGCGCACGGGGCCGCGTTCGCCCACCGGCCCGGGCCCGGCGTGGCGATGCGACTGGACACGCTGGCGGTCGGCGACGGCGCGTGCCACCTCATCCGCACGACACGCGGCGCCGTGCTGTGGGACTGCGGCTCGCTCTCGGGCGGGCTCGGGTGGCGCACCGCGCCGCGGGCGCTGCGCGCGCTGGGTGTCACGCGCGTGCGTGCGGCCGTCGTCTCTCACCCGGACCTGGACCACTTCGCCGCCCTCGCTGACCTGGCGCCGCGCGTCGGGCTGCGCGACCTGTTCGTCGGCGAACGGTTCCTCCAGCACGCGCAGCGCCACGAGGGCGGCATGCCCGCGCAGCTTCTCGACCGCCTCGAGACGCTCGGCGTGCGCGTCCACGCGGTCGGCGCGGACGACGTGGTCACGATCGGGGATCTCCGCCTGCGCTTCCTGCACCCCGGACCGGGCTTCACGCACATCAGCGACAACGAGCACTCGCTGGTCGCGATCATCGAGCCCGTGCGCGCGCCGGCGGACGGCTCGGTCGCGCCCCTGCTGATGACCGGGGACATCGAGAGCGCGGGCATGCACGCGCTCCGGGCGGCTCACCCGGCGCTGCGGGCCCGCGTCGTCGAGCTGCCGCACCACGGGAGCGCGCACCCCGCGGCGTACGCCTTCGTTGACGCTCTGGCCCCGAGCGTGGTCGTGCAGAGCACGGGCCCCTCGCGGGCCGGCGACCCGCGGTGGAACCCCGTCCGCGACGGGGCCGCCCGGTGGCTCACCACCGCGCACGACGGGGCGGCGAGCGTCGAGTGGCGCACGGACGGCACGCTGCGCGCCGGCGGCTTCCGCGATCGCGCCCGGTGACGCCCCCGCCCGAGCGGGCGATCAGCGCGCACCCTGCGGGCGCACACGCTGGGGCGTGCGGACGCGCTGCTGTTCCTGCTCGGCCATCGCTTCCAGGCGCTCGCGGGCGCGCCCGTCGCTCGTGCGGTCGATGAGCGATCGGAGGAAGCCGCTCGAGGCCTCGGGCCCGTAGAGCGAGCGCAGCCGCCCGACGATCGCCTGCGCATCGCTGAGCACGTGCGCGTCGCGGACGTGGGCGACCATGAGGTTGACGGTCGCCTCGTTGGCGGTCGCGAGCGTCGGCCCGACGCGCTGCCAGAGCATGTCGCGCCGCGCGGGCTCGCCCGATTCGGCGGCGGGGAGGGCGCGGAAGGCCTCGGCGAAGAGTCGCGCGTCGCCGCTGCGGAAGACCGCGTCGATGACGATCGCGGCGAGGGCCCCCGCGTCGTAGGGGATCTCGTCCTGGCCGACGGCGCGTTCGTAGAGGCGGACGGCGTCCTGCTCGCGTCCGAGGAGCATGAGGGTCGCGCACGCGCCGGTGAGGTCGCGGGCCGAGAGCTGCTCGCGGAGTTCGTCCTCGAGCTCGCGCAGCCCGGGCATGCGGAGCTCGATCGGGTGTCGCGCGGCGGGCGGGCCGACGGTCCAGAGCGCGTCGCCGATGGTCGCGACGCGCCAGACCGGGGCCTGATCGAGTCGGACGGCGACGCTCCACGGGATGCGTGCCGCCAGGCGTCGCGCGACCATGGGCGTAGGGACGAAGGCGGAGAGGTAGGGCTCCTGGACGCTGCCGACGTAGGCGAACGCGCCGCGTTCGAGCCAGCGCGGGCCGATGGTGTCGCGGTCGCCGGGGCGCCCCATCGACCAGCTATGGACGAAGTGGACGGCGGCGGGCTTGCGGAGGGTGGGCACGTCGCCGGCGCGGGCCGTGCCCGTGCCGAGGTCGAACGCGTCGGGCATCCCGTGGCTGTTGACGAGGACCAGGTCGGCCTCGAGCCCGCCCGCGCCGCGGGCCGCCCACGCCTCGGCCCCCGTGTGCGGGCGACGGTCGAGCTCGACCTCGAGCCCGGCCTGCTGGAGGAGCTCCCGCGCGCGGGAGCCGCTGAACTCGTTCCACGGCGCCTCGTCCGGGTACCCGTCGTACACCCACGCCCGCGAGGGCGAGAGGAACAGCCCGCACATCGCGCGGTAGGCGGCGACCGCGGGCGAGCCCGGCACCTGCGACGCGTACGCCCACCGCTCCCGCGACGTCTGCGGGTCGCGGGCGCGCCCGAACTGGTGATCCGCCGGCGGCGTGCGTCCCAGGAGGTCCGTCATCGCGACGAAGCTCCGATCCTCCAGCCGGACGCGCGGCGGGCTGTTGGTCGCGAGCGTGATCGTGTCCACGCCCATCCCGATCCCGCGCCAAGGGAGCCCGCGCTCGTCCAGGAAGGCGCGGAGCTGGTCGTCGGTCTGCCACGCGCTCAGGTGGTCGAACATCCCGGCGAAATCGCGGCGCATGCGGTGCCAGAAGATCGGCTGAGCGCGGAGAGCCGCGAGCGCGATCGCGCCGGTCCACGCCTCGTCTTCGGGGTTGGCGACGACGACGCCGATGGGCGTGAAATCCAGCTCGCGCCAGCGCGCCAGCAGGTGCTTGGCGGTGGCGCTGTCGCCCTCGAGGCTCCAGACGGTCGCGACGGCGCGGTCCAGGAACTCGGCCAGCTCGTCCGGCTGCTCCGGGAGCGGGGGGACTTCGCCCGTCCAGCGCACGATGCGTTCGGGCTCGAACGCGCGCACAAAGCGGGCGATGTCCGCCCGGGCCGAGGGGGAGCCGTCGTCGATCAAGACCGGGAACGCGATGGGGAACCGCCAGCTCGCGACGGCATAGACGTACGTCCGCGCATCGGGCACGAGCACGAGCGTCGGCACGATCCTGAACTGCGAGCGCAGGAACTCGGCCCGCGCCCCGACCTGCACCACCGGCGGGAGATCCGTCAGCGCCACCTGCCCGGGCTGGGGCGGGTCGTCCGCGCCCGGCGAGCAGGCGGGGGCGAGGCAGAGCGGGAGGACCGCCGCCAGAACGGGCAGGAGCCGGACGATCGCGTGCGTTGGCATGATCGACTGTACCGGGCGGGGATCGCGGGTGTTCACGCGAGGGTGCTTTCACGCCCGGGCAAGCCCGAGCGAGGCGGGCGACGAGCTACGATCGAGCCGCCATGCCCAGCCTTTCCAGGGATCAGTTCTGCGAGCTCGTCGACGGAGCCCGGCGCGACGGGCCGGGCGTCACCGCCGCCGTCCCCGTCAGCGTCCGGCTTCTGGCCGACCAGCTCACGCCCGTGCTCGCCTACCGACGCCTGGTCGCGCACGACGAGCGCACGGCGCCCAGCTTCCTGCTCGAATCCATCGAGGGCGGCGAGCGTCAGGGGCGCTACTCCATCATGGGCGCGCACCCCGTGGTCGAGGTCCTCGCGCGGGGGCACGTGGTGACGGTGACCGATCGGCGCAAGACCGGTCGCCCCATCTCCGAGCGTGAGGCCGACCCGCTGATGGTGCTGCGCGAGCTGGTCGCGGGCGTGCGCCTGATGCGGAACGAAGCGCTGGCGGTCGCCCCGGACACGCTGCCCGAGGGCGTGCTCGCGGGGTGGTTCGGGTACGCGGCGTACGACACCGTCCGCTACGCCGAGCCGGAGAAGCTGGACCGTCGGCACGCGCCGCCGGACGACCGCTCGCTCCCGGACATGCACTTCGGGCTCTACGACGGCGTGGTCGTGTTCGACCACGTGGAGGGCGTGGTGTACCTGGTGCAGGTCGGGCTGGTTGGGCCCGAGGACGACGCGCGGGCGGTCTACGACCGGACGCTGGCGCGTCTGGAGACGCGCGAGCAAGCGGTGCAGCGCCACTCGCGCCCGCTCCCGTCGGGGCGCGTGCCGCCGAAGGCGCCCCCGAGCGAGATGGCGAGCAACCTGACGCGCGAGACGCACGCGGCGATGGTCGCGCGCGCGCTGGAGTACATCCGCGCGGGTGATATTTTCCAGGTCGTGCTGGGGCAGCGGTTCGAGCGCCGGTCGTCGGCCGACCCGTTCGACGTCTACCGGGCGCTGCGCGCGGTGAACCCGAGCCCGTACATGGTCTACATGCAGACGGCCGGGTGCATCCTGGTCGCGAGCAGCCCGGAGATCCTCTGCCGCGTGCGCACGCGGGCGGATGGTGCGCGGGTCGTGACCAACCGCCCGCTCGCGGGGACGCGCCGACGCGGGGCGACACCCGAGGAGGACGCGGCGTTGGAGGCGGAGCTGCTCGCCGACGCGAAGGAGCGGGCCGAGCACGTGATGCTGGTGGACCTGGGCCGGAACGACGTGGGGCGCGTGGCGCAGCCGGGCACGGTCGCGATCGATCGCGTGATGGAGATCGAGCGGTACAGCCACGTGATGCACATCAGCTCGACAGTGACCGGGGCGCTGCGCGCGGGGCTGGACTGCTGGGACGCGCTCCGGGCGGCGTTGCCTGTGGGGACGATCAGCGGCGCGCCGAAGGTGCGGGCGATGCAGATCATCGACGAGCTGGAGCCGGTGCGTCGCGGGCCGTACGGCGGGGGCATGGGCTACGCCGGTCTCGATGGGGAGATGGACATCGCGCTGGCGTTGCGCACGATCGTGGTCCCGACGGGCGTGCGGGGCGCGGGGGCGGAGGGCTGGACGTACCACATCCAGGCCGCCGGCGGCATCGTCGCCGACAGCCGCGCCGACGCGGAGTATCAGGAGACGGTCAACAAAGCCGCGGCCCTGGCGCGGGCGATCGACGTCGCCGAAGCCGCTTTCAGCGGGCCGGGCCCCGCTTAACGCATGACCTCGTCCATCTGCCGTCGCTCCCCGGCCGACGAGCCCTCTTCCGGCACCGACGCCAGCAGGTCCCCGATGATCTTGTCCACCGTCACCTGATCCGCCTCGGCGTTGAAATTGGTCAGCAGGCGGTGACGCAGCACGGGCTTGGCGACCTGGCGGACGTGGTCCGGGGTGACGTGGTGCGAGCCGCTGAGGATCGCCTTGGCCTTGGCCGCCAGGATCAGGTTCTCGCTCCCGCGCGGGCCCGCGCCCCAGGAGACGTAATCCTGCACCATCCGCGGGCGCTCCGCGCCGCCGTCCATCGGCTCGTTGACGCGCGTCGCGCGCACGAGTCGCAGCGCGTAGCGGATCACGTGGTCCGCCACCGGCGTCTGACGCACCAGCGACTGCACGCGCCGGATGTCCTCGTTGTGCAAGACCGCCCGGACCTCTTCCACGCGGCCGCCCGTCGAGCGGCGCACGATCTCCAGTTCCTCGTCGGCCTGCGGGTACTCGATCTGGATCTGGAACATGAACCGGTCGAGCTGGGCTTCGGGGAGCGGGTACGTTCCCTCCTGCTCGATCGGGTTCTGCGTCGCGAGCACGAAGAACGGCTCCGGGAGCGCGTGACGCGCCCCGCCGGCCGTCACGTGACGCTCCTGCATCGCCTCCAGCAACGCCGCCTGCGTCTTCGGCGGCGTCCGGTTGATCTCGTCGGCCAGGATCACGTTCGAAAACACCGGGCCCTTCACAAACCGGAGCTCACGCTGGCCCGTCGACTTGTTCTCCTCGATCACCTCCGTGCCCGTGATGTCGCTCGGCATCAGGTCCGGCGTGAACTGGATCCGGCTGAAACCCAGGCTCAGCGTCCGCGCGATCGTCGAGATCAACAGCGTCTTCGCCAGACCCGGCACGCCCACCACCACCGCGTGCCCGCGGCAGAAGATGCTCATCAGCATCTGATCCACCACCGCGTCCTGACCCACGATCACCTTGTGGATCTCGCCCTTGAGCTTCTGGTACGCCCCGGTCACCTCGGCGATCGCCTGCTCAGGGCTGGTCGACGCCGGGTCGTGGTCGCTTGTCATCGGTGCAGCCTCCATGCCGGGCCCGGCGCGCAGGGCGAGCCCTTCACGGATCCTACCGACCCGCCCCCGCCCCGGTCGCACCGCCCCCTTCATGGCGAACCGGACCCGGACCCGAACGCTCCGGCACGGGCAGGTTGAACGCCAGGTACGGGCCCTTGGTCTGCGTCTCGTACGCCTCGGCGGCCTTTGTGCCCCGATGGCGCGACCGGTCGTGCCAGAGCGTCGCCCGCCAGTAGCGGGTCATCTCTTCGGGCGTGAGAAGCTCGATCCCGCACTCCGGGCAGCGCCAGTCGCCGCGCGCATCCTCGCCGACCCCCGCCGCGTCGAACCCGCAGGCGGGGCAGGGGCGCTCGCCCCGGTCCAGGCGCGCCTCAAAGCGCGCCAGAGCCCGCTTTTCCGCAAAGTGGAACGCGATCAGCCCGCTCCCCCAAGCCGCGAACCACACGCCCGAGGAGTCGGTCGTGAAGAGGCTCCAATAGATCCCGAAGGGCATAAGCAGCAAGGGGATCCCGAAGCACAGGCCCGCCGTCGCCACGCCGATCGCGATGAACCCGTAGCGGATCGCTCCGATCTCGGTGCGCCACCGCAGCGGCATGGGGCGCTTGCCTTGGGAAGCCCGCTTGCGGATCCAGATCGGGTGGGCGCGCATCGCTGGCAGTGTACCGGGTCGCCCCCGTCGCTCGGGCCGCGCTATTCTTGGGCTTCATCACGCCGACCCGGGCGAGAGCCCGGGGTTCTGGAGGTTCGACATGCTCCCCAAGCCGCCGCCCCGCGAGGGCTCGCTCGGTTTCCTCTACCTGCCGCCGTACCGGGTGCTGGGCATCAGCGTCGCCGGCGAGGCGACCAGCATCCAGATCCCCGAGATCGACGTCACGTTCGACATGGGCCTCTGCCCGCGGGCGATGCTCGCGAGCAAGTACGTCGCCGTCACGCACGGGCACATGGACCACGTCGGCGGGCTGGGGTATTGGGTCAGCCAGCGTCGCTTCCAGGGCATGGGCACCGGCACGATCATCTGCGACAAGCGCATCGAGCCCGCGATGCGCGCGATGCTCGAGGGCTTCCACGCTCTGGAGCAGCAGCAGACACCCTTTGAGCTCATCGCCCTCGAGCCCGAGCAGGAGGTCGAGGTCAAGAACAACCTCTTCCTCCGCGCCTTCCACACCGAGCACACCAGCCCCAGCATGGGCTACACCCTCGTCGAGCGGCGGAGCAAGCTCAAAGAAGAGTTCACAGACTTTCCCCAGGAAAAACTGAAAGAACTCAAGCAACGCGGCGTCGAGATCACCCGGACCCTCCAGATCCCCCTGATCGCCAACACCGGCGACACCGCCCCGGGCCCGCACCTGCTGCGCGAGGACGTCCGCACCGCGCAGGTCATCATCACCGAGTGCACGTTCTTTGAACCCGAGCACCGGGCGCGGGCCAAGATCGGCATGCACCTGCACGTGAACGACATCGCCGAGTGGCTGCGGGTCTCGACGTGCGAGTCGATGGTGCTCACCCACGTCTCCCGGCGCACGCACCTGGGGTATGCGCGCAAGCGCGTGCACGAGGTGGTGGCGAAGGAGCACGTCGGGCGGGTCCACTTCCTGATGGACCACCGGGTCAACCGCGAGCGGTACGAGGCGCAGGTCGCCGAGGCGGAGCACTCCGGCGCGTAAGGCGCGGGGCGCGTGGTTTGCGCGCCGTGGTGCGCACGCCGCGCAAGTGCTGTGTTTCCAGGCATTCGGTGCGATCGCGCCGCCGGCGTGCGGCGAAGCGGTCGTGTCAAGACTGTTGACTCGGGCGGGCGGCGCGATTACGTTGTGCGGTCGGTTCGCCCCGCGTCGGGGCGCACCGGCGGGACCGGTTTGAAGGCGAGAACAGCGAGAGCATCACACGGGGGTCGTCCGCGTTGGGAGAGCGGCACGGGCGTCTTCCTCAGTGCATGAAAAGGGGCGTCGCCGATGGCGAACCCGGATCTGGAGATCTGGGCAGGGATGCGTGCGCACCTGCGGGCGGAGCACCCGTCGATCTGCCGACAGTGGTTCGATGACATCGAGCCGCTGGGCATCGACGCCGGCGTGCTGCACCTCCGCACCGCGAGCGACGTCCAGCGCGACTACCTCATCCGCCAGGGCAGCGACGCCTTCAACGATGCGGCCCGCACGGTCTCCAAGTACTTTCTCTCCGTCCGGTTCCTCGGCCCGCACGACGAGCCCGAGCCCGTCCGGGGCTCGGTCGTCCCGGCCGCCAAACGCGCGATCGGGCTCGACCTCCACCCCGACAACGGGTTCGAGAACTTCGTCACCGGCCCGGGCAACCGGCTCGCCCACGCCGCCAGCGTCGCCGTCGCGGGCAACCCCGGCAAGGCGTACAACCCCCTGTTCATCCACGGCGGGGTCGGGCTCGGCAAGACGCACCTGCTCCAAGCGATCTGCCTCCAGATCGCGGCCGAGCGTCCGGACGCGGTCATCTACTACACGAGCTGCGACGATTTTTTGAATCAGTTCATGGAAGCCGTGCAGCGGGGGCAGATGTCCGACTTCCGGCACCGCTTCCGCGACGTGGACGTGCTGGTGATCGACGACATCCACTTCCTGGCTGACCGGGAGCGGTCGCAGGAGGAGTTCTTCCACACGTTCAACGCGCTGTACCAAGCCGACAAGCAGCTCGTGCTCAGCAGCGACGAGCGCCCGGAGGAGATCCCGAAGCTGGAGCAGCGCCTGGTGAGCCGTTGCCAGTGGGGTCTGGTCGCGGAGGTCGAGCCGCCGTGTTTTGAGACGCGGGTCGCGATTCTGAAAAAGAAGGCCACGCTCCGCGGGATCGAGCTGCCCGACGAGGTCGCGACGCACATCGCGGGGCTGATCGACACCAACATCCGCGAGCTGGAAGGGGCGATCACCAAGGTCCAGGTGGTGTCGATGGTCGAGGGGGGGCCGATCGACCTGGCGCTGGCGCGCCGGGCGCTGGGGGAGAAGATCGAGGCCCGGGCCCCCGCGGGCCCGTCGATCCCGCAGATCATCGAAGTCGTCACGGACTATTACCAGGTCAAGACGACCGACCTGCAGGGTCGGCGTCGGCACCGCTCGGTCGCCCTCCCGCGCCAGGTCTGCATGTACCTCGCCCGTCAGAACACGCTCTACTCCTTGGAAGAGATCGGCGGGTTCTTCGGCGGGCGCGACCACACCACCGTCATGCACGCGATCAAGACCATCGACGCCAAACGAGCCCACGACGCGGACCTCGACGCCCTCCTGCGGAATCTGGAGCAAGAACTCCGCAACGGCTCGAAACCGAGCTGAACGGGTCCGCAAGTCCTTGCTCCGCCACGCCCCGTGGCCACAGATGGTTTCCCTGAGCCTGTGGGGTCGCCTCGCCGACATGTCGCTGTGAGCGGATTGTGGATAACGCGCCGGGAGACGTTGCTTGTCGACGCGCCCCGGGGGGTGGTGTGCCGGGCAGGCCCACCCTTGCCTGTCGGACGCCGGGGCGGAGACGACGCGGGGCGAGCGCTTCCCGACAGCCTGTCGTCTTGTTTTTTGTGTGTAATTACCTTATTTTCAAGAGCTTGTACGCGATCGCTCGCGTTGTCCACAACCCGACACGCTCTACGACCACGACGACGAGTTTCTTCTTCTATTCGTCAGTCAAGGAGAGGCGCGGATCCGCCACCCTCCTTTACTCTGAAGCCTCTCCCGAGTGAGGGATCACTGGGCTTGTGGAAAACGGGTGGACGGCCGAACCGGACCCGGTTCGGGGCCCGTCACCTCCGGGGCGCACGATCCGAGGGGAACCCCGGCCGGCTCGGCGTGCCCCCAGGTTGGCACTCGGGGCACCAGACGGTCGTCCGTTGGGCGAGGGTGGCGCTGGTCAGCACCCCTCGGCAGCGTCGGCAGGACCGCCCGGCCCGCCCGTAGACCTTGTGCCGGAGCTGGGCCGAGCCTGGGCGTCCCTCGGCGTCGGCGTAGTCCCGCAGGGTCGAGCCGCCGGCCGCCAGGGCCCGGGCGAGCGTCTGGCGGATCGCGGCCGCGAGGCGCCGGAGTTCCGCATCGGTGAGTGAGCCCGCGGGGCGGGCCGGGTGGAGGCGGGCTGCGAACGCCGCCTCGTCGGCGTAGATATTCCCGAGCCCCGCCAGGCGACGCTGATCCAGCATGGCGGCCTTCAGGCTCGCCCGCACGCCCGTGAACGCCGCCTTCAGCTCCGTGGAGGAGATCCCGATCGCGTCCGGCCCGAGCTCGCTCCAGCGATCCTCGAGCTCGGCTCGGCTTGTCAGGGCCCAGACGCCGCCGAAGCGACGGGGGTCGCGGAAGAGCACCCGCGAGCCGTTGTCCAGCGTCCAGCGCACGTGGACGTGCCCGGCGGGCGTCGGGCCTGCTCCGCCCCCATCCGTGATCAGGCGGAGCTGCCCGGTCATCCCGAGGTGCACCACCACCGCCCGGGCGTCGGACACGATCGCGAGCTGCTTCCCCCGGCGGAGCACGCCCGCGACCCGTTCGCCCCGGAGGAGCCACGCCGGGTCGAGACGCACCGGGCGGCGCGCCCCCGCCCCACGCTGGCGGCTGAACCCGGCGGGCGGATCCCCCGGCCCGACGACCACGTCCCGCCGATCCACCGCGACCGACACGACCGTCCGCCCCACCAGCCCGGGCTCCAACGAGGCCCGCACGCGTTCGACCTCGGGCAGCTCAGGCATCGGCGCCGGCTCCCGGACGCGGGCGCGCCCCGCCGCGGCGGGCGCGGAAGAAGGCCCGCAGCAGGGCCGAGGACTCGGCGCCCCGCACCCCCGGCACGAGCGCCACGCGATGGTTCAGGCGCGGGTCGGTCGTGATCGCGTAGAGCGAGCGGCAGGCCCCGGCCTTCGGGTCGTCGGCCCCGTAGACCACCCGCCCCACCCGCGCGTTCACGATCAGCCCCGCGCACATCGGGCAGGGCTCCAGCGTCACCGCCAGGGCGCACGCGTTGAGGCGCCAGTCGCCGATCGCTCGGCACGCCGCCGCGATCGCGAGGAACTCGGCGTGCCCCGCCGGGTCGCGCGCGTGCTCGCGCGTGTTGGCGGCTTCGCCCAGCACCCGACCGCTCGCCAGCTCGTACACCACCGCACCCACCGGCACCTCGCCCGACGCCCCCGCCTTGCCCGCCAGCTCCAGCGCCCGGGCCATCATCCGTTCGTCCAGAGGCGTCGGAGCCTCCGTCGGCACGCGTCCGATCCGCGCCCGACGAAGACGCGCGTGGAGCACGCTGAGGGGCGGCCCGCTCACGACTTGGCCCCCGGGGCGTCGTCGCCCGGGAACTCGTCCGGCGGGGTGTCGCGCCCTTCGAAGCTTGTGCCGGGGGGCGCGGGGCTGGCGTCGTCGTCCTCGTGCAGCCCGAAGCCCGCGAAGGGGCTCTCTCGACCCGCGGCCCGCTCGTCCGGCGCGACCGACGGGCGCACGTGCCCACGCGCGATCCGCTCGGCCGGGAGCAGCACCATCAGCACCATCCCGAACTCGAACAGCAGGTACAGCGGCACCGCCAGAAGCACCATGCTGATCGGGTCCGCCGGCGTCAGGATCGCGCTCAGCACGACCACGCCCAGCGCGATGTAGCGCCGGTACCGCACCAGCATCGCCTTGGTCACCAGCCCCGTCCAGCCCAGAAGCAGCACCACCACGGGCGTCTGGAACCCGATCGCGAACGCCAGCGCCAGGTTCAGAAACAGACCGACGTACTCGCGCACGCGGTACTGCTGCGCGATGCCGGCGGCCTTGGTCAGCGGGCTGCCCACGATCACGGGCATCCCGCCCTGGAGCGCGATGCAGACGCGGCGTTGCATGAGGCGCGTGTTGATCCACTCCTGCCCGGGCTCGGGGTCGGGCGGATCGCCGGCGAGGATGGGGATGGTCGCGGTCGGGGGCAGGCCGTCGACGAGGACGCTCTCGGGCCATGCGGCGCGCCCCGGGTCGCGCTCCCCGACGCCGGCACCGAAGCCGATGAAGAAGCTGAGCACGACCGGGAGGATGACGCCGTAGAGAAAGCTGACCCCGATGACGGTCAGGACGCTGCTGAGCGGGACGAGGACGTAGACGAACCGTCGCTCGGCCGCGTAGAGCCCGGGCGCGACGAACCGCCAGGCCTGGTAGAGCACCCAGGGGCTGCCGACGAGGACGGCCGCGACCAGCGCGATGTGGACGTAGCTCGCGAAGGTTTCGATCGGGCTGGTCGCCTGGAGCTCGGGGTTGAGCCCGGCGTCGCGGAGGGCGCGGGTGACTGGGCGGATCAGGAAGCCGAGGATCTGGCTCCCGAAGGCGAGCGCGAGGATCACGATCGGCACGAGCCCGAGTGCGGCGAGGATCAGGCGTCGGCGCAGCTCCTCGAGGTGGTCCCCCAGGGGCATCGAGGCGGCGTCGGGCTCGTACTGGTCCAGGGGCATGGGCGGGTGGTGCGGGTCCGTCGGCGGGGCTGGGGTGCAACGCGAAGCCCGCGGGGGCAAACGATAGGGGCGGGCCCGCGTCGCGCACCGATCCGGGTGACGGGATGGGGCGGGCGGCGCATCCGCATAGGGGCACAGCCGGGCCGAGCGGACGCGGAGGCGGCTTTTGAAGGCGTGGTCGGAGGGTCTTGGGCGTGATCGTCTCGCCCCGCTCGAAGCGGGCGAGGGGTGGTCGCGCGCCGAGGACGAGGCCCTGATCCGGCGTGCGATCGGGGGCGAGGCGGAGGCGATGCAGGCTCTCTGGGTCGCGTGTCGCCGGTGGGTGGCGGCGGTCTGCCTCGCGCACATGCCGCGGGAGTCGGACCTGGAGGACCTGTTGCAGGACGTCGCCGTCGCGTTCGTGCGTCACGTCCACACGGTGCGCGACCCTGGGGCGTTCAAGGGCTGGCTCCGCCAGATCGCGATGAACACGGCTCGGGCCGCCGGGCGCGAACGGACGAGGCGGAAGCGCCTCGACCCCGAGGCGCATCGGCACCGGGCCCAGTTCCGCCCGGAGCCGTCGGACGACCCGCCGGAGTCGAGCGCCGCGGTATCGGGCCCGCGGAACGAGGCCGAGCGTCTGCTGGCGCTGGCGCTGGAGCTTCCGGAGAGCTACCGCGAGCCGCTGCTGCTGCGGTGCGTGCGTGGGATGAGCTACAAGCAGATCGAGGCGGTCACGGGGCTGCCGGAGTCGACGATCGAGACGAGGATCGCGCGGGGGCGTCGGATGCTGCGGGAGATCGCCTCCCGTCGCGAGTGCGGGTCGGAAAGCAAGAGTGAGGCGTCGCCCGAAACGCGGGTGGCGCGAGAAGGAGCGCCGTCATGAACGAGCACGACCACCACGCGCACGACGATCGGGACGTGCTGATCACGCGGATCATCGACGGCGAGGCGACGCCGGAGGACTGGACCTCGTTCAAGGCCCTCGCCTCTCGGGATGCGTCGGTCTGGGGCGAGCTGGCCGAGGCGCAGCAGGACCACGCCGAGCTATCGTCGGCCCTGGGCCCGTCGCTCGCGCTGGCCGACCGGGTCGATGCGCCGTTGCACGAGGGGTACAGCGAGCGGCTGACCGTTCGCATCCGCGCCGTCGCGGGCTGGGGGGGCTGGTTGGCGGCGGCGGCGGTCCTGCTGGCGTGGACGCTCGGGGCCGGCGGGCCGCAGGGCGGCGTGGGCCCGGGCCTCGGCGCCGGTGGCGCGACGCCGCAGGAGGCCGGCCTGCTCCGTCGCCCCGCGACGCCCGATCAGGCGCTGGACTGGTACCTGGACGCGGGGCGGGCCGAGGGGCGGGTCATCGCCGAGATGCCGACCAAGGTGCTGCTGGAGGCGCGCCCGAACCCGGACGGGGCCGGCTTCGAGGTGCTCTATTACCGCCAGATCCTGGAGCGCGCGGTGGTTCCGGAGCTTCGCTCGGTCGACGGCTTTGGGCGGGTGGGCCCGGTTGAGGACGGCGCGATGTAACCGGTGGCGGGGTGGGTCAGGCGCTCGGTTGCCTTTTTCGCAGACGCCGCTTGGTGACGGCTTCCTGTCCCACGACTTTCCGCAGGGTGTGGTTGGCGATCAGCCCGAGCACCACGAGGACGACGATCGTCGCCCCGATGCCGACCAGGCCCATCCACGCCGGGGTCTCGGCGTCGACCAGGGACTCGTACTGCGTCCCGATCACGACCGCCGCCGCGGTGCGGGGGATCATCCCGAAGCCGGTCCCGATCGCGAAGACGAGCATCTTCGCCCCGCTCGCCGCGAGGACGAGGTTGGTCAGCGCGAAAGGCGAGTTGGGCGGCAGGCGCAGCAGCGCGATCACGCCGATGCTCCCCAGCGTCCCGCCGTCGATCAGCGCCTTGCGGACCGCCTCGGCCTTGGGCGACTTGGCGATCTCGCTCTGCAGGCGATCCTTGCTCACCGTCCGCGCGACGATGTGCCCGATGATCGCCGCCCCGACGAAGCCGGCGAGCGCCGCGGGGATGCCCAGCCACGCGCCGAAGACGAACCCCGCGAGGATCGCCTGGGCGTAGGTCGGGAGCATGCCGAAGCCGGCGCTGAAGATGAAGATCACGATGTAGAGGACCAGCCCGAGCAGTTTGTGCCCTTCGAGCCACTCGGCGACGGTCGGCATGTAGATCAGCAGGAGCGTGCCGTTGATCGCGGGCATCGCCGTCCAGAACGCGCCGAGGATCGCCATGGGCCCGAGGCGTCGGGCCGTCGCCCACGCCGCGTGCAGGCGCTCGCGCCCGATTGTCCGGACGGTGTCCAGAGCCAGGATCACCGAGAGGACGGCGCAGATCAGCAGCGTGCGCCACTGGACGCCGTCGTCGTAGATTTGCTCGACCAGCCACGGCTGCACGCGCTCGGGCAGGCGGCTCAGGAGCAGGCCCCCGACGATCACCCCGACGATGACCAGCAGCGCCAGCGTGCTGAGGTTGTCGACCAGCCGCTCCCAGGGGGAGAGCGGGGGCTTGGCTCCGCCCGGCACCAAGCCCGCGGCCGACGCCTCCACCTCCGGCGCCGGGCCGGACGCGAGGGCGTCCGACTCCGGCACGGGTTGCGAACGGGTCTCATCTTGAGCGTCGGGATTCACGCGGCGAGGATAGGTCGTCGGATCGCTCGGCACCGAGCCGGGGGTGCGTTCGCCTCACAAACGCACCGCCGCGTCGAGCTTTGCCGCGTCGACGCGGCTCACCCGTGCGCCCACCGACGCCAGGCGTTCCTCAAGCTTCTCGTACCCGCGGTCCAGGTGGTACACCCGGTTCACGACCGTCGTCCCGCGGGCCGCCAGCCCGGCGAGCACCAGCCCGGCGCTGGCGCGCAGGTCGCTCGCCATCACCGGCGCGCCCACCAGTTCCTTCACCCCCGTCACCACCACCGTGGAGCCCTGGCGGAAGAGCTGGGCCCCCATGCGGCTCAGCTCCGCGACGTGCAGAAACCGCTCCGGGAAGATCCGTTCGGTGATCACCGAGTTCCCGTCCGCCAGGCAGAGCAGCGCCATGAACTGCGCCTGGAGATCCGTCGGGAAGCCCGGGTGGGGCTGGGTGGTGATCTCGACCGGGCGGAGCGTGCGCTCGCAGGTCACGCGGACGCTGGCGCGCATCGGGTCGACGGCGTGCGCCGGGCCCATCGCCTCCACGCGCACGCCGATGTGCGACAGGCGGTCGCACGCCGCCATCAGGGCGTCCAGCGGGCAGTTCTCCAGCGTCAGGTCCCCGTTGGTCATCGCGACGGCGCAGATCAGCGTTCCGGCCTCGATGCGGTCGGGCATGACGCGGTGCCGGGCCATGCCGAGGCGTTCGACGCCCGTGACGCGGATGCGCGGGCTCCCCGCGCCCTCGACCCGCGCGCCCATCGCGTTCAGCAGGTTCGCCAGGTCGACGATCTCCGGCTCGCACGCGGCCGACTCGATGACCGTCTCGCCGTCGGCCAGCGCGGCCGCCGACATCACGTTCGCCGTGCCCAGCACCGTCGGCCCGCTCGGCCCGCCGAGGAAGACCTTCCCCCCCCGCAGGCGGCGCCGATCCCCCACGCCCGGGGCGGTCGCGACGATGTCCCCGCTGTCCAGCGTGATCTCCGCCCCCAGCGCCCGCAGCCCGCGGAGGTGGATGTCCACCGGGCGATCCCCGATCGCGCACCCGCCGGGCATCGAGATCCGCGCCTCACCCCGACGCGCCAGCATCGGCCCGAGCGTGCAGATGCTCGCGCGCATCGTGCGCACGATCTCGTACCGCGCGTGGCTGGCGCTCTCGTCACCGGCACGGAGCGTCAGCGAGCCGTCCCAGTCGCCGTCGCGGTCCTCCGGGTGTCCGTCGAGCTCGACGCCCAGCTCGTCGAGCAGGCGGAGCATGTTGCGGATGTCGGCCAGGTCCGGCACGTCCGAGAGGGTGATCGGCTCGTCGGTGAGCAGCGACGCCGCCAGGAGCGGGAGGGCCGCGTTCTTGGAGCCTTTGACGCGGAGTCGGCCCTCGAGCCTCGCCCCGCCCTCGATCACGAACGCGTCCATGCCGGTCGCCATCCTTTGCTTCTGGAGTCTCGCCCGTCCCGTTTCCGTCCGGGCGGGGGCGTGTCGGTAGGCATGCTATCGGACAACCCGTCGCTCCAACCCGCAGCAATCGCCGAGTCGTCGCCATCGGCCCCCATGGCGCGGGGCCGTCTTCTCAAGGCTGGCTTCGGGTGTGGGGGAAACGCACTGTGTTCCCCGCACCGTGTCCCGGTGGAAGGCAGGGGATCGCGTCGGCGAGGGGCCGAGCGAACGCCGCACACGGGTCACGGCTCACGACACGGAAGGACGCGATTCCATGACCTACGACCAGACCGCCCGCGAGCGTCGGACGACGCAGGTCCTCACCGGGGCCGCGGCCGTTGCCGCCCTGGCGGGCTTCGTCGCGATCGCCACCCTCGCCGCACCGGCGAACGCCGGGCCCAACGAGAACGCCAACCCCCGAGCCCACGAAGCCGCTGGAAACCGCGGCAATAACGGGAACAGCGGCAACGCTCCCGGGAACAGTGGGAATGCCCCGGGCAACAGCGGCAACGCCGGGAACAACGGCAACAACGGGCCGGGCAGCGCCCCCGCGCCGGTCCGCCAGCCCGACCTGGACACCCTGCCCGAGTTCATCGAGATCACCGCGATCATCCGCGACTTCAAGGCCCACGGCGAGCCCGGCGGGCACCCGGACTTCCAGAGTTTCACCGGCAGCCACGCCACCGTCGGCCTCGTCGCCGAGTACCTCGGGGAAAACGGCAAGCCCGTCCTCGCCACACGGCACGGGCGCACCATCAGCCAGAACTGGACCAACAGCGCCGGACAACCCATCATGCCCGCCCTCTACGACCCCGCACGCGGCGACCGGGCCGGGACCTTCGTCAACGGCACCAGCACACAGATCTCCGGCACCGACACCAACCACCGCTTCGACGAGTGGTTCAACGACCGGCCCGGCGTCAACCAGTCCGCACAGGTCAACCTGCGACTGGTCCGGACCCCCGGCAGCAACATCTACGTCTTCGACTCCGCCCAGCACGAGCCCTACAAGTCCCGCGGCGGGTTCTTCCCCATCGACGGGCAGCTCTTCGGCAACTACCAGGGCTGGAACAAGAACTTCCATTTCACCACCGAGATCGAGACCGAGTTCGTCTACGACCAGGCCGCCAACCAGACCTTCAAGTTCTCCGGCGACGACGACGTCTGGGTCTTCATCGACAACCGGCTCGTGATCGACATCGGGGGGCTGCACCCGCGCCAGGAGCAGTTCATCGATCTCAATCGTCTCGACTGGCTCGAAGACGGGCGGACCTACGGGCTCAAGGTGTTCCATGCCGAGCGACGGACGAGCGAGTCCAACTTCCGCATCGAGACCACACTGCGCCTCCGGACGGTCAACCTGCCCGCGACCGCCGGCGTCTACGACTGAGCCGCCGCCGGGGCGTCGCCCGGGCCGACCCTGCCCCTCCCATCACCGCGCTCCACCCCTGCAACGCCGATCCGTCGTCGTTGAGGAGCCGGGAACCGCACCGAGCGGACGGACGACGCCCACGCGTCGCCCGTCCGCTCGGTCGTTTTTCGGTTTACACTCCCCCGATGCCGATCTTCCTCCGATGGCTGCTGGCGCTGGGCCCGACGAACCCGATCGCGGTGCGTCTGGTGGAGAACGGGTCGCGCCGTCGCAAGCACCTGCTGGTTCGCAGCCTCTACCTCGCGGCTCTGATCATCGTGCTGCTCTGGGCCCTGCTGCTCAACACGCAGGGGGACGCGCTGGACTACCGCCAGCTCGCGCGGGCCGGGGCGCAGAGCTTTACCTATGTCGCGTACCTGCAGGTCGGGCTGATCTGCGTCCTCGCGCCGGTGTTCATGGCCGGGGCGATCAGCCAGGAGGCCGACCCGCGGACGTGGGACATCCTGCTGACCACGCCGCTGTCGGGCCCGCAGATCGTGCTGGGCAACCTGTTCGGGCGCTTGTTCTTTATTCTCGCGTTGCTGCTGGCGAGCCTGCCGCTGTTCGCGATCACGCAGTACTTCGGCGGCGTGCCGGGGCGCTCGATCATGGCGAGCTACCTGATCGCGGCGTGCGCGGCGTTGTTTGTCGGCACGGTCGCGATCGCGCTCTCGGTCAGCCGCCTCGCGGGCAAGCGGGCGGTGTTCACGTTCTACGTCGCGGTGGTGAGCTATCTCGCGTTGACGGCCGGCCTGGACGCGGTCTTCCGTAACGCCGGGCTCGGGGCCGCGGGTGGCGCGGGGGTGACGTGGATGACCGCGATCAACCCGTTCCTGACGCTGCACGCGCTGCTCGAGCCGGCGGGCTACCCGCGTGCGCCGGAGGGCACGCCGGGGGTGGCGGGCTGGTTCCTCGGGCGTCCGGTGCTGACCTACGCGTTGATCACGACGCTCGGCAGCTTGCTGCTGATGGTCGCGAGCACGCTGACGGTGCGCACGGGCGGGCTGCAGCAGTTCGCGTCGGTCGGCGGCGGGTCGCGGGCGCCGTGGTACCGGCGGCTCGTCGGGCTCGGGCCCGCGGGAAGCGAGCACCGCGCGCCCCGCAGCGTCTGGAGCAACCCGGTCGCGTGGCGCGAGGCCGCCGCCCGTCAGGCGACGCTCCCGCGGATCCTGGCGCGGTGGTCGTTCATCGCGGCCGGGGCGTTGCTCGGGCTCGCGCTGGTGCTGATCTATCACTTCGGCGGGATCGGGACCGACACCTTCCGCCTCGCGCTCGCGGCGACGATCCTGGGCGAGGTCGGCGTGATCGCGCTGGTCGCGGTCAACAACGCGGCGACCGCCGTCAGCCGCGAACGCGAGGACGGCACGCTCGACCTCCTGCTCACCACGCCGATCACGCCGCAGGCCTACCTCGGGGGCAAGCTGCGCGGGCTGGTGACCTACCTGCTCCCGATGCTGGCGATCCCGCTGGGGACGCTGCTGATCGCGGGCGGGTACGTGCTGGTCGCCGGGCTGATTGGGAAGGACGCGACGACGCCGCTGGCGCTCCCGACGGTCGGCGGCCCGGGTCGGACGCTCGCGGTGCCGGTGATCCTGCCCGAGGCCGGGCTGCTTGTGGCGGCGAGCCTGCTCCCGTTCATCGCGGCGTGCGTGATGGTCGGGCTGCAGACCTCCGTGCGGAGCAAGGGGACGATCGGCGCGGTGATGGCGACGGTGGGGGTCGTCGGCGTGCTCGCGGGGCTCGTGGGCCTGTGCGCCGTGCGGGCGGGGGCGGATATGAACGCGCTCGGCCCGGTGCTGGCGGGCCTGAGCCCGGCCGGCGTGCTCTTTGCCGTGCTGGACCCGGGCGACGCGATGTACGCGACGGTGATGGCGACGGGCGAACTGAGCGGGGCCCGCATCGGCCTGGCGATCGGCGTCGCCCTGGGAGCCGCGGCCCACCTGGCGATCGTCTACGCGATCAAGGCGAGCATGACACGGAACTTTGACTTCACGGTGCGCAAGCTGGCGGGGACGAAGTAAGAATCAAGCTGTCCGGTGCCCCGGAAACGGCCCGCGGCGGGCCTTTTCCGGGTTTGGGCTCAGCGGCTCGCGATCATGCGCAATGTCAACGACCAGACCGCTCCCGTACGGTCGCGGCTCGTCCGAATCTGTGCCGGGCGGGTGATAGTCGGGCACCTCGATCGTGTAACCCAAGGCTCGGAGTTCGAGAATCTTGGCTTCAAGCTCCGATGCCGCACGGGCGATGTCTTCCGGCGAGGCGGGTTGGCGTTCCGTACTCGGCTTGCCGTCGGTGAGCTGTTTGGTTTCGTGGATGCGTTGGTTCTCTGCGAGGGCTTCTCTTGCCCGGTCTTTGGTGAGCTGTTCGCGTTGCTCCGACGGGATCGAACGCGCGGTGGCTTCCCGGTCGACTTCCTCGATCTCGTGCGCATGCTCGCGATGGAATTCAAGATGCAAGATCCTCTGCACCCACGCACCGATCGCGGAGAACAAGCCGGTTGGCTCACCGGGCTCCATGCCGATCTTCAGGGTGGTCGTCTTTCGGAGGACCTCACGCCGTGTGTTGTCGCGGGAGTGGTGCTCGCTCATGCGCCACCCCCGACCGGCTGGAGCACGAGGCACTCGTCGAAGGCGTTGGCGTCGTCGTCGATGACGAGCCCGCTCCCGCCCATCGCGCGCTGCAGCCTGTCCATACGCCGCACGAGTTCGGCCATCGCGTCGGCGGCTTCCTCGTCCGAAACGTTCGGTGGCGCGGTGAGCTTGATTCGGAATCGCTGATCACCGACTCGCGGCTCTTTGGCTTCCTCCGGCCACCCCTCCGGCTCGCCGAACGGCCAGAGCGGGCCGAGCAGGTCGGGGTTGACCGGTGTTTCATCCGTCCAAGGCGTTGGTTGTTGACCGTTATGCGCAGGGAGACCTCGTGAGAGCGTGAGCAAGAGATCGAAATCATGGCGGATGAAGGTAGCGATACCATCGTAGGCGTCATGGGCTGCTGCTGCTGCTGCAACAGCGTTGGCAGCAGCGTTCACATCGTAAGAATCATAAACACTGGGACGTCTGTGACCGGCGTGAGCGGAGGCTGCGTCGTGTATGACAGCGACGGCGTGTCCCGCTGCATGGGAGGCGGCAACAGCCTTGGTAGCAGCGGCGTTTTGTGCTGCTGCTGCTGCGTATGAGACATGTTCGTCAGGGGCGGGAGCCTTGGCATCGACGGCATTAAGACGTTCGAGCATGCCTGTATCGGCGAGCCCCGACAGATTTGATACAAATGCGCATGCATTGTTCACTGCCTGAATATGTTCCTCCGGCGCCTCCGGCCAGAAGTGCTTGAACAGCGGACGAACCCGCTCGGCGCACCGTGCGGCGAACGCCACACGCGCCCAGCGCGGCAGCGTCATCAGTTCTTCTTTCGTCGGCAGTTTCGATTCCCGATCCGCTCGCCCGTCGCTCATCGCGCCTCCCGCGGCTTGGCCGCAGGGTTAATCTACACGCCCGCGCTCCGACCACCAACGGATTCCAACCAACAATCCCACCCACCTCTCGGCGTGCGGCTCGCCGAAACCCACCACAATCGGGTGTTTCCGTCTCCCGTTTGTCTCCTGCCGAGTTGGCAGGCTGTGGATTTTGGATCGCGCAACTGTCGGTCGTCACCGGCCCTGGGGGGGCTCCTGCGGGGAAACGTGGCTTTCAGGCAACTGGCCCGCGGTTCGCAGCCGATAGCGGATGGACGATCTCGGCCTTCTGCCGGGCGCGGGGCGGTTGCTTGTGCGGATCTACCCGGAACGGGTGGTTCGTACGGGTAGCGGGCTTCGGGCGGCGGGGTTGGGGATCGTCGGTCGCGTGGGGTGCATTTGGCATCCCCGCGGGTGCCGTTGGCGAAACATCCAGCGTCGGGCGCGTGTTGGCCCGGCACTGCGGAGGATCCGGCAATGTTCGAACGATTTACAGACCGGGCCCGGAAGGTGATGGCGCTGGCCAACCAGGAGGCCCAGCGCTTCAACCACGAGTACATCGGGACCGAGCACATTCTGCTCGGGCTGGTGAAGGAAGGCTCCGGCGTCGGGGCGAACGTGCTCAAGAACCTGGAGGTCGACCTGCGGAAGGTGCGCCTCGAGGTGGAGAAGCTCGTGAAGGCCGGGCCCGAGATGGTCACGATGGGCAAGCTGCCCCAGACCCCTCGCGCGAAGAAGGTCATCGAGTACGCGATCGAAGAGGCGCGGAACCTGAACCACAACTACGTCGGCACCGAGCACCTGCTGCTCGGGCTGCTGCGCGAGCACGACGGTGTGGCGGCGCAGGTGCTGATGAACCTGAACCTGAAGCTCGAGGACGTGCGCGAGGAGGTCTTGAACCTGCTCGGCGCCGGGGCCGAGGGTGAGGGCGGCGAGGCGGCGGGCATCGGCGGGCCGGCGTCGGCGGGCGGCGGGCCGGAAGGGCGCGGCGGCCGCAAGCGCAGCAGCACGCCCGCGCTCGACAGCTTCGGTCGCGACCTGACCGAGCTCGCGAAGGAAGAGGGCCTGGACCCGGTGATCGGTCGGGCGCGCGAGATCGAGCGGGTGGTGCAGGTGCTCTGCCGACGGACCAAGAACAACCCGGTGCTGCTGGGCGAGGCGGGCGTGGGCAAGTCGGCGATCGTCGAGGGCCTCGCCCAGCGGATCATCTCGCAGGAGGTGCCGGACATCCTGCACGACAAGCGTCTGGTGGTGCTCGACCTGGCGATGATGGTCGCGGGGACCAAGTACCGCGGGCAGTTCGAGGAGCGCATCAAGGCGGTGATGAACGAGGTGCGCAAGGCGAAGAACGTGATCCTGTTCATCGACGAGCTGCACACGCTGGTGGGCGCGGGCGGGGCCGAGGGCGCGATCGACGCGAGCAACGTGCTCAAGCCGGCGCTGGCCCGCGGCGAGATCCAGTGCATCGGCGCGACGACGTTCGACGAGTACCGCAAGTACATCGAGAAGGACGCGGCGCTGGCGCGTCGTTTCCAGTCGATCGTGGTCGACCCGCCCAACGACGAGCAGGCGATCGAGATCCTCAAGGGCCTGCGCGACCGGTACGAGAGCCACCACCGCGTGCAGATCACCGACGAGGCGATCCGCTCGGCGGTGGAGCTGAGCGGTCGGTACATCACCGGTCGCGTGCAGCCGGATAAGTCGATCGACGTGATCGACGAGGCGGGCGCTCGCGTGCGGATCAAGAGCATGACCAAGCCGCCGGACCTGGCGGAGATCGAGGCCGAGATCGAGCGTCTGACGGTGGCGAAGGACGAGGCGGTCAAGGGCGCGGATTACGAGAAGGCGGCGGAGCTGCGCGACAAGGCCGAGCAGCTTAAGAAGAAGAAGGAAGAGACCCAGCAGGCGTGGCGCGCCAAGTCGATGGAAGTCGACGGCGTGGTCGACGAGGACGTCATCGCCGAGGTCGTCAGCAGCATGACCGGCGTGCCGCTGCAGCGTCTGGAGAAGGAGGAGGCGCAGCGCCTGCTCCAGCTCGAGGGCGAGCTGCACAAGAAGGTCATCAGCCAGGACGAGGCGATCAAGGCGATCAGCAAGGCCATCCGGCGCGCCCGCGCCGGGCTGAAAGACCCGAAGCGCCCGATGGGCTCGTTCATCTTCGTCGGGCCCAGCGGCGTCGGCAAGACCCTGCTGAGCAAGGCGCTCGCCGAGTTCATGTTCGGCGACGAGGAAGCCCTCGTCCACCTGGACATGAGCGAGTACATGGAGAAGCACAACGTCTCCCGCCTGGTCGGCGCCCCTCCCGGGTACGTCGGCTACGAGGAAGGCGGGCAGCTCACCGAGGCGATCCGTCGGCGCCCGTACTCGGTCGTCCTGCTCGACGAGGTCGAGAAGGCCCACCCGGACGTCTTCAACATGCTCCTCCAGATCATGGAGGAAGGACGCCTCACCGACAGCTTCGGGCGCAACGTGGACTTCCGCAACGTGGTGCTGATCATGACCAGCAACATCGGGGCGGACCTGATCAAGGGCGGCGGCGGGTTCGGCTTCGCCAAGCGCACGGCCGAGGTCGACTACGACAACATCAAGGGCGTGCTGATGAAGGAGATCGAGCGGTTCTTCCGCCCGGAATTCATCAACCGTCTGGACGACACCATTGTCTTCAAGCCGCTGACGCGGGACGACCTGGTCGAGATCGTCGAGTACGAGACCGCCAAGGTCGCCAAGCGCGTCAAGCAGCAGGGCTTCGTGGTCACGCTCGATCAGTCGGCGAAGGACTTCCTGATCGAGAAGGGCTACAACCCGGACTTCGGCGCCCGCCCGCTCCGGCGCGCGATCGGGAGCTACATCGAAGACCCGCTCAGCGAGATGCTCCTCTCGGGCGAGCTGCACGGGAAGAACACGATCAGCGTCACCCGCCTCGCGGAGGAGGAGAAGCTGACGTTCCACCCGAGCTACGAGGCGGAGAACGACCAGAGCAAGAAGGACGAGGCCCAGAAAGGCAACGGCCAGCCCGCCGAGGCGACCGCTGAGAGCACCTGAGCCACCCGGACCGTCGAATCCCTGTGATCTCTCTCCCGCCCCGGGCCTGGCCCGGGGCGTTTTTATGCCGTTTCTGAAGGTGTCTGTAAAGATGGAGAATCTTGGAACTCTAAAGAAACAGACGCTGGGACGTTTTCCGTGGCTTTTCCCTTGCGGACAACTCCCCTCCGGGCTAGTCTCAGGGTCGAGACAAGACCGGCCGCCGCGGGGGTGAGAGCCCGCGGGTTGCACTGGCTGGAAGAAGAGGAGGAGGATCCGCGTGCGTGCGGCTTCGTGCGGGCCCGTTCTGGGCCGTCGCCGGGTCGCGTCCCAAGGCTTCAGATTCGGGTGTGCAAGCGTCCTGAAACGGGCGTTTCGCGCGTGCGTGTCTGAGCTGGGTTTGCAGGCGTCCTGTTCAGCTTCGCTGTCTTGAGCCTCGGCGGACGCCGTGGTTTCGGGAGGATGGTCCGGGTCGCCCGTTCTGGCGGCTCGGGCGTGTTCGCGTCGGGCGTTGCGGTTGTGCCGTGGCGTTCGGAGCGGGTCTCGGCCGCCCGTCCGAGAGCCGCGTGTGTGGGAAGTTGACGGGTCGGGCGCGAGTGTGTGGAGAGCACGCCGTGCCCGGGGCATTTTGGGATTTGTAGAGGAGACACGACATGCGGATGAGCAAGATTCTCGCGGGGGTCGCCGTGGCCGCCATCGCCGGCTCGGCTTCGGCCTTCACCTTCAGCCCGTTCAACGGGGCGACCATCACCGACGCCACCTGGCAGAACTTCCAGCTCGACGACTCGCTGGTGCCCGCCGGCATCTACACCGGCTTCAGCGTCACGGTCGACTGGACGAGCGACATCCAGGGTGCGAGCTTCAGCAGCACCTGGTCCAGCGAAGCCCGTGTGGCATTCGCCGACAACGCGGCGGCCAACACCGCCGTCACCACCCCGGCCTACCCGGGCGGCACCACCATCTACCGTGTCGTGACCTCGCCCCAGTCCGGGCAGGCCGCCGACTCCTTCAACACCACCCTCACCTTCAGCGGCGCGTTCGGCACCAACTACACCGGCGGCGACCTGTGGTTCAACTTCCGCCAGACCTTCAACGGCGACAACGTCATCAACTGGAACAACGTCAGCATCACGCTGATCGAGGGCACCAACTACACCCCCGGCGCCCCGGCCGCTGTCCAGCCCAGCGCGATCAATGTCGGCGTCCAGGGCGGGCCCGGCAACTTCGTCATGGACACCTTCGGGAGCGACTTCGACACGATGCTCGGCCTCTACGACCAGGCCGGCAACCTCATCACCTTCAACGACGACGCCCAGGACACGCTGCTCTCCGAGATCGACGTGGCAGGCGACACAGCGTTCCTCGGGCTCAACCCCGGCGAGTACTTCCTCGCGATCACCCGCTTCAACACCACCTTCGGTGCGACCGACTTCGACGTCAACCCGCTCTCGACCGCCGAAGCCGGCGATTGGGAGCTGAACATCAACGGCGAGCTCGTCGCCAGCGGCTTCCTCGACATCGGCGAGGTCGCGTGGGTCTCCTTCACCGTCGTCCCGGCCCCCGGCGCGATGGCCCTGCTCGGGCTCGGCGGCCTCGTCGCCACCCGTCGCCGTCGCTGATCCGCAGCCGGCAATCTTCAGGCATCTCCAAGGGCCCGCGCTCCGCGCGGGCCCTTGCTTTTTCCAACGCCCAAGCGAACCCGGGCAATACACCCGGATCATGGGGTGGATTGCGTGCTCGGGCTGGGTCTTGGGGGCGGGATCGAATAGGATGAGGGCGTGATCAATCTGGACAACAACGCGACGACGCAGCCGAGCCCCGGCGTGGTCGAGGCCGTCACGCGCGGGCTGACCGAGTGCTGGCACAACCCAAGCTCGATCCACCGCCCCGGGCAGGCGGCCAAGCGGGAGCTGGAGCTGGCGCGCAAGCGCGTGGCCGAGCTGATCGGCGCCCGCCCCAAGGAGATCGTCTTCACCGGGAGCGGGACCGAGGCGATCGACTTCGCCGTGCGTGGTCTGATGCACGCGAGCGGGAAGCGGACGGTCGTGACCAGCTCGGTCGAGCACTCAGCGGTGCGGGAGCTGGTCAAGGACGGTTGCGAGCGCGAGCTGTTCGCGGTGCGCCGCCTGCCGATGAACCGGGCGGGGGTGGTGGACGCCGAGGCGCTCCCGGGGCTGCTGGACGAGACGGTCGGCGTCGTGAGCGTGCAGTGGGCGAACAACGAGACGGGCGCGGTGCAGCCGATCGGGCGGTTGTCGCGGATCTGCCGCGAGCGCGGCGTGGCGTTCCACTGCGACGGGACGCAGTGGGTGGGCAAGCTGCCGACGGACGTGGGGAGCGCGAGCCGCAAGCCGACCGAGCAGGTGTCGCTGGGCGATGTCACCGACGCGCAGGCGGACCTCGGGGCGCTGGTGGACGTGCTGACCTTTGCGCCGCACAAGTTTTACGGGCCGAAGGGCGTGGGGTGCGTCTGGATCCGTCGCGGGGTGCGCGTGCGTCCGGTGATCCACGGGGCGCAGGAGCTCGGGCGTCGCGGCGGGACGGAGAACGTCCCCGGGATCATGGGCTCGGGCGTCGCGTGCGAGGAGATGAGCGCGTGGCTGGCGGATCCGTCGGAGCGCCGGCGTTTGGGCGCCCTGCGCGACCTGTTCGAGCGACTGGTGTTGGAGGCGTGCCCCGGGGCGCAGGTGAACGGGCCGACGGGCCCGGGCGAGCGGGTGTGGAACACGACCAACATCGGGTTCCCCCGTCTGGAGGCCGACGCGATCCTGCTGCTGCTGTCCGAGCGGGGTGTGTGCGCCTCGGCCGGGTCGGCGTGCGCGAGCGGGAGCCTGGATCCCTCGCCGGTGCTGCTGGCGATGGGGGTCGACCCGATCTATGCGCACGGCTCGGTGCGGTTCAGCCTGGGGATCCGGACGACCGAGGCGGAGCTGCGCGAGGCGGCGGAGATCGTCCGCGTCTGCGTCGAAAAGCTGGGGGGGAGCGCCGCGCCGGCGCGACAGGCACCCGCCCCGCCCGCCTCGCCCACCCCCGCCTGAAGCCCCCTGGAACCGGGCTGCCTCCCTTGTGCCGCTCGTGGACGGGCGTTTTCCCGCAACGCCGGGACGGACGTGCGGATACGCTTGGGGCATGACACAAGCGACGTATGAACCGGGGTATGGGGCCGGCGCGGAGCCCGCGGGCACGAGCGTTCTGGCGATTCTCTCGCTCGTCTGCGGCGTGCTGGGCATTCTGCTCGCCTGCCTCATCATCGGCGGCGCGGTCTTCGGCCCGCTCGCGATACTCCTCGGCATCATCGCCCTGCTCACCAAGGGCGCCAAGGGCGGCGGCGGGCTCGCGATCGGCGGCATCATCACCGGGCTCATCTCGATCGTCATCGCGGCCTCGATCGCCTTCGGCTTCGGCGCGGCGTTCAACCAGTTTGCCAAGTTCGGCGACATCGCCGCCGAGGCTCAGCGCGGCGACGTCGACGCCGTCCGCGCCCGCCTCAGCACCACCGCCAGCAACGAGCTGACCGATCAGCAGATCACCGACTGGGGCCAGGGCCTCACCAGCGAGTGGGGGCAGAGCCAGGGCGCACCCGGGGGCATCTTCGAGATCTTCGGCGGCTACACCGCCTTCGCCGACTACCCCAACTTCGCCCAGTGGCTCCAGAACCAGGGGCAGCAGAACGACGTCATCCCCGTCCCCGTCGGCTTCGATCAGGGACGTTCGCTGATCTTCATCCGTCTCGACACCGCCTCCGCCAGCGGCTCGCCCGGGCTCGCCGACGTCGCGTACATCTACCGCGACGACAGCGGGCTGGTCTGGCTCCGAGCCGGCGAGCAGCTCTTCCTCCCGGCGCCCGCCCCGACGCCGCCCGCGACACCGGCCCCGGACGCGACCGACCCGGCCGATCCCGACGACGGCGGCAACTGATCGCCACGAACGGCCCTTGCCCCCGGGGATGAACGTGACGACCGCGCCGACCAGCCCCGACGCCGCATCCGTGCCCGCTTCAACAGACGAAGCGGGCGCGGGCGACGCGGTCATCCGCCTCCGCGGCGTCACCAAGCACTTCGGGCGACAGACCGTCCTCGACGACCTCTCCCTCGACGTCCGACGGGGCGAAACCATGGTCATCATGGGCGGCTCCGGCTCCGGCAAGAGCACCACCCTCCGCCTCATGATCGGCTCGATCCAACCCGACGCCGGCTCGGTCGAGCTCTTCGGGCAGAACATCTGCGCACTCGATGAGGATGGGCTCAACAACGTCCGCAAGCGCTTCGGCATCCTGTTTCAGTCCGGCGCGCTCTTCAACAGCATGACCCTGCGCGAGAACGTCGCCCTCCCGCTCATGGAGCACACCGAGCTCGACCGCGAGATCATCGAGATCCAGGTCCAGATCAAGCTCGAGCTCGTCGGGCTCCGGGAGCACGCCGACAAGTACCCCTCCCAGATCTCCGGCGGTATGAAAAAACGCGCCGGGCTCGCCCGCGCCCTCGCGCTCGACCCGCAGATCCTGTTCTATGACGAGCCCAGCGCCGGGCTCGACCCGGTCACCAGCGCCGAGATCGACCAGCTCATCGTCGCCCTCAGCAAGAAGGTCGGCGTCACCAGCGTCGTGGTCACCCACGAGATGGACTCGGCGTTCACCATCGCCGACCGCATGGCGATGCTCGACAAGGGGCGGATGCTCCGGGTCGACACCCGCCAGTGGTACGAGGCGCTCCGGGATGAGCCCGCCGAGCGGGCCGCGGGGCGACCGGAGGACGAGCGCCTGATCCGCCAGTTCCTCCGCGGGGACCCGGAGGGCCCGCTGACCGAGCGCCGCTCCAGCGAGGGCTTCGAGCGTGCGCTGTTCGGCGACGCGCGCCCGATCGAGCGCACGCCGAGCGTGGAAGCGACGCGCCGGGGTTGAACCCCGTCGGCTACGCTCTGCTGCGCCGATGCCGGCGGACGCCGCGAAAACCCCGTAAACGGAGTGCCGACAGTGGCCTGGGATCCCCAAGCGCGGAACAACGTGCTCACCGGCGCGTTCCTGATCACGGCCCTGGTGCTGGCGGTCGCGGTGAGCTTCGTGCTCGCCGAGGTGCGCCTGGAGCGCCGGACGTCGTACGTCTTCCGCTTCCCGATGACCGTGGGCGCGGCCGGGCTGGATTCGGGCTCGCCTGTGACCGTCGGCGGGCTGCCCGCGGGGCAGGTCACCGGCGTCCGCTTCGAGCGCGACGACCAGGGACGCCCGACCGCCGTTCTTGTCGACGCGCGCGTGCGGAGCGAGCTGACGCTCTACGACGACGCGCTGGTCTACCTCGAACGCCCCCTGGTCGGGACGCTCTCGTCGGTCAACATTGCCGGCGCGGGCGGGCGCAGCGTGGCCGCGGCCCGCCTCGACGAGGGCGGGACCGTCACCGGGACGATCGCGCCCCCGGCGTTCCTCGCGGGCGCGGGCTTCGGCGAGTCGCAGGCGATGGCCGTCGGACGCATCGTCGATCACCTCGAGCACTTCCTCGCCGAGAGCAACCGGATCGTGACGGCGATCGACCTGGAGACCGAGCCGGCGCTGGATGACGCTCGGGCCGCGCTGAGCGACCTCCGCGCCGCCGCTGCGCGTGTGCGTTCGGTCATGGACGACCGCCTCCCCGCCTGGAGCGAGGGGGTGACGGGCGTGCTGGGCGACGTCCGGGAGACGGCCCGGCGCGCGCCGGGGCTGCTGGAGGACGCCGGGCGCGTGGTGAGCCAGAGCGAGGCGCTCGTCGTCGACGCCCGGGGCACGCTCGAGGCGACGCGCCCCTCGATCGAGCGAGCCGCGGGGGATCTCGCGGACCTCGCCGAGGCGGTCCGCGCCGGCTGGGACGAGCACGGCGGCCCGACGCTCGCCGCCGCCCGCAGCGGGGCCGAGTCGTTCGAAGCGATCGCCCGCGACGCCCAGACGATGCTGAACAACGAGCAGGACGCGCTGGTGCGGATCCTCGCCAACGGGCGCCTGGCGAGCGATCAGCTCAAGCTGGCGGCGATCGAGATCCGGGCCGCCCCGTGGCGACTGCTGACCCGCCCGGACACGAAGGAGCTGGAAACCCAGCTTCTGTATGACGCGGCCCGCTCGTACGCGCTGGCGGCGAGCGATCTGCGGGACGCGACCGAGCGCCTGCGGATCGTCGCGACGACCGAGACCCCGCGGGCCGAGCAGGCCGAGGCCGCCGAACGCGGGCTGAGCGAGACCCTCGCCCGCTTCCAGGAGGCGGAGCAGCGATTCCTGCAGCTGATGATCGAGCGGCGATAAGCGAAGAAAACTCGGAGCTCGGAGCTCAGAACAGCGGATCAGAGCATCGCGGCCCAAGATGGGGCTCCGATGCTGATCCGCGGTTCCGAGCTCTGTTGTTCTGTGCTCCGCCCCTCTGAGCGTTCCACCCCGGCGTTGCCGTCGATGATTGTTGTTGGTAGGATCTTGGCCGGATGCAACGCCGTCACCACTACGAGCACGCGTTCGAGGCGTTTCTCCGCGCCCGGCGCATCCCTTATGTCGCGGTCGACGAGGCCCGCAAGGCCCTCCTGCCCGAGACGGCCCGCCTCCGCCTGGCCCCGGGCGACGAGGACGCCGGGCAGACGCTGAAAAGCTTCGACTTCGTCCTCTACGGCGACCCCAACCTGCTCGTCGAGATCAAGGGGCGGAAGGTCGCCCGCCCCCGGGCGTCCCGCCCCGCGCCGGCGCGGGACGTCGGCGAGGGCGCGCTCTGGCGGAGCGGGGGCGACGAGCCGGGCCGCGAACGCAAGACGCGGCTCGAAAACTGGGCGACGCTCGAGGACGTCCAGAGCCTCTCGACCTGGGAAGCCCTGTTCGGCGAGGGGTTCGAGGCGGTCTTCGTCTTCTTGTACTGGTGCGCCGAGATGCCCCCGTCGGCCCTTTTTGAAGAGGTCTTCGAGCACCGCGACCGCTGGTACGCCGTCCGGGCGGTGCGGGTCCGCGACTACCGCGCCCACATGAAGACCCGCAGCCCGCGCTGGGGGACGGTCCACCTCCCGACGTCCCGGTTCGACGAGCTGAGCACCCCGCTCGCCCCGCCGAGCGGGGGGCACGGGCTCCCGGGCGACCGGTTACCGGTCTTCGCGACGATCTGAGCCCGGCGCGCCGTTTCTCGGGCAGAAGCCCGCGGTGACTTTGCCCAATCTGTGCGCCCCGTTCGGGGCGTACCGAACCGGCGGATCGTGCGGGCGTAGGAGTCGGGCCGGGGCGTTGAGTTTGCGTCTTCGGCGCGACTCGGGCGATCGCGTGCGGGGATCCGGTCGATACCGCCGGATCGCGGTTGCGAAACCCACGCGGGAAGGGCAGGGACCACTCCATGGGCAGTTCCAACGACCGTGCCGCCGCGGCGGCTTCCGTCCGTCGCGACCCCGCCCCGCCCGCCGGGCGCGACGACGTGACGAGCCTCAGCTACGCGTTCCCGATGGCCTTCCCGGGCGGTCG
Organism: Phycisphaerales bacterium; assembly: GCA_050485765.1. Lineage (GTDB taxonomy): Bacteria > Planctomycetota > Phycisphaerae > Phycisphaerales > UBA1924 > RECY01. The sequence continues at coordinate 6,182 of JBJHBZ010000009.1, read as the reverse complement.
CCTGGGCGGGCTGCAGGACGACCCCCGCGCCGGGCTGACGCCCCGGCGGGCGCAGGAAGCCGCCGGGAGCGATCACTCCGCCGACCCGCGGGCCGACCGCCCGGCGGCCGTCCCCGCGCCGGCGGCGCCGCTCGCGAGCCCCGGCACGCCGGGGCGCTGAGGCTCCGACCGGGGCGCTTCCCGAGCCCCGGGGGCCCGGCCTACCATCGCGTCCCATGGGCAAAAGCCGAGAGATCAAGCTGCGGATGAAGGCGGTCGGCAACATCAAGCGCATCACGCGCACGATGCAGATGATCGCCACAGCCAAGTTCAGCGCCGCGCAGGGGCGAGCCGTCAACGCACGCCCCTACAACGAAGCGCTGTTCGGGCTGGTCAACGAGCTCGCCGCCGGCGGCGGGCTCAGCCACCCGCTCCTCGAAGAGGGCGACCCCGCCGGGCAGGAGCTCACGCTCGTGCTCACCAGCGACCGTGGGCTCTGCGGGCCCTACAACGGCAACATCGTCAAGACCGCGCTCCGCGTCTTCCGCGAAGAAGAGGCGGCCCGCACCGGCGACGTTGAAGTGGTGGGCAAGAAGGGCCTCAACACCTTCAAGTTCAACGCGATCACCGTCTCCGAGCACCACCACGTCGGCGACACCCCGCGCTACGAAGACGTCGAGCGACTCGCTCAGCGCTACATCGAGCGGTTCATCAACGGCGAGATCCGGCGCGTCCGCGTCATCTACATGAAGTTCATCTCGGCCGGGCAGCAGCGCCCCGAGATCCTCCAGCTCCTCCCGCTGACCCCGCCGCCTGCGAAGGACAAGGGTGAGGGCGAGAAGACCGCCGGCGTCGAGTACGAGCTGAGCCCGAAGGGCCCCGAGCTGCTCGCCGAGCTGCTCCCGGCCGCGATCAAGAGCCTGCTCTTCCAGGCGTTCAACGACGCGGTGGTGAGCGAGCACGTGGCGCGGATGATCGCGATGAAGGCGGCGACGGACAACGCCGGCAAGATGGGCAAGGCCCTGAGCCGCCAGTACAACCGTGCCCGCCAGGCGCAGATCACGACGGAACTGACCGAGATCATCTCCGGCGCCGCCGCCCTGGGGTGAGGCGGTCTCGGCGTTTCCCGATCCGGAACCGAACCGGCCGGGCCCCTCTCGTGGGGCCCGATTTTCTTTTCGAAGCGTGGTGCGAGCCCACCTGAGCTTCAGTCGTCGGCTTCGACCCCGATGACCTGGACCACCAGAAGCCCGTCGTGGTCGCCGGGGATGGCGGGGGCGATGCGGGCCGAGCCGCGGGCCATCCAGGCGCGGAAGGTGTCGCGGACTTCCGCCGCGGTGACCGACTCGTACGCCGAGCGGACCCCGGTGACGTCTTCGATCCGTTGCCCGCGATAGGGGAGGGCGCTGAGGCGGGCGGCCCAGTGCGCGGGGCTGGCGAGCTGGTGGACCAAGCGTCGGTCGATGTCGCGTTTGGCCGCGGCGAGCTCGTCGGGCGTCGGGCCCTCGCCGGCGAAGCGGGCGAGCTCCACCTGCATCAGCCCGACCATCTGGTCGGCGCGGTCGCTGGGTGTCGAGACGATGATCGCGAAGACCCCGAGGGCCCACGGGGACTCGCCGGGCATGAGCATCGCCCAGGCGTGCTGCTTCTGCTCCGGTTCGCTGAGGCGGGACGCGACGCGCTCGCCGAGCACTTCCCGGGCGAGCGTGACGGCCCGCAGGTCGCGCAGGTCGTGCATCCCCGGGGCCTCGAACCCGACCAGCACCGCGGAGCGCCCGGCGCCGTCGATCCGCTCGGTGTGCGTCTTGCCGAGCATGCCGAGGCGGGCCGGCGGGGCGGGCGGGTCGTTCGGGCTGTTCCCGGCCAAGGGCGCGGCTTTGGCGGCGGGCTCGCGGACGCCCGGCGCGATGCGCTCGCGCGCCGGCAGGCGCGCGAGGGTCCGCTCGGCCGCGGCGAGCGCTTCGCCCCACGCCGAGGGCCCGACGATCGCGACCGACGTCGGCGCTTCGACGATCAGGGCGCGCGTCCAGGCCGAGGCGAGCTCGGCGTCGAGGTGCTCGAACGTTCGGCACCCCGGGTTGCCGGTCCCGTCGTGCCCCTGCATGATCGCCGGGAGCAGAAGCTGGTGGAGGCGGAGCATCGGCTCCTTGGCGGCGTTGCCCTGGATCGTGCCGTACGCCTGACGCCACGCCCGCGCCGCCGCCGGATCGATCCGAGGCTCGCGGAGGAGCCCGGCGAGCAATTCCAGCATCCATTCGAGCTCGCTCGGCGGGCCGGCGAGGTCGAGTCGGATCGCGTCGCGCATGACAAAGCACGTCACGCTGACCCCGCGTTGGGCGAGGGCGGCGTCGACGTCGACCGCGGGGACGCGTCCGTGGGTGCCGCGACCGAGCGCGGCCGAGACGAGCGAGGCGACGCCGCGGGCGTCGGGCGTCTCGAGCATCTCGCCCCCGGCGAGCAGGGCGGAGATGCGGACCTGGTTCGCCTCGGGCATGGTCATCGCATGGACACGGACGCCGCTGGCGAGCCAGGCGCTGACGACGCCGGTGCCCGGGTCCCGGGCGAGCTCGACCACGCCCGGGCCCTCGAGCCCGCAGCCGCGGGCGAGAGGGGCATGGGTCATGAGGACGGCGAGCGCGCCCGCCACGCCCGCGACGAGCGCAGGGCGTCTGCGCGCCGGAGGCGGGCGCCGAGGCGGCTTCGGAGCTGTGCGTGTCCGATCACACAAGGCGAACACCCCGGTCCTGTGATCCCCGAAGGCGAGCCCGTCAGGTCGTCGGGGCCCGCATGTACAGGTGAACCGCCGTGTGCCGGTAGGGGTGCGTTTCCGGGCCGATCAGCCCGGGAATCGACAGGTCCACCGAGGTGCGCACGCGGGGGCCCTCGCCCTCGGCGGCCGCCACCAGCTCGGCCTCGAACGCGTCGAGCAGGTCCTCCGCCCCCGCGTCCTCCAGCGAGATCGAGATCGTCCGTGCCGTCCGAGAACGGTCCGAGCCCCGCCCCGTGTGTCGTCCTGCGTTCCGGTCCGCGTGTTTGTCGGAGCGTTTGACTCGCCGGGGCTTGGCGCCGGCGGGCTCGCGTTCGTCGCCCTCCTCCGCGCCGCCGCCGACTTCGTGGTAGAACGGCCATGGCGTCCGGAGCATCAGAAAGCCGTCGGGCGTGAGCTTTTCCCCGATCCGGGAGAGCTGCGTGACGACCCGGGGCCACTGCGCCGGCTCCCGCACCAGCGGGTAGGGCGGGTCGAAAAACGCCAGGTGGACCGGCGCGGGGCAGCGGCTCAGGGCCGAGGGGCCCAGCGCGTCGCCGATCACCACCGACGCGCGATCCGAGAGCCCGAGCTCGTCGAGGTTCCGCTGCAGGACCGCGGCCATCCGCTTGTCCCGCTCCACAAACACGCACCGCGACGCGCCGCGGCTCAGGGCCTCGATCCCGATCGCACCCGTCCCCGCGAACGCGTCGAAAACCGCCTGCCCCTCGGTGTGCCCGCGGAGCAGATTGAACAGCGCCTGACGGACCATGTCCGGGATGGGGCGCGTCGTCGTCCCCGCGGGGGGCGAGTGCAGCTTCCGACGCTTGAGCTCTCCGCCGATGATGCGCATGGGCAAGCCAACGCCGACCGGTCTCCGGGATCAAGCCCGATCGCCCCGCGATCGCGTGGGCGCGGATGCCCGCGGCGTGTCCCGCGGCGGGACCGGGTCGTACCCGCCCTTGGCGAAGGGGTGGCACCGGAGGACGCGACGGGCCGTCATCCACCCGCCACGGATCGCCCCGTGCTCGCGGAGCGCGTCGAGCCCGTACTGGCTGCACGTGGGGTGGTAGCGGCAGTGGGCCCCCATGAACGGGCGGAGCGTGACCTGGTACGCGCGGATCAGCAGCACCAGCGGCCACGCGGTGATCGGCGTCCGGCGCGCGCTCATGGGGGGCCCGGCGCCGGGTTCGTGGGCGCGCCCGGGGTGGGCGGCGTGCCGGGGCGAGCCTTGGCGGCCCGCTTGTCCAGCTCGCGGGCGATCTTGCCCGCCAGGTCCAGCAGCGTGCGCTCGTAGTAGGCGTACCGACGCGGCGCGTGCGGGCGGATCGCGACGACCAGGTCGTGCCCGCTCGGCAACTCGCCCTTGTGCTGGCGGAACGCCTCGCGGATGTACCGCTTCAAGCGGTGGCGCGTGACGGCGTTGCCCACGCGACGCCCCACGCTCAAGCCCAGACGCGGACGCCCCGCGCTGTTGGGCGCAGCGAAGAGCACCAGCGGGCCCTGGGCCTTCTTGAGCGTCCCGGCGAAGGCGGCTTGGAACTCCCGCGCATGGGTCAGACGGTCCGCCCGGCGGTACGTCTGCTCGCGAGGCTCGCCGGGGGGGCGGGGCATGGGGGAGGATAGGAGGAAGGCACGAGGCATTGGGCAATAGGCACTAAGGCGAGAGGAGGAGAGGCGAGCTTGAGAGGGCGGTGTGCCACTGACCTTGCAGACAAGGTCAGTGGCACATGCTTCCCGCCCCGGATCACCGAGCCTGATGCGTTCATCGGCGTACCGTCGTTTGTGCGGGATTCACGGATCAGCCAGGTTGTGCTCCGGGTGTGTGCGCTGGTGGCGCTGGGGCTGGTGCTGTACCTGCCCTGGCTCGGGGTCGGCGGGCTGGCGTACACCGAGGGGCACCGGGCGATCCCGGCCCACGAGATGCTCGCGGGCGAGGCGTCGGGGGGCGTCGGCGAGCGGGTGCTGGTGACGACGATGTTCGATCGCCCGTACCTGCGGAAGACGCCGGGCACGCCGTGGGCGATCGCGGGGAGCACGTGGGCGCTCGGGCAACTCCCCGAGGGGGTGCGCCCGGGGGTGGAGTTCGCGGCTCGCCTGCCGAGCGCGCTGGCGACGATCGCGGCGGGGGTCGCGGTGTTCTTGGGCGCGCGACGGTGGTTCCCGACGCCGGGCGACCGGGCGGCGGTGTACGCCGGGGCGTTGCACCTGTTGCTCCCGGTGTATTGGGAGGGGGCGCGGACGGCGGAGATCGAGGGGCTGAACACCGGGATGACCGCGATCGGCGCGGTGCTGCTGGTGCACACGCTCGTGTTTGTGCGCACGGCGCGGGCGGCGGTGGTGAGCGGGACGCTCGCGGGGGTGTTTGTGACGCTCGCGATGCTGGCGAAGGGGCCGGCGAGCGTGCCGGTGTTCGTCGCGGCGTTTCTGGCGGCGGGCTGGACGCGGTGGTGGAGCGCGCGGCGCGGGGTGGCGTGGGACGGGCTGGCGATGCGGCGCAACCCGGGGGCGTGGATCGCGGCGGGGTTGCCGCTGGCGGTGGGGGGCGTGTACCTGGCGGCGATGTCGCGACTGGTGGCGGGGCTGGATGAGGCGCCGGTGCTGCAGTCGCCGTCGGAGTTCATGTGGACGCTTGGGCGCTTGCCGGCGATCGCGGCGCTGTGGCCGACGGGGGTCGGGTACGCGATGCCGGCGGCTTTGGCGCTGGTGTTCCCGTGGGGGCGCGGGGCCCGCGCGGAGGCGTCGTCGTCCGAAGATGGTTCCGGCGCGTCGGTGCTGCTGGTGGCGCGCGCGCTGGCGCTGACGATGCTGCTGGCGCTGGGGATCTATGCCGCGTTCGGCGTGCACAACCCGCGGTACGCGATCCCCGCGCTGGTGACGATCGCGCCGCTGGCGGCGTACGTCGGGCACGGGTACGCGACGGGCGCGTTCGGGCCGGCGCGACGCCGGATCGCGTGGCACATGGGCGCGCGGTCGTGGTGGACGTGGCCGACGCTGCTCGCGGTCGGCATGGTGGGGTACATCGCGATCTACGAGCAGCCGCGACGGGGGACGAGCGGTCGGGAGCCGGCGTCGGCGTTGGCGTCGGCGATCGCGGGGGCGAGCGAGGGGCGGGCGGTGCGGGTGTACGCCGACGAGATGGTCGAGGCGAGGCCGGAGCTGTTGTGGTACGCGCTGCGGCGGGTCCACGAGCGGGGCGGGCTCGCGCGGGGGCGCTGGGCGAGCGCGCCGGAGGTGGCTTCGGCGCTGCAGGGCGGGGCGCTCGCCGTCGTGCGCACGGACGCGGACAGCGATGAACGCGGACGCCTGGCGCGCGAGTTCGGCGTCGAGACCGTGGTGCTGCACGAGGGACGGGTCCACCGGTACGACTTCGCGCTGGTGCGGGCGGGGGAAGAGTAGAAAAGCTCAGAACAGCAGAGCTCGGAGCAGCGGATCGGATTGCGCAAGGTGCCCCCGT
>JBJHBZ010000008.1:0-94036 GCA_050485765.1 Phycisphaerales bacterium | reverse complement strand
GCCTCGATCAACGCCTCGTCGGCGCGATGGGGCTCCTCGCGCGCGTCGAGCGCGAGCACGCGCGCGAGGGCCGCCGCGGTGGAGGTGTGGGGCGTCGCGCCCGGCCCGCCTCCAGGCCCGACCTCCGGGCCGACCTCGGGCCCGACCAGCGGCGCGAGCACCGCGGGGAGGCTCTGCCCCGTCGCGTCGGCGTGTGCGCGCGCCCAGCGTTCGAGCGTCGCCCAATGTCGAGGATCGCTGTTCGCGTGGGGCGCGACGTGCTCGCGGCAGACGCTCCAGGCCGCACGGGCCACGCTCGGCGCGGGGCGCGCGTCCGAGCCTCGGAGTTCCGGCGCGTCCGCCGCGGCGTCGAACCGCTCGAGCGCGTCGCGTGCGTCGTCTGCGGTGGTGAGGCGTGCGCTCCGCGCGAGCTCGTACGCCGCGCGCTCGAACGCACCGACCGCCCCGGTCGCCCTGGAAAGCACGGGCCCGACCTCCGCGAGCGGGAGCGCGCCCGGCTCGCCGCCGGCGGCTCGGACGAGGGCGCGCGCACGGGCCGTGAGCGCGCTGTGGCGCTCGCTCGCGTCGGATGGGAGCCCGAGCGCCCGTGCGCGATCGAGCGCGCGCTGCGCATCCTCGCCCGCCTCTCGCACGGCGGCTCGATCGCGAGCGGCGGCGTGGCGCGGCGCGAGCAGCACCCCGACGGACTCGATCCCGACACCCGCGAGGCGTGCTTCGCCCTGATCGACGAGCGCTCGGGCCCGGGCTTCGGTCTCGCCGCGCTCCCAGCGCGCGAGCAGCTCGTCGATGCTGAGCACGGTGTGCCCGGGGCTGATCTCGCCGGGGGCGGGCGCGGCGCGCCCGCTGTGGGCGGCGCCGATCGCGGGGAGGAGCGCGACGGGGTCGGGGTCGATGAACTGGACGGTGACGATGGTCGCGGGGCGGATGGCTCGGGTGCCGCGCGGGCGGTTGAGGCGGTCGATCTCGCGGAGCAGGGCCTGGCGAGCCTCGGCGGTGGCGTCGGGCTCGTTGGTCCGCTCGATCGAGCGGGCGAGGAGGAAGACGGTCTGCGCCTCACCCCGCGCGAGGGCGAGGCGGAGCGCGGGGGCGAGCGCGTTGCCCCCGCCCGGCTCCAGCGTGTCGAGCCAGGCGCGGGCGGCGGCTTTGTTCGTCGGCGTCGCGGGGAGATCGCCCACGGCTTCGCCCGGCGGGAACACGCGGAGCTCGGGGCTCCCGTCCGCGCGAGCCGCGAAGGCGAGGACGGCGAAACGCTGCCCCGCGTCGAGTCGCTCGATCGAACGGGCGGCTTCCGCGGTGACGAAACGCAGGCTGCTCGCCATCGGGCCCGAGGTGTCCAGCATGTACAGCACGCGACCCTGCTCGCCGCCGCGGACCCCCGCGAACTGCGCCGCCGGCGGCGGGGCGGGGGGCGTGAGGCGCGTCGCCCGTCCGGCGGCCGGGGCGTCCGGTCGGACCACGCCCGCGCCGGGCGAAGGCTCCGCGGGCGCGGGGGCGTCGCGCTCGAGCGCATCAGCGAGCGCCCGGGCTTGGTGCAGCGCAGCGGCAGCATCTTGCTCGGCGCGCTCGGGGGTTGCAGGCTCGCTTGCGTCGCGCGCACGGTTTGACGTTTGCGGCGCGGGAGAGCGGTCCAGGTCCTCCGTGGGTGCGGGTGCGGCGAGCGTCACGCTCACGCCCGCGTCGGGATCGCCCCCGGGGGCGCGACCGGGGTTCAACGCGGCGACGGTGACGGTCAGGAGGAGGACCAGCAGCACGGCGTGCACCGCGAGGCTGACACCCGACGGCACGAGCAGCGCGCGCACGCGCGGGGTGCGTCGACGCGGCGCGGCGTCGGCGCGGGGTTCGGGGTCAGTCGTCGTCATCGTCGTTGCGGCTGGTGAAGCCGCCGAAGAGGAGGTGGTCGATCGAGAGGCGTCCGGGCCCGAGAAAGAGGAGCGCCAGGGCGCTCATGAGGATCGCGAATTGCCAGAGCAGGACGCTCCATGCGCCGGGGTCGAATGGGGGTCGATCGGGGAGGAAGCCGAGGACTGTGGTGCCGCTCTGGATCGCGGGCCCGATCTCGGTGAGCCAGATCGCGACGAGCATGACCCCCGCGAAGCTGAGCGCGCCGAGCCGGGTCAGGAAGCCGGCGAGGCAGAGGATCGCGAAGACGAGCTCGCAGAGCGCCGCGCCCCACGCGAGGAGGACCAGGCGGTTGCCGGAGGAGGCGACATCGGGCCAGATCGGAGGGAGCGGCGAGCCGTCGGCCCGGGTGCCCGAGGGCTGGTTGGCGTCGTGCATGAGCAGGACGAGGCGGTAGAGCCCGCGGACCGGCACGGGATTCGGGAAGTCGGCGGGGGTGTAGACGGGGCGGCTCGGGGCGGCGTCGTCCGGGCGGGAGGGGAGCACCGCGTCCGGGTCGGCGGGAGTGTCCGGGTACGTGTTCGAGTTGTTCCCCGGCTCCGCTCGGCGCGGGCGGGGCTCGATCGGCGGGGTGTCGATGGGCTTGAGGCGGGGCTCGGAGCCGTCCTGCACCGCCAGCGTGGTCATCAGCGCAGCGTGGAGGACGTAGTGCGACCCGTCCGGGGCGCTCTGGACTGGCGCACTCGGGCTCTTGGGGTGCATGGGGTCGAGGGGGAGGGGGTCTTCGCTGGTGCTGTGGAGGGGTGTGCCGTCGGATGGCGGGAGACGCTCGGGATCGGCTTCGGGGTCGACCGGGTCTGTGCTGGGGTCGCGATCGTCGCGCGGGGGTGGCTCGGTCGGCGGGGTCACGGGTGGAGCGAGCGGGGCCGGCTGGGGGGCGGCGGCGGGGGCGGGCATGTCTACGCCGGCGTTGGCGAGCGTCGCGGCCTGCTCGCCCTGGACGTCGAAGGTGGTGACGAGCTTGCCGAGTCCCGCCCAGAGAAAGGTGACGCCGAGCGCGACGCGGAGACAGAGCGGGCTGAACAGAGGCTTGGGCACGTGGGGTGCTCCTAGGGGGGTGTACGAGGGAACGGCACGGGTCGCCCGGTCCATCATCTTGCACGCTGAGCGGGTTGTGTCCAAGCGGGCGGCATGGAAAACTGGACAAATCCCTGATTGGGTGGGCGGGACGCCGGGTTTTGGAGCGCCGATTCGCGATCGCGTCGCGGTCTGTGGTCGTTGGGGAGGAAACAGACGCTAGTATGGCTTTACTAACCATCCGTGGCGTCGCGGAGCGCTGGGCACGGTCGCCCGCGGCTCGGTGGGTTTCAGAGCGGGGTGGGCGACGGGTTGGTCATCCGGTTGCGGGGAGGGCGTGCTCGGGATCGGGCCGCGGCGACGGGGGTTGCCGGGTGTTGGGAGGCGATCGATGGCTCGGCTGCCAGCAGCGGAACGCCGGAAGCAGCTGCTCGACTGCGCGCTGGTGCTGTTCAGCGAGCAGGGGTACGCGCGGGCGACGACGGCGCAGCTCGCGAAGGCGGCGGGCGTGACCGAGCCGATTATCTATCGGCATTTTCCGAGCAAGAAGGCGCTGTTCATCGCGCTGATCGAGCGGACGGGGGACGAGACGCTGAGCCGCTGGAAGGCGGACCTGGCGGGCGCGGGCGACCCGGCCGAGCGTCTGCACCGGCTGATCGGGGACAACCCGATGGTGACGCCTCGTGGCTTGAGCGGGTACCGGGTCTTCCTGCAGGCGATCACGGAGACGGGGGACGAGGAGATCCGCGAGGCGTTGAACCGGCATATCGAGAAGCTGCACACGTTTATGTGCCGCGAGCTGGCCGAGGCGCAGGACAAGCACCGCGTGACGAGCCGCTACTCGGCCGAGGTGCTGGCGTGGCTGCTGATCAACATCGGGCTCGGGTACGGCGTGCTGACGGCGATGGCGATCCATGGGCACGGTCGCGACGGGGGGGGCACGCATATCCAGGACGTCCTGCGCCGGGTGCTGATCGCCCGCGGGGAGGGGCGGGGCGAAGGTCGGGCCGAGGCGTCGGGCGGGGAGTTGCCGGGTTCGTGAGCCTCCCGCGTTCGCGGGCGCTTTCGGATAGACTGGTCTGAAACAATCCGTTGCCGGGCGCGGGCCGCGCCGGTGTCGTGGTCGGTGTGTGCGGGCCTCGTGCAGAGTAAGGAGCGGTCGGATGCTTTCCCAGACGGCTGAGTACGCGCTCCGCGCGATGGCGTGCCTGGCCTACCGCCCGGACGAGCTGACGGCGACGCCGGCGCTGGCGAAGCAGACGCAGGTGCCCAGCAACTATCTCGCGAAGGTGCTCCAGGTGCTGGCAAGCGCGGACCTGATCGTGGGCCGTCGCGGCGTGGGGGGTGGGTACCGCTTGGCTCGCCCGGCGACGCAGATCCGCCTGCTGGACGTGATCAACGCGGTCGACCCGGTGACGCGGATCGAGTCCTGCCCGCTGGGGCTGGTGAACCACGGGAAAAACCTGTGCGCGCTGCACCGTCGTGTGGACGAGGCGGCGCGGCGCGTGATCGAGACGTTCGGGTCGTCGACGCTGCACGACGTGATCGCCGACGCCGCCCCGAGCCTGCCGCTGTGTGATCAGGAGATGACGGCCAAGCTCCGGATCAACCTGGACGGGGCGGCCGACGCGCCGGCGTATCCCAGCTCGAACTGACGATCCGCATGGCGGGCGCCGAAGTCGGCGGCCCGCGAGCAGGGTTCTTGGGTCGGGTCCTTGGGTTGGGCTCGGGGCTGGGCTCGAACCTTTGGCGTTCTGCCGGTTAATGACGTCGGAGGCGTGCGAAGGCGATCGCGGCGAGCGCGCCGAGGGCGACGATGCCGGCCCAGAGCAACGCGATCCAGGCCGGGCCGGCGTTGTGGACCATGCGCTGCCCTGTCGAGATGGTCAGGTACGCCGCCAGAGCGGGGAAAAAGGTCGCGAGATAGACCGGGAGCGGGAGGGTCTGTGCGAAGAGCATCGCGACGACCGAGCCGCAGGCGATCATGACGAGGACGCTGGCGGCCATCGCCCACCGCTCGTGCTGCTTGCTGGTGATCTCGCGATCGAGTCGGAGCAGGGCGCGCTCCAGGTCGTGGACGTAGGCGGCGAGGTAGGCGTGGGGCTCGCCCCCGCCGCGTTCCCGCGCGAGCGCCACCAGGCTCGGGCTGGTCTGTTCCAGGAGGGCGTGGAGGGGGTCGGCCTCGGCGCGGAGGGCGTCGTAGACCAGCTCGCTCCGGTCGCCCAGGGCGGGGACGTCGCTCGCGGAGCGGGAGACCTCGGTGAGCTCCAGGCGGAGGGTGAGGGCGCGGTCGGGCCCGGCGGATTGACGCAGCCCGGCGACGGCCTCGGGGCGGAGGCGCGCCCCGCGGGCCGAGCGGCGCTCGACGCGCTCGCGCCCGTCGGGCGTGCGTTCGCGGATCTCGATGCGTATGGGGGCGTCGCCGGGCTCGGCGTCGGGCTCGTGGAGGGCGTCCCACTCGCCGCGCCCGTTGTCGCGGAGGGCGCGGGCGAAGAGCGTGAGCGTGCGGTCGCCGGGGAGGGCGAAGTCGGTGCGTCCCTGCGCGGCGAGCTGCTGGTGGATCGCGGTGCGCATGTCCTGGATCGCGATGTGGCGGGCGAGGGTGCGCCGGCGCTGATCGATGAAGTTCATGCGGTCGGGGTGGTGGCGGAGGGCGGCGAGCTCGCCGAAGGTGAGGAACTTGGGGTTGTCGTTGAAGGCGTCGGGGACGTCGAAGGGCCCGAGCTCGGTTTGGGCTCCCCGCCAGAAGAAATCGCCGTCGGGGGACTGGCGGACGCCGTCCTCGAGCACGAGCCAGGCGCGGGCGGCGACGTCGGGGTTGTCCTCCGGTGCGGGGTAGAGGACGAGCTGGGCGCGCCGAGCGAGGGCCTCGCTGACGACCTGCCCGTCGCTGCCGAACTCAAGGGCGACGAAGCGGTCGAAGATGAGCCACTCGATGACGCCGGCCTCGGCGAGGCGGGGGTTGCGCCCGACGTCGAGGGGCATGACGCTGTCGGCCTGGACGATGAGGTTGTCGATCTGGATCGAGTCCCCGCGGTCGATCGAGCCGACGAGGAGCTTGGTCATGTCGCGGGTGACCATCTGCTCCATGGAGCGGAGGAAGCGTGGGATGACCTGCTCGTTGAGGGCGAGCAGCCCGGCGGCGAGGAGAAGCCCGGTCGCGAAGGCGGGGGCGAGGACGGCGCGGTGGGGGACGCCCCCGGCGTACGCCGCGGTGAGCTCGTTGTCCGACGCCATGCGGTGGTAGGCGAGTGTGGCGGCGAAGCTGGCGGCGAAGGGGAGGGCGTAGGCCATCATGGGCGGGATCGCCAGGAGCATGAAGCGGAGGGTGTCGATGGGCCCGAGGCGTCCGTCGGCGAAGAAACGGACGGCGGCGACAAAGCTGATGACCGCGACGAGGACGCCGGTGGACAGCAACAGCAGCCGCCAGAGGTCGGTGCACACCGCGCGCCAGAGCGTCCATGGGATCCGCATCAGGGGTGATGGTACGGGGGCGGTGGGGCCCACGCCCCCGGGTTCCGTCGGACGGGGCTGGACAGACGGGCCCGGATGCCGGATGATGCCGGTGTGAAGCTCTCGGCCCCCAGCACGCAGCAGACGGACCTGGTCCTGATCGCCGGGGGCGGGCACGCGCTGGTGGTGGCGGAGGCGGCCCAGCTCGCGGGCTTCTCGATGGCGGGGTTTCTGGATGACAACGCGTCGGCCGAGATACGGACCGTGGGCAAGGTGCTGGAGCGTCTGGGCAACATCGACGACGCCCACGCGCTGGGGGATCGCCCGTGGATCCTCGCGACGGGGCGTCTGACGCTGCGCCGGCGCCTGCTGGAGCACCTGCACACCCCGGCGGCGACGGTCGTGCATCCGATGGCGTTCATCAGCCCGAGTGCGATGCTGGGGGCCGGGGTGCTGGTCGGGGCGGGGGCGATCGTCAACAGCCGCTCGTCGGTGTGCGACCACGCGACGATCAACTCGGCGGCGATCGTGGAGCACGACTGCCGCATCGGCGCTAATGCGCACATCGCCCCGCGCGCGGCGCTGGGCGGCGGCGTCGAGGTCGGCGACGACACGCTGGTCGGGCTCGGGGCGAGCGTGCTCCCGGAGGTCCGGATCGGCAAGGGGTGCGTCGTGGGGGCGGGGGCGGTCGTCGTGCGGGACGTGCCGGACGGGGCCGTCGTCCGCGGCGTGCCCGCGCGGTAGCGCCCGCAGGAGATCGCGCTGCAAGCCGTGTTTTGTGCGGGTTTCCCGCGCCGGGTTGGGTCGACGCGCCGATAATCTGGGCATGTCGAACGTGAGCCAGCGTGTCTCGCCCGCCGGTGAGACGGAGCCGAACGCGAAGAAGCCGAGCCGCCCGTGGATCCCCGCGCTCATCGCGGGCGCGGTGGCGCTGTTGATCTGGTTCTACGTGGAGCAGGTCCATGAAGACCTGTTCCCGAAGCGGTTCCACACGGTGGTGGAGGGGCAGATCTACCGCTCGGGCAAGCTGACGACGGCCGCGATGACCAAGGTCGTGCGCCAGCACGACATCCGGACGGTGGTGGATTTCGGCGCGTACCCGCTGGGGTCGAAGGAAGACCAGCTCCAGCAGGCGATCGCCGACAGCCTGGGGACCGTCCGCTACCGCTTCGACCTCCACGGCGACGCGACGGGCAACCCCAACGCCTACATCCACGCCCTGCGCCTGATGACCGATCCCGCGAACCACCCGATCCTCGTCCACTGCGGCGCGGGGACCGAGCGGACCGGGTGCGTGGTGATCCTGTATCGGCACCTGGTCGAGGGCGTGCCGGTCGCCGAGGGGTACAAGGAAGCGAGCTCGATCGGGCACAGCGGGCGTCGGAACCCGCACCTGATGGACGTGCTGAACACCTGGACGGACCCGATCACCGAGGCGTGGGCGAGCGGCGGGGACGTGCCGGGGGCCGAGCCTCTGCCGACGCCGGCGCCGGTCGGCACGCCGATCAGCTCACGCTGAGACCGACGGCCTAGGGCGATCTCGGGGTGGAAGCATCCCGGGCTGGACTCGAACCAGCAACCTGCGGATTAGAAGTCCGCTGCTCTGTCCAGTTGAGCTACCGGGACGTGCTCGGCTTTTGCGGGCCGACGCACCGATGGTACGTGCGCACGGGGTGCGTGGGTGCGTGAGGGTTGTGGTTTGGAGGCCGACGGGTGGGCGGGTTGCCCCTAGCATGGGCGGTCCGCGGCCGGGGTGGCTCGCGGGGAACACGACCGAGCCCGGAGCGAGAGACGACCATGCCCGCCGAGAAGACGCCCGATTCGAAGATGATGGAAGACCTGGTCAGCCTGTGCAAGCGTCGCGGGTTTGTCTTCCCGGCGAGCGAGATCTACGGCGGGATCAACGGCTTCTGGGACTACGGGCCGCTGGGTGCGCAGCTGAAAAACAACCTGCGCGACGCGTGGTGGCAGGACAACGTGCTGATGCCGCCGACGGGGCCGGACGGGGACCCGGTGTCGGTGGTGGGGCTGGATAGCGCGATCATTCAGAACCCGAAGGCGTGGGTCGCAAGCGGGCACGTGGGCGGGTTCAACGACCCGATGCAGACCTGCAAGCAATGCAAGAAGCTGCTTCGGGCGGACCACGTCGGCGACATGCTCAACGAGGCCGAGTGGCTTCGCGATCTCGCGAGTCTTGCTGAAACAGCCGACGGCACGGAGAACGGGCTCGAAGCACGATTCCCAAACTGGATTCAGCGGAAAGGCAAGAAGCTCGCGCCGGGTCTTGCGAAAGAACTGGAAGATCAGAAATCGGATGAAATCCCGGCGAGCGTGCTTCATGTTGCGGCGACGTTTGCTTCCGGCGGCAAGCTGCCTGAGGCGAACTACACGGTCTGTCCGCTCTGCGGCGGCACCTTGACCGAGCCGCGGATGTTCAACCTGATGTTCGAGAGCTACGCCGGGGCGGTGCAGGATGAAGACTCGAAGGTCTATCTCCGCCCCGAAACTGCGCAGGGCATTTTTCTGAACTACAAGAACGTGCTGGACACAAGCCGCGTGCGCGTGCCGTTCGGCATCGCGCAGGTTGGCAAGAGTTTCCGCAACGAGGTGACGCCTCGGAACTTTATTTTCCGCAGCCGCGAGTTCGAGCAGATGGAGCTGGAGTGGTTCTGCCACCCGAGCGAGGCACGCCAGTGGTTCGAGTTCTGGCGGGACCACCGGATGCAGTGGTGGAAGTCGATCGGGCTCGCGGGGGACAACCTGGTGCTGCGTCAGCACGATTCGGACGAGCTGAGCCACTACGCGAAGGCGGGCGTGGGGACGGCGGACGTCGAGTACCGCTACCCGTTCACCGCGCCGGGGTTCGGCGAGCTCGAGGGCATCGCGCACCGGACGGATTTCGACCTGGCCGCTCACCAGCAGCACAGCAAGGCAAAGCTCGAATACTTCGACCAGGAGCGGAACGAGCGGTACCTGCCGCACGTGATCGAGCCGGCGGCCGGGCTGACGCGGGGCGTGCTGGCGATCCTCTGCGAGGCGTACACGCGGGACGAGAGCCGCGCGAGCCCGGAGATCATGAAGTTCCACCCGCGGGTCGCGCCGATCAAGGCGGCCGTCTTCCCGCTGGTGAACAAGGACGGCATGCCGGAGGTGGCGCAGAAGCTGCACGCCGAGCTCCGGGCGAAGTTCGGTCGCCTCGGCATGATCGAGACCGACCCGAAGCAGTCGATCGGCAAGCGGTACGCGCGGATGGACGAAGCCGGGTGCCCGGTCTGCTTCACGATCGACGGCGAGACGATGACCGCCCAGACCGTGACCGCCCGCGACCGCGACACCGGGGCGCAGGAGAAGATCGCGCTGGACAAGGTCAGCGCGTACGTCGCGGAGAAGCTGGGCGTCTGAGGCGATGCATGGTGAGCCCGGGCCCGCGTGCGCCCCGTAGCCCACGAGCCCAGTCGCCCGGGCTCGCGGGCGTGGTGGTTACTCCGGGAGCTTGGCGAGTTCCTCGGCGACGCGGTCCGCGAGGCGGGCGATCGTCGCTTGCCCGAAGTCGAACGGCAGGCCGGCGGCCTCGAACAGCGCCGGGAGCGGGCGGCTGCCGCCGAGCGTGAGCGCGCGCATGTAGAGGTCGATCGCCGAGGCTTCGCCGTGCTCCAGGCTGTGGAGCCAGAGCCCGAGGGCGCCGAGCTGCGCGATGCCGTACTCGATGTAGTAGAACGGCGAGCCGAAGAGGTGCCCCTGTCGCTGCCACTGCGTCTCGCGTGCGGGCTCGATGGTGGCCCATTCGACCTCGTGCCCGAAGCGGGCGTCGAGCCCGAGCCAGTGGGCCGTGCGCTCGGCGCGGGTGTGCGTCGGGTTGGTGTAGAGCCAGTGCTGGAAGGCGTCGATGGTCGCGATCCATGGGAGGAGCCCGACGGCGCCTTCGAGCTGCTTGCGTTGCGCGCGGGCCAGGGCGGCCGGGTCGTGGTAGTACTCGTCCCAGTAGGGCATCGTGAGCAGCTCCATCGTCATGCTCGCGACCTCGGCGAATTCGATCGGGCTGTGGCGGTAGTGCAGCAGCGGCTCCTCCCGCGCCAGCATCGAGTGGAACGCGTGCCCCGCCTCGTGGACCATCGTCTCCACGTCGCGGTGCAGCCCGGCGGCGTTCATGAAGATGAACGGCACGCGGCTCCGGTCCCGGTTGTACTGGTACCCGCCCGGGGCTTTCCCGCGGCGCGAGTCCAGGTCCAGGCAGGCGCCGTCGGCCGCGCCCTGCGAGAGCGAGCCGTCACCCAGCGTGCGGAACATCTCCGCGAGGCGCGGGTCGAGGCGGTGGAGGGCGCGCGTTGTCCGCGCGACCAGGTCCTTGCCGTCTTCGAACGGCTCGAGCGGGGCCCGCCCCTTGACGTCGACCGAGAGATCCCACGGGCGGAGCGGGCGCACGCCGAGCGAGTCGGCGCGCTCGCGATCGAGGCGACGGACCACGGGGACAACGACCTCCGCGACCGCGTCGTGGAAGGCGACGCAGTCGGCCGGGGTGTAGTCGAAGCGGCGACGGGCCCGGAAGGCGTACCCGACGTAGTCGTCAAAGCCCGCGTTCTGCGCGACCTGGTGGCGCAGGGCGATCATCTCGTCGAAGACGGCGTCGATCGCCTCGCGGTCGGTGAGCCGGCGCTCGGTCACGGTGCGCCACGCACGCTCGCGAAGCGCGCGGTCGGTCGATTCCTGGTACCGGCCCATCTGCGGGAGGGTGCGCTCCTGCCCGTCGAACTCGACGGTCATCGCGCCGGCGATCTGGTCGTACTTCTGGCTCAGCTTGTCCAGCTCGGTCTGGAGCGGGACGTTCTCTTCGCGGAAGAGCTGGACCTCGGCCCGGGTGTCGCGATCGAGCACGCCGAAGCGGTCCGGCGGGAGGGGGAAGCGGTCGGCGAGCTCGACCTGTCGGCGATCGAGCTGGAAGCCGGCGCGTTTGAGCTCCGGCGCGACCTCGCTGATGTAGGCGGTGTACGCGCCCTGCTTCGCCTGGTCGTCGGTGTGGCAGGTCATCGCGATGTAGAGGTTCGCGGCGCTCTCGCTGCACGCGGCTTCGAGCTCGCTCCGGTCCAGCAGCCACGCCTCGAACGCCTCTTGCGACTCGACCTCGCGATCCAGCAGCGCGCGGACGTACGGCTCCACGCTCGACCACGACGCGCCGTCCAGGTCCAGCGGGATGAAGTCGGTCCGGGGCGAGGCGGTCTCGGCGGGGGTCGGCATGGGGTCGGGCTCCGTGTCTGGGCGGGGTGTGGGTTGGTTCGGCGGGGTGTGCGGGTGCCGAGCGATGCTAGGGGCGGGGGGCGTGGTCGGGAAAAGCCGCGGCCCGGGGCAAAGCCCGGGCCGCGGTGAGGGAGTCGTCATGACAGGGCGAGCGCCCGCGCTCGGCGGGGCGGATCACCGCATCAGGTCGCGGAGAAACTCGCGCTGATCGCGGACCCACTGGCGGAAGTCGTCCTCGGTCGGCTGCCCGAGCGTGAAGAGCATGTGCCCGGTGCTGTCGCCGACGGCCTGGACGAGCTCGTCGAGGGCGCGACGGGCGATGCCGACCATGCGGCTGCGGGCCTGGCGGTCACCCGCGCCCTGGGCCGCGTTGAGAGCCTGGACGTACTGGTTCCGGAGCCCGAGCAGGCGCTGCTCGTTCCGGGCGGTGCGCTCGCGGAAGGCACGCATCGCGGCCTCGGCTCGGCTGACGGGGTAGGGCACGCCGCGGACGTTCTCGCCCACCCACTCGACCTCCTGCAGGCCCATCGCGCGGGCGAGTTGTTCGAGGTTGGCCGCGGTGCCGCGGCTGAAGCCGAAGCGTTCGGCGTCGAGGGCGTTGAACGTCAGGATCCGCCCGCGCGGGTTGACGATGTACTCGCCGGATTCGTCCTGGCTCCAGACGGCCTCGCCGCGATCGGTGAAGCTCACGCTCAGCGGCTCGTCGATCTGCATCGAGCGCATGATCTGGATCGGGTACCCGCCCTTTTCGGAGATCTGCTCCATCATGAAGAGCACCTCGGCGAGCCCGCGCCCCGCGATCGCCTCGCCGCGCCCGCGGAAGCCGGTCGCCGCGCCGTAGTTGCCCTGGGGCATGAAGTAGATCTCTTCAATGACGTGGCTGGTCATCGCGGCGGCGCTGATCGCCGACTCAATCCAGGAGACGACGCGGAACTCGGGCTTGAGGTCGTCGTGGATGAGGTTGGTGAGGCGGGGCACCTCGAGCAGGAGCCCGCCGCCGGAGTTGATGCGGAAGACGATGATGTCGACGTCTTCTTCGCGGAGGAGGGGGATGACGTCGCGGATGCTGGAGGCGGTCATGTAGAGGCCGACCATGTTGTTCTGGTGGTCGCCGAGGCTGATGACCGCGGCCCGGGGCGCGCCGGAGCGTGTCGGGCGGGCCTCGTCGCGTGCCGGGGCCGGGGCGGTGCGCCCGCGCTCGGCGGGGCGTTCCTCGACCGTCTCACGCTCGAGGCGTGTGTAGTCCTGTGGGGCGAAGACACTCTCGACACGGATCCCGCCCACGTTGTGGCGGAACCAGATGTGCCCGTCGAGCTCGCGGAGCACCTCGCCCTCGAGCACGCGCCCGTCGGCGAGGTGGATGCGGTCGGCGGCGAAGACGCTCGCGCCCGCGAGCATCACCACCGTCAGGCACAAGAGCAGCAGTCGGGTCCAGGTCATTCGGCACACGTCCATTCGAGTCTCCATCGGTCGGTCGGTTCGCTCAGGAGGGCGGCTCGGCCTCGCCTCACCGATCGGTCTGCATCGCGAAACGGATTTCCTGGATGATGGCGTTGATCACCTCGATCGGCATCCCGCCCTGCAACTCCCACCAGGGCAACGCCCCGTCGTACTGCTGCAGGATCCCACGCATCGCCTCCAGGTGGCGGATCTGCTGCCCGCGCCCGCGGTTTCGCTCGGTGCGCGTCGCGCCTTGCACCTGGACCTGGAGGAAGTCCCGCAGGTGGCGGAAGTAGCTCCGCTCGGCCTCACGCACCGAACGCGCCCACTGCGTCATGATCCGCTCGGCCGGGCCGTCGATCAGCGTGTGGTTGCGGTGGATGCCGAGCTCGAACAGCACGCCGTTGAGGTCGGCGACGGTGCCCTTGCTGATACCGAGGATCTTGGCGTTCTCGGCGTTGAGCGTGAGCACGTCGCGGGTCGTGCCGCGGACGAAGTCGTCGATGGTGTCCAGCGGGCGGCCCTTCTGGATCGCGCGGGTGAGCTGCACCTCGCCGCGGGTCCCGTCGTAGAGCACGACGCGCCCGTCCACGAAGGAGTAGCTCAGCGCGTACGCCGAAACCATCATGGCGCGGATGATCCGCGGGTCGTGCCCGGCTTTGATCGCCAGGCCCTCGGCGTGCCCCATCCGGAGCGAGATCTGCTTCTCGTCGACGACCTCGTCGCCGCCCATCTCGAACCAGTCCAGGTAGCCGATCCCGCCCATGCGCGCGTCGGGGTGGAAGAACACGCGGTCGGCGAGGAAGGGCAGGAACGCCGCCCCGCCCATCGCCCGACGGACGTAGAAGATCACCTCGGGGCGCTTCTCCCACTCGGTGTCCATCAGCTCGGTCAGCATCGGCGCCATGCGCTCGACGAGGAACAGGTTGTCGTACTGCGGGCCCAGGTCGTAATCGCCCAGTTCCTGCTCGGCCAAGCCGCCGGCGATGGCGGCGTTCCAGTCGTTCTCCAGCGTGAAGATCAGGTAGTCCGGCTGGTGGCGGGCCGCGTCGCGCACGATCCGCTCCAGCGACTGGATCGCGATGTCCTTCGAGAAGACGCCCTTGAGCGGGGCGTGGTAGACCACCGGCCCGCCCTGGCCCTCGACCCGGCGCTCCTGGCTCGGGGCCTGCTGCCCGCTGGGGCGGCGCGTCTCGCCGCGGGGCGGAGTGCTCGGACGCTCGACCGCGACGTCACGCTCGATGGAGAGGATGGAGGAGAGCTCGTAGGTGGTTTCGAACGCGATCCCGTGCGAGGTGCCGCGGAAGGTGACGTGCGTCGCGGTCTCGCTGACGATCTTGCCTTCGAGGATCGTGCCGTTGCGGAAGGTGAGGATGTCTTTGGTGTCGGTTTCTTCGCTGATCGCGGCGCCCGCGTGGGCGGCGGTGGGGGCGAAGGGCGTGTGGGCGGCGAGCAGCGCCGCGCCGGCCAGCACCGCCAAAGCCGCGTTCCGAATCGTTCGTAAGGTCATCCGCGTCATGCTCATCGGTCCGCGCTCCTGATCGCCCCGGAAGAGGGCTGGCCCGGCGGGCATCGCCGCCCCCCGGCCTGATGTGTTGTGATCCGTCTCGATTCCGAGACACCCACCCTTGTCCCGAGCCACCGGACGCCTGATCCCCGTCCGCCCGGCTTCATGCGTGGGATCCGCCCGTGCACGCCTGCTGCGCCACAGATCGCCGACCGTACGGCGGGCACCCGCGTCCCACGTGGATTGATACCTCGTTCTACGCTCGAAAGCTGCGGGCGGATCGCCCGGTGCCATCCTACAGCGCCCGGGCCGGATTTGGGCCGATCGCGTCGCTGATTCACACCGATTTTGTGTGCCGCGTTCACAGGAAAACCCGTTCGGGCGCGGCGTCGGGGGCGTCAGTCGGGCGATCTTGATGGATTTTTGTACGGGCAACGGGTCCGGAGGGGGGCGTCAGTCGTCGAGCGGGGGATCCGGGGGCATGGTGGGGTCGTCGGGATCGATGCCCGCGGCTCGGGCCGCCGCCCGGACCTGGAGCAGGCGAGCGCCCAGCTCCAGGGCGGCTTCGGGCGTGTCGAGGCGGTCCTCGAGCTGCGCGTCGTAGACGGCCGTCAGGACGGGGGCGAAATCGGAAGATGGCTTGTGACCCGCCTGGATCAGGTGGTCGCCGGTGAGGAGCGGCGCGGGGCTCAGCCCGCTGGGGGTCGCGAGGAGTTCGTCGACGCGGTGGTGGATACGGACCATGGATTCGGGGTTCTGGGCGTTGACGAGGCGGAGGGCTTCGGTGAAGTAGGGGCTGGCGGCTGCGCGCTTCTGGCGGGCCGTGGAGAGGTGGTCCCACTCGCGCTCCAGCGTTGCGAGGGTGGTGAGGGTGGCTTTGAGGGCGTCGCGCTCCTCGTTGCTGAGGCAAAGGGCCTTGCGCCAGTGCTCGACGAGCCCGGCGACCTGGGTCAGCTCGATCAGGCCGCGATCGATCGCCCAGGCGGCGAGGCAGGTGGGAAAGGGCGGGGGCTTGCCGTCGGAGCCGGCGAGGCGGCCGAGCGTCTTCGGGGCGGTGTCCTGGTGGTGCTCGCCGAGGAGGGGGGCGTCGAGCCCGAGGTACTGGAGCGTCCAGGCGGCCAGCGCCCGGCTCTCGTCGGTCATCATCCGGCGGAGCTCGTCGCCGATGCGTTCGCGGCTCACGCCGGCGAGCTCTGAGGCGTGGGCGCGGATCGCCTGAGCCGTCGGCTCGTCAATCGTGAACCCCAGGCGGCTCGCGAACCGGACGGCGCGGAGCGCCCGGAGGTGGTCCTCCGCCAAACGATCGTTGGGATCCCCCACCGCGCGGATCAGCCCGGCTTCGAGGTCGTCCAGCCCGCCGACGTGGTCCACCACCTGCCCCCGGATCACCCGCCCGCGAACCAGCGTCCGCTCGGTGACCAGGGGGTCGAGGAAGAGGGCGTTGATCGTGAAATCCCGGCGTTTGGCGTCGGCCTGAGCCTCGGCGAACTCGACGTGGTCCGGGCGACGGCGATCCGTGTACGGCCCGTCGGCCCGGAACGTCGCGACCTCCAGCGTCACCTCGCCCATATGCACCAGCACCACGCCGAACGCCGCTCCGACCTCGGCCGTGCGCCGGAAGAGCGTCCGGATCGCCTCCGGTCGGGCGCTGGTGGCGACGTCGTAATCGGTCGGGTGCCGATCGAGGAGTTCGTCCCGCACGCACCCGCCGGCGAAGTACGCCTCGTGCCCGGCCTCGCGGAGCGTGCGGACCGTCTCCGTCGCGGCTTTGCGGGCTTCGGCGGGGTTCGGGGCGTGACCCATGGGCAACTGTATCGGGAGGATCGGGGCGGGCACGCGATCGGAAAACCACAGGGGGCTTAGGATCGCCCATGCCCTTTGCCCCCATCCCCGAGATTCTCGACGAGCTGCGTGCCGGGCGGATGATCGTCCTGACCGACGACGAGGATCGGGAGAACGAGGGCGACCTCGTGCTCCCCGCGGAGTTTGTCACGCCCGAGGCGATCACCTTCATGCTCAGCGTCGCGCGGGGGTATCTCTGCCTCAGCCTGACCGAGAGCGATTGCGATCGGCTCGACCTGCACCCCCAGGCCGCTGTCAACACCAGTGTTCGCGGGACGCCCATGACCGTCTCCATCGACGGGCACCCCAGGCACGGCTTCACCACCGGCGTCAGCGCCAGCGAGCGGGCGCGAACGATCCGCCTCGCGCTCGACCCGGGGAGCACGCCGAGCGATTTCGTCCGCCCCGGGCACATCAACCCGCTGCGTTCACGCGACGGGGGGGTGCTGGTCCGGATCGGGCAGACCGAGGGCTCGATCGACCTCTGCCGCCTCGCGGGGCTCAAGCCCGCGGCGATCATTATCGAGGTCATGCGCGACGACGGGGAGATGGCCCGCCTGCCCGACCTGGAGAAGCTGTGCGCACAGCATGGGCTCAAGATGTGCTCGGTGCGCCAGATCATCGAGCACCGCCTGAGCCGGTCGAGCGTGGTGGAGCGCCTCGAGCCCAAGGGGGGCGTCCCGATCGAGACGCCCGAGGGCGTCTTCACCCTCACCGCCTTCCGCTCGATCGTCGATCCGCTCCCGCACCTGGCGCTCACCGTCGGCGGTGTCGGGGCGCTGACCCCCGCGGGTGACGTGGTCGAGACGAACGAGCCCACGCTGGTCCGCGTCCACCGGCGCGACCTGCTGGGCGACATTTTCGACGATGCCGCGAGCGGCTCGCCCTCGAGCGGGCGGGTGCTTCGGGCCTCGATGCGGGCGGTGCAGGCGGCGGGGCGGGGCGCGGTGGTCTACCTGCGCCCGCAGGGGGGCGGGGAGGCGTTGACCCAGCGTCTGACGCGTCCGTTCGGGGCCGAAGAGGCCGACCGCCCGGCGCAGAGCGTGCCGTCGCAGGTGCTGGAGTACGGCACGGGGAGCCAGATCCTGCGGGCGCTGGGGCTGCACCGCCTGCGTCTGCTGACGAATTCTGCGACGCCGTACCCGCAGTTGGAGGCGTTTGGGCTGGAGATCGCCGAGCGGGTGCCGATCGCGGCGGATGGGCCGGAAAGCGGGCGTTCGTAGGGGGTTGTGCCCATGCGCCTCAGCAGGAAAATCCCTTGTGCGAAGCCCGAAGATGAGGTATCTTCCGGGGACTGGGAAATGGCACAATACCTCTGGAGGGAGGGAACGCCCCGGACCGCATCGGCGACCGGGGCGTTGTCATTGATACCCCTCTTTATGGGGTCTTCGCCCCTCGACGAAAGATCATGGGCTTGGCGAGGTAGTCGATCACGTCCGTGGCTTGGAACGCGGCACGGGCACGGTCGGTCGCGTCTTGATCGAGCGCGAAGCCGGCGGCTTCAAGGCGCTGGATCCAGTAGGCATTGGGCTGTTCGTGGACGTGGTAGAGCCCGGGCCCGCCGTTGGCGTTGGGCTCGGCGGCGGTGAGGAAGATGACGTCGCCGGCCGAGGTCAGGTGCTCTACGAAGCGGGCGGCGTGCTGGGCGTCCAGGTGCTCGGCGACTTCGCAGGAGATGACCAGGTCGTAGGGGATGCCGGGGAGCGTGCGATCGGGGGCGGTCAGGTCGAAGGGCTCGGCCAGGAGGCCCTTGGCCTTGGTGCGCGCCAGGGCGGCGGTGGCGATGTCGATACCGAAGGTGTCGTAGCTGTGCTGCTCGAGGGCGTGCATGAGGTGCCCGGGTCCGCAGCCGATGTCGATGGCTCGGGGCTTGCGCCCGGGCGTGTCGGGCGTGAGGTGCTTGGCGATCCAGGCGGCGATATGGACGACGCTCTGGTTTTCGAGGCGCTCGATATCGGCGTAATAGCTGTCGCTGTAGACCTCGTTGCCGAAGAGGCGCTGGCTGAGGGGGACGAACCAGGGCTGGTTCTTGATGAAGCGGCGCACCCCGGGCGAACTGAGGATGCGGAGGCGGTCGTAGATGGCGGCGCGGAGGTTGGGCATGCGGTCAAGATATCGCGTCGGGTGAGGAGGCCCCCTCCGTCGGCTTCGCCGACACCTCCCCCGCCGGGGCGGGGGAGGGCGGGGCGTGCGAGAGTTAGAGGCGTTCGAATCTTGGGAGTTCGCCGACGAGGGGGCGGGCGTAGTCGAGGAAGGCCTGGCTGACGTTGTTGTGCCCTTCGATGAACTCATTGGGCATGTGCCGGGTCTTGGCGGCGACCTGGGCGAGGTCGATGCGTTTGAAGCCGGACTCGTAGTGCTCGAGGGGGCCGGGCTCGGAGTCGCGTCGGATCGCGACCGAGCCGTCGTGCTCGCCCTTGCAGGCGAGGTGTGCGGCGAAGCGTCCGGCTCCGCGGGCCTCGATCGCGTCGACGGGGCTGGTGTCGGGCCAGCAGCGCTGGATGTAGCCGAAGGTGTCGGCCCGGACGCGGGGGGGCTTGCCGCCGGCGGGGGTGAGAGCTTCCTTGAGGTGGGTGGCGAGGGCGTCGCCGAGCGCGCCGGAGCCGGAGAGCTGGACGTTGCCGTGGGCGTCGGTCTCGGCGTTCTTAATGAGGGTGGCGCCGATGGGGTTGCCGTTCTTGTCGCTGATGCCCTCGCTGACGGCGATGTGGCAGCGGCCTTTGGCTTCGTAGATCTTGGCGACGTCCTGGGTGAAGCGGTCGGTGTCGAAGGGGACTTCGGGGAGGTAGACGAGCTGCGGGCCGTCGGTGGAGGCCTGCTCGCGGTCGCTGCGTCGTGCGAGGGCGCTGGCGGCGGTGAGGAAGCCGGCGTGACGTCCCATGATGACATTGATCTTGATGCCGGGGAGGGAGATGTTGTCGAGGAAGTCGGCCATGCAGGCCTTGGCGACGAAGCGGGCGGCTGAGGGGAAGCCGGGGGTGTGGTCGTTCTCCATCAGGTCGTTGTCGACGGTCTTGGGGACATGGAAGCAGCGGAGCTCGTAGCCCTTCTGGTTGGAGAGCTCGTTGACGATGCGGCAGGTGTCGGAGGAGTCGTTGCCGCCGATGTAGAAGAAGTATCGGATGTTGTGTTTTTCGCAGGCTTGGAAGATGCGTTCGCAGTAGTCGGCGTCGGGCTTGTCGCGTGTGGAGCCGAGCCCGGCGGAGGGGCTGATGGCGAGTCGGTCGAGGAAGTCCTGGTGGGTGTCGGAGAGGTCGTGGAAGTCGCCCTGGGTGAGCCCGCGGACGCCGTGGCGCATGCCGAGGATCTTGGCGATGGGCCCGGATCGTCCGGCCTTGGCGTGTCGTCGGAGGCCTTCGATGACGCCGACGACGGACTGGTTGATGACGGCGGTGGGCCCGCCGGATTGCCCGATGACGGCGTTGCCTGGGATGAGATCGGTGGTCATGGGGTGAGGATAGCCGGGAGGGATCGGCCATCGGCCATCAGGGATCAGCCATCGGCCATCAGCCATCAGGGATCAGCGATCAGGGGGGATGGGGAGAGGCCATGTTGGGATGGTGCCGGGGCTTCGGGTCTGATGGCCGATGGCTGATCCCTGATCGCTTCCCCCCGGTATGCTGCGGCCCATGCGTGGAACGAACTGGATTGTGGCTCGGGCGATGCTCGGGCTGGGGGCGTTGTTGCTGGCGGTCTTTGCGTCGTCCTCGGCGGCGGGGAGCGGTCGCCCGACGAGCGAGGGGCTGCTGGATGCGCCGCTGAACAGCGTCCGGCGGGTGGCGACGGACACCCTGCTGGTGGTCAACGCGACGGTGCACCCGGAGCCGGGCGTGGTCTGGCCGGGCGGGTCGGTGCTCATCCGGGAGGGACGGATCGCGGCGGCCGGCGAGGGGCGGCTCGATGCGCCCGCGGGTGCTCGCGTGATCGACTTGACCGGTCGGCACGTCTACGCGGGGTTCATCGATCCGTACGTGGAGGTGGACGCGCCGGGGATCGGGGCGAACACGCCGGGGGCGCACTGGAACCCGTTCGTGACGCCGCAGCGGGACGCGCTGGCGGGCGCGGGGGTTGGGGATCGGGATCGCTCGACGCTGCGTCGCCAGGGGTTCACGGCGGCGGGGTTGTCGCCGCGGGGCGGGGTGTTCCGCGGGATGGGGGCGGTGGTGAGTTTGGCGGAGCCGCCGAGCGACGCGAGCGCGGGGCGGGCGGGGGTGTACAAGGCTCGCGCGTTCCACAGCCTCGGGTTCGATCGGGCCGGGTGGCGCACGGGCGGGTACCCGTCGTCGCACATGGGGGCGATCGCGCTGCAGCGCCAGGTGCTCAGCGACGCGGCGTGGCGACGGGATGCGCTCGATCACAACTGGGTGCTCCCGCGTGGGGAGCGCGGGCGTGAGGCGCCGAGTTGCTTGAACGAGCTGGCGTTGGATGTGCCGCTGGTGTTCGATGCGGATCACGAATTGAAGGTGCTGCACGCGGTGGATGTGGCACGGGAGGCCGGGCGCCCGCTGATGGTGATGGCGAGCGGGACGGAGTTCCGGGCGCTGGGCGCGGTGGCGGACGACGTGAAGAAAGCCGGGGCGCGGCTGATTGTGCCGGTCGCGTTCCCGCGGGCGCCGGACGTGTCGAGCCCCGGGGCGGCCGAGGGCGTGGAACTGCGGGAGATGCAGACGTGGGAGCAGTCGCCGACCAACGCGGCTCGCCTGGTCGAGGCGGGCGTGCCGGTCGCGCTGACGACGCACCGATTGCGGAATAAAGGCGATTTCACGAGCCGCCTGCGCCGGGCGATGGCGCACGGGCTTTCGGGCGAGGCGGCGCACGCGGCGGTGACGACCGAGGCGGCCGCGGCGCTCGGCGTGAGCGATCGGTTGGGTCGGATCAAAGCGGGTATGGCGGCGAACCTGGTGGTCAGCGACGCCGAGCTGTTCCGGCCCGGGACGTCGGCGAAGGTGCTTGACGTCTACATCGACGGCGTGCGCCACGAGATCACGCGGGCCGACGACGCGTTCGTCGGCACGTGGGACGCGGTGCTGCGCGATCGTTTCCGGCTTGTTTTTGAGATCGACGACCGCCTGCGTGTGACGGTGCGTGACGGCGAGGCGCCCGAGCCGAACGCGCAGGACGAGGGCGAGGCGGGCGAGGACGCGCCGGAGGCGGTAAAGGTCCAGGCGGTGAACGTGCGCGTGGAGGGGACGCGCCTGCGGTTTGCGTTCGACCATGGGAAGCTGGGGTTTGAGCAAGGCCCTGGCGCGGGGATCTGGAGCGTGAGCGGCGAGCTTGTGCCGAGCGAGGACGGGGGCGTGCGCCTGATCGGCACGGGCCTGCGCGCCGATGGCGCGGCGTTCCCGTGGCGCGCGACCAAGCGTGCGCCGGAGGGCGACGCGAACGGAGAAGACGGGGACGAGGCGTTCGAGATCAAGCGTGTGCCGGAGCTGGCGGGCGCGCCGTTCGGGCCGTATGCGCGGGAGGCGTGGCCCGAGCAGGGCGCGGCGGCGCTGGTGAACGCGACGGTCTGGACCAGCGACGCGGAGGCCGAGCGTCGGCACGGCAGCGGCGGCGTGATCGAGAACGGCGTGGTCGTGATCGAACGCGGCAAGATCGCGTTCGTGGGGACGGCGGCGATGTTCGAGCGATCGCGCCCGAGCCCGGATTGGCCGGGCGAGGTGATCGATCTCCAAGGGCGGCACGTCACGCCGGGGCTGGTCGATGCGCACTCGCACACGGGGTTGTTCGGGCTCGGCGTCAACGAGGGCGGGCAGGCCGTCACGAGCGAGGTGCGCATCAGCGACGCGCTCGACCCGAGCGCGATCAACTGGTACCGCCAGCTCGCGGGCGGGGTCACGACCGTGCTCAGCCTCCACGGCTCGGCGAACCCGATCGGTGGGCAGAGCGCGATCCACAAGGTCCGCTGGGGCGCGCAGCACCCGCGCGAGATGCGTTTCGAGAACGAGAAGCCCGGCATCAAGTTCGCTCTCGGCGAGAACGTCAAGCAGAGCAACTGGGGTGACCGCTTCACCGATCGCTACCCGCAGACGCGGATGGGCGTCGAGACGATCATCCGCGACCGCTTCCACGCGGCCCAGGATTACGCGAAAAAGTGGGACAACTACAACCAGCAGGTCGAGCGCATCCGGATGCTGCGGATCACGGTGGAGGAGCAGGACCGTCGCATCGCGGCCCTCGTCCGCCCGCGCCGTGATCTGGAACTGGAGCCGCTGGCGGAGATCCTCCGCGGCGAGCGGTTGATTCACTGTCACAGTTACCGGCAGGACGAGATCCTGATGCTCTGCCGCGTGGCGGAGGACTTCGGCGTGACGATCGGCACGTTCCAGCACGGGCTGGAGGTGTACAAGGTGGCGGAGGTGGTGCGCGAGCACGCGATCGGGGCGAGCATCTTCAGCGACTGGTGGGCGTTCAAGATGGAGGTGTACGACGGCGTGCCGGGCGCTGGGCCGTTGCAGAGCGAGGTCGGCGTCCTGACGAGCTATAACAGCGACTCGGACGACGTCGCGCGGCGGATGAACGTTGAAGCGGCGAAGGCGGTGCGGTACGCGCACCCGGAGGCGCCGGTGTCGGAGGCCGAGGGGTTGAAGTACGTGACGATCAACCCGGCGATCCAGATGGGCATCGGCGACCGTGTGGGCTCGATCGCGGTGGGCAAGGACGCGGACCTGGTCGTGTGGAACACGCGTCCGCTCTCGAGCTTCGCCCGCCCGGAGCGTGTGTTCGTGGACGGGCGCGAGCTGTTCAATCTTGAGCGTGACATGGAAGACCGGCGCGCGATCCAGCGTGAGCGGGCGCGGCTGATCCAGAAGATCATGGGCGGGGAGGAGGCGGACCGCGCGGGCGAGTCGCCCGAGGCGAACGACGATGAGGACGACGGGCGGCTGCCACTGGCGCAGCGGATGATGGCGCGGGCGTACCGGCTGCACGCGCTGGAGCAGCTCCGGCGCGGGATGGACGCCGACACGATGCTCTGCGGCGACTGCGGGTGCAACGTGCTGAACGCGGCGGGGGTGCGGTGATGCGGGCGATTGGAAGCGAACAGGATCGAGGTCAACCGATGCGTTGTTTGGTGCGATGGATGCACAAAGTCGTGGCACGTTGTGGGGTAGTGGGGGCGGTGCTCTGCTCGGGGGCGATCGCTTCGGCTCAGGACCTGCTCCCCGCCGCGGGACCGCAGCGGATGCCGGTCGCGATCGTGAACGCGACGGTGCACACCGTGTCCGACGGCGTGCTGGAGAACGCGTACGTCTTCTTCGACAACGGGCGCATCGTCGAGGTCGGCGTCGGCGACCGGATGTTCGTCGGCACGACGCGGGTGATCGACGCCGAGGGCGCGAGCCTGTACCCGGGGCTGATCCTGCCGCACACGCAGCTTGGGTTGCAGGAGATCAGCGCGGTGCGGGCGACGCGGGACGACGCGGAGATCGGGCCGGTGACGCCGGAGGTGCGTGCGATCACCGCGATCAACCCGGACACGACGCTGATCCCGGTCGCGCGGACCAACGGGATTCTCATCTCGTGTGTTTTCCCGCGTGCGGCGTTGCGCGACACGGTCGAGGCGCCGACGGGGCTGATCCCCGGGCAGGCGAGCGTGATCCGGATGGACGGGTGGACGAACGAGGACCTGATGATCGCCGGCTCGGCGGGGCTGGTGGTGAATTGGCCGCGGACCAGGCCCGTGCGGGCGTGGTGGATGGAGACGCCCGAGGCTGAGCAGCTCGAACGGATGGCGCGGGCGCGGGCGATCATCGAAGAGACGTTCGACGCGGCGGCTTCCTATCGCGCGATCCGCGCGGCGGACCCGGGTTCGCCCGTGGATCTCGCGCTCGAAGCCGTCGTGCCCTGCCTGCCGGGCGGCGAGGGG
Source organism: Phycisphaerales bacterium (assembly GCA_050485765.1). Taxonomy (GTDB): domain Bacteria; phylum Planctomycetota; class Phycisphaerae; order Phycisphaerales; family UBA1924; genus RECY01. The sequence goes on along the minus strand of JBJHBZ010000008.1, from coordinate 69,779 downwards.
GCGCAGCGTCCGGTGTTCATCCATGCCAACGATCGCGACGACATCACGAGCGCGGTGGCGTGGGCGGCGGGACGCGGGCTGAGGGCGGTGATCGTGGGCGGGCGCGACGCGCCGGAGGTCGCGAGCGTGCTGGTGGAGCACGACGTCGCGGTGATCGTGGACGGGCTGCACCGGTTCCCGCGCCGGGCCGACTCGGCGTACGACGAGGCGTTCACGGTGCCCGCGCGCCTCGAGGCGGCCGGCGTGCGCTGGTGCTTTGCCGGCGGCGAGGAGCCGGCCCACGAGCGCAGCCTGCCGTTCAACGCCGGGCGAGCCGTCGCGTTCGGGCTCGCGCAGGAGGCGGCGCTGCGGTCGATCACGCTCTCGGCGGCGGAGATCCTCGGCATCGGCGAAACCTACGGCTCCATCGAACCCGGCAAGAGCGCCACGCTCATCCTCACCACCGGCAACGTCCTCGAAGCCACCACCACCGTCACCCGAGCCTTTATCGACGGCCGCGAGATCGACCTCCGAAACAAGCAGACCGAGCTCATCGAGAAGTACCGCGAGAAGTACCGCCAGCTCGGGATCCTCGAAGGGGACGACCAGTGATCGGCGCGATCGCTTCCGTCGCAGCCGCGGCGATGCTGGTGGGAACGGGCGAGTTCGCCCGTCAGTCCGCCCGCGCCGACCGGCACCCGATCATCAGCGAGGTGCTCTTCAACGTGCCCAGCGACCCCGCCGACCCGCTCGTGGGCGACGCCAACCTCGACGGGCGGCGTGACGCGATCGGCGACGAGTTCGTCGAGCTGTTCAACCCGCACGACGTGCCGATCCAGCTCCAGGGGTACACGATCGTGGACGGGCACCCGCCGGAGCGGAACCGGTGGCGGTTCACCTTCCCGGCGTTCGAGCTCGGGCCGGGCGAGGTGGTCGTGGTCTTCAACGGGTTGCAGCAGTCGTGGCGGGTGCCCCCGGGCGACGAGCGACGGGCCCCGCGTGGGTCGGACCCGCGCCTCGGCGGGTGGGTCTTCACGAGCCGGAACACGAACCGTGCGGTGGGGCTGGCGAACGCGGGGGATTGGGTGCTGCTCTCCTCGCCCGGCGGCGCGATGCTGGAGTGCGTGGTGTGGGGCGAGCCGGGGGCGCGTCCGCCGAGCGGGGTCGCGAGCCTGTTCGAGGCGCCCAGCCCGCGGGGCGGGAGCGTGCAGCGGACGCCGGACCTGTCCGGGTTCGAGGTCCACCCGACGGTGGACGAGCCGTCGCGGGAGAGCGGGCGGGCCTCGGCCCGGGGCGTACCATACTCCCCCGGGCGGCACCCGGGCTGAAGGGCGACCCAACGCCCAGGCGACGGTGCCACAAGTCGTGAATGACCCGGATTCGACACCACGGGCCCCGGACGCCGGGCCCGCGACACGAGCGACAGGAGCGCGGCGAGCATGGCCTGGATCACCAAAAACTCGGGCGGGGCGACCGTCCACGACCGCGGCGAGCCCTACCTCACCCAAGCCATGCGCCAAGAGCTGCAGGACAAGTACATCCCCCGCTACGAAACCACCCTCGCCTGCACCATGCCCGCGCTGCACATGATCCAGCACGAGTACGGCTGGGTCCCCTTCCAGGCGATGCAGGAGATCGCCGAGTTCCTCAAGATCCGCCCGGCCGACGTCGCCGACTGCGCCAGCTTCTACGAGGAATACTGGCTCGAACCCAAGGGCAAGAAGGTCATCGCCGTCTGCCGCTCCATCGCGTGTGAGTTCTGCGGGCACGCGGCGCTGACGGAGCGCGCCTGCCAGAAACTCGGCATCGAAGTCGGTGAAACTACCGACGACGGCGAATACACCATCATCGAACTCGAATGCCTCGGCTCCTGCGGCACCGCCCCGGTGGCCCTGATCGGCGACACGCTGCACGAGAACCTGACGCCGGATCAGTTGGAGAAACTGATTGAGGCGGGGCGGGGACAACAGCATTGAATAGTACACACGAGCAGCTACAACTGCTCGTGTGTACGAGGTCTTTGGACGACGCCTTAAGGCTGGAGAGACGGCGGAACGCTAAACAGCCAGCTTTCAACGGCTTTGTGCTGTGGGGCTACGTAGGGCATTGTATTTTCACCCATATTTATAATAGAAATAAAGCCATCTAGTGCGGATTCTGTCATTGCTGTATCTATAGCTTGCATTTTTGCGGACACTGATGACTGAGAGAATTGGCTGCCGCCTGCGTGGCCGAAAGTTTCATGTCCAGGATTAAGAAAATCTGCAAGGACGATTGAGGCACGTGGATTTGACGGTGTTGATGCGGCCCTGTTGAGTACCGTCATCGCGGCAATCGTGTGGGACACGTCAAACCCACCCATTTCAGTGATAAAGCGAAGTTGACCGCCCTGATTGATGGCTTCATTCTCCATCTGTCGGATCCACCAGTACGCTTCCCAGCCATGCATATATTGCAAGGTGGCATCCAATCCAATCCATTTTGCATTCACACCAATTGCACCGTGTAGCTCATGAAATGCAGAGTCTCGGTGCAACGCGAGATTGCGGTCAATAGGTGCCTGTCCACCTGCGGGAGGCCACTCAAAGGATGATCCCCCGTAGCCGTTTGGAACGTAGCGAGTTGAACGACCCCACCACAGTCCGAGTTGTCGGCCGGGCGCATCGACGGATGCAAGCAGAGGAAGCGTGTTCTCGATTCGATCGTTCACATTATCGCAGGGTAAATAATTTGATGCCAGCCAGTTGCTGGTGATCTGCCACGCCATACCTCCGCTCGCATACTCACCGGAAGGCTGCCAAAGCATGAGTCGCGTGTATCCTTTGGCAAAGTATCCATCGTATGGGTCGCCGTCAGAGATGCTGCTCGTCCACCGATCGACATGGGCTGTGAACCCCACATCGCGGATGCTGGATGCTCCGCCATCAAATCCATAAGGATTATTGCCAGATACGCAGTCTGTCACGCTCGCAGCGAATGCGAGCGTATTTCCAGCCATTGGGGTATTGTCCCGGACATACTGAACATCGCCGTACATGTGCTGAAAAAAGCGCCGGTACGGCAAGAGTGTGTGCATCCATTGGTTGTCGTGATCTTCAGCACCCCCCGTTACTCGTATTGATATGATATATTCTCGTACTTCACCTGGCGATAGTAGTGCATCTTGATTATATGTTCCAATGGCACCATTGGGAACAATATTGCCTGCGGGAACATCATCGTTCGGGTGCAGAAAAATATTTGGAAAAAATTTCACAAATGCACGATAGTCATTACTTTGAGTGCTTGATCCAAGCGACTTGTTTGCGGCGACCCCGACTCCATGTTTATAATCAAGCAACGGATAAATAAATGCGAATCCGTACTGCAGACTGTCGCTATTTACAACACATACTGGAGAATACTGATCTGATGGGTAGCTGGTTAGGCCTTGATGGCTATCCAGTTTTCGATGAATGCTTGCATTGTTTCGGAAATCCCACACTGACGTCACTGGGATTGTGTTCCATCCTCCAACCTCTGAAAACTCAATACCAGATATATTTGTATACATATCAGAATATGGATTCTCATACACTAGTTTTAAATCAATGCCATCGATATAGTTCGCGATCGCAATAATCGTAGGTGTTGTGTGCTCGATCTTGCCGTGTGCATCACTGGCGTGGCTCACATCGGTGGCGTGTGGTCGAAATCTATTTGGTGTAGCATTTGTATTTATTGTAAACCAATCAATCAAAATTTTGGGTGATTGAGAAATATCATAAATATTAATTCTATTTGTAGACGAAATGTACTCAAATTCGTGATGCGTTCCCGGGTTTGGTGGGATGTCATCGATGCACGCGTTGGCGTAGTACGCGTCCAGTGCGAGGTTGAAGTCGTCCATGTCGACCTTGCCGTCGCGGTTGAGGTCGCCTTGGAGCCATGTCGCCTCGGTGTGCCCGAGCAGCATGTTGTCATAGATGATGGTCAGGTCGTCGACGTCGACCACGCCGTCGAGGTTGACGTCGCCGATGAGGATGCTGTTCCAGTGCTGGCACTGGGCGTGTGCGGCGCTCGCCAGGGCGGCGGCGGCGAGGGCGGCGGCGGCCCATCGCTTCGGGGGGCGGGTCCTGCCAAACGGTGTCATGGTGCGTACCTTTCGGTTTCTCCGGGTGCTCGACCCGGCGTGTGAACGGCCGGCTCGGCGGGCGCGCACAAATCGCGCCCCGGGCCGGTCGAGGGTGAACGGATTGCGTCGGCGCGGTGTGATCGCCGAGCCGACGAAGGGCGGCTTTTAAGAGCCGGCTTGTGATGACGCAGAAACAGTGCTCGCCGCGGCCCATGCCGGTGGCGATGTGGAACACTCAGACTCTGTGACGGAACCAATCCCCTTTGTTCCCCGGCCTTTGGGTCTGTGTCACGCCCCAAGGGTTGCCCGGGCCATCCTTCGTGGATTATCCAGACTGACACGGCGCACGCAAGGGCAAAATGGGCTGTTTTGCATCAAGTTTTTGTGCGCGCCTCACAACCCGCTTGCTTGCACGGGGTTGCCTGCGCTGAAAAAAATGCGACACGCTCGGAGAGGCCGTAATTAATTACATTTCGGCGTGCGCATGGGTGTGGGGCGTATCGTTTTGGCACGCGTGGGCGGCGTGAGGAAGCGAGCGTCGGCATGGGTCACGGCGGTTCGGGTCGAAAGTCGTTGATGCGTTCGCTGGGCGAGGCCGTCGGGCATGTGGTGCGTGCGGTGCGGAGCGACCCGGGGGCGTCCGATGCCAAGGCGGCGCGGGCTCCGGACGTCTCGCGGGAAGAGGTCCGACGCAGTGTCGAAGAAGCCGCGGGCGAGACGGCGGGTGGCGAGCGTGTGACGCTCCGTCGAACGACGATCGAGGAGATCGAGATCGATCGCCGCCCGTGATGGTCGTCGGGCACGCCCCGGGCTTGGGGCCGTGTTAGGCTGGGCGCATGTTCGGGTTCACAATCGCGGAGCTTTTCTGGTACGGCACCGGCGGGGTGCTGGCGCTCGCCGGGGTGGGCGTGGTGATCGGCGTGCTCGTGCGCAGCCGTCGGCCTGCGTGGCGGCACTGCCCGGGGTGTCTGTACGACATGCGCGCGACGCAGGGGATGCAATGCCCGGAATGCGGGCGCGAGGCGCGAAGCGAACGGGCGATGCTCCGGCGCGGGATTCGGAAGCGCGGCCTGATCCCGGGCGCGGCCCTGCTCGCGCTCGGGACGATCGTCGCGACACACGGCTACGCCCGGCAACAGCCGCGGGGGTGGTGGTCGCTGATGCCGACGGTGGTGCTGGTGGAGATGGTGGGTTTGGGGCAGCGCGAAGCGGCGATCGCGCTGCACGATCGGTTCTCGGCGCGATCGAGTGAGGCCCACTTCAATTTAATGGGCCCATGGCTACTGGCTTCGAAAGAGGGTAATCCGGCCGCCGCTCCAGTTCGAAATATTGTACCGCGCTGGTATGTTGACCGGGCCCTAGACGTCGCATGTCGTCGGATTGTGCGTGAATACGAGGTGTCGGCTGGTCCGTTTATTGGTCTCGATCCCCAGCGGCGGTCGCTCCTGAGAGAGTATTCACCGAATGGATGGGATCATGATGGGCGGATCATGTTCCGGGCCGTGCATTATCTCTTTGTGCACGCGGATCCGGAAGCGGTTCGCGAGGCGTTGCTCTGGATTGCGACGAACGGACCGATCGATGCGGCGTGGTGGACGTTATGGGTCGTGAATGAGCTGGCATATTCGTCGTCGCCGGAGGGATGGGTCGGTGAGCCGTTGGATCCAAGGTGGTACGACGTTGTGTTGCGGGTAATGCTGGCGCTTGAGGAAAACGCAATGGGTCGGGAGGACGCTACCGAGTGGGGGGCGGGTGTGGATTTGCCGAAGCCCGTACCGCTCGATGACGTGTTGCTCTCGACCGTATTGCGCGTGGAGCCCGCGGACTTCGGGCGGGTGCAAGCAGTTCTGAGCGGGTTGCGCAGCATTGCTGGCGACGAGGTGTTTGATCGGCATATCCGTGGCGGGCAAATAATGCTTTTTTTATCAGCCAACGGGATACGCGCGCACCACGGCGTTGAATTGATGCCAACCTCCCTGGCGATGATGGGCGTCCTACGCGATGCGATGCTCACCCATCCGGACGCGTACTGGCGTGTGGCGGCGTGTTATCGTTTGGTCATCTATGGCACGTCGGATGAGGATGCGATCGACAAGCTGCTAGCCTTGCAAGCGAATGACCCGGACCCACGTGTACGCGCGGCGGCCGAGGAATCGCTCAGGATCCTGCGGCGCACCCTTTCGCCGTCATCGCGGATGCCCTTTATGGAGCGATGGACGGGCGAGCCTGTGCTGGAAGGCTCGTTCGTTGTGCCGGGGGGTCAGCCGGCGGAACGGGCCGCCGAGCCGCCGAGAATTCGCGAAGGCTCTTCGGTGTCGCCGCCGGTTGGGATCCACAGCGCACCCCCGTCCCCAGAGCCCGAGCCCGGCCCCAACGATGCCGATGACCGCACCGATCAGGACCACGACGCGAGCTCCGTCCCCGACCCCGCCCCGGCCCCCCGCTAGAATCCGGCCTTGTCCGCTTCCCGAAGTTTCGGGAGGGTGCTTGTCATCGGTTGTTCGCGGCCCGTCGCCGGGGAGTTGTCCGCATGGTTTCTGAGAATGCCGCCGCCCGTTTCGCCCCGGACGCCCTTCGTCAGAAGCTGCCCGAGGCCCCGCTCACCAAGCGGATCCCGACCTTCCCTTGGGCCGATCCGAAAGACCGGCACGTCGTCGGCTACGACGAGTACATTCGCACCGGGGGGTACAAGGGGCTGGAGAAGGCCCTGACCATGCCGCGGGCGGACGTGGTGGAGCTGGTCAAGGCGTCGACGCTCCGCGGGCGTGGCGGGGCCGGGTTCCCGACCGGGCTGAAGTGGACGTTCCTGCCCAAGCTGGAGTTGGACGAGCACGGGAACGAGATCGACACCGAGCCGCGGTACCTGGCGGTGAACGCCGACGAGTCCGAGCCGGGCACGTTCAAGGACCGGCTGCTGATGGACTTCGACCCGCACCTGATGCTCGAGGGCATCGCGATCTGCTGCTACGCGTGCAAGCTGGAGAAGGCGTACATCTTCATCCGCGGCGAGTACCACCACCAGGCGCACGTGGTCGAGAAGGCGATCGCCGAGGCGTACGAGCAGGGGATCTTCGGGCCCAAGGGGCTGATGAACGGCGCGAGCAACGCGGCCGGCAAGCCGTTCGCGGTTGATTGCTACCTGCACCGCGGGGCCGGGGCGTACATCTGTGGCGAGGAGACGGGGCTGCTGGAGGCGCTGGAGGGCAAGCGGGGCTGGCCGCGGATCAAGCCGCCGTTCCCGGCGATCAAGGGCCTGTTCGATCGCCCGACGATCATCAACAACGTGGAGACGCTCGCCCACTTGCCGACGATCGTCGAGCACGGGAGCGCCTGGTTCTGCGACCAGGGCGTCGCGAGCACGATCGGCGGGCCGCCGAGCTTCGGGACCAAGCTCATGGGTGTCTCCGGGCACGTGGAACGCCCGGGCGTGTTCGAGTGCGAGCTCGGCATCCCGCTGCGGACGCTGGTGGAGCAGTACTGCGGCGGCATGCGCGGGGGCAAGAAGTTCAAGGGCGCCATCGCCGGCGGCGTCAGCATGGGCGTGCTGAGCGCGGACCAGTACGAGGCCGAGCTCGATTTCGATATCGGGCGGAAGTACAACGTCCTCGGGCTCGGGACGGCCTGCCCGACGGTGTTCGACGAGGACACGGACATGGTGGCCGTCGCCCGGAACATCGCGCGGTTCTTTAAGCACGAGTCCTGCGGGCAGTGCACCCCCTGCCGCGAGGGGAGCGGTTGGCTCTACCAGCTCATGCTCCGCATCGAGGCGGGCGACGCCCGGACGAAGGACCTGGACCTGGCGCTGGAGATCGGCACCAGCATGGGCTCCATGCCCGGCACCACGATCTGCGGCCTGGCCGACGGGAACAACTGGGCCCTGCGGACCATCATGAACAAGTACCGCGACGAGTTCGAGGCCCGGGTGAAGCGGACGTACGTGCCGGTGAACGTGACGGTGGGGGCGAAGGGGTAGACACACTCCTTTCCTGGTTCCCCCGCTCGGCACTACACTGCTTGCGGACGCGACCCTGGCCTGGACGGGTTCTGGTTGTGTCCGCCGCCGAGCGTTTCGGCTTCCCGCGGCATTCTCTCGCACCGCCGCACCGGATTGCATTGCTGATGGACCCTGACCGACCATCCTCGCCCGAGCCGCGTGCCGCTTTTGGTGAGCGGGACGAGCCCCCTTCTGCCGACGAGCCCGGGCGAAGTTCGGCCCGCCCGATGGGCGCGGCCTCCGACATCGAGTCGCATCTCGAATGCCACATCGACGACGCGACCGGGCGGCTTGCGCCCGGGGCGCTCGCGTGGGTGCGCGATCACGTGCACCAAGCCGCGGCACAACTCTGCCGCGAGCACGCCGTGCCGGGGGGGGAGGTCCGCGCCCGCATCATCGACGACGCGGCGATGGAAGCCGCCCATGTCGAGTATCTCGACACGCCCGGCACGACCGACGTCATCACCTTCGACCTCGCCGGCGGCATGTCCGCGGTTGTCGGTGAAGCGAGCGAAGCCCGGCGACCGCTCGACGCGGACGGCCTGCCCGACGCGACCCAACCCCTCGCCCCGCCCGCGCCGATCGACGTGGACATGCTGCTCTGTCTCGATGAAGCCGAGCGACAGGCGAGCGAACGCGGGCACGAGGCGGTCAAGGAGCTCCTCCTCTACGCGCTCCACGGCGTGCTGCACTGCCTGGGCTTTGACGATCACGACGAGGCGTCGTTCGCCTCGATGCACGAGGCGGAGGACCGCGTGCTGCGGGCGATCGGCGTCGGGGCCGTCTTCGCCTGGCGCGAGCCCGATCGCGAAGGGGGCGCGTCGTGACGCTGACGGCTTCGCTGGTGATCTTTCTCGTCGGGCTGGCGGCGAGCGCGTTCCTCGCGGCGTTGCAGATGTCACTGCGCTGGAGCGGGCGCGGCGCGCTCGAAGCGCTGGCGGATCGCAAGGGCAGCCCGAAGCTGCGCGCCCGCATCGACGCGATCGTCGGGGATCTGAACGGTCACGCGGCGGCCGTCGCGCTCCCGCGGACGATCGCGACGCTGCTGGTCGCGGTCGCGGCGGTCTTCCTGGTCGCGGCGATGAAGCAGGTGGACCACCCGGGCGTGGTGAGCGTGGTGGTGGGGACGCTGGGCGCGGGGTTGTTGCTCTGGCTGCTGGGCGTGGTGGTGCCGCAATCGGTGTCGAGCCACGCGGCCGAGCGGACGGTCTGCCGATGGAGCGGGCTGATCCGCGCGGTGTACATCGCGGTCGCACCGGTGCGCGGCGCGGTGGACCTGCTGGATGAGATCGTGCGCCGCCTGGCGGGCGAGAGCGACATCGACGAGGACGAGGCGCTGGAGGCGGGGCTTCGGAGCGTGGTGGAGGAGGGCGAGGGTCGGATCGACGAGAGCGCGCGGGAGATGATCGAGGCGGTGGTGGATTTCGCGACGACGACGGTCGAGCAGATCATGACGCCGCGGACGGAGGTGACGAGCCTGGAGCACACCGACGATCTCGACACGGTGATGGCGTTTCTCGCGGGCGCGGGGCACAGCCGCGTGCCGATCCACCGCGACAACCTGGATCACGTCGATGGGATTCTGTACGCGAAGGACCTGCTGCACTGGCTCGCGAGCGAGGAGGCGAAGGGGGACGCGCAGTCGACGTTCCGGCTCAGCGCGATCCTGCGCCCGGTGACGTTTGTGCCGGAAACGAAGACGATCCGCGAGCTGCTGGCGGAGTTGATGGCCAACCGCGTGCATATCGCGATGGTGGCCGACGAGTACGGCGGGACCAGCGGGCTGGTGACCATCGAGGACATCGTCGAAGAGATCTTCGGTGAGATCCGCGATGAGTACGAGCTCGAGGATGAGGACACGGCTTCGGTGGACATCGACCCGAAACGGCGCGTCGCGGTGATGGAGGCGAGGACGGAGATCGACGACGCGAACGATCAACTGGAAGCGATCGGGCTCGAGCTGCCGGAGCACGAGGACTACGACACGGTCGGCGGGTTTGTGACGGTGACGCTGGGGCGCATCCCGGCGGCGGGCGAGGTGCTGCGCCACGAAGGCGTGGTCGTCACCGTGCTGGAGGCCGAGGCGACGCGTGTGACGAAGGTGCGGATCGAACCGGCCGACGGCGGAACGCCGGAGGCGGCGGGCGCCGAGCTTGTCAACGACGCGGACCGGGTGCCGCGCGAATCGGCGTGATCTCGCCGGCCTGACCATGACAACGACTGTGCGCGGGGCGTGCTGTGCCACTGACCTTGTCTGCAAGGTCAGTGCTCCGGGTCGCCCTTCTGTTTCTTTCCTTTGTGGCTCTTGTGCTGAGCAGCGGGTGATGCAAAGAGCGGGGGGAGAGGGGAGAGAAGACGGAGCACGGACCTCTCGGAAGAGATCCGTGGCACATCCGGCCTTTTCGATTTGGTAGCTTCCCGCCGGACCCCCTCCGTCGGCTTCGCCGACACCTCCCCCGCTGGGGCGGGGGAGGGCCGGAGGCGTGGGCGCTTTTCTTTGGCTGTATGGGGGAGCGGCGGTGCTCCCGCGCTCAGCGTTTTGTGCCGGCGGCTTCGCGCGGATCATCCTGCAGCAGCAGTTGGTCCACCGTCGGCGCGTTCGCACGCGGCTTGCCCTTGTCGTCGGTCAGCGGCTCGCCGTCGAGCGTCTCGATCGTCATCACAGGGTTTGCCGCCTCGTGCTTGGCGAGCGCGGCTTCCAGCTCCGTACGCTTCGCCTCGCTCAGCTCCGTCCACTTCCCGCGCCCGCGGCACTTCGGGAACGCGCTGCACCCGAGCCACGGCCCGCGTACGCCCGAACGCAGGTTCAGCTTCGAGCCGCAACGCGGGCAGGGCTCGTCGGTCTCCAACGGCGGCACGCTCGGCGCGGTCACACGCCCCTGCTTGTCGATGTTCAGGATGATCCCGACATCGCTCGACTCCCCCTCTTCCAGCAGCGTCGTCAGGAACGGCCCGAACCGCCCCGTCTTCCGCACCATCGGGCGCCCCGTCTTCGGGCAGCGCACGTTCACGAACTCCGCCGGGCGCGGGCGTCCCTCGCGGTCGCACGGGCAGGCGTAGGTGCAGTCCGGGTAACGCTCGCAGCTCAGGAACCGCCCGTTCTTCCCGAAGCGGTAGACCAGCCCCGCGCCGCAGGTCTGGCACTTGTACTCCGCCGGCGCGGGCACGACCTCGGCCTTGGCGTGCTGGAGCTCTTCGTGCGCGCGCTCGAGGCGCTGCGTGAACGGGCCGTAGAAGCGCTGGAGCATCTCGATCCAGTCCAGGTGCTCCTCTTCGACCTTGTCGAGCTCGCTCTCCATGTCGCGCGTATACCCGACGTCCATGATCTCGGGGAACGCCTCGACGAGCTTGTCGGTGACGACTTCGCCGAGGTCCGTCGCGTAGAAGCGTCGCTCAAGCTGCTCGACGTACTTGCGATCCTGAATCACCTGGATGATCGAGGCGTAGGTGCTGGGGCGCCCGATGCCCTCGCTCTCGAGCGTCTTGATGAGGCTCGCCTCGGTGTAGCGTGCGGGCGGGCTGCTGAAACGTTGCTGGGCTTCGATGCCGAAGGGGCGCAGGTCCTGCCCTTCGTCCACACGCGGGAGGACGAGGTCGTCCCCGCCCGTCGGCACGCCGGCGACCTTGTAGAACCCGTCGAACGCGAGCACGCGCCCGGTCGCCTTGAACAAACACGGGCGGGCTTTGTCGGTGCCGCCCTCGATCCAGACGGTGGTCGCGTCCCACTGAGCCGCGGTCATCTGGCACGCGACAAACCGCTCCCAGATGATCGTGTACAGCTTCAGCTGGTCCGGCTTGAGCGCCTTGGCGACCGCGCTCGGCGCGAGCCCGACGTTGGTCGGGCGGATCGCCTCGTGCGCCTCCTGGGCGGCTTTGTTGCTGCTCGTGTAGACGTTCGCCTTGTCGGGCAGGTAGCCCTTGCCGAACTTGTTCTCGATGTAGTTCCGCGCGCTGGTGATCGCTTCGGGGCTGAGGTGGGTCGAGTCGGTCCGCATGTAGGTGATGAGCCCGACGGGGCCCTCGCCCGGGATCTCGACGCCCTCGTAGAGGCCCTGGGCCGCACGCATGGTGCGCTGCGCGCCGAAGCCCAGGCGGCTGCTCGCGGCCTGCTGCAGCGTGCTCGTAATAAACGGCGCCGGCGGACGACTCGTTGTCCGCTTGGTCTCGATCGACTTGACCGCGTACGGCGTCGAAGTCGCCACGCCGCCCTCGACCGTCCGCTCCCACCGCGCCGGCCCGCGCCCGGCGCGGTTCTCGCTCGTGCGCACACGAACGTCCGTCATCCCCGCGAGCCGCGCGGCCTCGGACACGCGAGGTGTCAGGTCGCCGCCCGAGGCTTTCTCGAACTTCGAAGCGTCCTTGCCAGCCGCCTGCGAAATGTCGAACTTCGCCCCGCCGACCTCGACCAGCTCCGCGCGGATCGTCCCGCGCTCGCTCATCCACTGGTTGCGGCTCTTGATCGTCGGCGGGTTGCCCTTCTCGTCCCGGCTCGCCAGCAGCTTCGCCCATTCCGGCGCGAGCTTGGCTGCCTCAGCCTCGCTGAGCGCAAAGCTCGCCTGGATATTCCAAGACTCATCCGGCACGAACGCCCGGATCTCCCGCTCCCGGTCCACCACGAGGCGCACGGCCACGCTCTGCACGCGGCCCGCGCTCAGCCCCCGCGCCACCTTCTTCCACAGCAGCGGGGAGACCTGATACCCCACGATCCGGTCCAGAATCCGGCGCGCCTGCTGCGCGTTCACGCGGTCCTCGTCAATCGGGTGCGGGTTCTGGAACGCGCGGTCGATCTCCCCCTTGGTGATCGCGGCGAAGATCACGCGCTTCGCGTCCTTGGACGGGATGCCGATCTCCTGCGCGAGGTGCCACGCGATCGCTTCGCCTTCGCGGTCAAGGTCGGTCGCGAACCAGACGTCGCCGCCGGAGCCCAGCGCGTCCTTCGCGGCCCGCTTCAGATCGCGGATCACGCCTTCCTTGCCGTCCAGGATCTCGTACGTCGGCGTGAACCGCTTGCCGAGGTCCACGCCCGGCACGGGGCTCTTGTCCCCTTTGGGCGCCTTGCTCGGCAAGTCCCGCACGTGCCCGACGCTCGCGAGCACGACGTAGTCGGCCCCGAGGTACTTGTTGATCGTCTTCGCCTTGCTCGGGCTCTCGACGATGACCAGGTGGCGCCCCTTCGCCTGACCGGCCTTGTACCCACGCCCGCGCCCGCGGGCGCGGGGCCCGCTCGAAACGGAGGATTCGGCGTCTGCCCCGCCGCCCGCCTTGCGGGTTGTGGCCTTGCCGGTCTTCTTCCCGGCTTTCTTGGTGGTCTTCTTGGACGTGCGCTTGGCCATATAGAAAGGATTCGTCCGTGCCCCGGGCCGACCCGACACCGGCGAGCCACGTCGGCCGCCCTGTGCGATCGCTTGACAGGGAAGGGAGATCATCGCCCGCTGTCAAGCCCGGACCCGATCCCACGTATCATCTTCAACCCAATATAAACCCTAGGTTTGGCCCGAAGACCCCTCCGCCGAGCCCCCTTGCGGAGGATGCGCATCAGGCTCCGCCGAATCGTCCTTAAAACACTGATTCACAACGTATTGCGCGCTCGCGGCCCCGGCGGCCTCCTCGCCCGGGATCCACAGCGAGCCCGGGGTCTGGCGGAGGCGTCGGAGCCATGTGCGCTGATTTTTTGCGAATCGCCGGGTCTCGATCTTGATCCGCTCGATCGCCTCCTCCAGCCGTGCCGAGCTCGCCGGCTGCCCGGGGGAAAGGCCTTCGAGGAGCGGGAGGAGCTGCTTGGTGCCCAGGGCCTGGCGGGCCTGGGGCCCGAGGGCGCCGCGTTCGAGCAGGCGCCGGGTCTCCTCCACCAGCCCCGCCTCGACCATCGCGCGCACGCGGGCGTTGATCCGCCGATTGATCGCCTCGACGCCCCATTCCAGCCCGACGAGCACGCGATCCCGCGGGCGCGCCCCCGCGTCGTCCCACTGCCCCTGCTGCTCGGAGATGGGGCGACCGGTCAGGCGGTAGACCTCCAGGGCCCGGACGGTGCGCCGCTCGTCGTTGGGGTGGATCCGGGCGGCGGCGGCCGGGTCGACCCGCTCCAACTCGGCCCGTCGCTCGCTGGGGGGCATGCCTCGGAGCCGGTCGCGGAGGGCCTCGTCGCCCCCGGGGCCGCCCATGAAGCCGTCGAGCAGGGATTTGACGTAGAGGTGGGTCCCGCCGACGACGACGGGCGTGACGCCGCGGCTTCGGATCTCCTCGATCGCCGCCTCGGCCCGTCGCAGCCAGTCGGCGAGGGCGAACGCCTCGCTCGGCTCGATGACGTCGATCAGGTGGTGGCGCACGCCGCGGCGTTCGGCTTCGGTCGGCTTGGCGCTGGCGATATCCAGCCCGCGGTAGACCTGGAAGGCGTCGGCGCTGACGACCTCCCCCCGCGGGAGTCCCCGGCGTTCGAGCTCCAGCGCGACCTCGACCCCGAGGGCGGATTTCCCGCCGGCCGTGGGCCCGGCGATGATCGGGAAGCGGGGTGGGGGGGCTGGTGTGGGTCTGGCAGGCACGGCGCGATGCTAGCCGAGCGGGCCTCGCCTCTGCGAGGGCTCGGGTGCTCCGGGCATGTGCCACTGACCTCTTCCGAGAGGTCAGTGCTCCGCCTCGCCTTCCACTTCCTGTGCTCAGGGGAGCGTTGGAGATGAGGGGAGTGGGGGGAGCACTGACCTTGCAGACAAGGTCAGTGGCACATTCGGCCTCTCCGATCCGCTGTTCCGGGTTTTTCGTTCCGAGTTCCCTACCATCCTCTCCCATGCCAGTCCCTCGCCTCGCCATCGTCGGCCGACCCAACGTCGGCAAGAGCAGCCTGCTCAACATGCTCGCCGGTCGGAAGGTGGCGATCGTCGACCCGACGCCCGGCGTCACGCGCGACCGCGTCTCGGTGCTCGTCGACCTCGACGGGCCCGGCGGGGCGGGCGAACGCCGCACGGTCGAGCTGACCGATACCGGCGGCTTCGGCGTCTACGTCGCCGAGGGCAAGCGCTACGACGAGGTCGGCGCCGACCTGGCGAGCCTGACCAAGGACATCGAGCAGCAGATCGCCCACGCCGTCGAGACGGCCGACATCATCCTGTTCTGCATCGACTCCCAGGCCGGCATCACGCCGCAGGATGAGGAGATCGCCCGCCTGCTCCGCGAGCGCCGCCTCGGGCCGCAGCGGGCGCGCCACGCCAAGGGCGAGGCCAAGCCCGACGCGCGGCGCGACCCGCCGGTGCGGATCATCGCGACCAAGGTCGACGGGCCGAAGTGGGAGGCGCACGCCTACGAGCTGAGCGCCCTGGGCTTCGGCGAGCCGCTGCTCTGCAGCGCGAAGAACAACTACCTGCGCCGGAGCATGACCGAGCAGCTCTACGACCTGCTCCCGGAGAAGGACGACGACGAGCGCGAGCCGCCTGTGGATATGAAGCTCGCGGTGGTCGGCAAGCGGAACGTGGGCAAGAGCAGCCTGGTCAACGCGCTGGCGGGCGAGGCGCGGATGATCGTGAGCGAGATCGCCGGCACGACGCGCGACGCGGTGGACGTCCACGTCGAGTACGACGGCAAGTCGCTGCTGGTGATCGACACCGCCGGCACGCGCCGGAAGAAGAGCTTCCAGGACCAGATCGAGTGGTACGCGTTCGACCGGGCGAAGCGGAGCATCGAGCGTGCCGACTGCGTGCTGCTGGTGGTCGACGCGCTGACGGAGATCAGCCAGGTCGACGAGCAGCTCGCGATGCTGGTGCAGAAGAGCCACAAGCCGGTGGTGATCGTGGTGAACAAGTGGGACGCCGCGAGCGCGCGGAAGAATAAACAGGGGCGCCCCATCTCGCCGTCGGACTTTGAGACCTACATCCGCCAGGCGCTCAAGGGCCTGTCGTTCGCGCCGATCGCGTGCATCAGTGCGCACACGGGGCTGAACATCCGCGGCATGGTCGAGTTGGCGTTCGAGATGTTCGAGCAGGCGTCGACGCGGGTGGGCACGGGCGAGCTGAACCGTCTGATCGAGGGGATCCTGGAGCGTCGCGGGCCGAGCAACAAGCTGGGGACGCAGGCGCGGGTGTACTACGCGAGCCAGGTCCGCGCGAACCCGCCGACGATCGTGATGATCGTGAACAACCCGGACCTGTTCACGAACGAGTACCGCCGGTACCTGATGAACCGGTTCCGCGAGACGCTGCCGTTTGATGAGGTGCCGATCGAACTGGTGATCAAGGGTCGCAGCCGCGACCCGAGCAAGCGTCGCGGTCGTGCGCCGGAGACGGGCGGCGCGGTGGAGTTCGACCTCTCGACGCTGAGCGACGAGGAACTCCTGGCCGAGCTGCGCGAGGACGCGCCGACCGAGGACGAGCTCGACGCCGACGACTGGGACGACCGCGTGTGACGCGCTCGGTCGTTTCGCTCGCATCGCCGCTATGGCGCCTGGCCTGACGCCTGAATGACGGCCCCCGGCAAGCGGACGCGGATCGTCGTGCCCTCTTTCCAGACGCTCTCGACGCCGACCGAGCCCCCGAGCGTTCGGGCCGCGTGCTTGACGATCGCGAGCCCGAGCCCGGTCCCGCGCCGCTCGGGCGGGCCGGTGCGCGAGGCGTTGACCTGGAAATACCGCTCGAAGACGCGGGCCTGCTGCTCGATCGGGATGCCGATCCCCCGGTCGCTGACCTCGAGCACGACGCCTCGCGCGCCCTCGGCCCGTGTGCGCACGCGCACGCTCGTGCCGACGTAGGCGAACTTGGTCGCGTTCTCGATCAGGTTGCGCAGGATGAGCTCCAGCAGGTGCCGATCGGTGCGCAGGCGCTCGCTCCCCGGGGCGAAGTCGAACTCGAGCGTCAGCTCGCGCTCCGCGCACGCCTGCTCGAAGTGCTCGCGCATCGTCTCGCCGACCTGCGCCATGTCCACGTCGCTCAGCGTCGGCTGCACGTCCGGGGATTCCAGGCGTGAGAGGTCGAGCATGTCGCTAACCATCGCCTCAAGGCGCGTGTTGTTGAGCGCGATCATGTCCAAAAGCTTCTCGCGCATCGCCGGCGTGTCGTCGCCCCAGGCGCGCAGCGTCTCCAGCGCCGCGCGGATCGACGCCAGCGGCGTGCGCAGCTCGTGGCTCGCGTTGGCGACAAAGTCCGTCCGGAGCTGCACGGCCGTCGCGAGCTCCGTCACGTCCCGCAGCGTCAGCACGGCGTCGCCGGCGCTGGTCGGCTCGGCCGTCACCTCGAAGACGCCGTTGCCCCCCGGCATCGTCAGGCGCAGGCGGCGCGTCCCCCGCTCGCCCGCCACCGCGCGCTCGCACATCGCGACCAGCTCGCGGTTCGTGAACAAGTCTTCCGGCAGGCTGCCCACGAGGCGATCGGGCGTCCGACCGAGCAAACGCTCGGCCCGCTCGTTGCAGAGCAGTACCGTCCCGTCGCCCCCGAGCGCCAGCACCGGCTCGGCGATCCCGTCGAAGATCGCCTGCAGCTCGACCAGGTCCGATTCCATCGTCGCCGTGCGCACACGGGCGGCCTGCTCGGTCCGGCGCACCGCAGCCGTCGCCGCGGCGAAAACATCCTCATCCTTCCCGTGCTCCGCCGGGCCCAGCGCCCCGCCCGCGAGGCGCTCGGTCAGCGTCTCCAGCCGCTCGGCGAGGCGCTCGACCTCGCGCCGGTGCGTGTCGGCGCGTCGGCGCAGCGCCCACCACGCCAGCGCGATCGCAGCCGACGCCGGGAGTAGCAGGCGGACCGAGTTCGGGAGCCCGAGCCACCCCCCGACGCCCGAAGCCGCGACCGCCGCCCCCGCGAGCGCCACGGCGATCCAACCCGGGCTGGTCATGCGTCGGCGGAGCTTCATGCCGTCACATCATGGCAGGGTGCGCCCGCACGCGTCGGCCAATCGCCGCGATTTTCCGCCGCGGATCGCCCGTCACGCCGGTGCGTCTGTGCATGCGCGGCTCAGGCCTCGGTCGGCTCGCTAAGAGTGGCGCGGTAACCGACGCCGCGGACGGTCTGGAGGATGTTGGCATGGTCGCCCAGCTTCTTGCGGATGCTGGTGACGTGGACGTCGATCGTGCGCTCGGTCACCGTCACGCCCGGTCCCATCGCGTGCCCCATCAGGATGTTGCGGTTGAGCACCTTCCCGTCGGCGGCGATCAACGCCGAGAGGAGCTTGAACTCCGTCAGCGTCAGCTTCACGATCTTCCCGTCCACCGCGACGTCGTGGGTCTCCAGATTGACCTGCACCGGGCCGAGGCGGAGCACCCCCTCGCCGTCCTGGTCGATCCCTTTCCCGTTCGCCCGGCGCAGCACGGCCTCGATCCGCGCGATCAGCACCTTCACGCTGAACGGCTTGGTGATGTAGTCGTCCGCGCCCACCGTCAGGCCCACGAGCTCGTCGACCTCTTCGGCTTTGGCGGTGAGCATCACGATCGGGATCGCGCTGGTTGCGGGGTTGGAGCGGAGCCGTCCGGCGACCTCGGTCCCGCTGAGCTCGGGCATCATCACGTCGAGGACGATCAGGTCCGGACGACGCTTCTGAGCCGACGCGAGCGCCGAACGTCCGTCATGCGCGACCGTGGTCTGATACCCCGCTCGCTGCAGGTTCAGCTCGACCAGTTCGGCCAGGTCCGGTTCGTCATCGACGATGAGGATGTGTTTTCCGTCGGCCATCGCGTCCAACGCCCCCCGATCCGGCGCCCCTCGGCTCGCCCGTCGCCCGCTCACCTCGATGAGCCCGGGCCGAACGCAAGAATGTACGAGCCTTCACGCCCTCGGCACCACCGGCGATGCGCTCAGAATTGGTTCAGGTTGCGCACGCGCAAGCACTGTAAGCGGAAGGATTTTCGATTTTTTGATTGCGTTTTGTTTGCGTCACAGCGGCGTCGAAGTCCGGAAATGTGGGCCTGGAGGGCCTTGTGGGCCGATGGGCGGGGTCACGGACGGGTCCGAGGTCCGGAAATAAATGTGGCGGGTGTTTCGGGTCGGAGCCGAAAGTTTGGAGTGGAGTTTGTGCCCGCTAAATTTTTTTGATCGCGGGAAGACAGGGGGGTTGGAGCGGGGGTAGCATTTGCCTCGCTCGGCTGAAGTGAACACTCACTAGCCAGCCGGTCGAGAGTCGTCCCCGGAGGATCGGGGTCGCGGGTCGGAGGGGAAGGCGTCGCGGGCTGGAGAGCCGGCGGGGCGAGTCGGGCGGAGCCCGGCGAGAGGGATGAGGGCAGGAGCGGGTGCTCGCCGGTGTGTGAAGGCGTGCTCCCGTCGCCCGGGTGAGATGAAGTCTTGTGTCGGGCGTTCGCCCGTTGATTCGAGTGTGTGGGCCGTGTCGTTTGAAGGAAGAGGCCGATTGGGTTCGGCGCGAGCGTTCGAGACGGCTAGGCCAGTTTAGAACCGGGGCGCGGGCGCGTCCCATAGAAGGAGTCTCAGATGATCCGCACCAGCAAGCTCGTGACGGTGGCGGGCGTGGCGGCCTGCTTCGCGGGCGCCGCCATGGCCCAGAGCACGGACCAGAACCGCGCGTACGCCATGGACCTCATGGCCGACGCCGAAGGTCGCACCAGCCTCCTCCAGGCCGGCGGCACCAGCGGCTACAACGCCGACCGTGGGTTCTTCTTCGGCAGCGCCGACGGGAACAACACCCTCAACATCCGTGCCCTCAGCCAGGTCCGCTACTACCTCAACTTCGGCGATAACGACCGCTTCGGCGGCATCGACAACGCCGACTTCGCCAACGGGTTCGAGAACAACCTCACCCGTTTCAGCTTCAACGGCAACCTCATGAACCGCGACCTGAGCTACATGCTCCGCTTCGCCTTCGACAGCTCGGGCAACGTCGCCCTCCAGGACGCCTGGGGTAAGTACCGCTTCGACAACGATTTCTTCGTGCAGTTCGGCCAGTTCCGCGGCCCGGTCCTTGCTGAAGAGTTCCGCGTCGACGATCAGTTCCAGCTCGCCGCCGGGCGCAGCTTCGTCAACAACTTCTTCACCGCCGGTTACGTCCAGGGCCTCATGGGCGGCTTCCGCGGCGAGGACTTCGGTGTCGCGGTCGCCATCACCGACGGCGCCCAGAGCGCCAACACGCCGTACATCGACTTCGTCGACTTCGGCGACGGCCTCGAGCCCGGCAACACCGCCGACTTCGCCATCACCGTCCGCGGTGACTGGAAGTTCGCCGGTCAGTGGGACCAGTTCAACCAGTTCACCAGCTTCCAGGGCTCGGAAACCGGCGGCGTCCTCGGTGGTGCGTTCCACTACCAGACCGGCGGCAACACCCTCGGCACCGCCGACGTCGACGCCTTCCTCTACACCGTCGACTTCGCCTACAAGGGCGACGGCTGGAACGCCTTCGCCGCGTTCGTCGGGCGCAACGTCGACCCCGAAGGTGGCAGCAGCTTCGATGACTTCGGCATCATGGCCCAGGGCGGCATCTTCGTGACCGAGCAGATCGAGCTGTTCGGCCGCTGGGACCTCCTCCTCCTCGACAACGACGTCTACGAAGAGGACACCCTCAACTTCCTCACCTTCGGCGCTAACTACTACTTCTTCCAGGGCAGCCACGCCGCCAAGTTCACCGGTGACGTCGTCATCGGCCTGAACAAGAACTACGACGGCCTGGTCAGCGCCGACAGCGGCCTGCTCGGCAACGGCGACAGCTCCGGCGAAGTCGGCGTCCGTCTCCAGATGCAGCTCGCCTTCTGATCCAAACCGCGTCCTCGCGACGCGGAGACTCAGATACGCTTGAATCCCTCAACCGGCCGCCCCCTCGGGGCGGCCGGTTGTCTTTTCATGCCGCCGTCGCGATCCTCCCCCTCGCCTTGTTCGCCGCGTGGACGGACGCCGGAGCCGGGGGGGCGTGCCGACTCACACGCCACGCTTGCGGGGCTTTTCCCGTGCTCGCCTCGCCCGTGGCGTGCGCACGCATGCGGCGTTCAGGACGAGCGGAAATAACGCGTCGCGTGTGCGCGGTTGCCCGAACGCGTCGCGTGGGCTGCACGCTCTGGAGCGAGTCCCGCGCGGGACGGGCCGCGTGCGGCGTGCGACGCGACGAAAGACACGAACAACAGGAGGGTGCCGCATGAAACTGTCAGATATCCGATCGCTGCTGACGCACGAGGTCCGCGACCTGCTCTACGCGGAGAAACAACTGGTCAAGGCGTTGCCGAAGATGGCCGAGGCTGCGACAGACGCGGATCTCAAGCATGCTTTCGAGAGCCATCTCGAAGAAACCAAGGCGCAGGTGAGCCGCTTGGAGCGGGTGTGCGAGGAACTCGGCATCGCGGCGCGTGGCGAGAAGTGCGAGGCGATGATCGGGCTGATCGAAGAGGCGCAGGAGCGCGTAGACAGCGATGGCAACGACGCCGTGCGTGACGCCGCCCTGATCTCCGCGGCTCAGCGCGTCGAGCACTACGAGATCGCGGCCTACGGCTCGGCCCGCGCGTTCGCCGAGCGGCTCGGGCTCGACACCGTCGCCCAGCTGCTTCAGGAAACCTTGAACGAGGAAGGCGCGGCCGATGACAAGCTCACCTCGATCGCCGAGAAGTCGGTGAACGGCAAGGCGCTCGAAGCGGCCCACGCCTGAGCCGAGGAGCCCGCGGCTCCGTCCCTTGATCCCGCTACGCTTGCCGCATGACCACGCAGGTTTTTCTCGACGGCCGGTTCCTTGCCCGTGACGACGCCCGCCTTTCCGCGTTCGACGCTGGCGTGCAGCACGGGGTGGGCCTGTTCGAGACGATGAGCGCAACGGGGACAAAGGACGGGGCGCGGGTGTTCCGCTTGTGGCATCACCTGGACCGCCTCGCGACGAGCGCCAAGGCGCTCGGGCTGACCGAGTCGCTGGACGCCGAGGCGCTCGGAGAGGCGGTGGGAGAGACGGTGCGCCGCTCGGAGCTGGCGGCGATCGAGGGACAGCGGGCGCGGGTGCGACTGACGATCACGGGTGGGGACCTGAACCTGCTGCAGAGCGAGGGGAAGTCGGTCGCGCGCCCGACGGTGCTGATCCACGTGCAGCCGGCGACGCCGTACCCGGAGGCGATGTTCGAACGCGGCGTGACGGCGGCGGTCGCGGACCTGCGTCTCAACCCGTTCGATCCGACACAGGGGCACAAGACGCTGAACTACTGGGCGCGCCTGCGTGAGCTGCAGCGGGCGAGCGGGCGTCACGCGGGGGAGGCGTTGGTCTTTCAGGTGACCAATCACCTGGCGGGCGGGGCGGTGTCGAACGCGGTGCTGGTGCGGGATGGGGTGGTGATGACGCCGATCGCGCGGGGGGAGGAGCAGGAGATCGCCGAGTCGCTGGGCGCGGGCCCGGGCGCGCCGCCGCGGGTTGTGGCGGGCGGTGGCGGTGCGACGGCGGCGATGCCGAGCCCGGTGCTGCCGGGGGTGACGCGCCGGTTCGTGCTGGCGACGGCACGGTCGCAGGGGCTGCGTGTGGAGCGTCGGATGCTGACGATCGACGACGTGTTCGCCGCCGACGAGGTGATGCTGACCAACTCGAGCTGGGGTGTGCTGCCGGTGGTGCGGGTGGAGCAGCACCTGATCGCGACGGGCGAGGTGGGCGAGGTGACGCGGTCGCTGCGTGCGGCTTGGTTGGCGGCACAGACGGCCGAGCCGGAAGCGGGGGATGCGGGGGAGCGGGAGATGTTTGAGGATTGAAGGTTTGTGCCACGGACCTCTTCTGAGAGGTCAGTGCTCCGGATCTTTTCTTCTCCGTGTCTCCATTGGAGTGGGATGAAGGGTTTGGAGGTGGGGGAGCACTGACCTTGCGGCAAGGTCAGTGGCACAGTGGATTTAGCCTTTTGGCGATTTTGGCCGGACCCCCTCCGTCGGCTTCGCCGACACCTCCCCCGCTGGGGCGGGGGAGGGAAGGGAGATCGGAGCACGGGCCTCGCAGACAAGGTCCGTGCCGCGGGTACGCAGGGAAGGTGTGGGACGGGGGCCGGTTACTCGGCGTCGAAGGCGATGTCGATCGCGGGGGCGGCTTGCGTGAGCGCGCCCGCGCTGATGCGGTCGATGCCGGTGGCGGCGATGTCCGCGATCGTGTCCAGGCGGATGCCGCCGGAGGCTTCGAGGCGGAGCGTCGGGGCGTACTCGTTGCGGATCGCGACGGCCTCGCGCAGCGTGCCCGGGGGCATGTTGTCCAAGAGCACGATGTCGACGAGCCCTGCCTCGGCCTTGCACACCGCGCGCAGCTGCTCCAGCGTGTCCACCTCGATCTCCACGAACCAGAGATCCGCGTGCTCGCGCCGCGCGCGGGACGCGAGCGTGCGCACGTGATCGGTCAGCGCGTCGATCGGCACGTGGGCGAGGTGGTTGTCCTTGACGAGGACGGCGTCGTGCAGCCCGAGACGGTGCGAGCGCCCGCCGCCGCAGCGCACGGCGTACTTCTCCAAGACGCGCAGCCCGGGCGTGGTCTTGCGCGTGTCGCAGACGTGGACGCGGTCGGGGTCGAGCCCGGCGTCGCGCGCGCCCCGGCGGGCGGCCTCGACGAACGCGCCGGTGCGCGTCGCGATGCCGCTGAGGCGACCGAGCAGGTTGAGCGTGGTGCGCTCGAGGGCGAGGATCGCGCGGGCCGGGCCGGCGAGGCGGGCGAGGGTGTCGCCGGGCCGGACGCGGTCGGCGTCGGCGGCGAGGGGCTCGTAGAGCACGGGGGCCTCGAAGGCCTGGATGACTTCCGGGATCGTGGCAAGCCCGCTCACGAGCCCGCCTTCCCGCGCGACGATGCGGACGCGGAGGCGTTCGTCTTCGCCGGTCGCGACGGCGCTGGTGACGTCGAGGCGCCGCGGGCCGAGGTCCTCGTCGCGGGCGAGTTCGATCAGGCGTCGCGTGAGCCCGGTCGCGGCGAGGGCGGCGTAGAGCTCGGCGAGGGGGAGGTCGTTGAGATCTCGGGCGTGGTGGGGCGGCATCGGGGCATCGTAGAGGCTCGGGGGGCGTAAACTCCGGGGTTCTGTGCACGCTTTCCCGGAGGCCGAACGATGACTGATCCCGCCCGTCCGCTTCTCGCCGGCAAGACCGGCCTGGTCGTCGGCATCGCCAACGACCGCTCGTACGCGTGGCACATCGCCAGCGCCCTGACGGCTCACGGCGCGACCTGCGCGTTCACGCACCTGCCGGGGGAGAAGAACGAGCGCCGGACGCGCAAGGCGGTCGAGTCGATCCCTGGGATCGGCGCGGACCCGCTGATGATCCCGCTGGACGCCGGGAGCGACGAGCAGATGCAGGCGGCGGCGGATGCCTACGCCGCCCGTCACGGCGGGGCGATGGACTTCCTGATTCACTCGATCGCGTTCGCGGATCGGGACTGGCTCCAGTTCGGGAAGTTTCACGAGACGCCGCGGGCGTCGTACCTGTCGGCGATCGATATCTCGGCGTACACGCTGCTGGGCCTGACGCGGGTGTGCAAGCCGATGCTGTCCGAGCGTGGCGGGTCGGTGCTCGCGATGAGCTATTACGGGGCGGAGAAGGTCGTGCCGGGGTACAACGTCATGGGCGTCGCGAAGGCGGCGCTCGAGTGCACGATGCGGTACCTCGCGGCGGAGCTCGGGCAGTTCGGCATCCGGGTGAACACGATCAGCGGGGGCTACCTGCGCACGCTCGCCAGCTCGGCCGTCGGGGGCGTGGGCACGATCGAGCAGCAGAACCTCGAGCGCAGCCCGCTCCGGCGCAACGTCGAAGGCGACGACGTCGGCGGGACCGCGGTCTACCTCGTCTCCGAGCTGGCAAAGGGCGTGACCGGCGAGAACATCTACGTCGACTGCGGCGTGAACACGATCGGCGTCTGAACCTTCCGCGGGGCCCGAGGAAAGACACGAGATAACGGGTTTTGGACCTTGTCTATCCCATAATTCGTGCATGGAAGCCTGGGGAACCCACTAGGGATCGTGGCGTTCAAGGCGTTCGCGTGGTTGGGCCGATCAATAGAGTGTGAGCATCTTGGGCAGCCATCTCGCGGGGAGCGTCGCCGGGACGCACGCGGCCGAGCGCGTGCAGCAGTCGCAGCGCAAGCGTGAGGAGGACCGCCGGGCCCAGGCGCGGCGCGAGAAGGACCAGTTCGTGGTGACCAAGGTGGAGGGTGCGGAGGCGGCCCGCTCGGTCAAGGCGAACGACCAGGAAGAGGCGCACGAGGACCGGGAGTCCAAGGCGCACGCGGGGTACACGAGCCGCGGCGCGCAGCGGGAAGCCGGGCGCCCGAGCCTGGACGTCTCGGGCTGAGGGTGCCTCAGGCGGGGGCGAGGCGCTGGTTGGCGCGCCGCACCATGCCGCGGATCAGGAAAAAATCCACGATCGTGCCGATGTAGAACAGGCCCAGGGTGAAGAACCACAGCACCCCGGTGATGTACTTCCGGCAGTAGATGCGGTGGAGCCCGGCGAAGCCGAAGAGGCCCACGGCGTTCAGGATGTACGCGAGCTGACGATCTTTCATGTGGCGTGCTCCGTCACCATGTATTGGTGATCACCGGAGGCCGGTTTCACGCACCCGCTCAGAGCCGGCTGGCGGCGATCGACGCCAGTTCGCTCCGCTCGCTCTTGGCGAGGGTGACGTGCCCAACGAGCCCGAGCCCCTTGAGCTTCTCGGCGGCATAACTCAGGCCGTTGCTCGAGCTGTCCAGGTACGGGTTGTCGATCTGCCCGACGTCGCCGGTCAGCACCAGCTTGGTCCCCTCGCCGACGCGGCTGGCGATGGTCTTGATCTCGTGCGGCGTCAGGTTCTGCGCCTCGTCCACGATCATGAACTGGTGCGGGATGCTCCGCCCGCGGATGTAGGTCAGCGGCTCGAGCACGAGCTTGCCGTCGGCCATCAGCTTGTTGATGCGCTGCTCCGGGCTGTAGCTGTCGGGCGTGGAGCCGCCCCCGCCACGGGTGGAGAGCAGGTAGGTGAGGTTGTCAAAAATCGGCTGCATCCAGGCGCTGAGCTTCTCGTCCTTGTCGCCCGGGAGGTAGCCGATGTCGCGCCCCAGCGGCATGATGGGGCGTGCGACGAGGAGCTTGTCGAAACGCTCCTCGTTGAAGACCTTGTGCATGCCGGCGGCGACGGCGAGGAGGGTTTTGCCCGTGCCGGCCGAGCCGAGCAGGGTGACCATCTTCACGTCGTCGTCGAGGAGCAGGTCGAGCGCCATGGTCTGCTGCACGTTGCGGGCCATGATGCCGAAGGTCGGCTTGCGCGGGCCGGTGACGGGGACGACGGTGTCGGTGTCGGCCAGGCGTCGCGCGAGCCCGGAGTGGGCCTCGTCCTCCAGGTCGTGCAGCACGATGAACTGGTTCGGCACCGGCTCGCTCGCGACGGGGCGGCCGTCGGGCGTCTGCAGCTCGGTCGCCTTCATCAGCTTCTCGATCGGGAGGAGCTTCTCGCGGTAGAGCTCGTCGATCAGGTCCCCCGGGCAGACGCACGTCGCGTACCCGGCGTAGAGCCGGTCGGCGTCGACTTTCTGGTTCTCGAAATCCTCGGTGCGGATGCCGAGCGAGTCGCTCTTGATGCGCGCGCTCAGGTCCTTGCTCACAAAGACGGCGTGGTTGTTCTTGTCCTGGTGCAGGTGCCACGCGACGGCGATGATCCGGTTGTCGGGCGAGTCGTGCCGGATCGCCGGCGGGCGGTCGTAGTCGGCGACGTCGATCCGGACGGTGCCGGTCTTGCCGCCGTCGGGCACGGTCCCGGCGGGGGTGTTGACGCGGATGCTCGCGTCGCCCCATGTGACGCCCTCGGTC
This sequence comes from Phycisphaerales bacterium, assembly GCA_050485765.1. GTDB lineage: Bacteria > Planctomycetota > Phycisphaerae > Phycisphaerales > UBA1924 > RECY01. The sequence continues at coordinate 43,030 of JBJHBZ010000008.1, read as the reverse complement.
AGCTTGCCGAGGTTGCGCAGGCGGTCGAGGTGGCGGATGCACTCGCGCGCGTTGCGCCCGACGTCGTCCTCCCGGCGCTTCATCGAGTCGAGTTCCTCGATGACCGGGTAGGGAATGACGACGTGGTGCTCCTGGAAGACGAACAGCGCGTTGGGGTCGTGGAGCAGGACGTTGGTGTCGAGCACGAAGTGCTTGACGCCGACGTAGGACTCCCGCGCCCGACCCTTGCCGGGTTGGGGTCGGGGTGTCTGCGTTGTGGTGTCCGTTCTCGCGGGTGGTGGCGTCGGCTTGCCCGCCTTGGGGCGTTCGGGGGTGGGGGTGTCGTCCAGCAGCGCGTCGGTGCGGTTGGGTGCCATGCGCTCTCGGGGCCTCCTCCTGAGCGGTGCGCGGGGGCGGGGTCCGTCGCCGCCTCTGCTCGGAGCAGAATACGTCCGTCGCGCCCGGGCTGCACGCGGGGTGGTCCGGGCGGCGGGTCGGTCGCGTGGCGTGAAGTGTTCAGGGCCAGAACGCGGCCGTCACGAGCACGATCGCCATCGCCCCGGCAAAGGCCGTCTTGACAATGATCGCGATCAGCCGCCCTCGGGCCGCTCCGACACCGATCGTCCACGAGGCGTGCCATGTCTGCTTGCCGAGCGTCCGCTCGCCCGCCCCGGCCCCCAGCCCCGCGCCGACCACCGCCCCGACAATCGAGCCCACGATCGGGATCGGGAGGAAGATCGACCCCAAGATCAGCCCGATGAACGCGCCCACCACGGCGCCGATGACGCCCGAGCGCGTCCCGCCCGCTCGGCTCGCCCCGACGGCCGAGCCGAGGAACTCGGCGACCTCCGCGAGGATCGCGAGCACCAGCGCCGCCACCAGCGGGTGCCACGTGAACAGCTCTGGACGCCACGCCCAGCACGCCAGTGCGAGCAGCAGCATCACCCACGTCCCGGGGAGCGTGATCAGCGTGAGCAGCACGCCGAGCAGACACCCGAGCGTGACCAGAATGGCGGCGAGGATGGTCATGGGTGCAGCCGGCGGCACGCCCCGGCACAGGTGATTGGGATTCCGACCCGCTGCGTGTCAGGCGGAGAGGGAGTTGTAGGAGGGCGAGAGGGGGGAGGCCCCCTCAGTCGGCTTCGCCGCCAGCTCCCCCGCCGGGGCGGGGGCGCGAAGGGGAGGGGATTGGGGTGTGCCACGGACCTCTTCTGAGAGGTCGGTGCTCCCGATCTTTTTTTCGTTCATGTCTCGATCGGAGCGAGATGAAGGGCGCGGAGGTAGCCCGGAGCACTGACCTTGCGGACAAGGTCCGTGGCACAGGCCGATGCACAGGTTGATGTCCAGGCCGATGCCGGCTGTCGGCGTGCTTGATCACGCGCCTCGGGTGGCGTCTTCGTCGCTGGGGATGACCGGGGAGCCGGCTTCTGAGGCGGCGGGGGCGCCGTCGGTGGGGCGGTGGAGCTCTTCGCTCTCGCCCTCGGCGTCGGCCGAGGCTTCTTCGTTCGCCCGCTCGGGGAAGCGCTCGCGCTCCATCTCCAGCACCCAGTCTTCCAGCGGGGCGTGGCGGTAGAGGTCGAGCTTGATCTCCTGCCCGCCGAGCGTGTCGTGCCCGTCGCGGATCTTCAAGAAGACGAGGAACTTCTCCCACTTGCGCTTGTCGACGTCGTCGAGGTCGCTCGGGGTGATCTCGGCCCCGCTGGGGAGGATGAGCGTCTTGGTCGCCGGTTGCCAGCGGTAGGTCGTCGAGCCGACTTTCACGAACAGGTAGCCGACGTAGAGCCCGACCCCGCCGCCGATTGCGAGAATGACCCACTGGCTCGGGATGTCGTACCCGCGCAGCGGTTTCGGCGGCGTCCGCGTCGCCCAATAGGCGTTCAGCTCCTGCAGGCGGCTCGACCCGCCTTCGATCCGCTGCCCCTCCGGGGCGGCGTCGGCGGTCTGAGGGTTCGCACGCAGCTCGCCCGCGACCCGGTCGTCGCCGCGGTCTCGCGGGAGGGCGGTGTACGCGGCATCAAGGCGACCGACCCGGCTCAACGCCTGCAGCCATTCAAAAAGCTGCACTTCCCGAGCGTTGAGCTGCTCACCCGCGCCGATCCGGCGCTGCAGCTCGGCGTGCTCGGCTTCCGGATCGTCGATCCCGGCCCGCAGGATCCGTCCCATGTCGTTGGCGGCGTCCAGGTAGAGCTGCTCGGCTTTGAGCGCGAACCCCACGCCGCGGTTCGGGTACGCGACCAGGGCGTCGTAGAGCCCCCAGAGCCCGAACGCGAGGAACGCGAGCCCGATGACGGCGCTCTTGATCGCCCAGGGCTTGTTGATGCGAGTCTGCTGCACGTCGGACATGGCGGTTCCGATCTCCTCTGGCGCGCGTTGGCGCCTGTCCCGGGCGGGCGTCTCGCCCATCTTCCGCGATCGGACGATCTTGTGCCGCGGATCAGCCCGGGTCCAGAACCGGACACACGGCGCTCAGGCGTCGTCGACGCGCTCGAGGGCGCCGCGCCACCATGTCTCGGCGCGTTCGGGGCCGCCTGGGCGAGCGCGGAGTCGGTCGTAACCCCCTCGGGCGACGCCCTTTGTGGGAATGCGGGGGTAGACCCGCCCGGTCATGATCGCGGCCGTCAGCCACGCGGAGTGCTGATCCCGCATCCGCTCGGCCGCGGTGCGCACGTCCCGACCTCGGAAAAATCGCCAACCCATATGGGGCAAGTCTACCGCCTCGCCGGCCCGAAGCCGCGATGGATCCAGAATTATTTTAGGCATATGAACGGGTTTTCCTGCGTCGACGCCCGGCTTGGGTGTGGGCTTTACAATCGCGGGTCCGTGGCGGTCGCCGCGGGTGTTTTGAAGGAGGAATCCGATGCCGACGACCGCCGCCGCCCGCCCGTTCGAGATCCGCACCGATGAGGTCCTGCGCACGCTGGACGAGGGCGGGCAGTACAAGCGCCTGCACACGCTGCTCGGGCCGATGGGCCCGGTCGTGCGGATGCGGGGCGAGGGCGGGACCGACGGCAAGGACCACGACGTCCTCTGCTTCTGCTCCAACAACTATCTCGGGCTGGCGAATCACCCGGAGGTGGTCGAGGCCGGGGTGGAGGGGCTGCGGAAGTACGGCGCGGGCACCGCGAGCGTCCGCTTCATCTGCGGCACCTTCGACTGCCACGAAGAGCTCGAGGCCACCATCGCCCGGTACATGGGCACCGAGAGCAGCTACAGCTTCGTGAGCTGCTGGACCGCAAACGAGAGCCTCTACCCGACCTTCGGCGAGCCCGGCGACTGCATCATCAGCGACGAACTCAACCACGCGTGCATCATCGACGGCATCCGCCTGGCCGCGATCATCAAAAAGGGCCTGCACAAGACCGTCTACAAGCACAACGACCTCAACCACCTCCGCGAACGACTCCAGCAGGCCCGCGACAACCCGGACGTCACGGGGCAGATCTGGGTCGTGACCGACGGCGTGTTCAGCATGGAGGGCGACCTGGCCGACCTGCCCGCGATCCGCAAGCTCTGCGATGAGTTCGACGCGATGCTCGTCGTGGACGACTCCCACGGGCACGGCGTCATGGGCCCGACCGGACGCGGCACGCACGAGCACTTCGGCATGTGCCCCGGGGCCGACGGGTTCAAGAACCAGGGACAGGTGGACTTCTTCACCGGCACGCTGGGTAAAGCCCTCGGCGGCGGGGCCGGCGGGTTTATCGCCGGGAGCAAGCGCGGGACGGAGCTGACCGTGCAGCGCGGGCGCCCGACGCTGTTCAGCAACGCCCTGCCCTGCACCGTCGCGTGCAGCGCCAACAAGGCGATCGAGATCCTGATGCGCGAGCCGGAGCGCGTGCGCACGCTCCGCGATAACACGGCGTACGCACGCAAGAAAATCCGCGAAGCCGGGTTCGACGTGCTCGAGAGCCCGACGGCGATCTGCCCGATCATCGTCCACGACACGGCCAAGGCGATCGCGATGAGCAAGCGGCTGTTGGAACTGGGCGTCTTCGTGATCGGGTTCGGCTACCCGGTGGTGCCGGAGGGGCACGCGCGGCTGCGGGTGCAGATCTCGGCCGCCCACACGACCGAGCACATCGACACGCTGGTGGACGCGTTGAAGAAACTCTGAGTCGGTGTTGTGCCACGGACCTCTTCTGAGAGGTCCGTGCTCCGGATCTTCTTCTCCTTCATGTCTCGGTTGGAGCGGGATGGAGGGGGCCCCGAGCACTGACCTTGCGGCAAGGTCAGTGGCACAGTGGTCGCGCTCGGTGTTGCGATTCTGGCGATTTCCACCGGACCCCCTCCGTCGGCTTTGCCGACCCCTCCCCCGCTGGGGCGGGGGAGGGGAGGCCGGAGCACGGACCTTGGAGACCAAGGTCTGTGGCGCGGGTTTTGTGCTCGGGATCGGCGCGGGTTTTGTCCTCGGGAAAAGCTGTGGCGCGGGGGCTTCGCGTTTCCGGGGCGTGGGCACTACCATCCTGCCCTTGTCCGTCCGGGCCGCCCGGCGGCTCGATCGAATCCTGCTGCATGAAGGGGCCCCTATGGCTGTCCTCGTTCAACCCGACACCAAGGTCATCTGCCAGGGCATCACCGGCGCGTTCGGCGCGGTCCACACCAGGGGGTGCCACCGCTACGGCACCCGCATGGTCGGGGGTGTCACGCCCGGCAAGGGCGGCACCAAGGACGCCAACGGGCTGGCGATCTTCGACTCGGTGCAGCAGGCGGTGGACGAGGCGGCCCCGGACGCGACGATGATTTTCGTCCCGCCGCCGTTCGCAGGAGACGCGATCCTGGAAGCCGCCGAGGCGGGGATCCGCCTGATCTGCGCGATCACCGAGGGCGTGCCGGTGCAGGACATGGTGCGTGTGCGCGCGGTCTTGGACGAGATGAATAATGCTCGGAAGCTGGCGGGCCGGGCGCCGATCGTGTTGGTAGGCCCGAACTGCCCGGGCGTGATCTCGCCGGGGCCGAAGACGGGCTCGGGCGAGTCCGGCGACGACCCGTACACGCGGAGCGGGTGCAAGATCGGGATCATGCCCGGCTACATCCACACGCACCGCAGCGAGTCGAAGTGCACGACGGGCAAGGCCGTCGGCATCGTGAGCCGGAGCGGGACGCTGACGTACGAGGCGGTTTGGCAGACCTCGAACCTCGGGCTCGCGCAGAGCACGTGCATCGGGATCGGGGGCGACCCGGTCCGCGGGCTGGACCACGTCGCGTGCCTGGAACTGTTCGAGAACGACCCGGACACCGACGGGATCCTGATGATCGGCGAGATCGGCGGGAGCGACGAGGAGGCGGCGGCCGCGTTCATCCAGGCGAACGTGAAGAAGCCGGTGGCGGCGTTCATCGCGGGTCGCACGGCCCCGCCCGGGAAGCGGATGGGGCACGCCGGGGCGATTATTTCGGGCGGCGAGGGCACGGCCGAGAGCAAGATCGACGCCTTGCGGAAAGCCGGGTGCACGATCGCCGAAACCCCGGCCGACATGGGTCGGGCGATGATGGCCGCGATGGGGCTGAGCTGAGACGTCCGAAGTCCGTGGGATCGTTCGGCTCGGATGAAGATTGATGCGCGTCCCCGGGTTTTGCCTCCCCCAGTGGGGCTGAGGGTGTAATATCTGCGTGCTCGAAGGTTGTTTCAACAAATAGTCAACGCAGGAGGTATGGCGTATGTCGAAGATCGCGATTGTGTATCACAGCGGGTACGGGCACACCAGGGCGGTGGCTGAGCACGTGGTGAAGGGGGCGAAGGGTGTGTCGGGGGTGGAGGTCGAGTTGATCTCGGCTGGTGATCTGTCGGATGAGAAGCACGCCGCCTGGGGCGTGCTGGACGCGGCCGACGGGATCGTCTTCGGGTGCCCGACCTACATGGGCTCGGTCTCGGCCGGGCTGAAGACTTTCTTCGAGGCGACGAGCGGTCGCTGGGCGAAGCAGGCGTGGAGCGGGAAGTTCGCGGCCGGGTTCACGAACTCGGGCTCGGTCTCGGGGGATAAGAACGGGACGCTGGAGGACATCGTCCGCTTCGCGTCGCAGCACGGGATGGTCTGGATCTCGCCGGGGATCCTGTGCAACGGGCGCGAGCCGGAGAGCCTGAACCGCGGCGGGTTCTACCTCGGCGTCGGGACGCAGTCGGACCAAGGCAAGGGCCCGGACGAGGCGCCGAGCACGGGCGACCGCGAGACGGCCGAGAAGTTCGGGCGACGCGTCGCGGAGTTGGTGCAGAAGTTCGTCGGCTGAGCGTCGAATCAGACCTCGCGGATGGGGCCGCCGAGGTCGAGCGTCTCGCGGATGAGGCGTTCGACCTTGGCGACTTCCCCGACGCTGAGAAACGCGTGCGTGGTCTCCGTGACGTGGCTCATGGGCCCGACCGGCCCGGACGCCGCGGGGTTGGTGTGCGCGGCTCGGAGCTCTCGGGCGAGGATGAGGTCGCCCGAGGCGTCGGCGCGCTCGTGGCGCTGCATGTGTCGGATCTGGTCCCGGGTGAGGCTGACGACGGTCGCCGACCCGAGCGGGGTGGGGGTCCAGATGATGCAGCGGTCGGTGGTGAGGGCGTAGAGGAACCGGTGCGGCGCCCAGCGTTTTTTGGAGCTGCCGACCACGAGCCCGACGCCGATCGCGAGCGGGACGAGGCCCATCGCGGCGGCGATGAAGGCGACGACCCCGAAGCCTCCGACGCCCTGTCCGGGGGCCTGTCCTGGGCCGGGGCCGGTGGCGAACACGCCGATGCCGATCGCCATGCCGATCCAGATCAGGCTGAAGATCGCAAAAAACACGCCGCCGGCTCGGGCGATGAGGCGCGGCCCGCCCATGGGCGTGCGGACGGGGTAGCCCGCCCAGACGAGGCGCTCGCCGGGGCTGAGCTCCTCCCGTAGCCGCGGGTCGCGTTCCGGGTCCGTCGTGTGGAGGCCCGAGGGGGCGGCCCGCGGGTCAACGGTGGCGATGCGGTCCGGGCCGAAGACGCGTCGGGGCATCGGCGGTGCTCCTTCTCCGGGCTCGGCGTCCTGAATCACGCCGCGGATCGCGGGGAGAGCGCCCGGGGCGTCGGGATCGACGCAAAACACAGCATAAAGGACGCCCCCTGAGCCTGGAAGAGGGCGAGGGTTGCGCGAAGCGGGCGTGAAATCGCGAGAAATCGCGGGTCGTCGCTGGACTCTATTTGAGAATGCATTATCATTAGCGAAACAGCGGGCGGCGGGAACAACCTTTCGGCGTGTCTCCGCCCCCCATGTCCCGCAATCGAGTCCCCTTTTCTTGCAGGAGAGCAGAACCATGCAGCAGCACATCGCCCTCGCCCTGAGCGCCTCGGCCCTGATCGGCGCGGCCGCTGGCGCCAGTGTCATCAACTCCCACATCGGCATCGACGTCGTCAACGGCAACCTGTCCACCCAGGCGTGGCAGTCCGGCGTCGGCTACCTCGGCGAGTCCCGCGTCTTCGTCCAGACCATCGACCCCAGCACCTTCTTCCGCCCCGATCCCGGCACCAACAGCAACGGCGGCACCTTCGCCACCCCGGGCGCGATCGGCTTCAACATCGTCGACGCCCTCAAGGTCTGGAATTCCGCGACCCAGAGCTTTGACCTCGCCGACGAGACCATGACCATCGGCTTCGGCACCGACCCGATCTTCGGCGGGTTCATCCAGTCGGCGACCACCGGCGCCGGCTTCGTCCCCGGCTTCGCGACCAACGTCCGCGATGAGACCAGCCACCCGACCAACTCGGGGCAGTGGGGGCGCCATCACATCCACCACACCTTCCAGCTCAACGGCGTCGGGAGCGCGGACCCGTCCGACGGCGTCTTCCTGCTCAACCTCGAGCTCTACTACGAGCCTGGCGCGGGCAACGACGTCACCTACGGGAACTCCGAATCGTTCTGGCTTGTCTTCGGGCTCAACAGCACCGAGGGCGAGCTTGTCGTCGCGCGTGATTACGTGCAGAACGTCATCATCCCCGCGCCGGGGGCGGCGGCCCTGCTCGCGCTCGCCGGTGTGGCGGGCGTGCGCCGCCGACGCGCGACCGCCTGATCGAAACCACGTCCCCCGACTCTCGGCCCGTGTGCATCCGGCTGAGAGGATCACCAGCACGCACGGCCCCCGTCGACCGGCGGGGGCCGTGTGTTTGTACCGCTCATGAGCGTTCGCTTCAGAACTTCTTGTGGGTCGGGCGTTCGCTCGGGGGCTTGAAGCCGAGGATGGCCCGGGCGATGGTCAGATCGGCGGGGTGGGTGAGCTTGATGTTGCGTGCGTCGCCGCGGACGGCGACGACCTCTTCACCCAAGCGCTCGACGAGCTGCGCGTCGTCGGTGCTGTCGAGATTGCTCTGCGTGTACGCGCGGCGGATCAGCTCGGCCTCGAAGACCTGCGGCGTCTGCACCGCGCCCAGGCCGTCCCGCGGGACCGTCTCCACCACGGGGCGGATCGCGTCCGCCGCGCCCCCGCTCGTATCCGTGCCGCCGAGGATCGCGGCGAGCGGGTCGGCGGGTTTTTCGCGCGTCTCAGCGCTCAGTCGCTTGATGGTGTCGGTGAGCTCCACGACGGGGACGACCGCGGGATAGAGAGCCGCGGCTTCCAGCACGCGCTCGATGAGGTCGCTCGGCGTGCAAGGGCGGGCCCCATCGTGGATCAGCACGTGCGTCGCGTCCGGCGGGACGTGCGCCAGGGCGGCGCCGACCGTTTCGTACCGGTGCGTCTTGCCGCCGGGCACGACGGTGACGCCGAGGATCGAGAGCTTGTCCCCGTGCCGGCGTTTGAACTCCTCGAATGCCGCGGGATCGTGCGGCCCGGCGACGATGATCGCGCCGACGGGTTCGAGCTCGGTGAACAGCTCGACCGCGCGATGCAGCACGGGCCGCCCGCCGAGGTCTTCGTCGAGCTTGGATCGCGCCCCCGCGATCGCGCCCGGGTCGGCGGCGTTGGTGTCACGGAACCGGCTGCTGGAACCGGCGGCGGGGATGATGACGGCGAGTCGCATAGGTGCAGGGTATGCGCACGCCGTGCGCTGGCGCGAGCGAAGCGTGCGCCCCGATCACGCGGCTTGTGCGCGGGCCCCGTGCCGAAGGGGAGCGGTTCGCCCCGAACGCCCGGGATCGTGGCGCGGAACGAACGCACTGGCCGATGCAATCCACAGCGCGGGACGGCGTGAGCGGTGGACCATCTCGATCCGAGACGCCGAGATTATGAAGGAGGCCGCGATGGTGAAGATGCTGGGTCGGGCGGGCGTGCTGGGGATCGCTCTGGCGGGGATCGGCGCGATGACAACGACGGCCCGCGGTGCGCCGAACCCGGGGTATCGGGGGGAGTTGCTGTCGTTCGATCTCCCGCCGGGTTCGATCGATTTTCAGCCGAATCAGTTGAGCAATACCGGGCTTGTGGGCGGGTACCTGTCGACGGGCTTGGTGCACACATCTCGCGTCGGTGTGTTCGATGGGTCGTCGATGCTGTGGTCGCAGGATTTTGTGCCGGATCCGATCAATATCCGCGGGATGGACGATCTGGGACGACTGCGGGTCAGCGTCAGCACGAGCGTGGAGCCGTACCTTGTCGATGCCGATGGTGTGCAGAGTGCACGGTCGCTGTTCCTGTTCGCGAACCCGGGTGATATCGGCATGCTTGCCGGTATTGGTCCCGGCGACGTAAACGCAAGCGGGCAGATGCTGTTCAGGACCACCCAAGGTGTCTTTATCACCGATCGCGACGGTCGCATCACCGCGGGGCCGCTGCAGGGCCCGGAGGGTGTCGATGCGAGCACGCTGCGTGGGCCGAGTCTTTCCAGCGATGGCACGCTGGCCGTGGTCTTTCAGCCGGGCACGATGAATGTCTACCTGTCCGGCGCCAACGGGTATGTGCGCACCTTGCACGACGCGTCGAGCGAGCCGCTGATCGTAAACGCGAGAGGCGTGACCAACGACGGCGAGGTGAGCATCAATGTGTCTGCAGCCGGGGGGGACGAATCGTATCTGATCCGGACCGGGTACATCGACGCGGACGGGCGGCGCACGCTTGTCGACGCTTTCGAATCCTACCCTGGACGGCTCAACGCACTCGGACAAACGATCCTCACCGCGATGGACGTCGATTTCGGCGGCATGCCCATCCTGCTCGATCGCGGCGAACTCCTCTTTCTCAACAACCTCCCGCTCCAACTCCCCGACGGCGTGACCGGCGTGACGTTGCTGATCGACCTCAACGATCACGGGCAGATCCTCGTGCAGGGCGAGCACGAGAGCCTCGGGCAGGTGTACATGGTGCTGACGCCGCTGCCTGCGCCGGGTGGTGTCGCGGTGCTCGGCTTCGCGGGGTTGCTCGCGGTGCGTCGGCGTCGGTGACCGGGCCTGTTTCGAAACTTGGGCGTATCGGTTAGTTCGAGCTCGCGCCGAGGCGTCGCTCCGCGGCGTCTCGGCGTTTCAGTTGGCGCAGCTCGCGCCAGCTCATGGGGCGGATGCCGAGGCGTCGGCGGGCGCGTCCGAGCGCGTACGCCGTGCGCACCCAGCGGGCGAGGGTCGCCCAGCACCCGATCGGCGTGCGGGCCGGGTCGTACATGCTCGTCGGCTCGCCCGCGATGCCGTTGAACTCCAGCACCGCGAAACGACCGGCCTGCAGGTCCGCGTCGCTCTCGGCCCGCACGTCGAACCGCCCGATGTCCAGCCCGCGCCCCTGCGCATCGCGGTACCCGCGCGCGAGCCTGTCGATCGCGTCGGCCATCGCCGGGGTGTGCAGGTGCATGCCGTCGGTGAACTTCGCGCCCTGGATGTGATTCCCGATCTCGCCCAGCCCCACGCGTTCGCCAGCGCCCGGCACTGCGCGCGGGTCGGCGACGCGCGGGAGCAGCGTGCGCCGCTGCACCGCGAGGCGCGGCTCGGCCCACACGAGCGCCTCGATCGTGCGCACGCCGTCGCCCACGACCGACGGGAACGTCTTGTAGCAGATGTCCAGGATCCGCCCCGCCGGGCGGCTCGCGTCCTCGCGCTCGACCTGGTCCAGGTGGCGCGCCCAGAGCAGCCCGACTTCGACCGGGCCGGGGTGATACCGCTGGACAGATGCCGGGATCGCGACAGTGCGGAGATAGTCGAGCGCTTCGTCCTCGCTGCGGACGATGCGCACCGCGAACCCTCGGTACCCGCGCTCGGGCTTGAGCACGACCGGGTAGCCCCCGAGCCCCGGCTCGGCGCGCATCAGCTCGCGCAGGTGCTCGAGTCGGGCGGTCGGCTCGTCGGGGGGGATGCGTCGCGTGCAGAGCAGGCGCGGGTCGGGGGGGAGATGATCGAGGATGTCGGTTTTGTGCTCGCCGACCAGTCCGGCTGCGGGGATGCCGGGGTTGGCGCACAGCGCCGTGCGCACGCCCCCGCTGCGGAGCCCTTCGAGCGCGATCACCCCGGCGATCGGGATGTAGCGCACCCAGGTCGGCCAGAACTCGTGGCTGATCAGTTGCAGGCGGAGGGCGGCGAGGCGTTCGCGCCTCACGCGTTGCGGCCCGGGGCTTCGGGCGTCGCCTCGCCTGCGCCGACGAACCGGCGCTTGCGGATGTCCGGCGTGCCGAGCTGCCCGCACGCCGCCATCTGCGAGCGACCCTTGGTCCGCCGGCGTTTGACGAACAGGCGTTCGTCCATGAGCCATCGGAGGAAACGCTCGGTCTGTTCTTCGGTGGGCGCGGGCCAGGGGGAGTTGCGCCGGGGGTTGTAGGGGATGAGGTTGACCATGCCGCGGGGGGTGAAGTCGCCGCCGACTTTACCGAAGGGCTCGAGATAGTCCGCCAGCTCGCGCGCGTGCTCGCGCTGGTCATTGACGCCGGGGATCAGGACGTACTCGAAGCAGACTTTGCGCGTGCCTTGGTGGGGCATCTCGAGCAGCGCGTCCCGCAGGTCGCGCATGGGCATCGAGCGGTTGATCGGCATGATGCGGCTGCGGATCTCGTCGTTGGGCGCGTTGATGCTGACCGCCAGCCCCATCTTCCGCCACCCGGGGTTGATCAGCTTCTTGCTGAGCAGGCGGAGCCCGTCGATGCGACCGACGGTCGAGACGGTGATCTTGCTCATGGGCACGCCGGGCCCGTTGTGATCGGTGAGGATCTCGATCGCGCGGAGGACTTCCTGCGCGTTGTCCATCGGCTCGCCCATGCCCATGAAGACGATGTTGTCGATGCGTCGGGGGACGCCGTCTTCGGTTTCGTGCCGGTGAGTGGCGTTGAACCACTGGGCGACGATCTCGCTGGCGGTGAGGCTTCGGACCAGGCCCATCTGGGCGGTCTCGCAGAAGCCGCACCCCATGGCGCACCCGACCTGGCTGGAGACGCAGAGCGTGTGCGTGCGCCGCCCCTTCTGCCCGACCATGGGGATGATGACCGATTCGACGTCGAGGTGGCGCACGCGGTCGTCGCCGGCGAGCACGCCGAGGTGCAGGCGTCGGTCGGCGTTGCTCTCAGCCTCGCCCCCGTCGCTCTCGGAACGAGCCGCGACCGTCAGGGGGCGGTCCGTCCCGATCTCGCGTTGCTCCCCCGTCCGCGTGCGCCGGTTCGCCGCGAGCGCGTCCGCATCGATCGGGCGATCCAGTCGCGTGACGAACTTGAACGTCGGGCCCTCCTCGGTGTCCTCACGAAGCGACCGGACGACGGGAGGGATGACCCCGACGGCCGGGGGCTGATCGATCACGCCCTCGCGGAAAAACCGCCGGTAGGCGCGGAAAGCCTGCGGCTCGCCCTTGCCGCCGGGGGCGACGGCGTCGACAAACGCCCGGCTGGTCAGGCCGAGCGGGCTGAGCTGGGGCGGGACGGGGGCCATCGGGGGCAATGCTAGCCCCGCCTGGGTGTGCGGCGAGGGAAGCCCTGACCCCCGCTCGGCGTAGGATCCCGCCCTTCTCGGCACCGCCCTTTTGGCACAGCCACGCATTCGGAGGTTCGGCGCAATGGACTGGTTGAAGATCAAGGACGCGGCCCGCGCCGCCGTCGGCACCCGGTGCACGCTCAAGGGCTGGGTCCGCACCCGGCGCGACTCCAAGGCCGGGCTCAGCTTCATCGACCTCAACGACGGCACCGCCTTCCACGGGCTCCAGGTCGTCGCCAAGAGCGACCTGCCCAATTACCAGAGCGAGATCCTCCACGTCGGCACCGGGTGCGCGATCGAGGCCGAGGGCGAGCTCGTCGAGAGCCAGGGCAAGGGGCAGTCCGTCGAGCTCCAGGCGACCGCGATCCGCGTCGTCGGGCTCGTGGACGATCCGGACACCTACCCGGCCTCCGCCAAGCGCCACACGTTCGAGTACCTCCGCGAGCAGGCGCACCTGCGCGTGCGCACGAACACGTTCGGCGCGGTGGCGCGCGTGCGTCACGCGCTCGCGACGGGGATCCACCGCTTCTTTGACGAGCGGGATTTCTTCTACGTCCACACGCCGATCATCACCGCCAGCGACGCGGAGGGCGCGGGCGAGATGTTCCGCGTCTCGACGCTGGACATGCACAACCCGCCGCGGACGCCCGAGGGCGAGGTTGATTACAACAAGGACTTCTTCGGTCGCGAGGCGAATTTGACGGTGTCGGGGCAGTTGAACGTGGAGACGTACTGCTGCGCCCTGAGCCGCGTGTACACGTTCGGCCCGACCTTCCGCGCTGAGAACAGCAACACGAGCCGGCACCTGGCCGAGTTCTGGATGATCGAGCCGGAGATCGCGTTCGCGGATTTGAACGACGACGCACAGCTCGCCGAGGACATGCTCAAGTACCTGTTCGACGACCTGCTGACGCGTCGCGCCGACGACATGGCGTTTTTCAACGAGCGCATCGAGCCCGGGCTGATCGACCGCCTGAAGCACGTCATCGAGAAGCCCTTCCGTCGCCTGCCGTACACCGAAGCGGTGCAGATCCTGCAGAACGCGAAGAAGAGCTTCGAGTTCCCCGTGCAGTGGGGCTCGGACCTGCAATCCGAGCACGAGCGCTACCTGACGGAGGAACACTTCAAGCAGCCCGTGGTCGTCATCAACTACCCGAAGAAGATCAAAGCGTTCTACATGCGCCTCAACGACGCCGGCACCGACGGCGCGCCCGAGGACACCGTCGCCGCGATGGACATCCTCGTCCCCGGCATCGGCGAGATCGTCGGCGGCAGCCAGCGCGAAGAACGCCTCGACGTCCTCGACCGGCGCATCGAGGAGATGGGCCTGGTCAAAGACGACTACTGGTGGTACCGCGACCTGCGTCGCTACGGCACCGTCCCGCACGCGGGCTTCGGGCTGGGCTTCGAACGCCTCATCCAGTTCTGCACCGGCATGCAGAACATCCGCGACGTCATCCCATTCCCGAGAGCGCCGCGACAGGCCGAGTTCTAAACGCCGCGACCCCGCTTCTTCCTCTTCTTCGCCCTCGATGCCCCGGAAACGCGAAGCCGCCGCGGCGCAGCTTTTCCGGGTCTCCTCCTCTTCGATCTCCATCGTTGTGCGCGCGTTCAAGCGCTCGGCGCCGTCCGACGCTCGTCATGGATAAGCTCCGCCCGCGGACGGGCTGCGCGTTTCCATGGCGTCGGGGTCCGGTCTTGTTCGACTCGGCTCAGCGCGGCGAGGCCTCGACGCTCGGTGTTCGACGCAATGGCTCCGGCGCGTTCGGATCACGCACCTCCACCGCCGGCGTCCGCGCCTCGGTCGGCTGCGGCGGCTCGCGGATAAACAGCACGAACACCCACGCCAGCAGCGCGTAAAACGCCGTCATCACCGCGAACCAGCCCACGCTCTGACGCACCACGCGCGGGCGGTTTTCAACCGGTCGGTTGCTCCGCTCGGCCAGGTCCCCCAGACGCGGGGCTGCCCAGATGAACAGACGCATGAGCTGCGCGAACACGATCGACGCGAGCCAGGGCGCATACACGCGAGCGTGCGCCCACGCCACGGCCCAGGGCTTGCTCCCCGGCGCGACGGACGGACGCGACGGCGCCCGCAGACGCGGGCGCGCGGTCGGCGCTTCAGAACGGGCGGCGGGGGGCGCGGGCGCGGCGCGTTCGGTCGCGGCTTCCACAGCCGCGGCCGACGACGCTTCGTCGCTCGTGCCATCCCCGGGCTCGTCATCCGTCACGGAAACGGGCGGAGCTTCGTCTGTAGCCGAGATGTGGCGATCGTCGGATGGCGCGGTGCCGGCGTAGGGCTCGCTCTCGGCCATCATCTCGCCCGCCAACGCCGCCAGCTCGGCATCCAGATCGCCCAGGTTCTCCGGCGCGTCCGGGTTTGTCGCGCCGGGCCCAGGTTCAGAGTCTGACTCAGATTCCGAGGGCGACCCCGGCTCGCCTACAGCCGCGTCGATCAACTCCCCGACCTGCGCGTCCAGCGCGACCGACTCGGCGACCGCCTCCGCTTCATCACCCTCCGGCGTCGACCCCGCGGGCTCATCGCCCAGGTCGAACCCCTCCAGGTGGTCCGCCTCTTCCTCCACCTCCGCCAATGCCTCGTCCTCGGCCCCCGGCTCCGCGTCCTCGGCCTCCGGAGCCTCGCCGGCCCGCTGCCCCCGATCATCGAACGCCCCGCCTTCTTTGACGGCGGCCTGGGCGATCTCTTCCCGAGAAGGAGGTGGGCGGTCTTCGAGCTGCTTCGCCACGCGATCGCACGCCGACGCCATGTCGGCCAGCAACGCCTCGATCTGGGCGTCCAAGTCTGGGGTATTCTGCTGGTCGGCCTTGGTGTCTGGCATAAATCCGTCCGCCTCGATCATCGGTCCTAAGCCCAAGAAACTCAAGCAGTTTCCGGACGGAGAGGCAGGACGGGAAGGCATCAGGCACGAGGCATTGGGCACGAGGGCCTGAGGAAACCGGGCGAAGCCGGGTGTGCTCTTTGCAAGGATGACCCGGATCCGCAGAAACCCCCGGCCGCTATCCTCCCCGCCTAGTGCCTAGTGCCTAGTGCCTAGTGCCTAGTGCCTAGTGCCTAGTGCCTTCCCGGAGCTCCCATGGCCCTGCACCGCATCCTCGACGACGCGTTCGACCTCGCCCCGGGGGCGATCATCGAGATCGGGGGGGAGGAGGCCCATCATGCCGTCAAATCCAAGCGACTGGGCGTCGGCGACGCGGTCGGGCTGCTCGACGGACGCGGCGGGGTGGCCTCGGCCCGGATCGAGGGGGTCGAGAAGGCCGGTAAGGGCGACTGGCGGCTTCGCCTCGCCGTCGAAGCCGTCGAGCACGCCGAGCCAGTCCGCCCCTGGCTCGAGGTCGTGGCGGCCGCCCCGAAAGGCCCCAGATTAGAGGGGATGATCGACCAGCTCAGCCAGGCCGGGGCCTCGTCATGGCGTCCGCTGGCGAGCGACCGGGTGGTGGTGGATCCGCGTGAGGGGAAGCTTGATCGGATGGTTCGGATCGCGAAGGAAGCCGCCAAGCAGTGCGGGCGGGCCCATCTGCTCTCGATCGGGGGTCGGATGACGCTCGCGGAGGCGCTGGCCGCCCCCGGGGCGACGGGTTCGCGTCCGCGGGTGCTGCTGGCGGACGTCGGGGGCGTCGCGGTCTCCAAGGCGCTCGCGGGGGAGGGGAGGTTGGAGTCGGTCCGCGTGCTCGTCGGCCCGGAGGGCGGGTGGACCGACGACGAGCGGGCGTTGGCGCTCGCGGGCGGGGCGATGGTGGTGGGGCTGGGCCCGCACGTCTTCCGCACCGAGTCGGCCGCCGTGGTCGCGACGGCGCTGGTCCGGGCTGCGACGGCGGGGTGAGCCCATCGACGCCGTGCATTCACGAGGTCTCGCGGCAACGCCTTCCAAGGGGTGCCTGTAGCATCGCGGTCCAGTCCAGGAAGGGAGTCGCGATGCGTGTTCGTCGTCGGATGGGGTGGTGGGTCGGGTCGGTCGCGCTGGTCGCGGGCGGGGCGTGCGCCGCCCCGGCGTTGGCGCAGGAGCAGGCGGAGCGCCAGGCGAGGGGCGCCCTCGCCGAGCGGGCAGTCGACGACGACGTGCGCGCCCAGGGTGAACGGATGGCGCAGCGCGCCATCGCCTTCCTGCGCACGCAGCAGGACGAGGCGACCGGGGGTTGGGGCGTGCGCCCCGGCGGCCCGCGTCTGCCGGCGATCACCGGGCTGGTCCTCCGCGGGATGCTCATGCAGCCCGGGATCGACGCGCGCGACGGGCACGTCCGTCGCGGCGCGTCGTTCATCCTCGAGCACCGCCAGCCCGACGGGGGGATCTACGACCGCATCCTTGCGAGCTACAACACCTCCATCTGCGTGAGCGCGCTGGCGCGCCTGGGCACGCCCGAAGCCGCCGAGGCGATCGAGCCGGCGCTCGACTTCCTTCGGCGCATCCAGTGGCACGAGGGCGCGGGCGTGGGGAGCGGGGCCGACGCGGAAACCGGGCGCGTCACCGAGGATCACCCGTTCTACGGCGGGATCGGGTACGGCGGGAGCAGCCGCCCGGATAACAGCAACCTGCACTTTTTCATCAACGCGTTCATCGACGCCGGCGTCGATTGCGAGGACCCGGCCGTGCAGCGCGCCCTGATCTTTCTCGCGCGCACGCAGATGCACGAGGACATCAACGACATGCCCTACGCCGAGGGCTCGACCCAGGGCGGGTTCATCTACGCGACGAGCCCGTCGGGGGATCAGCTCGGCGTCGGCGAGAGCAAGGCGGGCGAGATCGAGGAGCTGACGCCGAGCGGGGAGCGCGTGAGCCGCCTGCGCGCGTACGGCTCGATGACCTACGCCGGGTTCCGGACGTACATCTACGCGCAGCTCGAGCGGGACGACCCGCGCGTCGAGGCCGCGATGGGCTGGATCCGCCAGAACTACACGCTGAGGGAGAACCCCGGCGTCGGCAACGACGGGCTGTACTACTACTACGTCACTTTCGCCAACGCTCTCAGCGCGTTCGGCGAGGACCGTTTGGAGATCCGGCACGACGACGGGCGCGCTGAGGCCCGCGACTGGCGCCGGGACCTGATCGAGCGTCTCGCCGAGCTGCAGCACGAGGACGGGAGCTTCCGCCCGGTCGATGACCGCTGGATGGAGGGGGACCCGGTGCTCATCACGGCGTACAGCCTGATCGCGCTCCAGCACGCGCTGCGGGATTGAGCGGCGTGCTGGAGGGTTCGGGCAAGCGGGGGAATGGCGGGGTGGTGCGTTTCCCTTCGGCCCCTACGCTTGAGATGCAGATCGAACAGAGCCGCAGCCTTGAGGAGTGATCATGCCCGAGACCGCCACCCCCGCGTCCACGACCACCTACGACCAGCTCCGCGCGCATTTGCGGGAGGCGGGGACGCTCGCTTCGGTCTCGCGGCTTCTGGGTTGGGATCAGGAGACGTACATGCCCGCGGGCGGGGGCGGGGCGCGGGCCGAGCAGCAGGCGTTGCTCGCGGGGCTCGCGCACGATCGCGCGACGGACCCGCGCCTGGGGGAGCTGATCGCCGAGTGTGAAGCCGACGCGGAGTTGAATGATCCGGAGAGCGCATCCGGCGCGAACCTGCGCGAGATCCGTCGCGACTACGACAAGGCGACGAAGCTGCCGCGAACGCTGGTGCAGGAGTTGGCCCGGGCCGGGAGCGAGAGCCAGCAGATCTGGAAAAAGGCTCGGGCGGAGAGCGATTTCAAGCAGTTCGAGGGTTCGCTGACGCGGATGGTGGGCCTGGCGCGGGAGAAGGCCGAGTGCCTGGGCTTCGGCGAGGGCGGGGAGCTGTACGACGCGCTGCTGGATAAGTACGAGCCGGGGATGACGGCGCGCGAGGTGGAGGCGGTGTTTACGCCGCTGGAGCAGCGGCTGAGCGCGTTGGTGGGCGAGCTGCTGGATCGCGGGCAAAGCCCGGACGACGCGTTGACGCGGGCGGAGATCCCCGCGGATCGTCAGCACGCGTTCGGGCTGATGGTGATCGGGCGGTGCGGGTTCGACCTGGATCGCGGGCGGCTCGACACGACGACGCACCCCTTCTGCGAGGGCCTCGCGCCGGGCGACACCCGCCTGACCACCCGCTACCGCGAGGAACGCTGGACCGACGCCTTCTTCGGCACCATGCACGAGATGGGGCACGGGCTCTACGAACAAGGCCTGCCCAAGCTCGGCGGGCAGTACGCGGACATCCCGGAGTCGTGCTTCGGCGAGCCGCTGGGCGAGTCGATCTCGCTGGGGATTCATGAGAGCCAGAGCCGCATGTGGGAGAACGCGGTGGGGCGCAGCCTCGCGTTCTGGCGCTGGGCGACGCCGAGGGCGCAGGAACTGCTGGGCGGCGCGTTGCAAGGGCACGACGCCGAATCGATCTTCCGCGCGGTGAACACGGTGAGCCGGAGCTACATCCGCGTCGAGGCGGACGAGGCGACGTACAACCTGCACGTGATGCTCCGCTTCGGCATCGAGCGCGCGCTCATCCGCGGCGATCTGAGCGTGCGCGACCTGCCGGGGGCGTGGAACGAGCGCTTCGAGCAACTGCTCGGCGTGCCGGTGCCGGACGACCGTCGGGGGTGCCTGCAGGACGTCCACTGGTCCTTCGGGCTCATGGGCTACTTCCCGACGTACACCCTCGGCAACCTCTACTGCGCCCAGTTCTGGGAGGCGATGACGCGCACCATCCCGGACGTCGACGCCCAGATGGCACGCGGCGAGTTCGGCGAGATCCTGTCGTGGCTCCGCACCAACATCCACAAGCACGGCAAGCGCTACCGCGCGGCCGAGCTGTGCGAGCGCATCACCGGCGAGCCCCTGAGCGCCGAGCCGCTGCTGCGACACCTGGAAGGCAAGCTCAAGCCGGTCTACGGCTTGGCGTAACGCGGCAACGCCTGTGCCACTGACCTTGTCCGCAAGGTCAGTGCTCCGGGCCGCCCTTGTGGTCTTTGGTCTTCTTCGGTGTAGAGCGTTGAAACGGAGAAGGGTGGGGAGCACTGACCTCTCGGAAGAGGTCAGTGGCACAGGGCATTCACTCCGCCGCCAGTTCCTGCTTCAGCGCTTCGGCGAGGTACGCGTACTGCTCGCGGCTGTTGTAGAGCTGGGCGCTGATCCGCAGGATGCGGTGCCCCTTGCTCGGCAGGCTCCAGACGGGGACCTGGATGCGGTGCTTCTCGACCAGGCGCGCTTGGAGCGGGTCTTCGTAGCCGCCCGGCTTGATGCCGCCGGAGGTGAGCCCGAGCCCGGGGATGATGATCGAGGCCATGCTGGCGAGCATGGCGTCCGGCGCGGGCGGCTCCACGCCGAGCGCGTTGCAGATGAGGTTGCGCCCTTCGATGACCAGCTCGTGGTTGCGTCGTGTGAGCTCGTCCCACCCGCCGGGGAGGAGCGAGCCGAGGAAGTCGATCGCTTCCGGGGCCGCGAGCACGGGGGAGTAGTCGTTGGTCCCGACGTAGTCGAACAGCGCGTTGAAGCGGGAGCGATCGGAGCGCTCGATGTGCGCCCGGCTCGAGAGCGCCAGCGGCTCAAAGCCCTTCTGATGCTCCGGCGCGACCCAGAGGAACGCGCTCCCCTTGGGCGCGCTGACCCACTTGTGCAGGTTCCCTGCGTAGTAGTCGGCCCCGAGGCTCTCGACGTCGAGGGCGCGCTGCCCGGGCGTGTGCGCGCCGTCGACGAGGACGGTGACGCCGCGGTCCTTGAGCGCGCGCACGAGGCGGGGGATGGGGAAGACGATCGCGGTCGGGCTGGTGATCTCGCTGAGCAGCGCCAGCTTTGTGCGCGGGGTCACCTGCGCCATGACCGCCTCGAACACCTCGTCGGGCGAGCGCACCGGGAACGGCACCTCGGCGCACTTGACCTCGTACCCGTGCCGATCGGCGTGCCGATGGAACTCGCTGATGCAGCTCATGTACTCGTGGTCGTTGACGAGCACCTCGTCGCCCGGCTCCAGGCGGGTGTTGCGGATGACCGTCGCGACGGCGATCGTGGCGTTGGGCGTGAGCGCGAGCGCCTGCGGGTCGCGCGCGCCGACGAACGACGCGATGCGCGCGCGCGCCGCGTCGGCGAGCTTCTCCAGGTCGATCATGAAGAACCGGACGGGCTCGGCCTCCATGCGGTCGCGGATGCGGCGCTGGGCTTCGAGCACGGGCGCGGGGCAGGCGCCGTAGGACCCGTGGTTGAGGAAAACGGTGTCCGGGTCGAGTCGCCAGTGCCCGGCGAGGGCGCTCGGGGCGGGGAAGCCCCGCGGGCGCGAGGCGTCGCGCGTCCCGGCGCTGGGGGGCGCGGGTGTGGGTGTGCTGGCGGGGTGGGACGTCGGTGGGCGGGTGATCACGGATCGATCCTTCGGTGTGATCGGGCGGGATGAGGCTCGGCTCCGGGGCTCCATCGCCCGGGGCGTCACGGATTGTCTGCGTCCCAACCGGGCGGGGCGCGCACAAACAACGGATTCGCCCGCGCCCGCGCACGGAAACCCGGGCAGGACCGGCCGCAGAGCGCGGCGCGACGTGCGAGCGCGGGCATGTTCTGCGGGCGGTCAGCGGGCTCAGGTCGGTGGGTTCAGGGCGGCGGCAGGTTTCGGCGGGCTTCTGTCGGGCGGGGCGCGATCAGGCTTCGGTGTCGATCAGTCGTCCGGCGTGGATGCCCGTGGCGGCGGCGTTCTTGTCCGCCGGGTGGCGGTAGATCGGCATCGCGCCGGGGCGAGCCTGCACGGGCTCGTCACCCGAAAAATCGATCCGCCCGGGGACCAGCGCCGCGACCAGGCCGCGAGCACTCGTCGGCGTCGCGCTCGGCCTCGGGATGATCCGACCCACGGTGTCGGGTGCCGAGGTCGGCGTCAGGCTCGCGACGTCCCGCACGCCCGCGGCTCGGTCCGAGGGCTGGACCGAGTTCGCCTGCAGGGCGGCGGCCGGGTTCGTCTGGGCTGTATTGGTCGGGGCGGGGGGTGTTGGCCCCGGCGCCCGCGCCGAGGCGTAGGCCCGGGCGAGGCGGAGGGCGCCGTAGGCGCCGGCGGGGTTGGTGGGGGAGATCGAGCTCATGCGTCCTCCGCGGCCGGGCGTGGGCGCACCGGCGGCGAGCTGTGACTATCGGCTCGCGCGGCGGCGATGGGTCAGAGAATCGGATCGCCGCATGTTTGATCGGATTTTGATCAGGTGCCGCCGCCGGGAGCGAGCTCGAGGATCTGGGCGACCTCGCGTCCGCGGTCGTCGTCGCGTCGGCGGGCCCAGTCGAGGGCGCGGTCGCCGGCCTCGTCGCGTCGGTCGGCCAGAGCGCCGGCGTTGAGCAGGAGGATGACCCGGGCGGCATCGCCGCGGTTGGCGGCGTGCATTAGGGGGGTTACCCCGTCGCGATCGGCGGTGTTCGGATCCGCCCCGGCGGCGAGGAGGATCTCGATCAGCCCGAGGGCGGGTTCGCCGGCGGCCGAGGCTGCGGCGAGCGGGGTCCGCCCGTTGTTGTCCGACTCGTTGACGTTGGCCCCCGCGGCGAGCAGGGCGCGGACCTTCTCGGGCGACTGGGCGTCGGTCGCCAAGAGCAGGGCCGTTTCGCCCCAGCGGTTCTTGGCGTTGATGTTGGCCCCGGCGGCGATGAGGGCGCGGAGGGCGTCGTACTCGCCGCGGCTGGCGGCCATCATCGCGGCGGTCCAGCCGTCGTCGCTCCGCGCGTCGACCCGGGCCGGGGGCGAGGCCTCCAGCAGCAGGCGCACGCACTCCACCCCGCCCCAGCCGGCAGCGTAGAAGAGGGCGTTCCGCCCTTCACGCCCGCGGGCGTCGGCCCGGGCCCCGCCGTCGAGCAGGACGCGCATCCCGTCCTGGTGCCCCGCGAAGGCGGCGGCCATCAAGGGCGTGAGCCCCGCCGTTCGCGAGCCGGAGGCGTCGTCGGCGGCGTTCAGGTCGATCCCCGCCTGCACCTCGCGGCGCAGGGCGTCGAGATCGCCGCCCAGGGCGGCCTCGTGGACGCGCCCGGCGGAGGTCGGGCGGTTCTCGGCGAGCTCCCCGATCATCTCCTGGAGCGCCGCGTAGAGCAGCATCCCGGCGATGAGCAGGCTCAGCGTGATGAGAATCAGCGGGATGCGACGCTTCATGACTGGTGCCCTCCCCGGCCTGCGCGGGCCCGTGGGCACGCACGCCAGACCAGAGACTGTACCAGACCCTCCGACACGAGGGAACCCGCGCCGGGCTCAGATCCGCGCTTCGGCCCGGGGGTCGGCGGGCCAGTCGAGGTGGTAGAAGCTGCCCCGGGGCTGGTCGGTGCGTTCGTAGGTGTGGGCGCCGAAGTAGTCGCGCTGGGCCTGGATAAGGCTGGCGGGGAGGCGGTCGGAGCGGTAGGCGTCGAAGTAGGCGAGGGTGCTCATCATCGCGGGGGCGGGGACGCCGCGTGCGGCGGCGACGCCGACGACGGCGCGGAGGTCGGGCATCTCGCGGATCAGGGCGTCGCCGAGGTCTCGGTCGAGGGCGAGGTTGGGGAGCTTGGGGTCGCGTTGGAAGGCTTGGGCGATGGGCTCGAGGAGGCGGGCGCGGATGATGCACCCGCCGCGCCAGATGCGGGCGAGGGCCGCGAGGTCGGTGTTCCAGCCCCCGGCGTCGGAGGCGTCGCGGATGAGGGCGAAGCCCTGGGCGTAGGTGAGGATCTTGGCGGCGTGGAGGGCGTTGCGGACGCGCTCGATGAAGTGCCGGTCCTCGCCTTCGAGCGGGGTGAAGGGCTCGGCCGGCCCGGGGAGGGCGCGGGACGCCCGCTCGCGCTCCTCGCGAAGAGCGGAGATGTAGCGTGCGAAGACGGCTTCGGCGATCGTGGGCACGGGCACGCCGCGGTCCAGCGCGATCGTCGCGGTCCACTTGCCGGTGCCCTTCTGCCCGGCGGCGTCGAGGATGACGTCGACGAAGGGGGCGCCGGTGGTGGGGTCGGTCTGTCGGAGGATGTCGGCGGTGATCTCGATGAGGTAGCTGTCGAGGTCGCCGGTGTTCCAGGATTCGAAGACTTCGCCGATCTCGGCGACCGGCATGCGGGTGACGGTGCGGAGGAGCTGGTAGGCCTCGGCGATGAGCTGCATGTCGGCGTACTCGATGCCGTTGTGGACCATCTTGACAAAGTGCCCGCTCCCGGCGGGGCCGATGTAGGCGGCGCAGGGGTCGGCGTTGTCGGCGACGACGGGCTTGCCGGGGGTGGCGCCGAGGATGGGCTTGCCGGTCTCGCGGTCGACCTTGGCGGCGATGGCGTTCCAGATGGGTTCGAGCTCTTTGTAGGCGTCGGGGTCGCCGCCGGGCATGAGGCTGGGGCCGAAGCGTGCGCCGAGCTCGCCCCCGGAGACGCCGGAGCCGATGAAGCGGATGCCTCGTTCGGCGAGGGTTTTTTCACGCCGCTCGGTGTCGAGCCAGTGGGCGTTGCCGCCGTCGATGACGATGTCGCCGGGCTCGAAGAGCTCGGCGAGCGCATCGATCGCGGCGTCGGTGACCGGGCCGGCGGGGAGGAGGATGATCGCCTTGCGGGGGCGTCGGAGCGCGCGCACGAAGTCGGCAAGCTCGCGGGCCGGGAGGATCGCGCCGCCCGGCGCGAGGGCTTCGGGGGGGTTGGCGTTTGCGAAGTCGAGCGCTTTTTCGTGGGTTCGGTTCCAGACGGCGACGCGGAAGGCGTGGTCGGCGATGTTGAGCACGAGGTTCTGCCCCATGACGCCGAGCCCGATGAGGCCGATGTCGGCGGTCGCGGTGTCGATGGTGCCGGGGTTGGTGTCGGTCATGGTGGGGCGTGCTCCGTCGGGTAGAGTTTGCCGATGTCTGTTCCGTGGTCGGACGGTTCGGTGTGGACGGCTCTGGCGACGGCGTTGGTGCTGTCGTCGCTGCTGTCGGTCCTGCTGTTTCGTTGCAGGATAGCCGGGGGGCGGGCGAGCGCCGGTTTGGCGGGGGGCCTGCTTGCGGGGGTGTTGCTGGGCCCGGGCGTGCTGGGCGCGGCGCAGCCGGGGGTGTACGACGCGCTGTTCATCGGCGGGATCGGGGCCCGGGAGGAGCTGCGCGAGGCGGAATCGCGCCACGCCGTCGAGCAGCGGACGCTCCGCGAGATCGGTGTCAGCTCTGAAGCGGTGGACGAGATGGCGGCGCAGCACGCATCGGAGGTCGCGCCGCTGCGGGCGGCGGCGAACGCCGCGGTGCGTGAGCGTCGGGCGGGGCTGATGCTGGGCCCGTTTGTGGTGCTGGGTTGCTTGCTCGTGATGGCGGGGGCGGGCGCACCGCGGGGTCGGAGCCGGTGGGACGAGCCCTCGGCACCGGGGCTCGGGGCGGGGCTGTTGATGGTCGCGTTCGCGGCGTTGCCGACGGCGGTGGTCGCGGGGTGGCTGCTGGGGTTGACGCGGGAGCTGACGCTGGCGTTCGGGGCGTGTGCTGCGGGCGGGTGCCTGCTCCCGGGCGTGCGTGTTCGGTGGACGCCGGAGGCGGGTCGCGGGGCCGGTGTGGAGGCGGCTCAGGCGGGGCTCGTGACCGGGAGCGGTGTGATGCTGGGGTGGGCCGCGCCTTTGGCGCAGGATTGGGCGGCGATCCTGGTGATGGGGGCGTTGTCGGGGCTGGTCCTGCGGACGGTGCTGGCGCGCCGTGTGGGTTTGGTGCGCCGCGTGGGGCGAGTGGCGCGGGGGTTGGTGGTGCTGGTGGCGCTGCCGACGGTGGTGGCGCTGGCGGTCGCGGCGCTCCCGCCCTCGGCGGTGCTCTCGGGTGCGGGGGCGGCGTGGTTTGTCGTGCTGCTCTTGCTGCTCGCGGGGGACGGGCAGTTGATCGGGGGAACGCTGGGGTTCATGACCTTCGGGAGCGATCGGCAGCGGGCGCGCGGGCTGAGCCGCGGGATCGAGTCGCTCGGCGGGAGCGGGCTGGGGATCGCGGGGTTCGCGTCGTGCCTGATCGCGGGCGGGGCGGTGGACGTGTCGCGCGCGGCGGAGGTGGCGGCGGTCTGGGGCGTGCTGCTGAGCGGACTGGCGATCGAGCTGCTGATCCCGCTGACGCGGAAAGCGACCGGTGGAAGCTTGTAACAGGGAATTCCGAGCTGAGAGTCGGATTGTGGGCAGGGCACGGCTTACCGCGCGATCGCTCTCCGCGAAGCTCAGGGATTGGGACGCGTGCGGCACGAGCGGGTTGGGCGGGTTGCCCGCCGCGAGGGATAACCGGTGCATTTGAATGGATTTTGATTGGTTTATTCGAGCTAAATGGTCAATATTTTCAGCAGTCAAGAATGAAAAATCTTCAAAAATCGTTTCTGAAAAACTTGATCGCGTGATATTCTTGGCGTCATCGCTAGAGGAGGACCCGATGCCCGTGGCTCCAGAGTCGGACACGCAAGCCCAGGGGACGAGCAGCTTCGAGCGCGTCGCGACGGATCGGCTCGCGAGCGTGCGGGCGTCGATCTCGCGCATCACGCACGGGCTCGGCGTGCCGACCGCGGGCGTGTCGGACCTGTCGCGAGCCCTCGGGCTCGACAAGAAGCTCGCGTGGCAGATCAGCAACCTGCTCTCGGAGCGTGATCCGCTGCGCTCGGCTCGGTTCATCCCGGGCCCGCAGCCCTGGCGCCGGTTCTGCGAGGCGGCGAGCTCCCGCGGGGTGGACGCCGCGTTGATCGAGCAGGCGAAGATCGAGATCCGAGATTTCCGCGGCTTCGTGACCCGCCAGGTCGGCGATGAGGACACCTTCGAGGAGATCGTGGCGTGCCATCGCGGGAATGGGGACGACCCCGTGAGCGTCCGCATGCGGAAGCAGCTCTTCCAGGCGAACAGCTCGCTGCTGCGCGGGCGGGCGCACGCGATCCTGCGGACGGCGGTGTTCACGCTCGACGAGGCCGGGACGGGGATCGAGTTTGCGATCGTGCGCGGGCTGATCGGTCTGGTGCGGTACAGCGACGGTCGCCCGTGGATGCTCGGGAGCATCCGCGCGACCGAGGGCTCGAGCCCGCGTCACGCGATGCGTCTGCGATCGCTGGAGGCGGGCCACGCGGATCGGGACGTGCCGATCTGGGGGGAGTTCTCGCGGGGTGTCGGGCTGGACGGGTACCGGGTGGAGACGCCGGACGGGTATCTCCAGTACTGGGTGCCGGCGTCGCCGGTGGGGTTGTCGGGTCGGATGGATTGCGTGACGGCCGAGCGTGGTGAGCTGCCCTCGTGGCGGTACCGCTCGGCGACGGAGCGGTACCACTCGATCACGAACCCGGTGCAGACGCCGAGTGAGTGGATCGTGGTGGATCAGTTCATCGACGAGCGGATCTGGGGCGAGGTGCGCCCGCGGGGGCTGATCCTGACCGATGCGCGCGGGGGGCGTGATCGCCCGTGGTACGCGCGCCCGGAGGATCACCTGGACTTCACGCCGGAGGTGGAGTCGCTGGGTCGTGGGCTCGCCTCGGCGCACTGCGTGCAGGTGCCGATGGTGTCGGAGGTGACCTCGGCGTTGTTCGAGCGTCTGGGGATGGACGCGGACCGGTTCTTGCATTTCCGTCTGATGGTGCGGTACCCGCCGGTGCCGTCGACAGTCGCGATGGCGCACGAGCTTCCGGAGGCGCCGGCTTGATGGTTGTTTGTCGCTCGCCCCGTCGCGTGTGCGGGGCGTCCAGAGCCTTGTCGTGCTTGGGGCACGCGCGGCGGCGTTGAAGAGAGGAGTGTTGCGATGCGGCAGAAGATGATGACGGCGGTGGCGTTGGTGGGCATGGGCGTGGTCGGCGCCTCGGCGCAGGCGGACCTGGCGTCGGTCTCGTACTCGGCGAGCGTCCCGGTGACGGGCAGCGATTGGACGGAGATGCTGAGTCTCCCGCGGTTCGATCCGTCTCTAGGCGACCTTGAGAGCGTCACGCTGAGCGTGGAAGGGTCGTTCGCCGGGTCGTTCGATTTCGAGAACATGTCGAACGGGCTGTTCCAGGTCTTTGACCAGAGCCGCAAGTGGAACGTGCGCGTGCTGTGGGAGGAGACCCGGGCGACCGAGCTGCTCAGCATCCAGGACGAGTGGACACGGGACGTGCTGGAGCTCGCGCCGTTCGACGGGACGATCGATTTTGCCGGGCCGTCGGGCAACTCCGACTCGTTCACGGGCTCGGCCTCGGACTCGGTGTCGCTGCTGAACCTCACTGACTTTATCGGGGGCGGGAGCGTCAGTTTTACGATCGATCATGACGCGCCGTTCTCATTTAACACCGTGGGCGGGTCGTACGTGTTCGGGGCGTTCTCGACCGCCGGGGTGACGCTGACGATCACCTACGACTACATCATCCCCGCGCCGGGCTCGTTCGCGGCGCTGGTGTTCGGCGGGCTGGCGGCGGCGCGTCGGCGTCGCTGAGCCGGGCGCTGAGCGGTTCGATATTGGTCACGTATAACGCGATGCGGGCTCGCCCATCCCTCAGGGCGAGCCCGCGTCTTTTTGCGGATCACGTGGTGTGTCGTCGGCGCGGCATCCGCGTCGCTGAAGCGCCGGGGCGATGGGGTTATTCGACGGTGACGCTCTTGGCGAGGTTGCGGGGCTTGTCCACGTCGTGCCCGCGCAGGACGGCGGCGTGGTAGGCCATCAGTTGGAGCGGCACGACCGTCAGCAGCGGGCTCAGCGGGTCGGCGACCTCGGGCACGTACAGCACGTCCTCGGCGACCGCCTTGATCGCTTCGTCCCCCTCGGTCGCGACGGCGATGATGTGCCCGCCGCGGGAGCGGACCTCCTCGATGTTGCTCATCACCTTGTCGTACTGCGGGCCCTTGTTGGCGATGAAGACCACCGGCATACCCTCGTCGATCAGGGCGATCGGCCCGTGCTTCATCTCGGCGGCGGGCATGCCCTCGGCGTGGATGTAGCTGATCTCCTTGAGCTTGAGCGCGCCCTCCATCGCGGTCGGGTAGTTGTACCCGCGACCCAGGAAGAGCCAGTTCTCGCGGTGGATGTACTTCTCCGTCACGCGCTTGATGAACGCGTCCTGCTCCAGCACGCGGTCCATCTTCTCCGGGATCGCGTCCAACTCAGCCATCAGGCGGGCGCTCGCTTCGGTCGACATGAAGCGTCGGCGTGCGAGGAAGAGCGTCATCATCGTCAGCACGGCGACCTGCCCGGTGAACGCCTTGGTGCTCGCGACGCCGATCTCCGGGCCCACGCGGAGGTAGACGCCGGCGTGGGTGTCGCGCGCGATGGTCGAGCCGACGGCGTTGATCACGCCGAGCGCCAGCGCGCCGCGGTCCTTGGCTTCGTGCAGGGCGGCGAGGGTGTCGGCGGTCTCGCCGGACTGGCTGACGGCGACGACGACGGTGCCGTCCTCGATGATCGGGTTGCGGTAGCGGAACTCGCTCGCGTACTCGACTTCGCTGGGGATCTTCGCGAGCTCTTCGAGCAGGTACTCGCCGATCATCGCGGCGTGCAGGGCGGTGCCCTGTGCGGTCAGGATGATGCGGCGGCTGCGGACGAGCTGCGGGGCGTACGCCTGGAGCCCGCCGAGGACGACCTTGCCTTCTTTATGGTCGAGGCGTCCGCGGAAACAGTTGCGCAGGGCGTTGGGCTGCTCGAAGATTTCCTTGCGCATGTAGTGCTCGTACCCGCCGAGCTCGATTTCTTCGAGCTCGAGTTCGAGCTGGGTGACCTTGGGCGTGATGGGGAGGTTGTCGACGGTGCTGGTTCGGAAGCCGTCGCGGCTGAGCTTGACGACGTTGTAGTCGTCGAGTGGGAAGGCCTGGGTGGTGTGGGCGACGATCGCGGAGGGGTCGCTGGCGACGACATACTCGCCGTTGCCGATGCCGACCATGAGGGGGCTGCCCTTGCGGGCCACGACGAGGGTGTCGGGCTCCTGCTCGCACATGACGGCGATCGCGTAGGCGCCGGTGACCTCGCGGAGGGCGGACTGGACGGCTCGCTCGAGGTCGAAGCCGTGCGCGGGGTCGTAGAGCTCGCCGATGAGCATCGCGAGGACCTCGGTGTCGGTCTCGCTGGTGAAGCGGTGCCCTTTGTCGGTGAGGAGGGTCCGGAGGCTGGCGTAGTTTTCGATGATGCCGTTGTGGACGACGGCGATGCCGGACTTGTCGTCGCGGTGGGGGTGGGCGTTGGCCTCGGTGACCGAGCCGTGGGTCGCCCATCGGGTGTGCGCGATGCCGATCGAGCCGTCGAAGCCGCCGAGCTGGTCGACCTTGTCTTCGAGCACGGAGACGCGTCCGACAGCTCTGGCGACGTGGAGCCCGCCGTTCATGATCGCGAGCCCGGCCGAGTCGTATCCGCGGTATTCCAGACGTTTGAGCCCCTCGATCAGGAGAGAGCGAGCCGGCTTGACCCCGATGTAGGCGACGATCCCGCACATGCTTGTGGTCTCCCCCTGGGTGGGCGGTGTGGTGCTGTCCGGATGTTCGGCCGAACCGGGCATCATACTGGAGCCGCGGGTGACGAGTTCGGCACGGATGGGCCCTGTCCCGTGTTCGAACGGGCCGCTCACACTGGTTTAGGGCCCGCTCGGATGGCCCGTCGCGTTCCCGCCAGATTTTGTGCTGTATTTGTTCGCATATCGATCATGCAAAGACTGGTGGATTGGCCT
Organism: Phycisphaerales bacterium; assembly: GCA_050485765.1. Lineage (GTDB taxonomy): Bacteria > Planctomycetota > Phycisphaerae > Phycisphaerales > UBA1924 > RECY01. The sequence goes on along the minus strand of JBJHBZ010000008.1, from coordinate 12,768 downwards.
TCCCTTTTTTGGGGTAGATATGGATGCAACTTTTGCGCGTGGCGGGCGAATGGCTATGGAGGCGCCCGGCGGTGATCCCCGAGCTTGGGAGGGGGCGGAGGTGGTGGGATTCGCGCTGGGATAGGAGTCAAAACGGGTCGGGGGAAACTGTGACTGGAACGGGCAAAAGCACAAATGCTTGTAAAATCTGGGATTTGTCTTTGTTTGTAAATTTGTGACGAATGTTTTCTGGTTTTTGCGCCGTTTTCGTGTCAGGATGGTTGTTCTGCACTTGGAGGCGTGTTCGCGAGCGCGCGGGCGGTCTCTGAAGAAGGAGGTCTGTCATGTGTTCCGAGAGGGGCGGGTATCCCCTTGGCCGTTCGGCCGGGGCGGAGCGGTCATGGTGCGCCGGGGGCGTGGCTGTGCTGGCTGCGGGGGCGATGGTCCTCAGCGTGCCGTCGGCGATCGCGAATATCCCGTTTCCGCAGGGGTGCATCGACATCACCGGCGGGCGTCCGATCCAGGACGTCGTCGGCAAGTGCTTTGTCGTGGATGACAAGGTCTTTCTGATTCACACGTTTGAGCCCACCGGGCCCGCCGGGGCGGGGACCGACCAGGTGATGGTCTTTCCCGTCGACCTCGGGCGCACGGGCGGGATCGGGTTCGACCTTGTAGGCTCGTGGTCCGACCCCGTCGGCGGCGGCGGGAGCGGGTTTGTGATCGAGTACGACGTGGTCGTGCTGGATTTTGACTGGTGGATCGTTCGCCATGACCTCTCGTTTGACGGGTCGGCGAGCGGCGGGCTGGCCTCGGCGGGGGTGCTGAACATCCTCCGAGATGAGCACGCGGCGCTGTACGGGAACGCCGAACTCTCGGCCCGCGGCGACGTGGACCCCTCGAGCTGGGCTCTCAGCGACGCGTTCGGGTTCGACCCCGGCGTGCAGGCGCTGGCGGTCCGGAGCGAGCTGTCGCTGCTCAGCGACGCCGCCGGGCTCGCGGAGGCGACGTGGATGCGTCAGACGTTCGTGCAGGTGCCGACGCCCGGCGGGGTGGCGCTGCTTGGTGTGGCGGGGCTGATCGCCTCGCGTCGCCGACGCTGACGTCGGCTGGCGTTGGGGAGTGCTCCGGAGCGCGGGGTGGTTTCAGATGTGACTCGGAGCGGGGCCGAGCGGCCCCGCTTTTTTTGTGCGCGTGGTGAGTTTGCGCGTGCTGCGAGGTAGCGGCGCGTCGGTGAGGCATCTACGCTCATCCAGTTTGCGCCGCAGCGGCCGGGGTTCATTTGCCCGGGCGAGCCGCCCGACCGGGCCGGTGTGTGCGCAGACGCCAGCCGGGAGCCGAACACACCGATGCCCAGACGCGAAGACCTCCGGACGATCCTGTTGCTCGGCTCGGGTCCGATCGTGATCGGGCAGGGGTGCGAGTTCGACTATTCGGGGGCGCAGGCGTGCAAGGCGCTGAAGGCCGAGGGGTACCGGGTCGTCCTGGTCAACTCCAACCCGGCGACGATCATGACCGATCCGGCGTTGAGCGACCGGACGTACATCGAGCCGATCACGCCCGAGGCGGTGCGGAAGGTGCTCGAGCTCGAAGCGTCGATCGGGCACCCGGTCGACGCGATCCTGCCCACGCTCGGCGGGCAGACGGCCCTCAACTGCGCCGTCGCCCTCTTCGACGACGGCACGCTGACCGAGTTCGGGGTCGAGATGATCGGGGCCGACCGCGAGGTCATCCGACGCGCCGAGGACCGCCAGGCGTTTAAAGAGGTCTGCGACGCGTGCGGGCTCGCGACGCCGCAGTCCACGACCGTCAACACCGTCGACGAGGCCCTCGCGTTCCTCGAAGTGATCGGCACGCCCGCGATCATCCGCCCGGCGTTCACCCTCGGCGGGTTCGGCGGCGGCATCGCCTACAACCGCAACGAGTTCCAGGACCTGGTCAAGCGCGGGCTCGACGCGAGCATCATCACCCAGGTCCAGGTCGACCGCTCGCTCATCGGGTGGAAGGAATACGAGCTCGAAGTCGTCCGCGACAAGAACGACAACTGCCTCATCGTCTGCGGCATCGAGAACATCGACGCGATGGGCGTCCACACCGGCGACTCGGTCACCGTCGCGCCGATCCAGACGCTGACCGACAAGGAGTACCAGAAGCTCCGCGACGCGGCGTTCGACATCATGCGGGCCGTGGGGGTGGAGACGGGCGGGAGCAACGTCCAGTTCGCGGTCAACCCGAACCCCGAGCCCGGACCGGACGGGAAAAAGCCGTTCGAGTTCGTCGTGGTCGAGATGAACCCGCGCGTCTCGCGGAGCAGCGCGCTCGCCTCCAAGGCGACGGGCTTCCCGATCGCGAAGATCGCGGCCAAGCTCGCGGTCGGGTACACGCTCGACGAGCTCCGCAACGACGTGACCGGCTCGACGAGCGCGTGCTTTGAGCCGTCGATCGACTACGTGGTGACGAAGATGCCGCGGTGGACGTTCGAGAAGTTCCCGGAGGCCGACGAGACGCTGACGACGCAGATGAAATCCGTCGGCGAGGCGATGGCGATCGGGCGCACGCTGAAGGAGTCGCTCCAGAAGGTCGTGCGTTCGATGGACGTCAAGCGGTTCGGGCTCGGGCTCGATCGCAACGACAAGTGGCTCGCGGCGATGCGCGCGGTCGAGCACGAGCAATTGGTGCTGGATTTCGCGCCCGGGCAACGCCCGAGCGCGCTGATGAGCGAGACGGGCCTGCGCACGGCCGACGGCGCGCCGATCGAGTGGCCCATCGCAATGGACAAGCTGACGCGGAAGCTGGCGGTGCCGAGCCAGGGGCGGCTGTACTACGTGCGTTACGCGTACAAGATGGGCTGGACGACCGAGCGCATCGCGGCCCTCACGCGGATCGATCCGTTCTTCCTCGATCAGATCCGCGAGCTGGTCGAGTTCGAGGACGTGCTGTGCCGGTACCCGTCGCTGGAGCAGGTGCCGCGGGAGGTGCTGTTTGAGGCGAAGCGCATGGGCTACGCCGACGCGCAGCTCGCCAACTTGTACCTCGGCTCGATCACGAGCGAGTCGATCCTGCGCGTGCGTCGCCACCGGGAGTCGCTCGGCGTGCGCCCGGTGTACAAGCTGGTGGACACGTGCGCCGCGGAGTTTGAGGCGGCGACGCCGTATTACTACAGCACGTACGAGCCGGGGATCGACGTCGTGCAGCCCGACGGCACCGTCTCGCACGAAGCGCCCGAGGACGAGATCCGCGTGACGGCCCGCCCGAAGGCCGTGATTCTTGGCGGCGGGCCGAACCGCATCGGGCAGGGGATCGAGTTCGACTACTGCTGCGTTCATGCCGCCCTCTCGGCCCGCGAGCTCGGCTTCGAATCGGTCATGATCAACTCCAACCCGGAGACGGTCAGCACGGATTACGACACGAGCGATCTGCTCTTCTTCGAGCCGCTGACGCTGGAGGACGTGCTGAACGTCGTCGAGCGTTTGAACGGGCCGGACAAGGGCCTCGTCCGCGGGATCATCACGCAGTTCGGCGGTCAGACGCCGCTGAATCTGGCGCACGGGCTGCACGCCGCGGGCGCGCCGCTGATCGGCACCAGTCTCGATTCGATCGACCTCGCCGAGGACCGCGACCGGTTCGACGCGCTGCTGGAGAAGCTGCAACTGCTCCGCCCCGCGAGCGGGATCGCGCGCAGCCTCGACCAGGCGGTCGAGATCGCGGCCCGCATCGGCTACCCGGTCCTTGTCCGCCCCAGCTACGTGCTCGGCGGGCGCGGGATGGAGATCTGCTCGGGCGAGGCGGCGCTGCGTCAGTACATGGCGACCGCGGTCGACGTCTCCGATCTCGACGGCGCGCCGATCCTCATCGACGCCTTCCTCGACGGCGCGACGGAGCTCGACGTGGACGTCGTCGCCGATTTCGATCCGCACGCGGACACGCAGCCGGCGCACGCGCGGGCGCTGGTCGCGGGCGTGATGGAGCACATCGAGCAGGCGGGCGTGCATTCGGGCGATTCGGGGTGCACGGTGCCGCCGCACGCGCTGGGCAAGGCGCTGACCGAGCGCGTGCGCACGATCGCGCGGAGCCTGGCGCGCGAGCTGCGCGTCAACGGGCTGATGAACGTGCAGATGGCGGTGAAGGACGGCGAGGTCTACATCATCGAGGTCAACCCGCGCGCCAGCCGCACGGTGCCGTTCGTCGCGAAAGCCAAGCACGTTCCCTGGCCGGGCATCGCGGCGAAGGTCATGCTCGGCAAGACGCTCGACGAGCTCGGCGCGAAGGAAGTGCCCGACACCGGCGCGGTCGCGGTCAAAGAGCCCGTGTTCCCGTTCAGCAAGTTCCCGGGCGTGGACGTCGTGCTCGGCCCGGAGATGCGCTCCACCGGCGAGGTCATGGGCATCGACCGCTCGCTCCCGATGGCGTACCTCAAGGCCCTGCTCGGCGCGGGCGTGACCCTGCCCAAGGCCGGCGGCGTCTTCCTCAGCGTCCGACGCGCCGACAAGGGCGACATCGTCGACGTCGCGCGATCCCTCATGAGCATGGGCTACACCGTCTACACCACCGCCGGCACGGGCGGCGAGCTCGAAGCCCACGGCATGCGCCCCAAGATCCTCCAGAAGATCGCCGCCGGCGCACGACCGAACGTCCTCGACCTGATGTCCAACGGCGACATCAAGCTGGTCATCAACACCCCGACCAACGTCGGATGGAACACCGACGAGGGCAAGATCCGCGCCTCGGCCGTGCGGCTGAACATCCCGATGATCACGACCGTCACCGGCGCGCGGGCCGCGATCGGCGCGATGCAGGCGCAGCGGGCCGGCGACTGGGGCGTCCGAGCCTTACAGGATTTCGCCAAGCTCGCGTCCACGTCCGTGGGCGCGCCAACCCGCGCCGCGACCCCTGTGAGCTGAGCCGCGATTGCGGCGCGGGAGTTCCCGGGATGGTCAGAGCACGCCGGGCGATCGCGTGACATGCGTCGGCGCTGCTCGCAGCGATGGCGCCACTGGTTCTGGCCCGCTCACGCGTTGTTCAGTGCCGTGAGGGTCTGGGAGAGGCTGGAGAGCCCGGCGCGGGCGCGTCGGTCTTCGACGCCGGCTTCGTCCTCGATCGCGTGGGGCACGATGCGCCCGTCGGCGTCGCGTCGGAACTGCGTGCCGAAGCGTTGCGGCTCGCCGCGTGCGACGCGCACTTTGTCCGTGAGCCAGGCGTGGTGCGCGGGGGGCGTGTCCTGGGCCTCGGCCATGCGGTCGAGCACGCGCTCCTGCAGGGCGAGGGTGGCGCCCGCGGCCATCATGAACACGGCCCGGGCGCCGTCCGCTCCGACCATGCTCGGCGTCGGATAGCCGTGCGTTTCGAGCACGTCCCGCAGGATCGCTTCCATCTCCGCGACCGCGGCCTCACGCTGGGCTCGCACGTCCGCGGGCCACTGTGTGACGTCCCAGCCTCCCTGCGCGTGGCGGAACGGGGCGTTCGTCTGGAATGCCTGGTGCGCCTCGAGCAGGCGGTCCCGCAGCGCCGGGTGCGTGGGCGCCCGCTCGCCCTGTGTCGGCGGGGTGCTCCGGCTGCTCATCATGTCCAGATACTGCTGGAGCGGGGGCAGCCCGACCTGGGCTCGTCGAGCGTCGACCCCCTCGGGGTCTTCGAGCGTTTCGGCGACGTACCGCCCCTGCGCGTCGAGCGTGACCTGCGTGCCGTAGACCTGCGGGCGTCCGGTGCGGAGCCGGACGCGGTCCACCAGGTAGACGAGCTGGGAGCGTGTGACCTCGCCGCGTTCGCCCGCGGCTTCGAGCAGGGGCAGGAGTTCCTGCTGCGTTTCGAGGTCGGCGTGCTGCACGATGAGAAACGCCGCGAGCGCGCCCTGGGGGCCGACAAGCGAGATGCCGGGCCACCCGTGCTCGGCGATGATCTCGCGGAGGCGTCGCGTGTTGGTTTCGTCGGCCTCGCGCCACTCATCGAGGAAGGGCTCGGGGAAGGGCAGGCCGAGGTGCGGGTCCAGCGACGCGACGCGGGCGCGGACGCCCTGGTCCCGCGCCAGCATCGCGCCGAGCTCGCGGGCGAGCTCGGGGTTCGCCGGGGCCCCGCCCGGCATGGCGTCGATCGGCACCATGCGGAGGACGGGCCCGCTTTTCGGCGGCTCCTGCTCGCCCGGGGGCTGGGCCGTCGCGACGCACGCCAAGCCGACCACCGCAACCACACCCATATGACGACGCAACGCCAAGCGACCCTGCATGATGCGCACCTCCCCGGCTGATGGCGGCCACCATCGGCCGACGCTCACGGGATGCGCTCCAGAGCCCCTCCCGTCACGCCTTCTCACGCCGGGGCGATCCGGAGAGGGGGATCAGAACTGGCTGGCGGTAAAGGCGGCGGCCGTCGTGTCCCGGTCCCACGACCACGCCGGGCCTTGTTTGGACTCGTAGAACGACCACAGCTCGAACCAGTAGCTGCGGAAGACGTGCGCGCCGAACGGGGCGAAGTGCTCGCCGACGGCCCGCATGATCTCGCGGTCGGTTCCCTGCATCCCGAGCACGGTTTTGCCGTGGCGCACGCTCTCGGTGTCCAGCGGGACGTGCCCGTAGCGCCCGAGGAGTTGCATGATGTTCGCCGCGGCGTAGGGCCCGATGCCCGGGAGCGCCAGCAGCGCGGTGCGCACGTCGGCGTCGCTGGTCGCGGGGTCTTCGAACCAGGCCGGGTCCAGCTCCGCCGGCTGTCGCCCTCGGGGTTTGAAGAGTTTGGCGAGCTCGACGATCCGCTGATCGCGGTACCCGACGCCGCACCGGGCGCGGAGGGTGCCGGGCCTGGTGCGCGCCAGTCGTTCGACGCGCGGGAAGGCCGGCGGCGCGCCCTTGCTCGAGGCGCGACCCAGCACCTCGCACAGCCGCCGGTTCATGCGCACGGTGCTCGGCCAGGCGACGTTGCAGCTCGTCACCGTCTTGATCACGTCCTCGAACATCGTCGGCGAGCGGAACAGACGCCCGCGCCCGGATTCGGCCCAGCGCGGGTCGGCCGCGTGGAACGTGCGCACGTGCTCGGCGTCCTCATCCAGGCGGAGCATCCGCGCGATCTGCCCCCGCGCCTCGCCTTGCTCACGGCGCGTCAGCGCGCGATCGAACGCGACGCGCAGCTCGCTTCCCGGGCGGGCCGCCTGCCCGATGACGCACGTCGCCGGGCCGCCTTCCAGCTCCAGCGGGCGCGTCAGCGTGCGTCGGCGGACGTCCCAGAAGTTGGGCCAGAGCACGAAATAGCCGTAGCTGCACACATCGCGTGCCAGCACGAAGTCGTCCGGCGTCTGCACACGGAGCCGACTGCCCACATGCGCCTCACGCCCGCGTCAACGCGGAGAAGGGGAACGCGAAGGTCGCGAAATTGGCGCAGAGCCGGTCGCCGACGATCGCCATCCGGTCGTAGTGCGTGTCGGCTTGCGACTGGACCGCTTCGCGCGACACGCCCGCCTCGGCCAGCGTCTCGGCGAACTGATCGCAGAACGCGCGGATCATCGGGCGGTCGACCTCGAAGTGGTACTGGAACCCGAACGTCCGCAGCCCGGCCCGGAAGCTCTGCACCTTGCACAGGTCCGATGACTGGAGCACCATCGCCCCGGGCGGGGCCTTGCTGATCTCCCAGCTGTGCAGGTGGAAAACGTGGCTCTGCCAGGGCACGCCGGCGAGCATGATCTCGGTCTGCGGCGGGCCGGGGTTGACCCGCACGGGCAGGAACCCGACCTCCGGCGAGGGCATCTTCGTCACCGTTCCGCCCAGGGCGTGGGCGAGGAGTTGGGCCCCGAGGCAGATCCCGACCACGGGCAGCTCGGCCTCGTGCGCCTTGCGGAGGAACTCCGCCTCTTTCGCGAGCCAGGGCTCGGGGTCGCCCACGTTCTGCGGGCCGCCGAGCGCGATCACGCCGCGGACGTTGTCCAGGTCCCCCGGGATCGCGTCGCCCCCGTCGCGATCGGGACGCCGGATGTCGAGTTTGTGGGCGTGGTCGCGGAGGGTGGAGCCGAGTCGCCCGAGGCGTTCGGCGTCGTGATGCTGGAAGACAATGATGGACATGGCGGGATGGTATCCGCCGCCGGCGGGAGCCGTCCTGATGGGGCGTTACCGCCCCTGGGCGTACATCGTGATCGTGGCGTCGTGCCCGCAGAGGTAATCGTGGCGCAGCACGACGCTCGGCGTCCGGGCGAGGGCCCAGCGGACCAGGCCCAGGGTGTCGAACCGGCGGGCTGGCCCGGTGTCGTCGCAGGGCTCGCGGGTCTGATCGCTCAGAAAGTTGAACGCCAGACACCCGTCGCGGACCGGCGCGATCGCCCGCCAGGCGAGGTCGAGCACGCGCTCGGCCTGGTCCTGGGCGAAGGTGTTGAGCGAGCCGCTGAAGATGAACACTTCAACCCCGTGCGTGCGCACGAGACGGTCGAAGAGCCCGTCGTCGCTGGCGAAGTCGCCGGTCATGATGAGGGCTTCGGGCAGCTCGCGTGCCCGTCGCTGCGCCTCGCTCGCGAGCTCGGGCACGCCTTCGACGCCGACGTACCGCCCGTAGGCGTGCCCCTCGCGTTCGAGCCACTCGGCCAGGTCCGCCCGCCCGCACCCGAGGTCGGCGATCACCCGCCCGGTGGGGGCGACGACCTCCGCGAGCACGCGGAACCGCGCGACCTGGAACTCGGCGCTCCGCCACAACAACGCCTCGAAGCCCGGCCCGTGTCGACGGACGGCCTCGAAATACGGGTCGAGATAGCTCGGTTCCTGGCACATGGTCAGAGCGGGCGGCGGCTGCGGGCGACGGCGGGAATACCCCTCAGTTTAGCTCCGAGCCCGGCCGAGCCGGGAGCGGGCTTCTGTGGGTCGAATCCCGGCGTGTGGCACGCATCACCAGATGCGTCGCGAGGCCCACGGGGCGGCGAGCCTGCCGATGTAGACCGCGGCGAGGGTCTTGACGATCGTGCCGGGGATGAAGGGGTAGAGCCCGCCCTCGAGCGCGCGGGTGAGCCCGAAGCCGTTGACGATCGCGAGCCAGGGGACGCCGATCGCGAAGATGACCGCGTGCCCGGCGAGCATCGCGAGGGTCATCGCGCCCCAGCCTCGGATGGAGCCGTCGGGGCGCTTGATGATCGCGACGATGACGGGCTGGCAGAGGACGAAGCCGACGAGGTAGCCCCCGGTCTGCCCGACGATCGCGCCGAGGCCTTTTTCGCCGCCGGCGAAGATGGCGGCCCCCGCGGTCCCGACCACGACGTAGAGCAGCATCGAGATCGTGCCGAGCTTCGGGCCCAGGCAGAGGGCGGCGAGGACGACCGCGAGGGTCTGGAGTGTCATCGGCACGCCGTCGGGCGGGAGGGGGACTGCGAGCTGGGCCCCGAGCCCGACGAGGAAGGGGAAGGTGAGCACGCCGATAAGGCGGAGCATGAGCGTGTCGAGCCCGGCGTGTCGCTCGGGTCGCGCGTCGGCGCGGGTGCCGTGGGCGTTGCTCGCGTGGAGGGCGTGGGATGGCGGCATGGCTGGGCCTCGCGGGCGTGTGTCGTGGCTGAAGCGTAGGTGGAGGGCGTGGGCAGGTCGGCGCGTGGGGGCGACTACGCTTTGAGGGCGTGCCGTCGCGATGCCGCGCGAACGGCCCGTCGTGGGAGGGCCGCGAGATGACCGAGACGTCCCGTTCTTCGTCCCGTGCGCCGGAGCACGCCCGCGAGGGCGCCGAGCCCGGCGCGGCCAGGCCGCGCGGGCTTCGCGCGATCCGGCTCTGGCAATGGGCGGCGATCGCGGTTTCGGTCGTCGTGATGGGGCTGGGGATCGCGCTGCCGATCCTCGCCGACACGCGGCAGACGGTCGCGGTCGACCCGCAGGGGCGAGTGGTGGCGGATGTGGTGACCGACCCGGACGGCGCCCCGCGGACGCGGGGCGGGATCCCGCTGACCAGCGGCTTCCTGCCGAGCGGGAGCGACCCCGCCCCCGGCGAACCGGGCGGAGCGCCCGCGGGCACGCCCGTGGAACTGGAGCAGCGGGACTACGTGAGCCCGGCGGTCTTCCGAGCGGGGTTCAGCTTTTTCGTCGGCTTCGCGATCGCGTTCGCGCTGCGCCAGTTTGTGAAGGTGAGCGTGGTGGCGCTCGGGCTGTTCTTCCTGGCGCTCTTCGGGTTGCAGTACGCGGGGCTGATCGAGGTGAAGTGGGGCGTGCTGGAGGAACGCTACGAGGCCGCGGGCGGCTGGCTCGCGAGCGAGTTCGACAGCTTCAGGAGCTTCATGACCGGCTACCTGCCCTCGGCGGCGCTGGCGACGGCCGGCTTCGCGGCGGGCTTCGCCAAGCGATAAACGCGACGCGCCCGCCGGGCTTCATGCAATATTTGCATGAATCTCAGTGAATCCCGTGCATCCGCGCCGGGCGGCTCGTCGACACCCGCCCCGATTTTCGCGTGGGACCCTCCGATTTCGAGCGCTTTGCACGACTTGCCTTGCCAGGGTCGGAACCGCGCGCACATTGTCGCGGAGTGATTGCGGCGTGTTCTGACGCCGCGTCCGCGTCCGGCGTTTCCGCATGGGCGTGGAGTTGGTGCTGGTGATTCTGGGGTTCTCGCTGGGGGCTGTGCGCGACGGGTGTGTGCCCGTGCGCACGTTCGCGGCGGTTGCGGGCGGCGTGTGCTGCGCCGGCGCGATCGGTCCGCGCATCCGGTCTTGAGGTGTCGCGTCGCGGGATGGGGCCGGCGCGCGACAGGGCAGAGGCGTTCGGTTCGACCCGCTCGGCACACACGGGTCGGCGGCCTAACGCCAAGGTACACACGGCCCCCAGAGAGGAACCACCATGACTGTGCAGTTTGCTCGTTCTTCCGTTCGTACGCGCCTGCTTGCCGCGAGCTGCGCCCTGTTCGTCGGCGTCGCCGGCGCGAGTGCGCAGGACGCCAACGTGCGCGTCTTCCACGCCTCGCCGGACACGCCGGAGGTGATCATCAACGTGAACGAAGGGGCCGCCCAGGTCGGGCCGCTGGCGTTCGGGAACACGACGGGGTACATCCCGCTGACGCCGGGTGATTACCGGTTCCAGGTCGCGGCGGCCGCGGCTCCGACGGACTTTGTCATCGACATCGCGCCGACGCTCGAGGCCGGCGTGGACTACTCGGTCTTCGCGATCAACACGCTGGCGAACATCGAGCCGCTGGTGTTGGTCGACGACAACACCTCGGTCGCGGGCCAGGCGCGGTTCCGCGTGCTGCACCTGAACACCGACGCGCCGACGGTCGATCTCAACGTCCGCGGCGGGCCCACGCTCGCGACGCTCTCGTTCACCGATGTGAGCGACTACATCAGCGTCGCGCCCGGCACCTACGACCTTGACCTGAACCTCGCGGGCACCGACACGACCGCGCTCGCCCTCGACGGCATCACGCTGCTCGATGGGTTCGTCTACACCGTCGTCGCCTTCGGCGGGGTCAACGAGCCGCTGACGGTCGGGCTGTTCGTGGACGCGATCCCGGCTCCGGGGTCGATGGCGCTGCTCGGGGCGGCGGGCGTGTTCGGCAGCCGTCGCCGGCGCTGAATCCGGCCCGTGCACTCGGGACGAAACCTTCCTGCAATCGTTCTTCAGGGACAGTGCCCGCGCCGAGTCATCGGGGCGGGCGCTTTTTTGATGTCGAGGAGCCGGGACGCGACGCCCGCGGACGCGGCCAATGATCCTGCACCTATGCGCAGCGTCACCCTGATCACCACCGGCGGCACCATCGAGAAGACCTACGACGAGGCCTCCGGCTCGCTCCAGAACCGGCACTCGGTCGTGCACCGCATGCTCCGGCGCCTGCGCCTGGAGGACACGCTGGTCAACACGGTCGAGCTCATGCACAAGGACTCGCTCCATCTCGACGACGCCGATCGGCGGCGCATCGTTGAGACCGTCCGCGCCGTGGGGGGCGACTGGGACCTGCCGACCGAGAGCGGCGGGATCGTGATCCTCCACGGCACCGACACGCTGGAGGTGACCGGGCGGGTGCTGCACGAGGCGTTCGAGAAGCCGCGGATCCCCATCGTGCTCACCGGCGCGATGCGCCCGTTCGAGATGACGCGCTCCGACGCGTTGCAGAACCTGACCGAGGCGATCTTTGCCGCCGGTGTGCTGAGCCCGGGGGTGTACGCGGTCGCGCACGGGCGGGCGCTCGCGTTCCCGGGCGTACGCAAGGATCGGGCGAGAGGGACGTTTGTGCGGGACGAGTCCGGCGCGGGTGAGGCTTGACCAGGCTTGCGCAAGGGAGTAGTGTCTTTCCGATGACGCCCCAGCGTTCCATGATGTGCCACCACCGTTGTCTCGCCGCGATGATGCGGCGTGGCGGGCTGTGGCGCATGCTGCGGACGCGACCGAGGGGCTGAGACTCAGCCCCGCCCGAGCGATCGGGACGAGGCGCGACACGCGAGTGCAGACCACAGGCCGTCACCCACGAGGGTGGCGTTTTTTTTTTATTGCGATGTTCAGTCCCTGCGCCGCAATGGTGCGCTGGGGTCCGGGGTTGGCGAAGGCGACGGAGGTGCGCGATGGCGAGACAGGACGATGCGGAGATCGGGGCGAGCGCCGAGAGCAGCGCCGGGCGGGCGGGCAAGCTGCGCCCGGGCTGGTCGGCCCTGGCGGCTTCGGTGGGCGGGCGGGCCGCGTCGACGCGCGTCACGCCCGGCGGGGGGCGCGTCGTAACGCACGGGGCGCGTCGGTACCCGCGGTCGTACGCGATCGTCTTCGGGGCGGGGATCGAGCGCGGGCGTCGTGTGACCGGTCGCGGGCGGGGTTAAAAGCAGCGACGCCCCGGCGGGCGTGCCGAGGCGCCACGGTCTCTTGAGGAGAGGGAGGC
>JBJHBZ010000007.1:0-106009 GCA_050485765.1 Phycisphaerales bacterium | reverse complement strand
CCAGCCGGGTCGCCCGGGCCCCGTGCCGTTTTGATGCTTCAAAGCCGCGAAAGCGGCCTCGCTCAGCGGACCTGCTCGAGGAACGCCGCGAGGACGTCGCGCGCCGCGCCGAGGTCGGTCTTGTCGACCATCTCGGTCACGGTGTGGATGTACCGCGTGCCGACGGTCACGCCGACGGCCCTCGCCCCGGCCGCCGCCTGCTGCGCCGCCGCGCCGTCCTGACCGCCCCGCGCCAGGATCGTCCGCTGGTACGGGATCTTCTTCTTCTTTGCGAGCGCCTCCATCTCGTTCACCAGCCTGTGATCGCTGATGAACGACGCGTCTTTGATGTGCAGCCCGAAGCCCTTGCCGTGCTCGGTCACGCGCTCGGCCGCCGGCACGCCCGGCGTGTCGCACGCCAGCGTCACGTCGATCCCGATCCCGATGTCCGGGCGCACCGCGTAGCTCGCCGTCTTCGCCCCGCGCAGCCCCACCTCTTCCTGCGTCGTGAACGCGACCACGACCTCGCACGCGTGCCCGGCGCCGCTCTTGTCCAGCGCCCGCACCGCCTCGATCCCCAGCCAGCACGCCACGCGGTTGTCCAACGCCTTGCTCACCACCTTCTGGCCGATCTCGATCAGGGGCTCGTCCATCACGACGTAGTCCCCGACCTGGATCTTCTTCTTCACCTCGTCCGCCGGCATCCCGGTGTCGACGAAGAACTCTTTCACCTCGGGTACCTTCGTCCGCTCCTCCGGGCCCGAGATGTGGATCGGGCGCCCGCCGGGGTTCATCACGCCCTTGTAGTCGCCCTTGTCCGTGCACACCAGCACGCGACGGCTGAACAGGTTCCGCGTGTCAAACCCGCCCGCCGGGTCCAGGAACAGGAACCCCTTCTCGTCGATGCTCGAGACGTAGAACCCGATCTCGTCCATATGGCAGAGGAGCATGACCCGCGCGTGCTCGCCGTGGGACGAGGGCGCGGCCTTCTTGCCGGTCGTCTTCTTGCCACCGCTCTTTTTCGCCGCCCGCGGGGCGCGCGTGCAGACGAGCGAGCCGAGCGCGTCGACCTCCACGTCGTCGAACAACCCCTGCACTTCCTTCTCGATCAACGCTCGAACGCGCTCTTCCCGTCCGGGCACGCCCGGCGTCTCGCACAAACGCTTCAACAACTCGATATTCACCCGGCAGGCTCCCTTCGCTCGCCGAAACGCGGCAACCGTGACCGTTCACGTCCGCCCGATCGCGAGAACCACAGCCTAGGGGCCCTCCCCGCCCCGCGTACCATCCACAGGAGAACACGCATGCCCAGGACCAGCCCCATCCGACCCCGCCACCTCCGGGCCGAAGCCTCCCTCCTCGCCTACGGGCCCGAAGACGGCGGCGTCGAACTCGTCGAAACCTTCGGCGAGCTCGAACTCGAGTACGCCGCCGTCCGCAAGTTCGCCGCACTGCTCGATTTACCCTCCCGAGCCGTCGTCCGCGTCCGCGGCGAGGACCGCCTCGACTTCCTCAACCGCATGCTCACCCGCGAGCTCCGTGGCAAGGCCCCGCTCACCCCACACCACGCCCGACGCAGCTTCTGGCTCAACCGCAAGGGACGCATCGACGCCGACCTCCGGATCCTCGAACTCGAAGATCACACCCTCCTCGAACTCGACACCTTCAGCGTCGAACACACCATCGAAACACTCAACAACTTCGTCTTCACCGAGGACGTCGCCTTCGAAGACGCGACCCCCACGCTCCACCGCCTCGCCCTCCACGGCCCCCGCGCCCCCGAACTCCTCCGCCACCTCGCGGCCCACACACGCGGCGTCCCCCCCGCCGATCTCACCGAAGGATGCGTCGGCGAGATCGAAATCGACCACACGCCGATCACCGTCTTCCGCGAAGACACCGCCGGCGTGCCCGGGCTCGAACTCATCTGCCCCGCCGACCGGACCCTGGCGATCTACGAGCGACTCTGCGACGCCGGGCAGCCGCTGGACGACGACGGACGCATGGCCTCGGTCCACGCCCAGCCGGGCGCCGAGACCGAGTCCCTCGCCGCCCGCGTCCACCTCCGCCCCATCGGCTGGCACGCCTACAACATCGCCCGCATCGAGGCCGGCACACCCCTGTTCATGCTCGACTTCGGCCCGACCAACCTCCCGGCCGAGACCGGCGTCCTCCACGACCGCGTCAACTTCGACAAAGGCTGCTACCTCGGGCAGGAAGTCGTCGCCCGCATGCACAGCCTCGGCAAGCCCAAGCAGGTCCTCGTCGCCCTCAAGCTCCAGGGCGACCGAGCCCGCGACGATCAGGGGCACGCCCGCCAGACCGTCACCGGCGCCCAAGTCTTCCTCGCGGGCGACGCCGGGGGCGACGTGGTCGGCGCGGTGACCAGCAGCACGATCAGCCCGATGCTCGGCGCGTCGGCGATCTGCTTCGCGATGGTCAAGACCAAGCACGCCGAGCCAGGCCAGAAACTCACCGTCGCCGCCGAGGGCGAGTTCGTGGAAGCCGAAGTCCAACCCACCCTGCGCACGCTGCCATAAAGCCCAACAGCTAAAGCCCAACAACATCCGAGGCCGCGCCCTCTGCCCAACGGGCCAAGTGACTGCAAAGCCGACCCCCCCTCCTGCCCTCCCCCGCCCCAGCGGGGGAGGTGTCGGCAAAGCCGACGGAGGGGGTCTCGGCAGCAAACCACCAAATCGCAGCGAGCCAAATCCGGAACTCCCCATCCGAATGTGCCACGGACCTCTTCCGAGAGGTCCGTGCTCCGCCTTCGCTCCCGCTTCTCCTCTCTCCTCCGATCCACGCCTGTCCTCCTCAGCACGAAGACCCAAGAGAAACTGAAGGGCGGCCCCAGAGCACTGACCTTGCAGACAAGGTCAGTGGCACAGCAGCCTCCCCCTGCCCTCCCTCGCCGGGGCAGGGGAGGGCGCGCCTTCGACTCCCCCCGTACCATCTCCCGCACCCTCACCCACGGAGGCCCACGCCCATGCGCACGCTGACGCGACGGACCGTGCTCACGCTCTGCTTGCTCGCCTGCTCGCTCCTGATCGCGGGCCCGGCACGAGCCGCCGACCGCCCCGGCACCACCATCCGGGTCGCTACCTTCAACCTGCTCGACGTCCGCTCCGAGGACGTCCGCAACCCGGAGCACCCCCGCCTCCGGGCCCTCGCCGAGATCATCCAGCGCATCCGACCCAACGTCCTCCTCCTCACCGAGATCGCCTACGACGCCCCCGGCTACCCCGGCGTCCCCGACACCCAGACCGAAGCCGGGCAGAACGCGCGCCTCTTCGCCGAGAACTTCCTCGCCCGCCCCCAGGCCCCCGGGCTCGAGCCCCTCCGCTACCGCGCGTTCATGGCCCCCTCCAACACCGGCATCCCCAGCGGCTTCGACCTCGACCGCAACGGACGCGTCGTCACCGAGTTCCCCCAGCCCGAGCCCACGCCGCCGAATGAGCTCCCCGGGCGCGCCTCCGACGAAGCGATCGCCTACGGCAACGACGCATGGGGCTTCGGCACCTTCCCGGGGCAGTACGCGATGGGCCTGCTCGTCGACACACGACTCACCATCGAGACCGACCGCGTGCGCACGTTCCAGCTCTTCCCATGGGACTACATGCCCGGCGCCTTCCTCCCCACCGACCCCGACACCAACGACCCCTGGTTCACCGACGAAGAACGCGACTTCGTCCGCCTCAGCAGCAAGAGCCACTGGGACGTCCCCGTCCGTCTGCCCAGCGGCGCGGTCGTCCACTTCCTCTGCAGCCACCCCACGCCCCCCGCCTTCGACGGGCCCGAGATGCGCAACCGCAAGCGCAACCACGACGAGATCCGCTTCTGGGCCGACTACGTCTCCAGCGGCGCGTACATCGTCGACGACCGCAACCGCCCCGGCCCGCTCGACGACAACGCCCACTTCGTCATCCTGGGCGACCTCAACGCCGACCCCGAAAAGGGCAACAGCTACCGCGACCCGATCGGGCGCGTCCTCTTCAACGCCCCGCGCGTCAATAGCCGCCTGACCCCAACCAGCGACGTCGAGACCGAAGGCCTCACCCCGACCGATACCGCCGCCTTCCGCCTCCGCGTGGACTATGTCGTCCCGAGCACCTGCCTCGGCGGGATCCGGGCCGGGATCTGGCGCCACCCGCCGACGCTCGACGCCTGGCAAGGCCCCTTCCCGAGCGACCACTTCCCCGTCTGGGCCGACCTCCGCGTCCCGCGCCCGGAATGACCCGCCGCGACCGAGACGCCGCGCGAATGAGAACCTTTCTCAACCCGAATCGACGGTCCAAACACGCCCGGCGCCTGTTCCTGCCGGATAGAATGGACTCCTGTCTCGCAAGAATCGATCCCCCGCCCGCCCCGTGCCGCGGCGACCGTTGGAGATCCGGGTGAGCCGATCCCCGCTTGTCAGTCTGGCTGCCGAACCCCGCGCGGCGCGTGCGGCTCAGCAGTTGGCGGCGCTCCTCGAAACCACCAAGCCCCGCATCACCCGCCTGGTCACCATCACCGCCGCCGTCGGCTTCGCGATGGCGGCCCTCGGGCGCTCCTGGGCGCTTCCCGAGCTGCTCATCGCCGTGATCGGGTGCATCGTCGGCACCGCGATGTCCGCCGCCGGCGCCAACGCGCTCAACCAGCTCATGGAGCGCCACCGCGACGCCCGGATGCCCCGCACCGTCGGACGACCCCTCCCGCAGGATCGGATCGACCCCAAAGCCGTCCTCGTCACGGGCGTCTCGCTCTGTGCGCTGGGCGTGCTGGCGCTCTGGCTGACCTGCGGGCCCGTGCCGGCGGCGATCAGCGCGATCTGCGTGCTGACCTACCTCGCGCTCTACACGCCGATGAAGGTCGTTTCGATCTGGTCGACGCTGGTGGGCGCGATCCCCGGGGCGCTGCCGCCGCTGATCGGCTGGACCGCCGCGAGCCAGGCGACGGGCTGGGCCGCCGGGTGGGCCGCCGCCCTCGAGCCGGGCGGGATCAGCCTCTTCCTGCTCATGACCGTCTGGCAGCTCCCGCACTTCCTCGCGATCGCGTGGCTCTACCGCGAGGACTACGCCGCCGGCGGGTACCGGATGCTCCCGGTCATCGACCCCCGCGGCATCGCGACCGCGCCCGCGATCGTCCTCACCGCCCTCGCCCTCCTCCCGCTCACGCTCCTGCCCGCCTATGCGATGCCGGACCTGCTCGGCTTCGCCTATCTCGTCGTCGCGTGGGCGACCGGGCTCGCCTATCTCGCCCTCGCCGTCCGCCTCGCGATCACCCGCACGCGACGCGACGCCCGGACGGTCTTCATCGCGTCGATCCTCCACCTCCCGCTGCTCCTGATCGTGATGGTCGCCGAAGCGGTCGTCCGCGTGCTGATCCTGAACTGACCGGTGCCCCACGCCCCCGCGCCAACCCCCGAAGCCCCGCCCGTCGCACCAGCCGCGGCCCGGTGGTCGGGCGTCACCCGCGTCTACCCCGCGCGCCGACGCCAGCCCGAGCGCGTCGCGCTCGACAACGTCTCGCTCGACGTCCCCCCCGGGCAGTTCCTCGCCCTGCTCGGGCCCAACGGCTCCGGCAAGTCCACGCTCCTCAAGCTCCTCGCCGGCACCGACCGAGCCGACCAGGGCGCCGTCGCCCTGCTCGGGGTTGACCCCGCCTCGGGCGCGAGCGCCAGCGCCCGCGCCCGCCTCGGCGTCGTCTTCCAGCACCCCGGGCTCGACCCGCTGCTCACGATCGAGGAAAACCTGCGCACGGCCGCCGCTCTGTTCGCCCGCACCAAGGACCAGGCCCGAGCCGCGATCGAACGCACCGCGGCCCAGCTCGACCTCACACCCCGCCTCCGCGATCGCGTCGCCACGCTCTCCGGCGGGCTCGCCCGACGCGCCGACCTCGCCCGCGCCATGCTCACCGAGCCCGAGGTGCTCCTGCTCGACGAGCCCTCGACCGGGCTGGACCACGCGGCCCGGGCCGCGTTCATGGATCTCATCGCCCACCTCCACGCCGACGCGCCCCCCGATCGTCCGCGGACGGTCATCCTCTCCACGCACCTGATGGACGAGGCCGAGCGCGCGCAGCGGGTCGTGTGCATGAGCGAGGGGCGCGTCGCGCTCGACGGCGAGCCGCTGACGCTGCGCGAGCGCTTCGGCGCGCGCACGATCCGCGTCCACGCCGACGACGTACCGGTCGCGTTCGCCCGCTTCGGGCTCACACCCACGCGAGCGGGCAACGCCTGGACCGCCCCGCTCCCGGACGCCGAGGGCGCGAGCGAGCTGGCCGCATCGCTCGCGCGCGACGCCGTCCCGTTCGAGCTCGGCCCCGCGACGCTCGCCGACGTCTACCTGCACGCGACCGGCAAGCCGCTGGAGCCCGAAGCCGAGCCCGAGGCCCCGACACCCGCGCCGCTCCTGAAACGAGGGGCGCGATGACCACGCACACCACGCCCAGCGATGAAGGCGGGGTCGGCATCGGCCTCCCGGCGCTGCTCGCCCTCTGGCGGCGCGAACTCACCCGCGTCGCCCGACAGCCGACGCGACTCGTCGCCGCCGTCGCCACGCCGCTCCTGCTCTGGCTCGTCCTCGCCAGCGGCTTTGCCGACTCGATCGCCCCCCCCGTGCGCACGCCCGGCGACGAGAACAACCTCGGATACGCCGCCTTCCTCCTCCCGGGCATCATCACGCTCACCGTCACGTTCACGAGCATCTTCGGCGCGATTAGCCTCATCGAAGACCGGCACCGCGGCCTGCTCCAGGGTGTGCTCGCCAGCCCCGCCCCCGCGTGGGCGATCGCGGGGAGCAAGCTCCTCGGCGCGGCAACGGTCGCGACGGCGCAGGGCGCGATCCTGCTCCTGGCGGCGTACGCCGTCGGCATGCGGCCGGGACCACTCGAACTCGCCCTCGCGCTCGGGGGCGTCCTGCTCGCGAGCCTCGGGATCGCGGGCGTCGCGCTCGCCGCGTCGTGGTGGGTCGATTCCGTCCAAGGCTTCCACAGCGTCATGAACCTCGTGCTCATGCCGATGTGGCTGCTCTCGGGCTCGGCGTTCCCCATCGACGGCGCCGCGGGGTGGATGGGCGCCATCATGCGCGCCAACCCGCTCGCCTGGGCGACCGGCGCGATCCGCGGCGCCCTGCTCGGCGAGGTTCCCGCGCTCCCGTGGCTCGGCGGGCTCGCCTTCGCCGCCCTCGGCGTCGGGCTTGCCATTCTCGCCATCGGGCGGCGCACCCGACGCCCGCATCGCGCCGGCGTGCGCACACGAACAGCGAACGGAGGCTGACATGGCGCCGAAATGGATCCTGCCGGCGATGGTCGTGCTGCTCGTGGTGATGGTCGTCTCGGGCGTCTTGGCGCGCCTGCTCGCCCCGCGCCAGGCGGCGACGCGCGAGTTTCTCGCGGCGCAAGAAGCCGAACGCCTCACCGACCCGCTCGCGCCCGTACCCCCCTTGGACGAGATCGAGATGATCTTCCCGGTCACGCCGCTGACCGACCAGGACGGACGCTCGCGCACGACCGAGATCCTGAACGGGCAGGTCACGCTGGTCAGCTTCATCTTCACCAACTGCGTGCTGGTCTGCCCGCAGCTCACCGGGGCGATGGCGGCGTTGCACGAGGCGACCGAGGGCGCGCGACACGAGGGGCGCCCGATCCGCCAGCTCTCCATCAGCGTGGACCCGGAACGCGACACGCCGGAGGTGCTCCGCGCGTACGCCGCGAGCTTCGGGGCGGACACCGATCGCTGGGTCTTCACGCGGACGGAGCAGCCGCACGTGGACGCGCTCGCCGACGCGCTGATGTTCCGCATCGCGCCGGATCCGAACCCGGCGAACCTGATCCGCCTGCCGGACGGCTCGGAGATGGCGAACATCGTCCACCCCTCGCGCGTGTTCCTGGTCGGGCCGGACCGACGCGTGCTCGGGCTGTACGACTCGAACCACCCGCAGGAGATCGAGCGTCTGAAGCAGCGCCTGGGCGCGATCGCCCGCGGCTCGCGTTGATCCTTACCGCCCGCGCTCCGGCGTCGCCGCCAACTCATGCTCGATCCGGTCAACGACCGCGTGCAGACGCTCGAACACCGCGAGATACACCCCCACCGCCTCCTCAAACGCTCCGGCGTCGCCCGACTCGCCCGTCTTGCGCAGCAGCGGCAGCATCCAAGCCGCGTACCCGCTCGTCTCGTCCGTCGCGGCAAACAGGCTTCGGAACCACGGACGCCCCGGCATCCCCGCCTGGTGCAGCCACGCGCGATCGCTCGCGATGATCGCGTCGTTGATCCGCGCGATCGCCTCCGCCTCCAGCTCCCCGTCGGCCTCTCGCGCGTGGCGCATGACGCCCGTCGCGCGCACGCCGAACGCCTCCGCGGCTTCCGCGAGCGGCGCCAGCAACGCCTCGGCGTTCGCGATCCCGCCGCGCTCCGCCGCCGCGAGGATCGTCGGCAGGTGACGCAGCGTCTCGCCCCCGAACCGCTCCGGCGCGAGCGGGAGCATCGCCTCGCTCGCGAGCCGATCAGCCACGACCGACACCATCCGCGTGATCATCACCGCCGGCTCATAGTCATCCCCCACGATCGCCCGGTACCACGCGAGATTGTCGTAGACCGTGTGGTACGACACGCCGCGCGAGCCCCCGGCGCTCATCGCGCCCGAGGCGATCGCGAACCGGCAGATAAAGCCCACGTGATCGCTCCCGCCGCCGAGGTCGCCGAGGCGCGGGTGCTCGGGGAACCGCTCGTCGGCGCCTCGCGCGAACCAGTCGTCGAAGACCGTGCGGCTCTGGTCCCTCGCCTGCGGCACCGCGCGGGCCGCTTCGGCGATCACCGGGCGGAGCGTCGGCGAGGCGGCCGCGCGGAACACCGGGCCCATCGCCGCCATGTCCAGGTTGATGTACGCGACCGCGCCCGCGTGCAGACGCTCGCGGTGCTCCTCCAGCCATTCGACGCTCCCGATGATGCCGTGCTCTTCCGCGCCCCACGCGGCGAACTGGATCGATCGTGCCGGTCGCTGCCCCTGCTCGGCCAGTTCCGCCAGCACGCGGGCCGCCTCGACCACACAGATCGTCCCGGCCTGCGGGTCCCCCGCGCCGAAGCCCCACGCGTCGTGGTGCGAGCCGAGGATGACGTACTGCTCGGGGTGCGTCTGTCCGCGGAGCGTGCCGACGACGTTCGCCGTGCGGATGAAGCCCAGGTCCTGCTCGACCGCGACGCGCACCCGCAGCCCCTCCCCGCCCTCGACGCGATACGTCAGCGCCAAGCCGCCCTGCCACCCCTGCCCGAGCCCCTCGACCTCCTGCACCGCCCGCCCGCGCATGCGCTTGAGGATCTCCTCGGCCGCCCCCCACCCGATCGGCTGCACGGGGATCGTCGGGAGCCCGACCTCGGCCGGGTCCAGACGCTCGGGCGTGTCGGGATGGTCCAGGGGGCGCGCCGGCTCGAAGGGCGTCAGCGGGTCGCCGAAGTACGGCAAGGTCAGCACCGAGCCGCGCTGGATGCTCGTCTCGTTCGCGAAGCCGCCCTCGGGCCACATCAGCCCGCGCGCGTACCCGTCGTTCGCCGGGTCGGTGTAGATCACCAATCCCGCGGCTCCCGCCTTCTCCGCGTAGTACGCCTTGTACCCGCGGTAATTCCGCCCGTACCGCGCCAGCACGATCCGCCCGGCGACGTCGATCCCCGCGGCCGCCAGGGCTTCAAAGTCTTCCTTGGTCCCGTAGTTCGCGTAGACGACCTCGCCGACTGCGATGCCGCTGGCGGAATACGCGTTCCAGCCGATCGCAAGCTCCGGGTGATCGCTGTACGGGTCGCCCTCGACGGGTTTCTCCTGCACGGAAAGGCTGAGTCGCTCGCGCTCGAGCCCGTCGCGATCGACCGACACCACCTCCACCGAGCCGGAGACCGGGTGCGGCGCGTAGATCTCGATCTCGTGCACCTCGACCTCGAGCCCGAAGGACTCGAACGTGCGTGCGAGCCAGTCGATGACCTCGCGATCGCCCGGCGTGCCCGCCCGGTGCGGGCGGCTCGAGAGCGCGTCGTGGAACGTGCGCAAACGCTCCGCGTCCACCGTCTCCACGATCGCCCGCGCCCGGTCGGCGTCCTCACCCGAAGCCGGGCACGCCAGCCCCGCGAGCACCAGCACAACACCACACAAGCTTCGCATCCGCACACCTCGCAAAAAGCTCACATCCCCGTGGCACGGGCGTCCCGCCCGTGCCACGGCTTCGCTAGCCTACACGCGGGGCGGATGATGATGCACAGAGGAGGTCCAGCGTTGCGGGTGCAGACCGGCGAACTCGGCACAGCGCCCGTGGCGCTCGAATCCACCCTCCTCGCCCACGGCGTGCCCCGCGAGGCCGGGCTCCCCCTGGCTCGCGAGCTGGACGCGATCGTGCGGGGCGAGGGCGCGACGCCCGCGGTCTGCGCCGTCCTCGCGGGCGTGCCCACCGTCGGGCTGAGCGAACGCCAGCTCGTCGAACTGCTGGACGCCGAGCCGATCAAGACCAACACCGCGACGCTCGGGCTCGCGATCGCCGCCCGTCGTCACGCGGCAACGACAGTCAGCACGACGATGGAACTCGCGGCCGGCGCCGGCGTGCGCACGTTCGCGACCGGCGGGCTCGGCGGCGTCCACCGGGGGTACGCCGAGCGGTTCGACGTCTCGGCGGACCTGGCGGCGTTCACGCGCTTCCCCGTCGCGGTGATCGCGAGCGGGGTCAAGAGCATCCTCGATGTCGAAGCGACGCGCGAGGCGCTCGAAACGCTCGGCGTGCCCGTCGTCGGCTTCCGGTGCGACCGATTCCCCGCGTTCTACCGGCGCGAGACCGAAGCGAGCGTGGACGAACGCTTCGACGACGTGCGCACGCTCGCGGCGTACGTCTCGATGGAGCTGGCTCGCACGGGGCGCGGCGTGCTGATCTGCAACCCGATCCCGGAAGAGGACGAGTTGGAATCGGGGATGTGGTCGCTCTGGCTCGCCGAGGCCGAGCGCCGGGCGCGCGAGAGCGGCGCGACGGGTCGGGGTGTGACCCCCGCGGTGCTGGGGGCGCTGCACGAGGTCTCGGGCGGTCGCACGCTGGCGGCGAACCTTACACTGGTGCGCTCGAACGCGGCGCTGGCCGCAAAACTGGCCGTAGAAATGCACGATCTGCCCTGAGCCCGCGCCGGGCGCGTCCGGGCGGCGAAGGATGCCCGCATGGGTGTGCTTCTTCGTGGCGCCGGCGGCGATTTTGTCTGGAACAACCGCGGCTGGGCGATCCTGATCAACCTGGCGTGGGACCACGGCTGGCGTCCGGTGGGCACGCTCCCGCCGGTGCATTGGGGGATGCACGAGCCGGGGGCATCGCCGGCGGACTGGCCCCGGGCCGATTACGCCACGGGGCGCGGGCAGCGCGTGCGTGAGGACGACGCCCGGAACCTGGGCGACGCCCTCGCCCGGTGTCTGGACGACCTGCCCAACCACGACGCCCTCGCCGAGAAAGGGGCCCCGCCGCTGGACGTCCCGGCGTACCCGACGTGGCGACACCTCCCCCCGGGGGCGCCGATCAGCCCCTTCGAGGTCTTCGGCGGGCCCAACAAGGAAGGTTTCCGACGCTTCATCGCCTTCTGCCAGAAGGGCGGGTTCGCGATCTGGTGAGCCGAGCGATCGGGGCCGGGCGGCGAGCGTCCGGCCGGCGGGTTCCGGCGATCAGATTTCCCAGACTTCCCACAGCTCGCAGAATCGCCATCCCGCGTATTTTCCCGGAGAAGGCAACAGAAACTTCACACGGACAACACCTGTGCGGAGCGCGTGGAGGGGGGGCGATCGTCTAGCATGTAGCGTCCGGTCGTGGTGGGTGTTCTTCAAGCGGCCGGTCGCAACAACACGCCTCCGATTCCCGCGGGAAAGCCTTGGGCGACCGCGAGCTCCAAGTCCTCAGGCCTCTGGTCCGAGCGTGCGATGCAAGTCTCGGTGCAGGCGGGCTTCCCCCGCGGTTGTGGGGGGCGTCTGAACCGGGTGAAGATGACCGAGAGATCCGTTTCCCGCAGGCAGGAACCCGTCGGCATACCCCGCCGGCACCAACGGAACAAGGAGAAGCAGATGCAGATCATGACTCGTGCGGCGGTCGTTCTCGCGACCGCGGGCCTCGCGTTCAGCGCGGTCGCCCAGGACAGCGTCAGCGCCAACCCCGGGCTCCCCGGCGACGCGCTCAACCCGTTCGATGCCTCGCAGCAGACCACGGCGTACACGCTGGACCTGACCCGTCGCCTCGGCTCCTGGCCGAACACACGCTTCGGCGTCGCCCCGATCCTTCGCACCACCGCGGCGCAGCCCGGGCAGTTCTTCAACAACCTCAACAGCTCGTCCAACATCAGCCGCGACCTGCTGACCAACGTCCCCGGGCCGAGCGTCAGCTTCCCGGTCTGGTACACCCCGGGCGTCGGCGTCAACGCGCAGCAGAACACCGCCCCGAGCCGCTTTGTCAGCATCGACGGCGTCCCGACCAACCAGTTCGCCGTCGGCATCAGCGAGTTCGCCACCGTCGCGAGCGGGCAGTACAACGGCCTGATCACCGGCATCGTCAACCGCGACCCGACCAACCCCCGCCAGCTCTTCGTCCGGCGCGCCCTGGCGATCAGCACCACCAACAACGTCACCAACAACACCGGCTCGCTCGGCTTCGGCACCATCGACGCCCACGGCAACGCCTACGTCCGCGCGGATAACTTCGGCAACACCGCTGGCGCCGTTCCCGTGCTCGCCGGCAACAACATCTTCCGCATCCGCACCGCGGACCGGACCAACGCCTTCAACCTCGCCAGCCCGGACGCCGGCTTCCGAGACGCCAGCGACCACATCGTCGTCAACAGCGCGGTCTCCGTGATCACCCCCAGCCACCTCCCCCAGTCGCTCGCCAGCGCCCCCAACGGGCTCTTCTGGGTGACCAACTTCGACGGCGAAGGCCTCTACGGCGACGTCGGCAACGTCTCCAACATCGGCACCGCCTGGCGACCGGGCGCCGCCGACTCCCGCGGTCAGATCGGCTCCAGCACCCTGACCTTCCCGGGTCTGGACCCCATGGGCACGGCCGTGATGACCAAGGGCATCATCAGCCGCACCGGCACCGGCGGGACCAACTCGCTGAGCATCTGGAGCATCGACGACACCGGCGCCGTCACCGGCACCGCGACCTTCTTCCTCCCGGGCCAGGGCGCGCCCCAGACTCAGCCCTTCCTCCAGCACCCCTGCTACCCCCAGCTCAGCACCTACCCGACCGCGTTCGATCCCATGGTCAACCCCATCGGCGACCCGGCCTTCGCCGGGTACCGCGGTGCGATCGGCTTCCGCGGCGGCAACGGGCACGTCGCGATCGGGCGTGACCCCGAGACCGGCGAGGGCCTCCTCGCCGCCGTCCTCTACCTCTTTGACCTCGACCTGGACTTCACCCAGGCGATCGTCGTCTGCCGCTTCGACCCCAACAACCCCAGCAACTACACATGGGAAGTCGCGGCTCAGGTCGATCCGTTCGGCCTCGCCGGCGATCAGAGCACCTGGCAGCCGATCCACGGCGACTTCGGCAACGACGGCGCCGCCTTCAGCGGCGCGCCGGGTGAGTTCGACGGCATCCTCGACCTCGACCCCAACAGCCCCACCTACGACGCCCCGATCGGCACCGTCATCGAGCTCCGCCAGGTCACCGGCGGCAGCCCGGCCGGCCCGAGCCTCAGCCCCGCCGCCTTCGACGCCGCCGGCAACCTCTACTTTGTCGCCGCCGTCGAACTCAACAAGTGGGACTCGCAGAACGAGACCGTCTTCGTCGACCCGGACTCGGCCCTGCTCAAGGCCCACCGCGTCACCTGCGGGAGCACCAGCGGCTACCGCCTCGAGCTGATCGCCGAGCTCGGCGACACCTTCGTCGGCCGCAACAGCCAGACCCGCTGGCAGATCCAGTTCATGGGCACCGCCAACCAGGGCGGCGGGCTCAACCCCGGCGCCTTCTTCAGCGGGCACGTCATCCCCCAGAACTTCAACGCCCTGCCCTACAGCAGCCTCAACACCCAGAACAGCGGCAGCCCCAGCGTCGGCTTCCGCCGCGCCAA
The DNA here is from genome assembly GCA_050485765.1 of Phycisphaerales bacterium. GTDB lineage: Bacteria > Planctomycetota > Phycisphaerae > Phycisphaerales > UBA1924 > RECY01. The sequence goes on along the minus strand of JBJHBZ010000007.1, from coordinate 91,986 downwards.
GGACAACCGAGCCTTCGGCGGGCTCGTCGTCAACGCCAAGATCGTCTACGACGCCGACAACAACGGCACCTTCAGCGACCCGACCAGCGCCGGCGGCGACCCCTCCAGCCTGGACGAGGGCTACAACGCCCTGCTCTACTTCGGCTACATCCCCTGCACCGCCGACGTCACCGGCCCGGCTCTCGACGGCATCCCCGACGAGATCGTCAACGTCTCCGACCTCAATTACTACCTCAACATCTGGCTCAATAACGATCCGGCCGCCGACATCACCGGCGCCTCGCTCGACGGGCTGCCCGATGGCGTCGTCAACGTCTCCGACCTGAACTTCTTTGTCGCCGCCTGGCTCCGCGGCTGCGACTGATCGCCTGACCCGTCGATCCTGAGACTGACGTGCCGCCGGGGAAACCCGGCGGCACGTGTTCAACAAGCGGTTCGCCGGATCGGGTGCGTGGTCCCTGCGGGTGTCCTCTCCGGTGGTAGAGTATCAGCCGCCCGGCATCGGGCCCGATGGCACGGAGGATGTATGCGTTTGCACCGATCACTCGCTCTCTTGCTCGTCGCCGGCTGCGCCGTGACCGCGGCCGAAGCGTTCGACCCCGCGAACGGCGACTGGGGCAAGACCGAGCCGACCGACGTCCGCGTGATGACGTGGAACGTCGCCGACGGGATCTGCTCGTCCAACTTCAAGTTCTCGGATTCCAACAACTGGGGCGCGATCGCCCGAACCATCGCCGCGTTGAAGCCGGACGTGATCATCTTCCAGGAAACGGCCGACAACTCCGGCAACGGCACCGGCACCGGCATGGACTCCGTCGCCGACCTCACCACAACCTTCCAGCTCCTGATCAGCGGCGGGCCCGACCCCTTCCGCCCGGGCGAGACCGTGACGCGGTACATCCAGGCCTACGACCCGGATCTCGATTACCCGTACATCTTCATCGGCGGGAGCGCGGGCGACGGTTTTAACCGCAACGCCATCCTCAGCCGGTTCCCCTTCGCCGACATCAACGGCGATGGGAAGGCGACTTATGTCACGATGCCGACGATCCGCTTCGCCGACGGGCCGTACCCGATGGGCGACGGCGGTATCCGCGGCTTTGTCCACGCGGAGATCGACCTGCCCGACGACGTCTACGCCGGCGATATGGTCATCGGGAACAGCCACCTCAAATGCTGCGGGAGCGCGAGCGATCGCAATCAACGCCTCGTCGCGGCTCAGAACATCGCGTACTACATCTACTACATGTACGCCGGCGCCGGCACGGGCATCCCCGACCCCAACAACCGCATGTTCCCGAACCCGCCCGTCACGAACATCCTCGACGAGAACACCGTTGTGATCTGGGGCGGTGACATCAACGAGGACGAGCTCACCAACGGGCGGCGCGGGCCCGTCGCGTGGATGACCGAGGGGCCCGGGCTCGGCAACGACGGCACCGACCGCGACGGCTCCGACAGCGCGCACGACGACGCCCGATGCGTCTTCACCAACAACCGCGCCACCTTCGGCAGCAGCACCAAGCTCGACTACCTCATGTGGTGGGACTCGGTCGCCGACGTCCGCAACCAGTTCATCTTCCGCAGCGACACGATCCCGAACGGGCTCTACCCGCCGGAGATTCTCGGGTTCCTCAACAACCGCCCCGAGTTGCTCACCGCGATCGCTTCGGACCACCGCCCGGTCGTGGTGGATTACGTCCTGCCGCTGGTCAGCGCCGGCGAGCCCCCCGCGGCCTTCGGGATCACAGCCCCGTCCGACAACGCGTCAGCAGTGAACCCCGCGACGCTCACCATCGCGTGGGAGGCGGCCGACGGCGCCGAAAGTTACGAACTGATCATCGCGACCGACGCCTCCTTCACTGACGTGGTTCTGACCGCGCCGGATCTCTCGGACACCAGCTTCGCACTTGCCCCGGGCGTGCTCGCCTTCTGCACGATCTATTACGTCGGGGTCTCCGCGGTGAACAGTACCGGGCAGACCGAGGCCGCCAACCAGCCCGTAAGCTTCAGCACGCGGGCCTTGGCCGACCTGACCGGACCTTCACTCGATGGCGTCCCCGATGGTGCCGTCAACGTCGTCGACCTGAACTTCTATCTGGGACTCTGGCTCGACAACGACCCCGCCGCCGACCTGAGCGGCCCGTCGCTTGATGGCATCCCCGACGGGATCGTCAACGTCGTCGACCTGAACTTCTACCTCGATGCGTGGCTCAGCACACAAGGCGGCTGCCCGTAAAGGCCGCGGTTCGGAACACACCCCGCCACACCACCGCCCCGCGCCGGTCCGACGCGGGGTGCTTCTTTTCCTACTGGCAGGCCGCGACCCCGGTCACGCGTCGCGGAGCTTGCGCAGGTCCGCGTTGGCCGCGTCCAAGTCGTGCTGCAGGCGGCTCACCTTCATCAGCGAACGCACCCGCGCGACCAACTCCAGTCGGTTGACCGGTTTGGTCAGGAAATCGTCGGCCCCCGCCTCCACGCCACGCTCCTGGTCCGCGACTTCATTCAGCGCGGTCACCAGAATCACCGGCACGTCCTTCGTCGCCGGGTCTTTCTTCAGACGCTCGCACGCCTGGAACCCGCTCATCCGCGGCATCATCACGTCGAGCAGCACCACCGACGGCTTGTGCTTCGCCGCCAGGTCCAGCGCCTGCTGCCCGTCGGTCGCGGTCACGATCGGCACCCCGAGCTCTTCGAGGTAGGCCTCCAGCAGTTCGAGGTTCTGCTCGTTGTCGTCAACAAGCAGAACCGGGGCGGCTTGGGAGACGTCTTCGGCGGCGTGGCTGGGGGTGTCGGTCATGGGTGCTGAGATGCTACCCGCTCGGTCGCCCGCGGGTGGACTCGGGGGGGGCAGACCGCTAGGAATCGCTTGGCGCGTCCGGCTTTCGTGCGTGCCGATCCCGGATGGAGCCACGCCCGATGCCCACGCCCGAGGCCGAACGCCCGATCTGGAGCGACCGTTTCCGCCAGCCGACGACCGATGAGCTGCTGTCGGCCCTGCCCGCCAGCGAGGCCGAGCCGTTCCACATGGCACGGGCCGGGCTGCTCGCGATCGACCGGTGCGAGGAGCACCTCGGGTGGGAGGGCATCCCGTGGCGGTGGTGCCTGAGCTACCGCATCACCCCAGCCGAAGACCACCCGAGCGGCGTCAGGCCCGCCCCCTTCGCGTACCTCATCCCCGAGCCCACGCAGCCGAAGCTCTGCGTCCCCCTGCCCACGTCCGTGATCGCAGCTCTCAAGCCCCGCCAGGTCGCCAAGACCGTCCGGGAGGGGATCATCGCCTCGAGCCCGGTGGACGGGGTTTTCTGGCCGACCTGGCACCTCCAGACCAAGACCGGGGCCGAGGAACTGCTCGCGCTGATCCGCTTCCGCCTGGAAGCCGACGCCAAGCCTGCGGCTTCCTGACGCCCGCCCGCATCCCTCGATTCGTCCCAGGGTTTGGAGAGGGCGGGCCCGGCGTGCCGATCCGTTGCACAGCCGCGTTGCCGGTCCCGCCGGCGCGGCTTGCCGATCATACCGAGAGCTTCACACCCAGAGCCCGCCCCGCCCGACCCCGCGCGGGACGACGACCCCGAGGTGCCCCCCGATGCCGACCGCGCCCGACCGCTCCGGACCCGTTCGCCGGCCCGCCCTGTGGTGGGTGCTGGCGGCCGCGATCGCGCTGATCGCCGCCCCGGCCGTCGCCGACAGCGGCGCGCTTGAAAAACGCGCCCGCGATCTCATCGGCGAGCACCGCCTGCTCGGCTCGTCCATCGGCGTCTCGGCGGTCGACGTCCAGACCGGACGAACCCTGATCAACCTCGACGCCAATCGGCCCATGATCCCCGCGAGCAACCAGAAGCTGCTCAGCTCCGGCGTCGCCCTCGCCCTCCTCGGGCCCGACCACGTCTTCCGCACCGAGGTCCTCCTCTGGCGCGACCGCCTCGTCGTCCGTGGCTCGGGCGATCCCGCCTTCGGAGATCCCGCCCTGCTCGGCACCGCAGAACCGCAGATGAGCGTCGAGGACCTCCTCGAACGCATCGCGTCGGCTGTGGAACGCAGCGGCGTCCGACGCTTCGCCGAGCTCGTGATCGACGACCGCGTCTTCGACCGCGACCTGGCCCACCCGTCCTGGCCCGAGGAGCAGCTCAACCGCTGGTACTGCGCCGAGGTGAGCGGGCTGAACTTCCACACCAACGTGCTCTCGGTCTACCCCCGCCCGGCGCCGGACGGGCCCGGCACGCCGCCGACGTTCAACCTTGAACCCCGGGCCGACTGGCTGGAGATCCGCAACCGCGCCCGGACCGTCGGGACCGGGCAGAACACGCCCTGGATCGCGCGCCGCCCGGCCTCGAACGATTTCACCCTCTTCGGCGACGTGCGCACGCCGGCCCAGGTGCCGGTGCGGGTCTCGGTGCACAACCCGGCGATGTTCTTCGGCTCGCTGCTCGCCGAGCGTCTCCGCGCCCGCGGCATCGTCATCGGGCCCGATCGCCCGCTGAGCCACGAAGCGGGCGTGCGCCTCGCCGAGCGGGACGAGCCGATCCAGCCGGACCGCGTGCTGGTGGTCGTGACGACGCTGCTGCACGACGTGCTCCGGCGCTGCAACGCCGACAGCTACAACCTCTACGCCGAGGCGTTGATCAAGCTCGCCGGGCACGCGCTGACCGGCGACAGCGGGAGCTGGGAATCCGGGGCGGCGGCCGTCCGCATGGTGCTGGGCGACCGCCTCGGGCCGGACCACGCCTCGAGCGTGAGCATCGCGGACGGCTCGGGCATGAGCCGCGACAACGCGATCTCGCCCGCGACGATGACCGCGTGGCTTCGGGTCGTCCGCCAGGACGCCCGCCTCGCGCCGCACTTCATCGCCTCGCTCCCGATGCCGAGCGAGGGCACACTGCGCAGCCGCTTCCGCGACACGGAGCTCCGCAACGTCGTGCTCGCCAAGAGCGGGACGCTCAGCGGGGTGCGCTGCCTCAGCGGGTACATCGTCCACCCCGAGACCGGGCGCACGGTCGCGTTCAGCATCCTTTGCAACGACCTCCGCGACAGCAACCAGGAGCGGAACGCACGCCAGTACCACGAATCGATCGTGCTCCGCCTCGACCGCTGGCTGAGTGAGAACCCCGGGGAAGTCAGCACCCGTGCGCACGCCGAGGAACCCGCGATGGGCGGTTGATCCGGCTCAGCCGATCCCGCTCGCCCGATTCCCCTCACCCGATCCCATAGCTCGACCACTTCCGATCGACCAGCTCGCGTGTCGCGTCGTCCATCCGGATGATCGGCGGCCAAGCCCGCACCGCCTGCCCCGCGTGCGCGTCGCCCGGGCCCTTGCCCGTCGCGTCAAAACCAAGCCGCCCGCGCTCCCGGTCGACCACCGCGTCCCGCCCCGCGTCGCTGTTGGCGCACCAGTGGAACAGCACGCGGTCAAAGTCCGCGACGTCCACATCGCGATCGACCACCACGACGAACGCCGGCGGCTCGCCCTCGCACGCCACGCCCCAGACCGCCCCCAGCACCTCGCGCCCCTGCCCGGGGCGGGTCTTGTCGATCGATACCAGCAGCCACCCGCCGAGCTCGGTCGGCATCGCCGCGTCGCGCACGCCCTCGATCGCGCGCACGCCCGCGAGGTACCGCGCCCGAGCCTCACCACCCAGCGGCTCCCGCGCCGGGGCGATCGCCTGCCCGTCCACGTCCTCGCCGGTCCATCGCGGCGTGCAGTCGAAGCCGATCTTGGTCCCGCTCCCGAGGCGCGGGGCCGCGTGATCGAGGATGTCCAGCGGGCCCAGCACGCGCTCGACGTCTCGCACAGGGTGGCAATTCGCGGCCGCCGCCCGGAGCACCGCCGTCGTCTCGTGAACATCGACCGACTCGTCGACCACAAAGATCGTCTTCGTCCACGCCATCTGCCCCGCGCCCCAGATCGCGTGCATCACGCGCCGCGCCTGCATCGGGTAGTGCTTCTTGATCCGGATGAACGCGCAGTTGTGGAACGCGCCGAACATCGGCAGGTCGTAGTCCTCGATATCCGGCACCAGCACCTTCAAGAGCGGCAGGAACAGGCGCTCGGTCGCCTTGCCGAGGTAGTAGTCCTCCTGCGGCGGGAGGCCCACAACCGTGGTCGGGTACACCGCGTCCGTGCGCCGCGTCACGGCGCTCACGCGCACCACGGGGTACCGGTCCGGCATCGAGTAAAACCCGGTGTGATCCCCGAACGGGCCCTCGAACACCGCGCCCGGGCCCAGCGGCTCGTCCGTCTCGCGCGGGTCCCACCCGATCCCCCCGGCTTCGCAGCTCACCCAGCCCTCGATCACCATCTCCGCGTCCGCCGGCACCCACAGCGGCACTGTTTTTGCGCGCACAAGACGGATCCCTCTGCCGTTCAGGAACCCCGCCATCAGCAGCTCGCTGATCCCCGGCGGGAGCGGCGCCGTCGCGCCGTACGGCAAGACGCTCGGCCCGCCCAGCACGATCGCCACCGGCATCGGTTGCCCGAGTTTTTTCCAGCTCCGCCAGTGGGCCGCCCCGTCGTGGTGCACGTGCCAGTGCATCGCGACGCGGTCCTTCCCGAGCAACTGCACCCGGTACATCCCGATGTTGTGACTCGCCGGCCTCGCCGAATCTCGATCCTCCGCGTGGATCGTGTGAATCCCCGCGAGCGTGATGTACCGCCCGCGGAACTCACGATCCCAAGTCTCCGGATCGATCGAGGGGTGCCCGAGATCCGGCACGGCGCCGTTGATCCCGGCCGGGTAGCCGACCGAGGCGTAATCGCCATCCAAGGGCCAGCACCGCAGGATCGGCAGCCGCGTCAGATCAATCGCGCCCCCAGTCTCGACGACCTGCTGACATGCGCCGGGCCCGCGGAGCCGCTTCGGCCCGATCTTCAAGAGCGGCGCAAACTGCTTCGCCTTCGCCAGCGTCTCGCCCAGCGATCGCGGGGGCTGCGGCTTGACCAGTTCCCCGATGATCCCCGCGATCGTGTCGAACCCGCCTGCGCGCGTCTGACCCTCGGCGCACCCCAGGGCCATCTCCATCCGCCGGTAGCTGCCGAAGGCGTTGATGAGCAGGGGCGTCTGGCTGCCCTGCACCTGTTCGAAGAGGAGCGCGGGCCCGCCGAGGGCGTGGAAGCGCGGGTCGTTGCGCCGGGCCGAGGGGCTCGGCGGGCGTGGCGCGGGGGACTTGCTCACGCGGTCGGCGATCTCGGCGATCTCGAGCACCGGGGAGACCGGCTCCCGCACGCGAACCAGTTCCCCCGCCGATTCGAACGCCGCCAGCATCGTGCGCAGGTCTTTGTACATATCGTGCAAGCCTATGACCCAGCCGCCCCGCACCGAGCCGACCGTCCAGCCGTCGTCCTCGTCCGCCCCGGCCTTCCGAGCGGCGTGGACGCGGGACTGGCCCGCCTATTTCGACGCCGTCGCCGGCAAGCCCCCGCGAGAGACGCTCGTGCGGGCGCTGGACCTGTTCGACACGGATCTCTCGTTCGATGCTCAGACCGCTCTGGCGATCGACATCGGGTGCGGCGAGGGCCGGGACACGATGGAGCTGCTCCGCCGGGGGTGGTCGGTGCTGGCGATCGACGGGCACCCGGACGCGATCCGTCGCCTAGTCCTGCGTCAGGATCTCGCCCCGACGCCGCGGCTCCGGATGCAGCTCGCCGAGCTGGAAACGCTCGAGCTTCCTCCCGCTCGTCTGGTGAACGCGAGCTTCACGCTCCCGTTCTGCCGCCCGGACGCCTTCGAGGGGCTGTGGCGGACGATCGAAGGCGCGATCGAGCCCGGCGGTCGGTTCGCGGGCCAGCTCTTCGGCGATCGGGACACCTGGGCGAGCCTGCCCGACCGCTCGCACCAGACGCGGGAAGAGGCCGAGCGTTTGTTGAAGGGCTTCGAGCTCGAGCGTTTCGACGAGGACGAGCACGACGCGGCCGACGCCGAGGGCCAAGACAAGCACTGGCACGTCTTCCACGTGGTCGCCCGCAAGCCGGGCTGAGGTCGGGCTCCGCCTCGCCGGGGTGAAAGATCGTCTAGCCTGCACCCAACAGGGACGGTGCCGAACAGGTTTTGATGGGGGGCGTAAGCCGTGGTCGCCACAAGCAAGCCGGACAGCGACAGCGCGATCGACATCCGCAACGCCGCCAAGACGTACAAAGGCCGGGTTCAGGCCCTCCGCGGCGTCGAGATGCGGGTCCACCGGGGCGAGGTCTTCGGGCTGCTCGGGCCCAACGGGGCCGGGAAGTCGACGCTGGTCAAGATCCTGATGACCGTCATCCGCCCGACCCGCGTCGAGGGCACCGTGCTCGGGCGGCGTGTGGGGGACAAGGGCACCCTCGCCCGCGTCGGCTACCTCCCCGAGCACCACAAGTTCCCCGACTACCTCACCGGCGGGCAGGCGCTCGACTACTACGGCGCCCTCGCCGGCGTCCGGGGCGCCGACCGACGCCGACGGGCCGATGAGCTCCTCGAACTCGTCGGTATGACCGACTGGCGCGAGAAGAAAATCGGCGGCTACTCCAAAGGCATGCGCCAACGCCTCGGCATCGCCCAGGCCCTCATGAACGACCCGGACCTCGTCCTCCTCGACGAGCCCACCGACGGCGTCGACCCCGTCGGGCGACGCGACATCCGCAACGTCCTCACCGAGATCAAGAATCGCGGGAAGACCGTCTTCGTCAACAGCCACCTGCTCAGCGAGCTCGAGATGGTCTGCGACCGCGTCGCGATCCTCGTCCAGGGCGTGGTGGCGTCGCAGGGGACGATCGACGAGCTGACGGCCCACGACCGTCGGTACGAGATCGAGCTCACCGACACGCTCCCGCCGGACGCGATCGAGCGCCTCCGCGCCCTGCTCCCGACCGAGGTCGAGGACCGCGTCGCCGAGGCAAAACACAAGGGCCTGCCCGCGCCGGAGCCGATCGCGCTGGACGGGCGCACGCTTCGGATCGCGACCAACCGGGCCGACGACGTGCAGGGCGTGCTGCGGGAGCTGCTGCAGCGCGGGGCGGTGGTCTCGGGCGTGCGGGCCGTGCGCCCCAGCCTGGAGGACCTGTTCATGCGAGCCGTGACGGACCCGACGACGGGCGAGATCCTCAAGCCCGGCGCGGGCAAGGACGCGGCGAAGGGGGGCGCAAGGTGATCCTCACCCAGACCAAAGCGATCTTTCTCGACGCCTACCGCGAGCTGAACGCGAAGAAGCTCTTCTGGATCACGATGATCCTGAGCGGGCTCGTCGTCGGCGTCTTCGCGATCCTCGGCATCAACGAGCGCGGCGTCACGATCTTCACCTACACCATGGAGCTCCCCGGCGCCACCACCGACTTCATCTCGCGCGAGGTCTTCTACAAGTCGCTGTTCTCGACGCTCGGCGTCGGGATCTGGCTCACGTGGATCGCGACCATCCTCGGGCTGATCTCCACCGCGCCGCTCGTCCCGGACTTTGTCGCCAGCGGCTCGGTCGAGCTCACGCTCAGCAAGCCGATCAGCCGGGCGAGGATCTTCCTGACCAAGCTCCTGACCGGGCTGCTGTTCATGGCGCTGCAGGTCTCGGTGTTCACCGGGGCCTCGTTCCTGGTGATCGGGCTCCGCGCCGGGGTGTGGGAGCCGGGGCTGTTCTGGGCGATCCCGATCGTCGTCGCGTTCTTCAGCTACCTCTACTGCGTGTGCGCCCTGGTGGGGCTGCTGACACGATCGACGATCGCGGCGTTGCTGCTCACGATCCTGTTCTGGTTCTTCCTGTTCCTGCTGAACTCGGGCGACGGGGCGCTGCTGGCGATCAAGACCCAGTCGCAGGTCGAGGCCGAACGCCGGACGGCGCAGATCGAGCGGATGTACGAGAACACGGCGAGGGAGATGGTCCGCGAGCGTCGGGCCCAGCTCCCGGAGGAGGAGCGCGAGGCCGCCGACATCCCGACCCCGAGCCGCCAGGAGGTCGAGGCGTACAACTTCCGCATCGCGTCCACCGTGGAAGAGCGCGACAAGCACGCCCGCCTCGCCCGGCGTCTGGAGCCCTGGCACCGCGGCGTGCTGCTGGTCAAGACCGCCCTGCCCAAGACCAGCGAGACCGCCGAGATGCTCAACCGCGTGCTCATCAGCCAGGCCGAACTCGATCAGGCGATGGACAACCAGGCGAAAGCGATGCAGGAGCGGATGAGCGAACGCGACACCAGCGCCGAGGCCGAGGCCCAGCGGCGCACGCAGCAGGCGATCCGCGACCGCTCGACCTTCTGGGTGCTCGGGACGAGCTTCCTGTTCGTGTTCGTCGTCACGGCGTTCGCGACCTGGCGCTTCGCTCGACGGGACTTCTGAGTTCCGCCCCCACCCCTTGCCAGCCCCGCTCGACCCGGCTGATGCACCGCGACCGGGTGGGCTGGTTGGAAACACCCGCTCGGTGCGGCGTCGCCTCTTGTGCCGCCCGAGACGCCCGCGGTACGCTCCTCTCGGCTCGGCGAGCAAGGCCGAGCGGGAGGTTGCGCATGCCAGGGAACGACGACGGGCTCTCGATCTACGGCGAGGCGACGAAGCGGCTGGATGAGGCCGCCAAGCATTCCAAGGCGCACAAGGAGACCGTCGAGCGCCTGCGCCTGCCGAAGCAGATGCTGGAAGTGGCGATCCCCGTGCGCATGGACGACGGGAGCCTGCGGTTTTTCCGCGGGCTCCGGTGCCGACACGACGACACGCGGGGCCCGGCCAAGGGCGGCATCCGCTACCACCCGGACGTGACCGGGGGCGAGGTGCGCTCGCTCGCGTTCTGGATGACCTTCAAGTGCGCGACGGTCGGCATCCCCTTCGGCGGGGGCAAGGGCGGGGTGGTGGTCAACCCGCGCGAGCTGAGCAAGGCGGAGCTGGAACGCCTGAGCCGCGGGTATGTGCGCGCGATCGCCGACGCGATCGGGCCGATGGTCGACGTCCCCGCGCCCGACGTGTACACCAACGCGCAGGTGATGGCGTGGATGATGGACGAGTACTCGCAGATCGTCCGCGCGCGCACGCCGGCGGTCATCACCGGCAAGCCCGTCGCCCTCGGCGGGAGCCTCGGGCGGGACGACGCCACAGCCCGCGGCGGGTTCAACATCGTCCGCGAGCACGCCTCCCGCGAAGGGTGGGACCCGAAAAAACGCACCGTCGCGGTCCAGGGTTTCGGCAACGCCGGGCAGCACTTCGCGAAGCTGCTCGCGGGCGAGGGGTACAAGGTCATCGCCGTCAGCGACTCCCGCGGCGGGGTCCACAACCCCGACGGGCTCGACGTCGAGGATCAGCTCGAGTACAAGCTCACCAAGGGCAAGCTGAACACCAAGAAGGGCAAAGAGATCAGCAACGAGGACCTGCTGGAGCTGGAATGCGACATTCTCGCGCCGGCCGCCTTGGAGGACGTCATCACCAAGGACAACGCCCGGAACGTGCGAGCGAAGGTGATCATCGAGCTGGCGAACGGGCCGCTGACGGGCGACGCCGACAAGATCCTGTTCAAGAACGGGCAGATGGTCGTACCGGACATCCTCGCCAACGCGGGCGGGGTCACCGTGAGCTACTTCGAGTGGACGCAGAACCTCCGCGGGGAGTACTGGCCGCTCGAACGCGTACACGAGCGTCTGAACGAGATCATGGTCCGCGAGTTCGCGGCCGTGAAGGCCCGGAGCACCGAGCACGAGATCGACATGCGGACCGCCTGCTACGCCCACGCGCTCGACCGCCTGGCCGAGGCCCACGAGGCGACCGGCACGGGCGACGATTTCAAGAACTGAGCGTTTCGCCCCTGGGGGCGTGCCATCTCGCCCCCCCCGGGGGGCACTCGGTTCTCGGGCTTGGGATCGCGGCCCACTGCATCCGCGGGGCCTGGCCGGGAGTAGGAAGAAACGGCCCGACGCCCGCGCGTCCGAGGTCCCAGCTTGCCGATGCCGCACTCGCGGCACCGACCAGCGCCGGACGGGCCGATCCGGGTGGCGTCCGCCCGCGGGGCGGTACACTTTGCTATCCGGCGACGCGGTCGGCACGGGCCGACAAACCGCGTGGGGATTTGGGTTTTGATTGCACCATTGGTGCACCCGGCGTGCGTGGGGATGCATCGGATCGATCGTCAAGATCAGAACGCGGGCGATGATGAACGCTCGCCGTCGGCTCGGGCCGAACAGCATTGAGGAGAACAGCGAGATGGCGCAGCAAGCGGGCACAACGGGTCGTTCTTGGCGTGGGGTTCTCATGGCTTCGGCCCTCGCGGCGGTCGCCGGGCTGCCGATGGTCCACGCCCCTTCGAGCACGGCCTCGGCACAGGTGCTCGAGCCCGATCAGCAGCCTGCCCCCCGCCCGGGCATGCGGATGACCCCGAGCATCCAGTTCCTCACGAGCGAGGTCGAAGTCGGGCGCATCTTCGACACCGATCAACCGGTGACCAACAAGGTCCGCTTCACCAACACCGGCAACGCGCCGCTGGAGATCGTCGACGTCAGCGCCTCATGCGGATGCACGGCCGGCAAGCCGGATAAGCGCGTCTACCAGCCCGGCGAGTCCGGCGAGATCGAGATCACCTTCAACCCCCGCAACCGGAACGGGCAGCAGCGCACCCGCGTGACGGTGCGCACCAACGACCCGGTCCGCCCGACGCAGGTCATCAGCGTGAGCGCGTTCGTGCAGAAACGCGTCATCCTGGAGCCAGCGCTGCTCAACTTCCAGCGCATCGCCAAAGGCACGCCCACGACGCAGACCCTCCAGGTGACCGGCCGCGGCGAGCGGTTTGAAATCAAGGACGTGGATTTCCTGGAAGGGAACCACTTCTCGGCGAAGATCCTGAGCCGCGAACCCATCGAGATCGACGGCGAGGCGATGGTCCGGTACACGCTCGAAGTCTCGATCAGCGCCGACGCGCCGGTCGGCACCAACCACGACCGGATCCGCCTCCGCACCAACGAAGACGAGATCGCCGCCGAAGCCGGTGAGAGCTCGGAGAGCATCAACGGCGCCCGGGCTCAAGGCGTGGAAGTCGCCCGTCCGCCGACCATCGACGTCGCGATCACCTCCACCGTGCTGGGCGAGCTGGTGACGACGCCGGACCGGATCACGCTCCGCGGCGTGCAGGCCGGGCGCGCGTTCACCAGCCAGGTCCGCGTCACGCACCGCGCCCGCGGGGAGTTCCGCATCCTCGATTACAAGGTCACGATGGCGGGCGTGAAGGAAGAGGACCTCCCCGGCGTGGTCATCCAGCCCGCGCCCGAGGGCGGGTACCGCATCCTGCTCAACGGCGTCGGGCCGGAGAACGAGCGGTTCGTCCGAGGGGAGCTCATCCTCACCACCAACATCCGCGGCGAGGAAGAGATCCGCATCCCGTTCCTCGGCAACGTCGTCAACGCCGCCCGTCGCTGATCGTCGGATCGGCATCATCGCAGACCCAGACACGCCGCCCGGGCCTCGCAATGCCCGGGCGGTGCTTCGGAGGAGCTTCCCCATGAGCAGGCGTTGCGGGGCGAGAGCCGTGGTCGGGCAATCGCTCGCGATCGTCGGCGTCGGGCTGACGATCGCGCTGGCGCACTCGTGGATCGTCCAGGCGGGGAACCGCCCCATCCGCCTGACCAGCGAGCTCGGCGCCCGCGCCAGCGAACGCCCCCCCACGCCCCGCCCCGTCGCGCCGCCTCGCGATGCCGCGGCGGCGACGCCCGCCACCCCCGGCGACGCCGAGCCCGGAACGCACGAGAGCGATGCGCAAGCCGCGCCGATCGAATCGACCGACGCCAGCGTCGATCTCGACGTCGACGCACTCGACTTCGAGATCAACACCGACGAGGCGCACGCGCTCTGGCGCGACGAACTGGCGATGTTCATCGACACGCGCCTGCACCGGGAGTACGAGGCCGGGCACATCCCCGGGGCGTTCTGGCTCCCGGCCGACCTGTTCTCCCGCGGGCGCACGCCGGAGGCGGTGAACTTCCTCGACCCGGACTTCCCGATCGTGCTCTACTGCGGCGGCGGCGACTGCGACGCCTCGAAGAACACGGCGCTCCTGCTCGAGAACTACGGCTTCACACGCCTGCACATCTACACCGACGGGATCCCCGCCTGGATCCAGGCCGGGCACCCGACCGACACCGGGCCGGACCCGATCACCGGGGGGGCCCGATGAGCACCACGCCGAACACAACCGCGACCGACGCCCCGCTGAGCGGCGGAGTCACACTCTCGAGCCTCGTTCGCGACGCGGTGGCCCTGCCGCTCCGCCTGATCCTCGGCGGGCTGTTCGTCTTCGCGGGGGTGATCAAGCTGCTGGACCCGCAGCAGTTCGCCTTCAGCGTGGCGGCGTTCCGCATCTTCCCGCCGGGCGTCGGGGATCACCTGACGATCGTGTCGACCTTCGCGTTCCCGTGGGCCGAGGTGATCCTGGGCGTGTTGCTGATCCTCGGGCTCTGGACGCGGGCGAGCGCGCTGCTCACGACGCTCCTGCTGGCCGGGTTCATCGGCGCAATCCTCAGCGTGATCGCCCGCGGGCTTGCCGTCGAGTGCGGGTGCTTCGGGAAGATCGACTTCATATGCGGCGCCAAGGTCGGCGCGTGCACCGTCGCCCGCAACTCGGTCATGCTCGCGATGGCGATCGCGATCCTGGCGATGGGCGGCGGACGCGTGGCGCTCGATTTCTTCCGCCTCAAGCGGTGAGCCCCCTCCCCCGCGATTCACGAAGAAGTCCGCTCCGTTGGGGACGGACTTTGCTCGCTCTTGAGCTGATCGAGAACAGCGTCGACGAGGCGTCGCCACACTACCCCTCGCGGAGGATCTTCTCCATCTTCTTTCCCTTCGCCAACTCGTCCACGAGCTTGTCGAGGTAGCGGACCTGTCGCGTCAGCGGGGTCTCGATGTCCTCAACCCTGTAGCCGCAGATCACGCCGGTGATCAGACTCGCTTTCGGATTGAGCTTGGCGTCTCGAAAGAACTCTGCGAAGGTCGCCTTCTTATCGATCTGCTTCTGAATCAGCTTGTCATCGAAGCCGGTCAGCCAGTGGATCACTTGGTGCAACTCTTCCCTGGTCCGCCCCTTCTTCTCGACCTTCGCCACGTAATGCGGGTACACCGACGCAAAAGTCATCGTCGCGATCCGTTCGTCGTGCTCGGGTGTGGTGGTTGCCATGGCTTATAACTCCGCCAGTGCGTGCCGTTCGTATCCTACCCCCACGCCGCCCGCCCGCTCCCGCCTGTTCCTGTACGGGGTCGGGCGGGGGGCGTTGCCGCCCCCAGGGGGAGCGGCCTATGGTTGGGGCCCGGTCGCTGACGGCCGGAACCGTCGCCCGGCACGTCGCCGGGCCGCGTCAGTCCAAGACGGAGACTTTCCCGTATGAGCCGTTTCACGCGTTTCGGGCCTCAGCCCAAGGCCAAGCTGGTCCAGGTCGGCGAGAACAACATCGAGTTCGTCGATTGGAAGAACATCGAAGAACTCCGCCGCTCCATGACCCCCAACGGCAAGATCTACGGGCGCAAGCGTTTGGGCACCACCGCCCGAGAGCAGCGCCTGATCGCCCAGGCGATCAAGCGGGCCCGGTTCATGGGCCTCCTGCCCTACACCAGCGCCACGCTCTGATCCCCCAGGGGCCCGTCCTATGGCACCGGACCGTGTGACACCGGCTCGCGATTACGGGCCGCTGCTGGAATCCGTGCGCGCCCTCCCGCCCTCGGCCGACCGGGGCGAGCGGATGCGCGCGGTCGTGGACGCCGTCTGGTCCGCCTTCGGCTCGCGGACGATCCCCCACGAGCCCGACCGCCCCTATAGCTGGATCGGGTTCTACGAACGCCCCACCACGCCCGAGGGCGCAGCCGCGGACGAGATGATCCTCCTCGAGCGGCGCGACACGCCCGCGTGCAGCCCCATCGGGCTCCACGGCATGTGCGGGCGGAGCTGCCTCGACGCCCGCCCCGTCCTCATCGACGACGTCCGCACGCTCGGAGCGAACTACGTCGCCTGCGACCCCAAGGACCAGTCGGAGATCGTGATCCCCCTGCTCCGCCCCGACGGCTCCTGCTGGGGCGTGCTCGACGGCGACAGCTTCGACCTCGCCGCCTTCAACGCGGGCGACGTCGCCGGGCTGATCGCATTGGCCGAGGAAGCCGGACTCTCCAGCCCCGGCATCACCCCGGCCGAGACGCTGCGCCTCTGAATCGTCGTGCTCGGCGTCAGGCTTTCCCCGCGGCGAGTGCTCGTCCTCGGTCGCGGGCCGCGATGATCGCTCGCACGACCGCGTCTTGCACGCTGTCGCGGTCGAGGGATTCGGTCGCGGCGAAGGTGGTGCCGTTCTTGCTGGTCACGCCCGCGCGCAGCGATTCGGGCGATTCGTCCGGGGCGGCTTCGAGCAGGTGGGCGGCCCCCACCACCGTGGCGCGGGCGATCCGGGCGGCGTCCTCGGGCGCGAGCCCGCACGCCTGACCGCCGCGGGTCATCGCTTCGACCAGATAGAACACGTACGCCGGGCCGGAGCCGGCGACGCCCGTGAACGCGTCCATCCGAGACTCATCAAGGCGGACGACTTCCCCCACGCTCGCAAAGAGCGCTTCGACCATCGCCAGGTCGTCCTCGCTCGCGCCGGGCCCCGCGCAGACGCCCGACATCCCGCGCCCCACCCTCGCAGGCGTATTCGGCATCACGCGCACGACACGGCACCCCGCCCCGAGGGCCCCGCGCACGCCCTCGCCGGTCACCCCCGCCAGGATCGAGATCACCAGGCGCCCCTCCAGCAGCCCCGATGGGAGCTCGCCCGCGAGCCCATCGAGCATCTGCGGCTTGATCGCCAGGAGCACCGGGGCGCCCGGCTCGCTCTGCAGGATCGCCTCCGCAGCCGTCGCGGCTGCGCGCACGCCGCGGGCTTGGAAGACCGCGCGGGCCGACTCGTTCGGGTCGGCGACGACGAGGCGGGCGGGGTCGATCGCGCCGCGTTCGGCGGCTCCGAGGAGAATCGCCCGGGCCATGTGCCCCCCGCCGATGGAGACGATCCCTGGAATCCGCTCGGAGAGTTTCGCCTTGCTCATGCCTGACGCTAGCGCTTGAAGGCGACGCGGGGCCCGCGGTTTGGAGCTAGGACGACTAGCGGAGCCCTCGCCGGGGCCGGTAGCATCTGGGCATGCGCGAAGGCCTCGCCCGAGCGGTGGTGTGGATGCGTCCGGATCAAGCGCCCTTGATGCGGCGCGCGTTGGGCGTGGGTGGTCTCGAGCCGGTCGCGGTCGGCGGGCCGGGGCGCGTCGGGGTGGAATCGGCGCGGGCGATGGCGGCCCCTCTCGCGAACGACCTCCGTTCGGCGCTCGCCAGCGCCGAGGCCGACCTTCTCTTGCTGGGTGATCCGGACGACCTGGGTCTCTCCGGCGATCGCTCGGGCGCGGACGCGGTGCTCGGGGCCCGGGCCCGCGGGCTGATCGTGGCGTCCCTGGAGCCGATCCCGTCGTCGGCGGTGGACCTGACGGGCAGCCGCTGGCTTGCGGTGCAGGGCGGCGTGCGCGCGGTGGACAGCGTGCGGATCGTGCCGATCACGCGCCGGGCGGGCCCGATGTCGGACCTGCCCGACCTGCTCGACGCCTTCGGGCGTGTGCGCACCGTCCGCGTGGCGCTCGACGCGCCACCAACGCTGGGCTCCCTCGCGGCCCGGGTGTTCGACGCGTTCGAGCTCGTCATCGGGGTGCTCGGCGAGCCGGAGTCGATCGACGCCGCCTACATCCCGCCGGAGAGCGGGCACGCCGTCCACGCCGTGCCGGGCGAGAGCCTCCGCGGGCTGACCGGGACGCTCTCGGCGCTGGTTCGGACCAGCGACGGGCGCGCGGCGACGCTGGCGGTCTCCAGCGTGGCGCCGGCGGACCACGTCGGGCTCACGGTCCTGGGCCCGGGCGGGCGGCTGGACATCGGCTCGCGCGATTTTCGCTGGATCGCCCCGGACGGCGAGGTCCGCGACCGGGGCGAAGCCGCCCCGTTGCACGACTCGGCCGAGGGCGATCGGGCGGCCGACCGGCTGGGAAGCTCGCTCGCGTCGCTGCTGGACGTCTCGCGTCCCCCCCCGGCGCCGATCGCGGTGGAGCACGTGCTCGCGAGCGTGCAGGCCGCGGTGCTGAGCACGCGGACGGGGCAGCCGGAATCGCCCGCGACGATCCGGCGCATGGTCGGCGTGGACTGAGCGTGCGCCGAGGACCTACGCGCGGGCCTTGCGCGACCACCCGCCGAGGCGTTCACTGGGGCGCTGTCGGACCCACCCGAGGATCGCGAGCCCCGCGAGCACCATCAGGACGCTGAGCCACTGCCCGCGGCTCAGGCCCGCGAACCGAACCACCGTGAGGTGGGCGTCGGGCAAACGGACGAACTCGGTCGCGATGCGGAGCACGCCGTAGGTGATCAGGAACCACGCGCTGACCACGCCGGGCGTCCGCGGCCTACGCCACACGAGCCAGACCACCAACGAGACGATCAGGCCCTCGCACAGCGCCTGGTAGAGCTGCGAGGGGTGTCGGGCGCTCACCAGCGGCTCGAGCCGGGCCGCGACGTCCGCGTGCCCGCTCTGCACGAGTTCCAGCACGCGGGCGTACCCACTTTCGAACGACGTGGCGTTCGGGGCGACGTCGCGCACCAGGCGCAGCAGGTCCTGTTCCTGAGCCGGGGCCAACACGGGGGCGTGCTCGCTGAGGTGCTCCTGCGGGAACCGGACGCTCCACCACGGCGCGGGCTCACCGGGCGGGGCGACGATGCGCCCGAGCAATTCGCCGTTGACGAAGTTCGCCAGACGCCCGAAGAAGAGCCCGGGCGGGGCGATCGCCGCGAAAACGTCGCACACGTGCAGGACCGGGCTCCGCCCGATGCGCTCGATCCGCCCGGGGGCGGTTTCAGCTCGGAAGCCGCGGCTCACAAGCCACGCGCCCACCATCACGCCCGCGATCCCGCCGTGGCTCGCCATCCCGCCCCGGTTGAGCGCCACGACGCCCCACCACGGGAAAGACGCGTCGAAGCTCCAGAGCAGCGAGGGCTGGTAGAGGGCGATGTAGCCGAGGCGCCCGCCGACCATGCCGCAGATCGCGGCGATCACGATGACGTCGAACGCGCGATCGGCGGGGATGGGCGTCATCCCCCGGCGCACCATCCCGCGCAGGATCAGGTACGCGACCCCGAAGCCCGCGATGTACGCCAGCCCGTACCACCGCACCGCAAAATCGCCCGCGATCGGCAGCAGCACGGGGCTCCAGTCGTGCAGCCACGCGGCGAGAACGGTCGGCGTATCGGGCGAGAGCGTCGTCATGAGACCCGAAGTGTACGGACCACCGGGCGCGGGCCGGGACCCGTGTTGTGCGCCGAATCGGTGCGGTGTCAGCGGGCGTCGATGCCGAAGAACGCCCGGGTGTTGGCGTTGATCTGCTCGTGGAAGACGCCCCACGGGACGCCGCGGATCGCCGCGAGGCGTTCGCCCGTGTCGCGGCTGAAGGCGGGGACGCAGGGGCGCGTGCCGCGGTGCGGCTCGGGGCTCAGAAACGGGGCGTCGGTCTCGACCATGATCCGGTCGCTCGGCACGAGCTTCGCCGCCGCGGCGACCTCTCGGGCGTTCTTGTACGTCACCACCCCCGTGAAGCTCACCGACGCGCCGAAGTCCAGGACCTGGCGCACCTCCGCCTCGCCGCCCGTGAAGCAGTGGAAGACATACCGGTCCGCCCGGAAGGGCGCGTCGCGGAGGATGGGGAGCAGCTCATCGAACGCCTCGCGGCAGTGGATCACGATCGGCAGGTCGAGCGCGCCGTCCGAGCGTGCGCACGACTCGATGAACGCGAGCTGCTCGGCGAGCACGCCGTGCTGCACCGCGCGGTGCGGGCCGTCGTAGTGCAGGTCGAGCCCGAGCTCGCCCCACGCGACGCACTTGGGGTGCTGCGCGACGCGGCGGAGGTTGTCCCAGACGTGCGGGGCCTCGTGGCTGTGCAGCGGGTGGATCCCGGACGAGCACCAGACACGATCGTGGGCTTCCGCGATCCGGAGCGCGTCGAGGCAGTCGCGGGTCGTGGTGCTGATGGTGATCGCGCCCGTGACGCCCCGCTCGGCGGCCGACGCGAGCGTCTCCGGCACGCGGTCGCGGAAGTCCTTGAACGTGAGGTGGCAGTGGGTGTCGATCACGCCCCGAGCATACGCCCGCGGGGGCGATAGACTCCTCCCGATGCGACACGCCGCACGCTGGGTGAGCCTGTTCCTCGGCGCCTGCGCCGCCGCTTTCGGGGCCCGGGCGGACACGACGTGGTACCTGGTCGAGCTCGGCGGGGAGCACGCCGGGTGGATGCGGGTTTCCCATCTCACGCCGACGGACGAGATCGTGCGCACGGAGCAGGCGATGCTCCTGGAGGTGCAGCGCGACGGGGCCCGCGTCGAGCTCCGGTTCGAGAGCTGGTTCGAAGAGACGCCGACCGGCGAGCCGATCCGGATGGGTTCGCGCCAGCGCGTCGGGGGCGGGGAGACCTCTCGCGAGGCGGTGTTCGAGCGGGACCGGCTCCGCGTGATCACCGAGCAGGGCGGGCGTCGGAGCGAGAGCCGCGAGCCGCTCCCGCAGGGGTCGTGGCTGGCGCCGGCGGCGGCTCGTCGGTACATCGAGCAGCGCACGCACGCCGGGGCCGACCGCATCACGGTGCGCACGATCGACCCGATGAACGCGTTCGCACCGATCGCTTCGGAGCGCACCCGCTCGGAGCGCGTGGAGATCGAGGCCCTCGGGCGGACGATCGCTGCGACGCGGTGGACGGTGACCAGCGGGTCGACGCCGGGCGTCGCGAGCGAGGAGTGGGTCGACGCCGACGGGCTGATCGTCCGGACCGAGGCCAGCCTCGGCGAGCTTCGCCTGACGATGCGGGTGTCGACCGAGGACGAAGCGACCGGCGACCGACGCCCGCCCGAGCTCCTGACCACCACATTTGTGCGCCCGGACCGGTCGATCGAGCGCCCGCGACAGGTGCGCTCCGCGTCGTACGTTCTGCGCATCCTCGGCGGCGAGATGCCCGACGTGCCGGAGGGCGGCGCGCAGCGCACCGAGCGGCTCTCGGCGTCGGCCGTCCGCGTGACGGTCGATCTCGACGCACCGGAGCCCCCTGGTCGGCGCGAGGCGCGGGGCGAGGCCGCTTCTCTCGCGGCGACGACGCTGCTCGATCACAAGGACCCTGCCGTGCGCGCGCTCGTGGCCCGGGCGACCGCGGGGAGCGCCGGGCAGGGACGCGAGACGACCCTCGGCACGGGGCGCGACCGCTCGGGCGCGCGGGCCGAGGCGATGCGCCGGTTTGTCTACGACTACATCGAGCACAAGCACCTCGACATCGCGTTCGGGACCGCGAGCGAGACGGCCCGTTCCCGCGCGGGCGACTGCACGGAGCACTCGGCCCTGCTCGGCGCGATGCTCCGGGCCGACGGGATCCCCGCGCGACTGGTCGTCGGGCTCATCTACGCCGATTCGTTCGCGGGCGAACGCGAGATCTTCGGGTATCACATGTGGGTCCGCGCCCTGGTCACCGTCGACGGGCAGCGACGATGGGTCGACCTGGACGCGACGCTCCCGCATGACACGCCCTTTGACGCGACGCATATCGCGCTCGGCGAAAGCCTCGGGGATCACGGGATCGCGGGGACCGGCTTCGCCCGCCTGGTCCCGCTGATCGGGCGGCTGGAGATCGAAGTCGAGCGGGCTGAGCACGCCCCGCCGCGCCAAAGGGGCGGGCGATGAGCGCCCTCGAGGATGGCGGCCCGCTCCCCGCGCTCCCGGCGCGCGATCGGCAGGGGCACAAAGGCAGCTTCGGGGCGGTCGGCGTCGTCGCGGGGTGCGCGGGCGGTGGCGTGCGCATGATCGGCGCGCCCGCGCTCGTAGCGAGGGGCGCCTTCCGCGCCGGGGCCGGGCTGGTCAAGATCGCCTGCCCCGAGCCCGTGCTCGACTCGGCGATCGTGCTCGAGCCCTCGGCGACCGGGCTCGCGCTCCCCGTCGGGCCTGGCGGCGACCTGCGCCCGCACGAGAGCGCGGGGGTGATCGATCGCCTGGTGGACGAGACCGACTCGATCGTCTTCGGCCCCGGGCTCGGCGGGGGCGAGGCGATCGAGCAGCTCGCGCTCCGGGTGATCAAGGTGGATGACAAGCCGCTGATCATCGACGCCGACGCGTTGAACGCGCTCGCGCGCATGCCGGAGCTCGCGCGAGAATGGCGTGGGCGGGCGATCGTGACGCCGCACCCGGGGGAGTGGCGTCGCCTGGGTGCGAGCGTTCGAGCGACAGGCGATCCGGTCGAGCCGCGGGGGCGGGTCGAGGCGGCGTCCTCGCTGGCGCAGCGCCTGGGTTGTGTTGTGGTGCTCAAGGGCGCGGGGACGGTGGTGAGCGACGGGCTTCGGGCGTGGACGTGCCCGGCCGGCGACCCGTGCCTCGCGACGGCAGGGACGGGCGACGTGCTCGCGGGGGTGCTGGGGGCGCTGGTCGCGGCGTACGGCGCACCGGCGGAGCCCGCGGGCGTCCCGGACGCGATCCGCGAGAAGCTGCCGCGCTCTCGGGCGCGCCCGCTGGACCTGTTCGACGCGGCCCGCCTGGGCGTGCTCGCCCACGCGCGGGCCGGCGAGCGTTGGGCCGCCACGCACCGCGCCCACGCCGGCGCCCTGGCGCGGGAAATCGCTGATTTCATCCCCGCCGAGATCGAGCGCCTGCGGGATGCGGAATGACGCCCGCGTCCCGAGCCGCGCCGGGAGCGTTTATGACGCCTCTTCGACCGCCGGCGTGCGCGGCGTGGTGTCCGCGCCGTTCGCGAGTTTGAGCCCGACGATGCCGGCGACGATCAGCCCGATGCAGATCAGGCGCCGAGCGGTCGCGGGCTCTTTCCCGAGCCAGATCGCGATGCTCGCGACGCCGACGGCGCCGATGCCGGTCCAGACGGCGTACGCCGTGCCCACCGGGATCGTCCGCATCGCTCGGCTCAGCAGATAAAAACTGACGCCCATGAGCGCGAGCGTCAGCACGCTCGGCCAGAGACGCGTCCACCCGCGCGTGGCGGCCATCGAGAGCGCCCAGGCGACCTCGAACAGACCCGCGATCAACAGCATCACCCACGCGTGCATCGCTCAGCCTCCCAGTTCAGCGTTGCCCCTCGCCCGGTCGCCCCGATCGGCGCAGCGTAGCCCCCGCGGGCTGGGCCGCGAGCCAAAAAATCTTCCGCCCCATCCGAAACCCGCGGAACCCGAAGCCGGCTCGAGCGTCGCACCCGTGCAGCCCCGCGGCGGGCGTCCCAGCGCACCAACCCCCTCGGGCGCGGACCGGCCCTGCGTGAAGCCGTGGGTGACCCCACAACCGGAGAAGGGATCTCCCATGCGCCCCACGACCGCGATCGCCCTCGCCGCCGCCTTCGGCCTTTCCGTATCGACGCTGACGGCGCCCGCTTCGGCAAGCGTGCCGCGAACGCTGACGCAGTTGTTTGTGCTGGAAGACGCCCCGATCGCGAACAGGCCTGGGGAGACGTTGACGCCTCACCCGCAACCCGCAATCTGGAACAGCTACATCAAGTATTCGCCCGCGACCGACGGCACCCATGTCAGCTTCGTCGCGGCGTCCACGGGCTCGCCGCAGGCGGGGCACTACACGTGGTCGCCGGGCGTCGGGATCCGGGCGAACGCGGATCAGTCCACGCCTTCTCCATACGGTGGCGAGGGCGCGCTTGCGGATGTGTTTTCCAGGCATCGCATCCAGAACGGACGAGTCGCGTTTCTTACGACCCAGTCCGAAGGCAATGCTGGCTTTGCCGACCTGGGCGCCGGACCGACCTCCGTCATCCGTTTGGGGCAACCAAGCCTGAGCGTTCCCGACGAGACGGTGACCGGCTTCAGCAGCTTGGCGATCGATGGAAGTGCAGCGTATTTCACAGCCGCAGAGCGAGGAACGTTCACATCACTCCAGCGTGCGACGTCCTCCGGACGTCAACTTCTGACGCAAAACGGCGACCCGATCTTCTCACCGAGCGGGACGCAAGTCGGCACGATCGGATTTATCGATACAAGTTTGTTGATCAGTCCCGCAGTCGCCGATGGCGCGGTCGTGTTTGCCACATCCGGTTTGACACGTGGCCTGATTCTCCACCGCAACGGCGTCAACACACGTATTGCCGACTATTCAGCATCACGCCCACAATTCGCCTTCGACGGACGCCACGTGCTCTACCGGACGAACGACGGCCTGTCGATCTTCGACGAGCAAGTCGGTCTCTCGACCGCCTTTGCGGGCAACGATTCGCCCTTCCCGTATTTCGCAGGCTTCGACGTCTACGCCCTCGATGCCGGCCGGGTCCTCTATACCTCGTTCACGGACGACTTCGCGGGCATCGTGCTCTACGAGCGGGGCGTGTACACGCCGCTGCTTGATCTCTTCCGCGAAACGGAGATCCACGGCGTACCGGTGCCGAGCGTCGAAATCAGCGATTTCTTCAGCGTCCACTCCTTCGCCAACGACGTGCTCGTCTTCGAAGGCACCGATCCGCTCACCGGCCTCCAAGCCGTGTACAGCCTGACCATCCCCGCCCCCGGCGCGATCCCGCTCGCGGGCTTGGCGCTCGCCGCCGCGTGGCGACGCCGGCGCTGATCGCTCGGCTCGACCTCCTCCCTGCCCCCTCATCTCCGCCCGGGTTCCGTTCTGGCTTGGGCTGCGATGCACGCGACGCACGCCGACGCTTTCCAGCGTCGGCGTCGTCGCGCGCCGCCATCGCCCTGTTCCCCTACCCTTGCCCCACAACAACGCTGTCTCGCACAACCAGCCCAAGGAGCCGCACGCATGCCCGCCAAGATCACCATGACCGACGCCGGCCTCAAGGTCCCCGATCAGCCCATCATCCCCTTCATCGAGGGCGACGGCACCGGGCCGGACATCTGGCGCTCCGCCGTCCGTGTGCTCGATGCCGCCGTCGAGAAGGCCTACGCCGGCAAGCGCAAGATCGAGTGGCTCGAGGTCCTCGCCGGGGAAAAATCCCACACCAAATCCGGTGACTGGCTCCCCCAAGCTACCCTCGACGCCTTCAAATCCCACCTCGTCGGCATCAAGGGCCCCCTCACCACCCCCACCGGCGGCGGCATCCGCTCCCTCAACGTCGCCCTCCGCCAGCAGCTCGACCTCTACACCTGCCTCCGCCCCGTCCGCTACTTCGACGGCGTGCCCACCCCCGTCAAGCGACCCGAAGACACCGACATGGTCATCTTCCGCGAGAACACCGAGGACATCTACGCCGGCATCGAGTTCGAGGAGGGCACCGACGACAACGCCACCTTCAAGACCCTCCTCCAGGACTACTTCCCCGATCGCTACAAGAAGATCCGCTTCCCGGACAGCGCCGGGCTGGGGCTGAAGCCCGTGAGCCGCGAGGGGACCGAGCGCCTCGTCAAGGCCGCGATCCAGTACGCGCTGGACAACGGGCGGACGAGCCTGACGCTGGTCCACAAGGGCAACATCATGAAGTACACCGAGGGCGCCTTCATGAAGTGGGGCTACGAGGTTGCCGTCAAGCACTTCAACGCCCAGCCCCTCGACGGCGGCCCGTGGCACGTCATCGACCTTGGCGGCGGCGGCGCCGATCGCACCCTCACCCACCGCCCCACCCTCGCCGGGCGGGCCAAGGCCAACCCCGGGCAGCTGGTCATCAAGGACGTCATCGCCGACGCCTTCCTCCAGCAGCTGCTCACCCGCCCCGCCGACTACGACGTCGTCGCCACCATGAACCTCAACGGCGACTACATCTCCGACGCCCTGGCCGCCTGCGTCGGCGGCATCGGCATCGCCCCGGGCGCCAACATCAACTACAACACCGGGCACGCCATCTTCGAAGCCACCCACGGCACCGCCCCCAAGTACGCCGGGAAGGACCAGGTCAATCCCGGCTCGGTCATCCTCAGCGGCGAGATGATGCTCCGATACCTGGGCTGGCCCGAAGCCGCCGACCTGGTCGTCAAGGGCATCGAGGGCGCGATCGCGGCGAAGACGGTAACCTATGACTTCGAGCGACTCATGGACGGGGCGACCCTGCGCAAGTGCAGCGAGTTCGGGGATGATGTGATCAAGCACATGGGGTAAGCTGGCGGCGGATGGCCAGCCCTTCATGATTAGTCAATAATTTTGCACACACAGAAACATGCCAAGCAACCAGCCACGAGATCTAAACAGCACGTTTCACGAAGAATGCGAATTCTTTTTCCCCGACGAGAGCGCATTCCAAGGAAAACTTGAATATTCCCCTGATAGCGGAGTGACTTTTTCAATTTATCGCGCCTCAACGAGCCAGCAATTTCCAAACCTATTCTCAAAAGATCCAAGTCCACCGCTTTCAATTCGGGGGCACACCACCCTAGATCGAATACCTTTCACTCTGTATAACTGCCAACTTGTGGGCTCACGCGGCCGACTTGACCACCCAGGGTCTACAATTAAACAAACCTACGTAGCAGACATATTGATGCTTGGAGACGAATCTCAATCGAGGGATTCTGAACAAGTATTAGAAATTAGGTTTTACTTTCCGCAACTTGACACGTGGATACATTCCACACATTTTGATTTGAAGCATGGCCAAGACCAGAATAGCCATCGTGTCAATCGCATACAGGTCGATTGGAATATTCAAGATCTCAATGCGTTCACATACACTCTTGATGATGGAAGGTGTATTTCTGAAAATCTGTATATCGCGTCTGATTTGTCAATGTGTGAGAACGTCAACCTGCGTGCCCGTCGCGACATGTCCATAAAATTTCCAACTCCAATAACGCTTGATGCAGCCTATCGAAGCATGTACATACTGTTGCGATTGTACTCGGTTTTATTTAGCGATATTACACCAATAGAATCTCTGCAAATGCGACTTGCGCACCCATCGAGAATTTATGGCCGCACTCACGCCTCTGTAGATGTTTTTGGCAGATTCGGCAACACCCATGTGCCAACAAGGTATCCAAAAAACGGAAGCCGAATCGGCATTAGTCGGTTTTTCTTTAAGAATTTTGGAAAATTACTTAAAAATTGGTTTACTATATATAACAGTATAGAAAGCTCGGTTAATACATTTTCAACAAGCCAAACAACGTCTCTACATGTAGAATCTCGGTTCGTCCTGCTTATGCAATCCATTGAATCTTTTCACCGATGCGCCTTTCCGGAAGATGGCACTTATATGGATCCGACTGAATATGGATCGTTGTGCCAAGAAATAGTCGAACATTTTCCATCTGGGATCAGCAGATCTCACCGAGAGTCGCTTAAGAAGCGGATTGAGTACGGTAACGAATATTCACTTCGACGCCGCATGCAAATAATGCTTGATAGCATTCCAGTAAATGTACTGCGTGCACTGCAGCCTGACGCCAAAAAAGTGTCTACCATGTGCGTAAACAATCGAAACCTGTTCGTGCACAAGGGGATTCCACAAGACGATGGTCCTGATATTGTAACAGTACATCACCAGTGCAATTTTATTCGATTTATGTATTCTGTCTTGATTCTGAAACAATGTGGGGCGGAGCCGGATGAGTTATTAGCTTATCTAGACAGATTCTTCGAACTTTCGTACTCAAGATCCTATCTACAAAAGATAGCAACGCAATAAACAAGCTTTCATACTACCCTACCCCCGCACCGTCCGCTGCTCGATCCGCTTCTCGCTGACGGTCCGCACCACGCGGTCCACGTAGCTGCCCGGGGTGTGGATCTGGTCCGGGTCGAGCTCGCCCAGGCCCACGACCTCGTCCACCTCCGCCACCACGAACGCCGCGGCCTGGGCCATCATCGGGTTGAAGTTCCGGGCCGTCATCCGGTACATAAGGTTCCCGAACGGGTCGCTCCGGTGCGCCTTCACCAGCGCCAGGTCGGCATAGATCCCCGTCTCCAGCACGAACTCGCGCTCGGCCGTGCTCGTGTCGCCCTCGAACACCCGCGCCTGGTGACGCGGGTGGCGGAGTTGGCGGGTTTCCTTGCCCTCGGCGACCTTCGTCCCGGCCCCCGTCGCGGTGAAGAACGCCGGGATCCCCGCCCCGCCGGCCCGGATCCGCTCGGCCAGCGTCCCCTGCGGGTTGAACTCCACCTCCAGCTCGTCGCTCAGAAACTGCTTCTCGAATGTCCCGTTCTCGCCCACGTAGCTGGAGATCATTTTCTTGATCTGGCGGGTCTGGAGGAGCAGCCCGAGCCCCCAGTCGTCGACGCCGGCGTTGTTGGAGACGCAGGTGAGGTCCTTCACGCCGGTGTCGCGGAGGGCGATGATGAGCTGCTCGGGAATGCCGCAGAGCCCGAACCCGCCGACGTGAATCGTGCACCCGTCGTAGAGGATGCCGCGGTCCTTGAGGTCGGCGAGCGTCTCGGCGGCGTCGTTATAGAGCTTGGACTTGGGCGTCTGCACGGGAAGGCCTCCAAAATCGGGTGAGACAAGCGTTTACGGGCGAGGGGCGGTGATGAGGACGTAGGCGCGGTACCCCCCACCGTCGGCCGGGAGGACGGCCGCCCGCTCGACCCGGGCGTCGCGAGGCTCCATCCCCGCCTCCACGCCGAGGCGACGGGCGAGGTCCGCCAGCCCGCGATCGATCGCCGCGAGGCGGGTCTCCCGCACCCGCTCCCCCTCGGCCGTCGCGACCAGAGCGAGGCGACCCGGGAACTGGGGCACGTCGGACGCCCAGTCCGGGGCTGCGAAGGCGTCGCGGGCGGGTTCGGGCTCCGGAACGGGCTCAGGCTCGGGCTGCGGGCGTGCGGGGGGCTGGCGGGCTTCCTCAGCGATCCGCGTCTCCAGCGGCTGCGTCGTCGCCGGCGGGGCGGCCGCCTCGGGCTCGGTGAGCCCCAAGGCCTCCAGCTCGCCGCTTCGCGAATCCCCCGCCCCGCCCGAACTCGCCCCGGAGCCGCCGGCGCACCCGCTGATAAGCACGCCCGCGAGGAGCAGGCCGCCTGCACACGTCGTCAAGATCCATGATCGCATGGGTGCAGGATAGCAGGGCGCTCAGAACAGCTTCTGCTGGTCCGGCAGGCTCACGGGGCGGTTGTTCAGTTCCTCGAGCTGCTTCATGATGTCCTCGAGCCCCACGCCCTGGTGGTACTCGCTCGCGAAGCGGATGAACGCAACGTGGTCCGTGTCGGCCAGCTTGTTCATCACGAGCCGCCCGATCACCTCGCTCGGCACCTCGCGGTCGTACTCCCGCTGGACCTCTTCCTCGACCTCGTCGGCCATCCGTTCCTTGATCGCCTCGGGGATCTTCCGCTTCCCGCAGGCCGCGTGGATGCCGCTGAGGATCTTCTCCCGGCTGAAGCTCTCCCGGCGCTCGTCCCGCTTGATGACGGTCAGGCTGGCCGCGTGCTCGACCCGCTCGTAGGTCGTGAACCGGCGGTGGCACTTGAGGCACTCCCGACGCCGACGCACGACCTTCCCCGCCTCGGAGGCGCGGCTGTCGATCACCTTGTCGTCGTTCGCGGTGCAGTAGGGGCAGATCATGGGGGGCCCATCCACAGGAGGGTATGCGATGCACGCCAGGGCAGAACCAAGGACCCACGATAGGTCAGGCGGCCGGAACCGGACACACCCCACATATTGACGCCAGACGCCACTCAACGCAACAACCCAAACAAAACGCTCAGCTTGCGGCCATCTGCGCCCACGGTATTCTCAGCCCATGCCCAGCACCCACGAACAAATTCAGACCATGCTTCATCTGCACGCCTTGGACGCTCATGCACCGGCCGTACTCGCCGCCGCTCGCGAAGCCGTCGAACTGGTCCCGGTCGAGCCGTGCGAACCCAAACCCGACGAGCTCGTCAGCAGGCTGGGCGGCGCCCCCGATCTCCCGCCCGGCACACCGTGGCCGAGTGTCGATGGCGATCCGCTCGAATTCGTTGCGCAGATCCGCCTTGATGAACTCGTCGGCTTCCCCGCCGCCAAGGTGCTCCCGTCCACCGGGTTGCTGAGCCTCTTTTTCATTGATGAGATCGACGGCGAGATCATCGACGATCCCGCCAATACACGGGCGTTCTTCTTTCCCGACCTCAACGCGCTCCAACGCGCCACCCCACCCAAGCCGCCGCTGTCGCCCTCGATCGCGATGGCATGTCGTCCCACGCTCACGATTCCGCACGCAGAACACAAGGCGTGGGCCGGGGCGGACATCAACGCGCTCTCCGAATTCTTGGAGGCGTTCGCGAACAGTCGTGCGATCGATCCAACCTACAGCCATACGGCATTCGCTGACGATTTCGACACCAGCGAGATGCCGCCCCATCGTCCGATGCACCAGCTCCTCGGTTGGGCAGGCTCGGCTCAGTTCACCAACCCCTGCGCCGAGATATGTTTGCCGAAGAAAAACCCCGGGCAAGGCGTCGAGGTGCTCGCGGTCATCGACACCTTCGCGGGACGGATGTGGGGTGACCTTGGTCGGGTCTACTTCCTCGTCCCTGAAGAGGATCTGGCCCGTGGGGAGCTCTCGCGGTGCGAAGCCTTCGTGATCGGCAGCTAGGGAGCACAGGACAAACCACCGCTCACCCCCCCTACCCTCACCCACCATGCTCACGATCACCCTGCCCGACGGCTCCACCAAGTCCTTTGACCACCCCGTGACGGCCCTGGAGGTCGCCGAGTCCATCGGCAGCCGCCTCGCCAAGGCCGCCGTCGGCGCGAAGATCAACGGGCAGCTCGCCGACCTCGCCACCACCATCGAGACCGACGCCGCCGTCGCGATCGTCACCGAGAAAACCCGCGACGGGCAGCCCGATCCCGACGCTCTCTACCTCCTCCGCCACTCCGCCGCCCACGTCATGGCCGAGGCGATCCAACGCGTCGTCCCCGGCGCCCAGCTCGTCTACGGCCCACCCCTCGACACCGGCTTCTACTACGACATCGCCTTCCCCGAAAACCGCCCCCTCCGCGAGGGCGATTTCGAAGCGATCGAAAAGGAAATGGCCGCGATCGTGAAGGAGGATCGGGCGTTCACTCGCTACGAGCTCGCGCCGAGTGAGGGCCTCGCCAAGCTGCAAGCCGAGGGCAGCAAGTACAAGATCGACAACGCCGAGCGTGCGCTCAAAGCCGCCGAAGCCAACGCCGACGACGCGGCCCTCTCCTTCTACGCCACCGGCGCCCCCGGCACGAACTGGGAAGACCTCTGCCGAGGCCCCCACGTCCCCGCCACCGGGCGCATCGGCGCCTTCAAAATCATGTCCCTCGCCAGCAGCTACTGGCACGGCGACGAGAACTCCGACCGCCTCACCCGCGTCTACGGCACCGCGTTCTTTGCCAAGAAAGACCTCGACGAGTACCTCACCCGAATCGAAGAAGCCAAGAAGCGCGACCACCGCGTCCTCGGCAAGCAGCTCCAGCTCTTTCACATCGACGAAGCCGTCGGGCAGGGGCTCATCCTCTGGACGCCCAACGGCTCGGTCGTCCGCAAAGCCCTCATGGACTTCATCGGCGATGAGCTGCGCAAGCAGGGGTATCACGAGGTCTTCACGCCGCACATCGGGCGGCTCGAACTCTATAAAACCAGCGGGCACTTCCCCTACTACGCCGAAAGCCAGTTCCCCCCGCTGTTCGAGCGTGAAGAGCTCGCCGGCATGGCGAGCGAGGGCTGCTCCTGCGCCGAGCTCGCCAACCGCCTGAGCGAGGGCGACATCGACGGCTTCCTGCTCAAGCCCATGAACTGCCCGCACCACATCAAGATCTTCGACAGCCGCCCCCACTCCTACCGCGACCTGCCCGTCCGCCTCGCCGAGTTCGGCACTGTCTACCGCTGGGAACAATCCGGCGAGCTCAACGGCATGACCCGCGTCCGCGGCTTCACCCAGGACGACGCCCACCTCTTCTGCACGCCCGAGCAGGTCGCCGGCGAAGTCCTCGGCTGCCTCTCGCTGGTCAAGATCATCTTCGAAACCCTCGGCATGCGCGACTACCGCGTCCGCGTCGGGCTGCGCGACCCGGACAGCGCCAAATACACCGGCGACCCGGCGAACTGGGACAAAGCCGAGCAGGCCTGCCGCGACGCCGCCCAATCCCTCGGCGTGCCCTTCTCCGAGGAGCCCGGCGAAGCCGCGTTCTATGGGCCCAAGATCGATTTCGTCGTCAAGGACGTCATCGGGCGCGAGTGGCAGCTCGGCACCGTGCAGGTCGATTACAACCTCCCCGAACGTTTTGACCTCTCCTACATCGGGCCCGACAACAAGCCACACCGACCCGTCATGATCCACCGAGCCCCGTTCGGCAGCTTCGAGCGCTTCATCGGCGTGCTTATCGAGCACTTCGCCGGCGCCTTCCCCCTCTGGCTCAGCCCCGAGCAGGTCCGCGTCCTGCCCATCAGCGAAAAGACCAACGACTACGCCCGCGAAGTCCTGAACACACTCAAAGCCCTCGGCGTGCGCGCGACCATCGACACCACCGACGGACGCGTCCAGGCGAAGATCAAAGCCGGCAGCGAGATGAAGATCCCCTACCTCCTCGTCGTCGGCCCGCGCGACGCCGAGCAACGACAAGTCTCCGTCCGGGCCTTCGGCGAAGAAAAAGACCTCGGCGCGATGCCGCTCAACATCTTCGCCGAGAAACTCCGCGAAGAAATCGAAACCCGAGGCAAAACCCGCGTCCGTGATGCGCTCGCGGATTGATGCGAAATGGCGCGTCCACAGTGCTGCTCACGTCACGCACGCGCCAGCGACTGGGCTGCGCTTGTACGCGGCGGTGACGGTCTGGCCGCGTCCTGCGAGGCCGACCGCGTGGCTCAGGCCGACTGCTTCTCGCGCGTCGCGAGCGTGAGGACCTTGGTCTGGGTCATTTCTTCTCCGCGGAGCTCGCCGGTGATCCGTCCGGCGGCCATCACCAGCACGCGGTCGCTCAGCGCGAGCAGCTCGGGCATCTCGCTGGAGACCAGGAGGACGGCCATGCCCTTGCCGGCGGCCGCGCGGATCAGCTTGTAGATCTCGGCCTTGGTCCCGACGTCGATCCCGCGGGTCGGCTCGTCGAGCAGCAGCACGCGCGTCTCGCGCCCCATCCAGCGGGCGATCAGCACTTTTTGCTGGTTGCCCCCGCTGAGCTCGTCCGGGAACGATCGCGGGCTGGCCGCCTTGACCTGCAGGTCCCGCATCCGCTGCTCGATCAGCTCCCGCTCGCCGGAAAGAT
Source organism: Phycisphaerales bacterium (assembly GCA_050485765.1). GTDB lineage: Bacteria > Planctomycetota > Phycisphaerae > Phycisphaerales > UBA1924 > RECY01. Next base: position 58,933 of record JBJHBZ010000007.1, on the reverse strand, counting down.
CCCGCAGCCCCGCCCGCGCCAGCGCTGGCATCAGCGGCACAACCAGGTTCTCACCGATCCCGAGTTGCAGGAACAAGCCCTGCAGACGCCGGTCCTCCGGCACGTAGCCCACCTTCGCCCGGATCATCGCACGCGGGCGGCGCAGAGGGATCGCTTGTCCGTCGACGCGCAGCCGCCCGGTCGCGTGCTTGTCGAGCCCGAAGATCGCGTCGAGCAGCTCGCTCCGCCCGGCGCCGACGAGCCCGCCGAGCCCGACGACTTCGCCGGGGCGGACGCGCAGCGAGACGCCGCGCAGCAGCCCCGGGCTCTGGATGTTGTCGACCTCGAGCATCGCCGGCTCGGTCGGGGCGGGACCGGCGCTCGGCGCGTGGTCATCGCGCGGGCCGCCGCCGGCCATCGCGCGGATCGCCGCGGATTCCTCGCTCTCGCGCGACGCCCCCATCACGCCGCCCTCTTCGACGCCCACCCCGGGATCGCGGTCGGCATCGCTCCGCACCGGCGAGCCCGCGAGCCTGCGCCCCAGCATCTGCTCCACCAGTGACGGCTCGTCCATGTCCTTGACGTCGCTGGTCGCGACGTACTTCCCGTCGCGCAGCACCGTGACGCGGTCGCAGCAGGCGAAGATCTCGCCCATCCTGTGCGAGACGTAGATCACCGTTAGCCCCTCGCGGGCGAGCTGGCGTGTGATCTCCAGCAGGCGGTCGGCCTCCGCGACGCTCAGCGAGCTCGTCGGCTCGTCGAACACGATCACCCGCGGGGCGCTCCCGCCCTCGCCCGAGCGATCATCCAGCGCCGCCGCGATCTGGCAGATCTGGCGACGCCCGGGCGCCAGCGTCCCCAGACGCCGGCGCACGTCGATCCCGGGATCGAGCCTGTGAACGAGCGACGCCGCACGCTCGGCCATCGCCTTGTCATCCACCATCCCGAACCGGCCGCGCGGGATCGCGTGCAGGCAGAGGTTTTCCGCGACCGACAGGTTCGGGCACTGGGCCAGCTCCTGGTGCACGATCCGCACGCCGGCGGCGAACGCGTCGTCCAGGCTCCCCGGCTTGAGCTCGCGCCCGTCCAGCGTCACCGTGCCGTCGTCCTGGCGGTGCAGCCCGGCGATGACCTTGCCGAGCGTGCTCTTCCCGGCGCCGTTCTCGCCCATCAGCGCGTGGACCTCGCCCGCGCGGAACGAAACGGAGACGTCCAGCAGCGCCTGCGTGCTGCCGAACCGCTTGCTGATGCCGCTCGCCACGAGGCACGCGTGCGAGGGTTCGACGGGACCGGTCTCGCGCTCGCTCATCGCACGCCCTTCTTTCTCATGCCCGCGCCCCGTCGCGCCCGCCCGAACCGGCGAAGAAAAACCGGAGCGGGCCGTCGTTCGGCCCGCTCCGGCGTGTTCCTGGTGAACCCCGCGGAGCGGCTCGGTCAGTTGCCGCCCTGCCCTTGCAGCCAGCGCTCCCAGCGCCCCACAAACTCCTGCACGTTGTCCGGCGTGACGATGTCCATCTCCGCGACCACCATCTCGCTGTCGGGCTCTTGCCCGTTGTGGATCTTGTTGAAGATCATCATCACCGACTCATAGCCCCACCCGTAGTACGGCTGCCCCACCAGCACCTGCACCTGCCCGCGCTCCAGGTAGCGCAGCGGGAGCGGCAGCGGGTCCATGCTCACCACCGCCGCGTGCTGGTGAATCCCGTCCAGCGCGTTCTCGGTGTACAGCGGCCAGCCCCCCACCAGCGCCCACCCCGTGATCTGCGGGTTCGCCGTCTGCACCTGACGCATGCGGTCCACGGCGTCGTTGGCGGTCTCGGTGTGGTAATAGACGTCAAGGATCCGGATCCCCTCGTGACGGGCCGCCTCTTCGCGCACGCCGCGGACGCGGGCCTGCAGGTTGGTCGCGTTCGGGTTGCCCGCGAGGACAGCGACGACGCCCTCGCCGTCGAGCACGCGCGCCAGCTCGGCCATCACGCGCGCCCCGGCGGCGGCGTCGTCGACCCCGTAGTACGCCATCCGGTCGCTGTCGGGCACGTCCGAGTCGAAGGTGACCACGGTCACGCCGCTGCGCACGGCGTCGTTGATCGTGCCCCGGAGCAGGTTCGGGTCGCTCGCGCTGATCGCGATCCCGTCGATCCCCCCGGAGACGAGCTGCGCGACGTAGGTCGCCTGCTGCTGGGCGTCTTCCTGGGTGGGCGTGCGCCAGTTGATCGTGACCTGCACGCCGTGCTCGCGGGAGAGATCCGCGGCCGCCGCTTCCGCGCCGACGCGTGCCGCCTGGAAGACGGCGTTGCCCTGGCTCTTGGCGATGACGCCGATGGTGTAGCTGCGCGTTTCACCGGCGCGGGCCCCGGTATCTCTGCGCGCGCCGTCGCCCTCTCCGTTCCCGGAGCGATCGCCGCAAGAGGCGAGCACCGCCGCCCCCGCCAGCACCGCCAGCCCGCCGATCGCGATCCTGCCGAACCGTTCTGTGATGCCCGCCATGTCCGATGCCCTCCGCAAGTGTCGCTCGTCGCGAGGGCCGCGCCCCCGCCCAGATCCGAAAGACCCGTGTGATTTACCGGCGCCGCGCACCGAGCCGGTGCTTCGCCTGGTCGACCACCACCGCCAGAATAATCGCCGCCCCGAGCACGATCTGCGTGTACCGCTGGTCGATCTCGAGAATCAGCATCCCGTTATTGATCAATTGAATAATGATCGCGCCGAGGACGGCCCCCGCCGCCGTCCCGCGCCCGCCCATCAGCGAGGCCCCGCCGATCACCGTCGCCGCGATCACCTGGAGCTCGTACGTCGTGCCCGCGCCGGGCTCGGCCGCGCCGAAGTACCCGCAGTAGATCGCCCCGCTCAGCCCCGCCAGCAGCCCGGCGAGGGTGTAGACGATGATCTTGACCCGCCCGACGGGGATGCCCGCGTACCGCGCCGCCGTCTCGTTGCCGCCGGTCGCAAAGATCCGTCGCCCGAGCACCGTCCGCGAGAGGACAAAGATTCCCGCGAGCCCGACGAGGACCATGAGCACCATCGGCACCGGGTACACGCCGAAGATTTCGAGACGGAAAAACCCGCTCGTGTACGACTCCGGGAAGCCGCCGATCGACTGCCCCTGGCTGAGGACGAAGATCAGCCCTCGGAGGGCGGCCATCATGCCGAGCGTGATCACGAACGGGTGAACGCGGAAGCCGACGATCATGACGCCGTTCGCGAGCCCGCACGCCGCCCCGACCAGGCAGCACACCCCCACGCCGACGGGCACGCTGATCCACCACCCCACGCTCGCATCCAACGTGGACATCGCCATCGCGCCGACGAACGCCGCCAGCCCGTAGATCGAGCCGATCGAGAGGTCGATCCCCGCCAGCACGATGATCGCCGTCATCCCCACCGCCATGATCGCGATGAAGCTCGCCTGCGTGGCGACCTGCGTCAGGTTGGTCACGTTCAGAAAACGGTTGACCGTCGAGGTCGTGACCACGGCCCGGGCGCCGGTCGTGCGGCTCTCGGTCACGCGGGGGTTCCGAGCCTCGTCGAACACACGCTCACGCCCCGACGCCAGGCGCACGACGACCGAGCCATCCTCGCCGCGCTCGATCTCCGCGCCCGCCGGGACGTTGTACGTCGAGCGCTGCGAGATCGGCGTGCTGAAGATCGACAGCCCCGCCATCATCAGGATGATCACCAGCAGCAGGCCCGATTCCTGCGCGCCGAAGACGCGACGGAACCCGGCCCAACGACTCGCCCCACCCGACACGCTCGACGACGCACCTTCGCCCACCGGGCCTCCATCTCCGTTGAAACCGACACCCCGCCCCGACCCTCACGCCCCGCCGACGGGCCACGCGCCCCTCGGAACGATCGGGCGATGAGAATACCAGAACCGACCGCGTCGGCTCTGTTGGCACGACACCCGGGCTCCGTCCGTTCCGATCCCCGACGCCCCCTCGTCCCCGCCGGCTCCTTCCGGCGGGCGCCACGCCCGGCATTCGCTCAGCCCGACGAGATCAGTCGACCGTCTGCGTGAAGTCGCTCCGGTTCCGGTTCACCAGATTGATGCTCTGCGGGCTGATCGGCTGACCGGCCGGCACGTCGCTCTGACGCTGGAAAAACGTGGTATGCACGTTGCCAGCCAGGAAGCGGGCGCTGCCATCGGTGAACACGAAGTTCCCGCCGTCGCGCCCGTGGTTGTCCAGCGAACTGTAAAAACCGCGCTCGCGCCCTTCGGGCCCGATCGACTGCCCGCCGCCCGCGCCGTACCACGCGAGGGTTCCCACGTCCGGCCCGACCGTCGCGTCACCCCAGATCGGCGCGGGGTTCACGATCCCCGCCTCGCTCGACTTCAGGCCCGCGATGTAGAGATAGCTGATGTTCCAGGGCGCGACCTCACGCACGATGCCCGGCGCCCGTGGGCGAACGGTCTGATACTGCGCGAAGTTGCCAGAGTTCGGCGCGAAGATGTTCGGACGCACGTACGCCGTTCGCTGGCTCGGGCACGTCAGCATCCCGAACCCGTCGGTGTACTCCAGAAGCAGCGCCCTGGTCCGGAACCGCTGCGGCACAAAGTAGGTCAGGTCCGCGTCGTCGCTCACGTTCGCCACGTCCGGGTGCACAAAGCTCTTGGGCGGGTTCCCCGCGCCCGTCGGCGGCAGCCCGAGCTCCGAACGCTGCTCCTCGGTCCCGACCTGATTCAGGCTGAACAGCCCCGCCACCCCGCCGTGCTCTTCCTGCCCGTTCAGAAACTGGCGGCGCCAGGCGTTGGTGCGTTGCTGATAGGTCTGCAGGTTGTCACCGACCCGCGGCGGCTGGACCGGGTAGGCGTCCCGCTGATCGTTCGCGTAGAGCGTCATGATCAGGCCCATCTGACGCACGTTGCTGAGGCAGACCCCGCGACGCGCCGCCTCGCGAGCGGTGCCGAGCGCGGGGAGCAGGATCCCGATCAGCAGGGCGATGATCGCGATGACCACCAGCAGCTCGATCAGCGTGAAGCCACGCGACCGACAACCACCCGACCGACACTGCGACTGCGACATCCTGTGACCTCGATTTTCCGACCTACGCCACGCCATCCGTCGCAGCCGTGGTCTACCCCAGAACATGGCCCCGGGGCGGACGCCCCAGTTCTCACAAACTCTACGCCGTGATCCGGAATCCGGGCAGAGCGCCGCCCGGATTCGGCAACGTGTGACACTACAGGATAAAACAATCCCCCATGCGGACGCAACCACAACCCTGTAATTGCGCCTCGCGCGGCGCTCCGGCCCGGAAGCGATGCGCAGCGACCGCGGGGTTTCTCGCGGTTCTGGCCCTGGCTTCGGCCCCGTGCCTCGCTCTGGCCCAACCGGGAGACGCCGTGCCCAACGCGCAGCCCCCCGCCCGTCCCGATACCGGTAAGCCGCGCGACCCGTTCGGCGAGATCCTGCCGATCTCGGGCCCGCTCGGCCTGGCCGACCTGGTGCTCGACCTCCCGCCCGGCGAAGCCGAATCGGTTGAAGCCGACGTCTGGTCGCACGAGCAGAGCGACTGGCTGACCCTCCCGCTCCGCCCGCGCCCGCACCCGGAGGCCGACCCACGCGATGCGACCGCCCCCGTGCGCTGGGGCGCCCGCGTGCGCCTCGGCCCGGCGCCAGCGGGCGTCCCGGAGGTCCGGGCCCGGCTCCGCATCACCCCCGCCCGACCCGACGCCCGCCCGACCGTCGTCGATCTCGAAGGCCCCGCCGGGCCGCCGGACCATCTCGCGACCCCGGACTGGGCGAAGGGCGCGGTCTGGTACCAGATCTTCCCGGAGCGGTTCCGCAACGGGAACCCGGCGAACGACCCCAAAGAGCCCGGCGTCTACCGGATGCCCTGGGGCGCGGACTGGTACTCGGTCTCCGACGCCGAGCTCGAGTTCAACAAGGCCGCCGCCGTCGCCGGCAACTACCGCCTCGACTTCGACCCCGAGCGCGGGCTGCTCTACAACGTGGTCTGGCACCGTCGCTTCGGCGGCGATCTGCAAGGCGTCGTCGAGAAGCTCGATTATCTCGCCGACCTCGGCGTAACCGCGATCTATCTCACGCCCGTTTTCAGCGCCGCGAGCATGCACAAGTACGACGCCGCCGACTTCCGGCACGTCGATCCCACGCTCGGCGATCCGGGACATGTCGGCCCCGGGGCCCACGAGCACGAGCCCGGCGACCCCTTCGATCCCGACGCCTGGCCCTGGACCGACGCCGACCGGTACTTCGTTGACGTCTTCCTCCCCGAGGCCAAGGCCCGGGGGTTCCGCGTCATCCTCGACGGCGTCTGGAACCACACCGGGCGCGAGTTCTGGGCCTTTCAGCACCTGCTCGAGCACGGGGTCGAGAGCCCGTACGCCGAGTGGTACCACGGCGTCCGCTTCGATGACGCCGGCAACCTCGTCGGGTGGACCGCGTGGGATCGTCCCAACGGCTATCTCCCCAAGTTCCGCCAGACCCCCACCGGCGACCTGGTCGAGCCCGTCAAGCGACACATCTTCGCCGTCACCCAGCGATGGATGGACCCCAACGGCGACGGCGATCCTTCCGACGGGATCGACGGGTGGCGGCTCGACGTCGCGGCCGAGATCGGCATCCCCTTCTGGCGCGACTGGCGCGCGCACGTTCGAAGCATCAACCCCGACGCGATCCTCATCGCCGAGATCTGGTACGACGCCGGCCCGTCCTATTTCAACGGCGTCGCCTTCGACGCCCAGATGAACTACCCCTTCGCCTACCCGGTCACGAGCTGGCTCGGCTCCGCGCCCGAGGTCACCAGCGCGACGCTCGCCCGTGCGCTGCACCGCGTCTTTCACCACGCGCCGCAGCACGGGCTCGTGCAGATGAACCTCGTCGACTCGCACGACGTGGAGCGCATCGCGAGCATGATGCACAACCCGGGGCGCACCTACGAGCAGGGCGCCGCGATGCACGACAACCCGGACCCAAATTATGACCCCACCAAGCCGAGCCCGGAGGCGTACGACAAAGCCGTGCTCGCGACCGCGATCATGGCGACCTATTTGGGCTCGCCGATGATCTACGTGGGCAACGAGCTCGGCATGTACGGCGCCGACGACCCGGACAACCGCAAGCCCCTGCCCTGGCCCGACCTCGGGACGCCCGAGCGGGGCGAGGACGCGGCCGACCTGTCCATCCTCGCCCGGTACCGAGCCTGGCTCCGCCTGCGCCAGGATCCCGACGCCGGCCCGGTGCTGCGCTACGGCGACGTCCGCCACCTGGAGAGCGCCGACCCGGCGGTCTTCGCGTTCGAACGCACGCTGAATACGGATCGTGTTCGAGTTGTGGTGAACGCCGGTGATGAGCCGTTCGATCCGGCACGCCTGCTTCAAGAGGCAGGGGTTGATGCCCCAGGGATGATTCCGCCCCGCACGGCTCGGGCCTGGTGGTCTCGCGCGGGCGAGCGATCCCGAACACTCGAATAACCTTTTTGCAGACTGTTCAGTCCAGAATCCGCGAATTCTGCCTGCTTTCGAGTGTTTTCCGCTCGCAAGCGGTTCGCGTTTGTGGTACATTTCGGGGTGAATCACCCCCCACCGGGGGTGATCTTGTCGGCGCTCGCTCGTGTGTGAGCGGGTATCCGTGCCGACTGGTGCGATGAGAGAGTTTTTTGATTTCAGGAGCAATCGAGATGCGGAAGACCACCTGTTTGGGTGCTGCGGCGCTGATGGCGCTCGCCGGCCTTGCGGTCGCTCAGCCCACGCTGAACGGCCAGCTCACCGGCGATGAGGCGTTCTACGGCGAGGCCCTCTGGACCAACACCAACCCCACGCAGTTCGGCGACGCTCAGCCCACCGACCCCTGTGAGGAGGACAGCTCGTTCATCGCCGACGCGCCGAACGTGAACACCGGCTTCGAAGCCGCGATCCCGCTCTCGGTCCTCGGCAACCCCGCCGGGAGCATCCGCCTCAAGGTCATGCTCGTCAGCGAGAACTTCGACTTCATCAGCAACCAGGTCTCCGGCGACCTCGGCGGCATCGCCGCCCCCAACGTCGGCGACCCGCGCGGCGCCAACTTCAACAACATCGCCGGCATCCAGTACGTCACCGTCACCCACAACGCCAGCTTCCAGCCCGTGATCGACGGCGTCAACGACGGGCCCGGCGCGTACGGCGCCAGCCTCTATGACCAGCAGCAGGCCACGCGCTTCGGCGACAACGAGAACCCCAGCCCCGGCTTCGGGCTCGGCGCCGAAGTCAACAACATCTACGCCTCCACCGACGGCACCAACCTCTACATCTTCGTCGGCGGCAACCTCAGCGATAACTTCTCCAACCGCCTCATGGTCTTCATCGACACCAACAGCGCCACCGGGCAGAATCAGCTCCGCGGCGACAACGCCGACATCTCCTTCGACCGCCTCAACCGCATGGGCAACAGCGAAGAGGGCGTCACCACCGACGGGCTCATCTTCGACGCCGGCTTCAGCGCCGACTACGTCTACACCGCCGTCCTCGGCGGCGGCGACCCCGGCGACCCCGAAGACCCCTTCAGCGAGGTCTTCCCCAGCATGTTCGTCGACTTCGCCGAGCTCCCCGCCACCGGCGGCGGCGCGGGCGAGTTCCTCGGCGACGGCATCATCGGGCTCGGCTTCTTTGCCGTCGCCAGCGCCTTCGGCGAGTTCGGGTATGACAACTCCAATACCGGCGGCGTGCTCGCGGTCTGCCCGCCGCCCGCCGGCGACCCAGACGTCTCCAGCGGCTCGGAGCTCAACCAGCTCTTCGGCTACATCGACGAAGACACCAACCTCATGCACCTGCTCATCACGGGCAACCTCCAGACCAACGGCAACGTCCTCAACCTCTTCTTCGACGTCGCACCGGGCGGACAGGGCGCGACCTTCCCCCTCTCCGGTCAGAACGTCGACATCGACTTCAACAACCTCAACCGTATGGGCGACGGCGAAGTCGGCAACCCGCCGGTCTTCACCGACGGCGTCCGCCTCGAGCACGACGCCAACTTCTGGCTGAGCCTCAAGACCTTCAACCCCAGCAACCCCGAGTACTTCGTCAACGCCGCCGTGCTCCGCACCCAGGGCTTCCCGCTCAGCAACCTCTTCGGCGCGCCCTACGATTTCGGCGCGTTCTACGGCGGGTCCAAGGCCGCGATCGAAGCCCGCCCGGACTTCCCCTTCATCAACTTCGACGGCCCGCGCCTCGACGATGATCAGGACGAGACCAGCGCCATCCCCGCGATCTTCACCCAGTTCGCGCCGCGGACCGCCACCAACAACACCTACGGGCCGCTCTTTGACCCGGTCAACTTCCCCAGCGTCCAGCCGCCCGTCCCGGGCCTGATCAACGTCGCCCTGGACAACTCCAACCTCGTCGGCGTCACCGATACCGACGCCTCCGGCGCCGCCACCGCGACCACCGGCATGGAGTTCGTCCTCGACATGAACGAGCTCGGCTGGGACGGCACCAGCCCCGTCCGCGTCATGGGCTGGATCGCCAGCAGCGACTACGGCTTCGTCTCCAACCAGGTCATCGGCAGCCTCCCCAGCGAGTTTGATTTCACCAACCTCGGCGAGGTCCGCGGGCTCAACTTCCAGTCGATCGCCGGCAACCAGTTCGTCACGATCCCCGTCCGATCCAGCGGCGAGCCCAACAACTGCCCGTTCGACCTGACCGGGCCCGCGCTCGACGGTGTGCCGGACGGCGTCGTCAACACCTCCGACCTCAACTTCTACCTCAGCCTCTGGCTCGCGGGCGACATCGCCGCCGACTTCACCGGCCCGGCACTCGACGGCATCCCCGACGGGATCGTCAACGTCTCCGACCTGAACTTCTACCTCGACGGCTGGCTCAACAACCTCGGCGCTTGCCCGCAGTAAGCCCGACGAGCACGCCTGAACCCACAGGCGCTCCCCGAAACACGCCCGCCCCGGAGCCACGCTCCGGGGCGGGTTTTTTCATAAACGCCAACAAAAAACGCCGGGCGTGGCTGCCCGGCGCGCGCTCCCGACGTTCACCGCTCGGACTCAGTCCCGACGCTGACGCTCGACCAGTCGCTTGACTTCATCGGGCATCGCCAGAGCCTTGTCATCGAGCTTGACATTCAGCTTGATCTCGGTGAACTCCATGATCTGGCTCATGTTGAGCATCGACTGCTCGAGGCGGTGGCTGAGCCGGACGCCGCCGTGCTCGCGGTAGTCGGAGACCTTGGTCCGGGCCTGGATCTCGCCCATTTGGGATTCCATAGTCGACTCGCTGCCGATGAGCAGCCCGCTCTCGACGCTGAACCAGCTCGTTTCCTCGCTGCCGTCGGCATTGACCAGGCGGAGCTTGTAGGCTCGTTCGCCCTCGAACGTCTCCACGCCGACGGTCTCCATGAGCTTGTACCGCTCGCCCGGATCGAGCATCCAGAGGAAGTTCTGCTGGCGCCTCATCGACTCGAGCTCGCCACCCGCGAGGATGCGCGGCCCGGTCATGGAGCTGTGCTCCCACGCCACGTCGCCGGTCATGCCGGTCACCTGCGCGCCGATGCCCGGGATCGTCACGTCGACGCGAAAATCGCCCTTGACCGTGTTGACCAGCTTCATCTCCGCCTCCATGCCCATCTGCGGCATGCGAAGCTTGCCCGTCATCACGATGTTCTCGATCTTCCGGTACGCCTCGGCCCCGCCGGTCACCTCGACAAAACGCGCGATGACACGCTCGGCGCTCGGCAGACGCTCACCCTGCGCGTCGTCCGCGAGGGCCGCCCGCCGATCCGGCTCGGCCGCCCGCGTCACGCTGGATACCGACACGCCCAGCCCGAACCCGACCGCGAACAACGCCGCCGTCCCGCCCAGCTTCCGGGCCCCGCTCTGTTTCCACCATGCAGACATTCCAGATCTCCTTGAAGATGCGTCCAACAGATTCCGCCCTCGCCCCCGCTTGCGCGTTCGGGCACACGCCTGTTCCGAATCCCATCGCCCCGCTTTCATCGCCTCTGGTTCATCGCTGCGGACTCACGCCGGCCTCGACGGACCGCCCGCGGGCTCGCTCGCGCTCGCCTTCGATCCAGGCCAACGCCGCCGACAGCACCGGGTCCGGGTCACCGGACGTCGGGCGGGCGAGGATCTCCTCGTCCGGCGCGACCCCCTCGGCCTCCAGGCGCAAGCCGTTCGATCGCACGTAGTCGGCGAACACAAACTGCAGCCCGTCGCCGCTCGGCAAGCGGACGAACTGGCTCGGCAACGCCAGCCCCGCCGTCCGAGCCCCGAAGAGGCGGGCCCGCCCCATGTCCTGCAGCCCGGCCGCCATGATCTCGGCCGACGAGATCGAGACCTCGTCGATCAGCACCGCGACCGGGCCGTTGAACGTCTCCCAGCGCGGGTTCGCGATCGCCCGCAGGTTGGTCCCCCGGATGCGCAGCTCGCCGAACGTCGTCGCCTCGTCGACAAACCACCCGCACATCCCGTTGACCATCGGCATCAGCCCGCCAAGGTTGCCGCGGAGGTCGATGACGAGCGCGCCGTGGTCGCCCTCGGTGTCGATCAGGTCCTGCACGACGCCGTTGTAGAGCGGCATGATTCGCCCCGGGTCGAGAAACGTGGTGAAGGTGAGGTACGCGACACCATCGCCGAGGTCGCGCGAGGCGAACCGCGTCGCCATCGGGGGCAGGCTCATGAGACGCGATTCCGGCCCCGCTTCGTCGGTCAGCACGAATTCGAGCTCGCGGGTCGAGCCGTCCTCGCCCCGGACCGCCACGCGACGTGTCTCGCCCGCCCGCCCGTCGAGCCGCCCCTCGGCGAACATCGCCGACAAGGTGTCGACGCGGGACGGCCCGCTCCCGGCCGCCGTCCGCGCCGCCTCGAGCAGCGGCGCCAGCTCCGAACGCCCGATCCGCTCCACGACGTCGCCCGGGCGCAGGCCCGCCTCCCCGGCCGGTGAGCCCGGCTCGATCCGGGTCACCACGATCGCTCCCTCACGCTCGCGGAGCTGGACCCCGTGCCAACCCCGCGCCCGACTCGACAGCGACTCCGGCGATGACGACGACCCCGATTCACCGTGGCGCCCCGACGCACGCTCGCGCCCCTCGCCCGCGCCATCAGCGTTGTTCGCGCCCTCGTCCTCCAGCGTGCGGTACGCCTCGCCGGGGATGATCGCGAAGTGCGACTCGCCCAGGCGTGCGAGCAACGCCGACATGACGCCCCGCGCCTCGCTGGCAGACTCGGCCGTCTCGACACGCGGGCGCAGCTCGGCCCGCGCCCCCTCCCAGTCGACGCCGTTTAAGGACGGGTCATAGTGCTGATCGCGGACGATGCGCCAGACCTCGTCGAACGATTCGACATAGGCCGCCCGCTCCGCAGGGCCGAACGATTGGGCCACCGGCTCGCCTCGATGAGGCGAGACGGTGGCGGTCCGGCACCCCCACACGCCGATCGCCAGGACGAGCCCCAGGGCCCCACCCGCGATCCATCGTGCACGCCGCCCGCGATCCCTGCTCATGCCCCGGCCTCCTTCGTCATGCGTTGCCGCCGGGTCGTGGGGCGTGCGTCCGCCCCGCGTTCGCGCACGACCGGCGAGATGATGAGCGTAAACGCGTGAAGGCGCCCGGTGCGCCGACGCTTGGCCCCGGCAAAGACCGTCCGGAGCTCGTCCACAATCTCGTTCACGCGTTCGAGTTCGTCCTCCGTCAGCCAGGCTTCGTCGCCGCGGACGTGGGTGTTCTTGCCGGGCCTCGCGAGGCGAACGGCCCGCGCGGCCGAGGCCGACGCCAGCAGACGCTCCGCCCTTTTCACGTGAGCCCGGGCGATCTGCTCGAGGCGATCCATGTTCCGCCCTTGCTCCGGGTCGACGTCGAACCGAAGCTCGTTGGCCACCATGTCGAAGACCGACTCCCGGTGCCGACCGACCTTCCGAACCTCCACCTCACGCACCAGCCCCGCCCGGACCAGCTTCCGCACGTGGTGGTACAGCCCGTCCGCCGGGCGGTCGAGCCAGTGCGCCAGCTCCGCGACCGAGCACGGCCCGTGGCTGGAGAAGGTCTCCAGCAGTTCCAGACGCGGGAGCGAACAAACCGCCTCCCACTGCGCGGGAGTGCGGACGTCTGCCACAGGTGCTCGTGCCGACGAAACCATGCCGATGAATATATTTCGTCAAAATTCAACGGTTGCGAGAGCGTGTATTTTTTCAAGACACTAGGGTTTTTGCCGGGATCGTGAGCCGAGCGTGATATCAAAAAAACAGCCCGGGCTTCTGAAGAAGCCCGGGCTGCCACCACCCGCACACGCGGGTCTCCACACGTTGTTTGTTCACGGCCGGTCTAAACGGCCGGGGGTGTTCGTCCACGGACCAGCCCCAGAATCAGCGAGATCACGAAGATGATCAGGAAGAGGAAGAACAAGATCCTGGCGATATCCGTCGCCGCCCCTGCGATCCCGCCGAAGCCGAAGACGGCGGCGATGATCGCGACGATGAAAAACACGACAGCCCATCTCAGCATCGGCATCCCCTCTCAAAACGGGTGATACGAGCGCACCGACCACAAGCCACACCCTCTGGCGACGCGGCTCAACGAGCCCCGGCGTCCTCGGCGGTATCGCTGATCGCATCGCCAGCCGCTTCGATGTCCTCGCCCGCGCCACGGGTGGTGTTGCACCCGACGCTTAAACCGGCCGCGACAAATGCCGCGGCGCACAAGGCCCACACGCCGACACGGCGCACGCGTTCGCCGCAGAGCGTCTCGTTCAGTTCCGTTTCGGTTTGCTTGCAATGCATGACAAAGCCCCTTTCTTGCACGGATCACGACGTTGCCATCGGTCAGGTTTTTCCGTCGCGGTTCACACCCCGCGACACGCCGACAACCCCGGCCCTAGCCCGGTTGTTTCACCCGCCTCACAAACCAACCCCTGTTTCCGTCAGCATCCACCCGCAATCCCGCGGCGTAACGGGCGAAATCCGGGCTCGCAAAAATCCGTGCCACGCGCCTCGGAGGCACACCCACTGACAATCTCCGGTACCATGCTCGGCGGCTCATCCCCCGCTTCCGGAGTGCTCCCATGCCCAAACAGGCCGCCGCCCAAAACGACGCCATCAAGACCGACGCCCGCGAGACCCATCACCCGGGCCCCGCGCCGATCACCAGCCGCGGCGGGCACCCCTCGCTCCTCTCCGACCTCGACCTGCACCTGTTCAACGAGGGCACGCACTACCGCCTGTACGACCACCTCGGCTCGCGCGTCATCACATGGAAGGGCACGACCGGCGTCTACTTCGCCGTCTGGGCCCCCAGCGCCGAGCGCGTCAGCCTCGTCGGCGACTTCAACAACTGGGATCCCGACAACCACCCCATGCGCCCCGTCGCCAGCAGCGGCATCTGGGAAACCTTCGCCCCCGGGCTCGGCGCGGGCACGCGATACAAGTACCACGTCCGCTCGCGACACGCCGGGTACCGCGCCGACAAGACCGACCCGTTCGGCTTTCTCCAAGAGAGGCCGCCGCAGACCGCCTCCATCGTCCACACCATCGAGGGCGATCGGGCCAACCACCCCTGGCGCGACGACGACTGGATGCGCACCCGCGCCGAGCGCCAGCAGCACCGCAAGCCCATCAGCATCTACGAGCTTCACCTCGGCTCCTGGCGCCGACACCCGGGCAACCGGCACTACACCTACCGCGAGCTCGCCGAGGCCCTGCCCGGCTACGTCAAAGACCTCGGCTTCACCCACGTCGAGCTCCTGCCCGTCATGGAGCACCCGCTCGAGCGGAGCTGGGGCTACCAGACCGTCGGCTACTTCGCGCCGACCAGCCGCTTCGGCACGCCGCAGGATTTCATGTTCCTCGTCGACGCCCTCCACCAGCACGGCATCGGCGTCATCCTCGACTGGGTCCCCTCCCACTTTCCAAGCGACGAGCACGGGCTCGGCTACTTCGACGGGACCCACCTCTTCGAGCATGAAGACCAACGCCAGGGCTTCCACCCCGACTGGAAATCGCTCATCTTCAACTACGGGCGTCACGAGGTCCGCAGCTTCCTGATCTCCAGCGCGATGTTCTGGCTCGACAAGTGCCACGCCGACGGCATCCGCGTCGACGCCGTCGCGAGCATGCTCTACCTCGACTATTCCCGCGAGGACGGGCAGTGGATCCCCAACCGCTTCGGCGGCAACGAGAACCTCGAAGCGATCAGCTTCCTGAAACAACTCAACACCGAGATCTACCGAGCGTTCCCCGATGTGCAGACGTTCGCCGAGGAATCGACCGCCTGGCCGCAGGTCTCGCACCCGGTCCACACCGGCGGGCTCGGCTTCGGCTTCAAGTGGGACATGGGCTGGATGCACGACACGCTCAGCTACCTCGCCCGCGACCCCGTGCACCGCAAGTTCCATCACAACCAGCTCACCTTCCGCGGCATGTACATGCACGCCGAGAGCTACACCCTGCCCATCAGCCACGACGAGGTCGTCCACGGCAAGCAATCCATCGCCGACAAGATGCCCGGCGACCGCTGGCAGAAGCACGCCAACATCCGCCTGCTGCTCGCCAACCAGTGGCTCACGCCCGGCAAGAAGCTGCTGTTCATGGGGTGCGAGTTCGCCCAGTGGGGCGAGTGGAACAGCGAGACGGAGCTCGAATGGGCCCGCCTGTCGGAGCCCGACGCCGGCGGCGTCCACGCGCTGGTCCGCGAGCTCAACCGCCTCTACCGCGAGCACCCGCCGCTCCACCTGCACGACTCCGGCGGCGCCGGCTTCCGCTGGCTGATCGCCGACGACGCGGAGAACTCCGTCGTCGCCTTCAGCCGCGCGGGCGATGCGACGGGTGACATCGTGATCTGCGCGTTCAACTACACGCCCGTCCCGCGCCCCCACGTGGCGCTCGGCGTGCCCTACGCCGGGCCCTATGACGAGATCCTGAACACCGACGCCGAGCACTACGGCGGCTCCAACACCGGCAACCTCGGTCGCGTCGAGTCCCGCCCGGAGCCGATCCAAGGGCACCCGCACCGCATCGAGGTGCTGATCCCGCCGCTCGCGTGCGTGGTCTTCCGCTACGTCGGCGATGCCCGCGCGGTCCCCCACCCCCACCACGCGCCAGACGCCGAGCACCCGGACGAGCACCAACCCGCTCCGAAGCCTTCGGACGCCCCCGCCGCCAAGCCGATCAAGAAAACCGCGTCGAAGAAGGCCGGCACAAAGAAGACCGCAAAGAAGACCCCGAAGAAGACAACGAAAAAAGCCCCGGACAAATCGGGCGCCCAAGGCAAGGAACGCCGACCGTGACCAATCCCCGCGCCGTCTGCCTGCACGGGCACTTCTACCAGCCGCCGCGTGAGAACCCGTGGCTGGAGGCGATCGAGATGCAGCTCGACGCCGCCCCGTACCACGACTGGAACGAGCGGATCACCGACGAGTGCTACCGGACCAACGCGGTGAGCCGCGTGCTGGACGACGCCGGCCTGCTGAGCCGCGTCGTCAACAACTACGAGCGGATCAGCTTCAACTTCGGCCCGACGCTGATGAGCTGGTTCGACGTCGCCAGCCCGGAGACGGCCGCCGCCATCATCGAGGCCGACCGTCGCAGCGTCGAGCGTTTCGGGCACGGCAACGCGATCGCGCAGTGCTACAACCACCTGATCATGCCGCTCGCGAACAACCGCGACCGGCGCACGCAGGTGCTCTGGGGGATCGCCGATTTCGAGCACCGCTTCGGGCGCAAGCCCGACGGGATGTGGCTCCCCGAGTCCGCCGTCTGCACCGATTCGCTCGAGGCGCTCGCCGAGCACGGGATTCGGTTCACGATCTTCGCCCCGCGTCAGGCCGCCGCCGTGCGCACGATCGGCGACGCCGACTGGCGCGACGTCAACGAGCACTCGATCGACCCGAGCCAGGCCTACCGCGTCCCGCTCCCCTCGGGCAAGCACATCGACGTCTTCTTCTACGACGGGCCGATCGCCCAGGCTGTCGCGTTCGAGCACATGCTCAACGACGGTCGAAACTTCGCGGGCCGCCTGCTCGGCGCGTTCGACAACGGACGCCATCACCCCGAACTCGTCCACGTCGCAACCGACGGCGAGACATACGGGCACCACCACCGGCACGGCGAGATGGCCCTCTCCGCCGCCCTCGACCACATCGAGGCCCAGCCCGACGTCAAGCTCACCAACTACGCCGCCTGGCTCCGCGAACACCCGCCCACGATGGAGGCCCGCGTCCACGAGGACAGCAGCTGGTCCTGCGTCCACGGCGTCGAGCGTTGGCGCTCCGACTGCGGGTGCAAGGCCCACCGCCACCCGGGCGACCACCAACGCTGGCGCGAGCCGCTCCGCCTGGCGCTCGATCGCCTCCGCGACCGCCTCGCAGGGGTCTACACCGCCGCCGCCGGCGCACTGCTCAAAGACCCATGGGCCGCAAGAGACGCCTACATCCGCGTCATTCTCGACCGGAGCGAAGCCTCGATCGATGCCTTTTTGGCCGAGCACGCGACAGGAGAACTCTCGACCGAGGACCGCGTGCGCGCGCTCAAACTGCTCGAGCTCCAGCGCCACGCGATGCTCATGTACACGAGCTGCGGCTGGTTCTTCGACGACATCGCCGGGATCGAGACGGTGCAGGTCATCCTCTACGCCGCCCGAGCCGCGCAGCTCGCGAGCGACATCACCGGCGACCGCTTCGACCGCGCCTTCATCGCCGATCTCGAAAAAGCCCCCGGCAACCGCCCCGAGCACCCCACCGGCCGGCACGTCTACGAGAAGCTCGTGCACCCCTCGATCCTCGACCTTACCGACATCGCCGCCCACTACGCCGTCGACATGATCTTCCGCGAGATCCCCAAGGTCGACGACGTCTACTGCTTCCGCGCCGAACGCCTGGAGCACCGCCGACGGCGCGCCGGGCGCAGCAGCATGGTCCTCGGGCGCGTCCGCCTGACCAGCCGCATCACGCTCGAAGCGCGCACGATGGCGTACGCCGTCGTCCACGCGGGCGACCACATCATCCACGGCGGCGCGCACCCCGAGCCCTCCGACGAGACGTGGCGCGCCCTCCGCCAGCAGCTTGAGGACGCCTTCGAACAGGGCGACCTCGCCGCGATCGTCTCGCTGATGAACGACGAGTTCGACGGCGCCAACCACAGCCTCCGCTCGCTCCTGCGCGACGCGCAGCACCAGATCGCCGAGACCGTCAGCGCCAGCGCGACCGAGCACGCCGAGCACATCTACCGCGACCTGCACGAGCAGCACCAGCCGCTGGTCCGCTTCCTCGCCGGGCTGGGCGTGCCGATCCCGCCGGCCCTCGCGCTCGCCGCCCGCTTCGTCCTCAACCGCCAGCTCGAACAGGAAATGACCCGCGAGGACCCGGATATCCCCATCATCAGCGACCTGCTCCGCCAGGCCGATCGCGAGGGCGTCAAGATCCACCAGCCCACGCTGATCTACAACCTCCAGCTCATGCTCACGCGCGTGATCCGCCGCGCGGCCGAGCACCCGGGGGAACCCGCACGCCTGGAAGATCTCGACGGCGCGGTCGAGCTCGCCCGGAACGCGCCCGGCGCGATCGACCTGGTCAGCGCCCAGCTCGCGATGCACGACCTGCTCGAGCACCTCGACCCGGGCACGGTGCCCGCCGAAGCGCTCGAACGACTCCGCTCAGCCGCCGCACGCCTCCGCGTCAAGGCCCCCGCACGCCTCAACCCGCAGCACGCGCCGGCATAAACCCCGTCGGCGTCGGTCCCGGCTGTGTGTTTGCCGGATTGAATCCGTCTTCTGAAGCTTCTTGATTGAATGCGCCTCTGACCCATCTCTTCTGACGCTCCAAGCCGGGCGAGGCCCCGTCCCACCAAGCCGTCAATGAGAACCTAGCCCACAACTCATCCCATGCCGTCCTCCACGCACATCGAGCCCGGCAGCCGAACCACAAAGACCGCGCCGCCACGCTCACCGTCCTCGACCGACGCGTCGCCACCCAGCAGCGTCGCCAATCGGTGCACCAGGAACAGCCCGGCCCCCGTCCCCTCGCCGCCGTTGTGCAGGCGACGGAACAACTGGAACACCGACTCGCGCCGGTCCGCGGGCACGCCCGGCCCGTCGTCGGCCACGCGCAGCACCACGCTTTCCCCTTCCACACCCGCCGAGACCCGCACCCGCATCCCCGGCTCCGGGCACCCGTACTTCAACGCGTTCCCGATCAGGTTCTCCATCGCCTGATCGATATACACCCGCGGCGCGCGCACGGTCGGCATCGAGCCCCCGAGCTCCACCACCGCGTCCAACGCCGCCGCACGCTCGGCGTGATGCGCCGCCGCAAGCTCGGCCGCCTCCCGCAGCGAAACCGGCTCCCGCGCCGTGCTCAGCTCATCGAGCCGCGCAATCCGGAGCAGGTCCTCCAGCAACGCCCGCATCCGCGTGCCGGCTTCATCGATCCGCTGAAGGAGCTCCTCAGTCATCGGCGTCCGACCCTCGCTCAGGCGTCCGCGCAGCAGGTCGCTGTACCCGCCGATCGAGACCAGCGGCACGCGAAGGTCGTGCGCCACGCTGTCCACAAAGTGCCCGAGGCGGCTGTTCCGCTCGCTCAGCGCCTGGTTTCTCGCCTCCATCTCGCGCAGCTCGGCCGTGTCATCGAATTCACGTAACGCCTCGCACAATCGTCCCACGGCCGCGAGATTCACTTCCGTCCACGCCGCGGACCGACCGCGCACCGTCTGCTTCCATGCCTCGAAGCTCTTTCGCGGGCTCAGACGCCCGTCGGCCTCCGCTTGCTTCTCCGCCTGCCCGGCCCACGTCGCCGTCTCCACCACCTCCGGGCGGAACCAGGCCGCACAACTCGCCCACCCCTCGCCGATCGCGCCCGCCAGCATCCCCGCGACCCCCGACGACTCCGTCGCAACGCCCAGGTCCTCACGCATCGACCGCGTCGCGTACACCCGCGCCTCGCCCGCGCGATCACCGGCGCCCCGCATCGCCTCCGAAATCACACCCACCGGCGGCGTCCGCCCGAACGCCTCCACCAACCCATCCCCCTCCTCCAAACGCACCGCGAAGCCGCACGCACCGACCGAAGCCATCAACGCCTCCGCGTGCTCACGCAGCGCCGTGATCGAGTTCGGAAGACGCGCCAGCGACGAGACCAGCCCCGCGTGCACGCGGCTGAACTCACGCTCCGCCCGCGCCTGGTCCGACTCGGCCCGCAATGTCAGCAACTGACTCACCATCGACGCCACCGAGCCCAGCGCCCGACGACGCGACGGGCCCACCACCATCGCCCGCGACCCGTGGCACGCGATCAGACCCCACAGCCGCCCAGCGCGGCGCACGCTCAACGTCAGCGAGCTCGCCACGCCCATGTTGGACAGGTACTCCACGTGCACCGGCGAGACGCCCCGGAGCACCGCGCGGCTCATGTCCACCGCCTCGTCGAACCCCGGCGCGTGCAACACCGGCGACTGCTCCCCCGGCAGGTCCGCGATCAGACGCACCGGGCTCAGCTCATACATCGCCCGCGCCCGCGCGGGAATATCCGAAGCCGGGAACCAGAGCCCGAGGTACGACGCCGCCCCCTCGCCACGGCTCTCGGCGATGACCTGTCCGTGCCACTGCTCGTCGAAGCGGTACAGCTTGACGCGATCAAAGCCCGTGATCTCGCGCACCCCGTCCACTACGCGACGGGCCATGGCGAGCAGGTCTCGCGCCGGCTCGGCCATCTCCGCGAGCGAGGCCAGCGTGTCCACCGCCGCGAGCGCCGCACCCGCCGCGTCCGCTTCCCCCGCCTCGATCTCAACCACCACGCGCCCGTCCGGCGATCGGTGCGCCGAGACCGCCAGGCTCTGACCGCCGAGATCCGCATGCTTGAACACACCCGACCGCAGCGCTCCCGCCGCCGCGGCTTCGATCGCATCCAGGCCCTCAAACTCCGGCAAACGCCGACCGAGCAGAGCCGTCGCCGCGACACCGAGCCATTGCTCGGCATTCGCCGACGCCGCTTGGATCGGCGACCCGGGCTCATCCATCACGAGCATGCACCCGAAGCCCTGCACGCGCCCCGGCACGTGGATCGGCTCTCGGTCACAATTCGTCAGGTCTACACCCGCCGTCTCGGGCATTCGCCCGTCGGCCTTGCGATCGTGCATACGCCCCCCGGCGCGATGTTTATCCCCGATCTGATTCATTCATACAGTAGCGTCCGTCCCCCCGCCTCGCAGGGCGCGGACACCAGCCGTACACGTCGGCAAGCGAACCTCGCGCCGCTCCACCGCCGCGCTGGCGATCTCGCACCCCGCGAGATGCCCGAGCGACATCCCGTGCCCGGTAAACCCCGCGCTCACACCGACCGAGCCTTCATCCTCGCCCCCGAGCACGTCCAGCACAGGCAAGCCGCTGGGCGAGAAACCCATCGTGCCGCCCCACCGCGCGACGGCTTCAACTTCACCCAGATCAAACGTCTCGCGCACAAACGCGTCCAGATCCGCCTGGAGCGCCGCCGTCGGCTCGTTGGACGCGGTTCGCTCCGAATCTTCATGAAACCGGCGCATCCCGCCGGCGAGCACGAGCCCGTCCTCGCCGGCGCGGACGTACTCGCCGCCCCGGTTGAGGTAGTAGGACATCGCCAGATCGGCGCGCGGCGTGCGGTACGCCGCCATCTGCCCGCGCCACGCCTCCACCACGCCCGCGAGCCCCGGCATCAGCCGCGAGACCAGCGCGTTGGTCGCGACGATCACCACCGGCGAGACCACGACGCCACGATCGGTCTCGACACGCACCGTCCCATCACTCCGCGTCACCGCGTCGACGCGAACCCCTTGCGTCACCGGCTCGTGGAGCATCCCTGCGAGCCAGGCCATCACCCGCACCGGGTCGCAGCACGCGTCGCCGGGGTTGACGAGCCCCACGATCGCCCGCCCGCGCCGCCAGAGCGCGTCTTTCCCTGTGCGCACAAGCTCGGCATCAAAGCCATCCTCCGCCATCATCACCGCCGAACGCTCCAGCTCCGCCGCTTCGTCGTCCTCGAGCGCGACGATCGCCGAGTCGCGCCGTTCGTACCCCGCCACGCGCTCGAGCCCGAGCTCCCGCAGCGCACGAAGGTTGTCTTCGCTCCAGCGCCACACCCGTTTCGCGGTCTCCCGCCCCCACTCTTCCGCGGCTTTGGCGTAGTTGTCCGCCGCGCCGCGCATCAGATACCCCGCGTTCCGTCCGCTCGCCCCGCACGCCACGCGCCCGCGCTCCAGCACGAGCGGGCGCAGCCCGCGGCTTTGCAGCTCGATCGCCGCGCTCAGGCCGAGCACGCCCGCGCCAATCACCACCGCGTCCGCCCGTTCGCCCGCCACGCGCCCGCCCTCACGCTCGCCGGACCATGAACCCTCGTCCGCGTCGTGTCGGAGCTGCCACAGACTCGCACGCATCACCCGCCTCCTCCCGCTCGGAGCACCACCACGTCGTTCACGTTCGTCCCCGTGGCGCCGGTGCGCACCAGATCACCGGCGGCTTCAAGGGCGACGAAGCTCTCGTGACGCGCCATCGCCTCGCCCGGCTCGATCCCCTTCTCACGCATGCGCGCACACGTCGTGTCGTCCACGACCGCCCCGCACGCGTCCGTCGGCCCGTCGACCCCGTCGGTCGCAAACCCGAGCGCCGAGGCGTGCTCGCCGCACCGCTCCAGCTCGATCGCGATCGTGAGCATCATCTCCTGCACGCGCCCGCCGCGACCAGGAAACGCCCCGACACGGACGGTTGTTTCCCCGCCCCAGACCACCGCTCCGCCGTCCCCGCGCCAGGCGCGAACGATCGTCTGCGCAACGTCCCGGGCCTCGCCGCTCGCCGGCGCGGACGAACGACGGACACGGTCGCCCATCGTGCGCACCACCCGCGTCGCCGCGTCGACCGCGTCCCGGTTGTTCGTGCCGATCACGTGCTCGACGTTCTGAAAACACGCCTCGTCGGCTCGTGCCGTCTCTTCAAGCTCGCCGAGAACCCCGCGCGCAAGGTGCGCGCGCACACGCTCGCACGCGATCCCGTGCCGATCGAGCACGCCGAGCGCCTCGCGGTACGTCGTCCGATCCGGCGCCATCGGCCCGCTCGCGATCGTCGCGAGATCGTCCCCCAGCACGTCCGAGAGCGTGACCTGCGCTACGCCGCCAGCGTGCGCCGCCAGACGGGCCAGACGCCCGCCCTTCAACTGCTCCAAGTGCTTTCGAACGGCGTTTAGCTCGCCGATCGTCGCCCCCGCGCGGTTGAGCGCGTCGGTCACCTCCCGGAGGTCCTCGAGCGTAACCCCGGGCATCGGGAGCGTCAGGTGGGCCGATCCGCCACCCGAAACGAGCGCCAGTAGCCACGCCTCGCTCGGCAGCGACCCCACGAACGACCGCACGCGCTCGCCGGCCCGCACGTTCCGAGACGTCGGCAACGGGTGATCCACCGTCAGCGCCTCCAGCACGCTCGGCACCCGCCGGACCGTCGCCTCCGGCGCCAACGCCACCCCGCCCAGGCAACGCTCGCCGAGGCGAGCGCACGCCTCGCCCGCCATCGCCGCCGAGGCCTTGCCGAACGCGATCACGCCGACCGTCGACACCCCGTCCAGTCGCGTCGGCCACGCCCGCGCGACCGCCCGCGCGGGGTCCGCCGCCGCCAGCACCGCCTCGACCACGCGCCCCGCCCAGACGTGACGCGTCAGCGGCTCACTCATGCGAGCACCGCTCGCGCGGTCATCGCCCCGCGCCCCGCGACAAGCCCGCCCGCAGCCGCCGCACCGCCTCCTCCAGGGTCTCCCGCTTCTTGCAGAACGCGAACCGCACGAGGGATCGCCCGAGCGACTTGTCGTCATAAAACGCGCTCGGCGGGATCGCCGCCACGCCCACGTCCTCGATCAGCCGCTTGCAGAACGCGATGTCGTCCGCCTCGCCGAACGCCGAGTGGTCGGCCATGATGAAGTACGCCCCCGACGGCACCGTCACCCCGAAGCCCAGCGACGCCAACGCCTCCGCCAGCATGTCCCGCGAGGCACGCAGCTCCGCGACCAGCCCCGGCACGTATTCATCCGCCCGTCGCAGCGCCTCCGCCGCCCCGTGCTGCAGCGGCGTCGCCGTCGCAAACGTCAGAAACTGGTGCGCCGCGCGCACGCCCGCCGTCAGCCGCGCGGGGGCGATCGCCCAACCGATCTTCCACCCCGTCAGGCTGAACGTCTTCCCGATGCTGCTGCACAGGATCGTCCGCTCGCGCATCCCCGGGAGCGTCGAGATCGACACGTGCGGCTGGTCCGCCTCGAACACCAGCTTCTCGTACACCTCGTCGCTGATCACGATCGCGTCGTGCTCGATCGCGCACTCGGCGATCCACCCCAATTCCTCCCGAGTCAGCACCTTCCCCGTCGGGTTATGCGGCGTGTTCAGCAACACCGCCTTCGTGCGCGGGCCGAACGCCGCACGCAGCTCCGTCCGGTCCAGCACGAACGCCCGCCCCGCCTCCGCCGGCGCCCGGAGCGGGACAAACCGCGCCACGCCACCCGCCATCGCGACGCACGCGCGGTACGAGTCGTAGTACGGCTCCAGCAGCACCACCTCGTCCCCCGGGTCGATCAGCCCCAGCATGCACGCCGCGATCGCCTCCGTACACCCGCTCGTGACCGTCACCTCCGCGAGCGGATCGACCCGAATCCCCGTCCCCCGCGCGTGCCAGTCCGCGATCGCCTCCACCAGCGGGATCTCGCCGTACGGGCGCGCGTACTGGTTCTTCCCGCTCGCGATCGCCGCGCCCGCGGCTTCACGCACAAACCCCGGCCCATCAAAATCCGGGAACCCCTGCGACAGGTTCACCGCCTTGTGCTCGATCGCCAGACGCGTCATCTCCGCAAAGACCGTCGTCCCGAACGGGCGGAGGCGGGCCGAGACCA
Organism: Phycisphaerales bacterium; assembly: GCA_050485765.1. Taxonomy (GTDB): domain Bacteria; phylum Planctomycetota; class Phycisphaerae; order Phycisphaerales; family UBA1924; genus RECY01. Next base: position 34,144 of record JBJHBZ010000007.1, on the reverse strand, counting down.
TCGTGGGCAAACCGGTCGTGTGCATACCGACAGGCTACCCGCCCGAGAGGGGTTCTTCATCTTCAACAACTCGGTGGGACGGGCGTCCCGCCCGTCACTCCCCCCTCTTCCACCACCATCCACCCTCCTCCACTGGCACCCGTCTCCCCACCCGCCAACACTTGCCCATGCTCAAGCCCGGCGACCCCGCCCCAAACTTTCCACTCCCGCCAAGCCAGAACCTGCCGCCCACCCTGCACGACCTGCTCCAGCACGGCCCGGTGATCGTCTACTTCTACCCCGCCGATTTCACACCCCTCTGCACCGCCCAGGCATGCCTGTTCCGCGACGTCCACCAGGAGCTCGCCGCGCTCGGACTCCGAACCGTCGGCGTCAGCACCCAGAGCGACCAGTCTCACCGCAAGTTCCGCGACAAGCACGACCTCCCTTTCACACTCGTCGCCGACACCGACAAGTCCATCGTCAACGCCTGGGGTGTCGCCGGCCCCTTCGGGATCGGCACGCGGCGCGCCACCTTCCTCGTCAACACGCAAGCCAAAATCGAAGACCGAGCCGTCGGCGATCTCTCCCTCGCCAAGCACAAAGCGTTCATCCAGAAGCTCCGCGAGCGGTACGCCCGCGCACAAACCCCAAGCCGCGGAGATGGCACGTGAGCACCGCCAACAAGCCGCTCCGCTTCATCACCGAGTTTGTGCGCCACCCCATCGCGACCGCCGCGATCGCGCCCTCTTCGCGCTATCTCGCGGACGCGATGTGCCGAGGGCTCGACTTCGCCGCCGTGCGCACGATCTTCGAGTTCGGCCCCGGCACGGGCGTGTTCACCCGCGCCGCCCTCGAACGCCTCCAGGCCGCCGCCAACAGCGACTTCCACTACACCGCGCTCGAGCTCAACCCCCACATGGCCGCCGAGCTGCGCGAACGCACGCCCGGCGCCGACGTCCGCCACGCCAACGCGCTCGACCTCGAATCCATCTGCACGCAGGAGCACCGCCCGCCCGTGGACCTCGTCCTCTCCGGGCTCGGGTGGCCCAGCCTCCCAGGCTCCGTCCGCGACGGGATCCTCGAACAAACCGCCCGCGTCCTCCGCCCCGGCGGCGAGTTCCGAACCTTCGGCTACCACGTCGGGCTGCTCTTCCCCGGCGCCTGGAAGTTCCGAGCCAAGTGCCGCGAACTGTTCAGCACCTTCGAGATCAGCCCCGTGATCTGGCGCAACCTCCCGCCGGCGTTTGTCTACCGCTGCGTCAAATAGATCCGCCTATATCGCCATCACCCGATCCTCCACCACCGCAAACACCGCATCCCCCGCCACGCGCCGCACGCTCCACCCGCCCGTGAACGCGCTGAACGCCGGCAGCACCAGCGTGCGCACGCCCCCGAACCTCGCCAGCCAAAAACAAGGCAATTTCAGCGTCCCCCCGCCCTCACGCAGGCGCACCACCGGGTGCAGGTGCCCGCACACCGTGAGCGCCCCCGCACGCACGTCCCCCGTTTCCGCTTCGCCCGCGGGATCATGGCGCAGCGTGATCGACCCGAGCTCGTGCGTCGCACCCAGCAGCTCCACCCCCCACGCCCCGCCGACGCGATCGAACGGGCTCTGAAACGTGCGATCGTGGTTCCCATCGACGAGCTCCAGCGTCGACGCGATCCCCCGGCGCCACGCCGCCACACGCTCGATCAGCTCCCCCTGGAGCCCGATGCGATGATGCACAAGATCACCGACCACGATCGTGCGCTCCGCCCCGAGCCGCCGGATCAACGCGCCAAGCCGATCCAACTGCTCCATCACGTCCGCGTCCGGCAGCCCCGCCCCGTGCGCTCGCAGATACGCGGCCTTGCCCAAGTGCAGATCGCTCACCAGCAACACCCGACGCCCCGGCACCCAGGCCGCCCGCTCCGCGAGCAGCTCGATGCGCTCCCCGCCCGCATCGATCGCGCAGGCATAGTCGCTCTCCACGCCGCTCATCGGCGTTTCGCCTTCATATCGCTCGCCCACTGGCGCTTCATCCGCTCCACGCGCTCCAGCAGCGACTCCGTCGAAAGCTGCCCGCCGATCCGCTCGATCACCAGCGGGAACCCCAGCGGCGTCGGACGCTTCGGTTCCGTGCGCACAAGCTGTGCCCTCTCCAATCGTGCCAGCGTGCGCGCAAGGCGCGTCTGCTCGAACTGCCGCTCCATCACCTCCCGCTCGGCCTGCTTCAAAAGCAAATGCCCCGGATCAAAATCCCGCAAGACGTCGTAGATCAACCCGCTCGACGCGTGCAACTGCCGCCCCGACTTGTGCCCCCCCGGGAACGACTGAAACACCAACCCCGCGACCCGCGCCACCTCGCGGAACTGCCCCTTCGCAAGCTCGCCCAGGTTCACGCTCTCGATCGTGTCCTCCAGCAGGCGTGCCCTCGAAAACAGCCCCGGTGTCAGGAACGCGTCGAACTCAAACTCCGGATCCGGCGTCAGCAGCTCCAGCCCGTAATCGTTGAACGCGATCGTGAACGTCGCCGGCGTCACCCGCCCGATCCGCAGCGCGAACAGCGCCGCAAGCCCCCCGTGAACGAGGCGCCCCTCGAAGGGGTACAAAAACAGGTGCCGCCCCTCACGCGTCGTGCAGAGCTCTGCGAGCAGCTCGTCCGCCGCCGGCACGCGGCTCAGCCGCGCCTGCGCCTCCACGATCCCCGCCGCCGCCTCAAGCTCCGGCAGCGAGCGATCGCCCCGACCCGCTTCTTCCAGCGTCGTGCGCACGGCTTCGGACATCGACTCCGAAATCGGCAGGCGCGTCCCCGCCCAGTGCGGCGTGAACGTCGTCATCCCCGTCGCCGCCTTCACGTACGCCGTCAGCTCGTGCATCCGCACAAACGCCAGCACCTTGCCCGCGAACACGAACTTCTGCCCCGGGCGAAGCTGCTGCACGAACGATTCCTCGATCGAGCCGAGCGAACGCCCGCTCTGATACCGGATCGAGACCGTGCTGTCCCCCGTGATCGTGCCGACGTTCAGCCGGTGCAGCTGCGCGAGCCGCCGACTCGGCATCGTGTACCGCCCGTCCTCGCCGCGCACGATCTTGCAGAACGCCGGGTACGCCCGGAGCGTCCCGCCACCTTCTTCGACGAGCTTCAGCGTCCAGTCGAACGCCTCGCGCGAGAGCCCCGCGTACGCCGCGGCCGTGCGCACCTCGGCGTACAAGTCACCCGCCTCGAACCCGCCGCCGAGCGCGCACGTCACTATGTGCTGCGCCAGCACGTCCAGCGGCTGATCGAGGGAGCCCCGCGCTTCCAGCACGCCCGCGTCGAGGCTCCGGCGCACCGCCGCCACCTCGATCAACTCCAGCCCGTGCGTCGGCACGCACACAATCCCGCACGCCTCCCCAGGGCGGTGCGCGCTCCGCCCCGCCCGCTGGATCAGCCGCGCAATCCCCTTCGGCGAGCCCACCTGAAACACACGCTCGACCGGCGAAAAATCGACGCCCAGATCCAGACTGCTCGTCGCGACCACAAGCCGGATCGAGCCATCCTTCAAGCGCGCCTCCACGCGCTCGCGTTCGTCGCGATCGATCGAGCCGTGGTGGAGCGCGAGCACGGGCGCCCACGCCGGACGAGCCGCCGAGATCGCGCTGAACCACCGCTCCGCCTGATTCCGCGTGTTCGTAAAGATCAGCGTCGATCGCGACGGGTCCAGAAGCTCCAGCACCTCCGGCAGCAGACTCAGCCCCATATGCCCGGCCCACGGGAACGCGTCCGGACGCCCCGGGATCACCGTCTCCACACACACCGGGCGATGCATCGCCGCGCGCACAAGCACGGGCTCCGGCTCGTCCATGCCGGCCGCCGACCGTGCCGCGGCTTCCACATCGCGGATCGTCGCCGTCAACGCCCACGTGCGCACATCGCTGGCAAACCGGCGCAGTCGCGCAAGCCCGAGCTCGGTCTGTGTGCCCCGCTTCGTGCTGAGCAGCTCGTGCCACTCGTCCACGATCACCGTCCGCAGCGTCCGGAACAACTGCCGACACTCCGGCTTGGTCAGCAACAGGCTCAGACTCTCCGGCGTCGTCACCAGCACGTTCGGCAGGCTCGACCGCTGCCGAGCGCGCACGGAACCCGTCGTGTCCCCCGTGCGCGATTCAACCGAGATCGGCAAGCCTAGGTCCTCGATCGGCAGGCGCAACGCCTTCTCAATGTCCCGGCTCACCGCACGCAGCGGCGTGATATAGAGCACCCGAACGCTACGACCCGTCCACCCTGAGCCCGGCTCGCGCCATTCGTCGATCAGCTCCGCGAGCGGGCCGCCGAACGCGGCGTAGGTCTTCCCCGCGCCCGTCGGCACGTGGATCAACCCCGATCGACCGCCCGCGTGCGCACGCCACGCGTTCTCCTGAAACGCCCAGGGCGTCCACCCGCGCGACGCAAACCACGCACGCACCACCGCAAGACCATCCCCGTGCGCCATCGCAGGATGCGACGACGCCGCAGGTTCCGGCTTCGACTTGACGCGTGTCCTCGGGCTCATGGCTCTCGAAGTTTCATGGTCTTTTCAGCGAGACGAGGCAACCCGACCGGTCCCCGATCCGGCAGCAACTCACGAACCCGCATCAGCGTATCCGCATCCCGCGCCTGCTTGTCCGTCCGCCAACGCAGCATCCGCGGGAACCGCAACGCGAGCCCCGCCTTGTGCCGATCGCTCTCGCCGATCGCCTCGAAGCCGATCTCGAACACGTGCAGCGGCTCAACGCGGCGCACGGGCCCGAACCGCTCGAGCGTGTGCTGACGGATCCACCGATCCAGCGTCTCGATCTCCTTCCCGTCAAGCCCGGAGTACGCCTTGGTGATCGTCACGAGCTCGCCGCCCGGCTCGTCGCGCCAGACGCTGAACGTGTAGTCGGTCAAGAGATTCGCACGCCGCCCGCTCCCGGGCTGCGCGTAGGTCAGCACGGCATCGATCGTCAGGGGCTCGATCTTCCACTTCCACCAGTCGCCGCGCACCCGCCCCACGCGGTACGGCGATTCCAGGCGCTTCAGCATCAGCCCTTCCACGCCACGCGATCGGCTGTCCGCCCGCTGCGCACGCAGCTCATCCCACGACGACGCCGCAACGCGCTCCGACAGCATGATCGCCCGCTGGTCGTGCGTGTGCGCACGCAACAGGCTTTCGAGCATCCGACGCCGCTCCGCGAGCGTGCGTGCCCGGAGATCTTCCGATTCCAATTCCAGCAGGTCGTACGCCACGAAGACCGCCGGCGCATCGCGCAACGCCCGCTCGTGGACATTTGTGCGCCCGATCCGCGTCTGCAGGACGCCGAACGGGTGCGGGCGGGCCGCGTCGTGGTCGTAGGCGAGCAGCTCCCCATCGAGCACGAACGCGCCCGGCGTGCGCTCGGCGGCTTCGATCACTTCCGGGAACCGAGGCGTCAGATCCTCGTCCCCTCGAGACCAGAGCGTGAGCGACCCACCCGATCCGTGCGCACGCTTGATGAGCTGGGCGCGGATGCCGTCCCACTTCCATTCCGCAAGAAAATCCCCGGCATTCCCGAGCGATTCGACGTCCGCTTCCTGATCGCTCGTCGCGGCGATCGGGCTCGCCAGAAAAAACGGGTACGGGCGCGACCCGGCTCGATCCCCGTCGGTCTCCCCTGTCGCGATCAAGCGAGCAAAGCCCGCAGCCGTCGGCTCGAAGCCGCCCATGAGCCGATGCGCAACTATTTCTTTCTCGAGATCGAACGTCTGCGCCAGCGCCCGCACGACCAGCGTGCGGCTCACGCCCACACGCAGCGCGCCGGTCATCAGCTTGTTCAGGATGAACACCTCGCGCGCGCTCAACGCCCGCCACCACGACACCACACGCCGCTCCTGCTCCGCCGCCGAGAGATGCCGCAGGAGCAGCAATCGGCGTTCCACCCAGTGAGAAAGCGGCAGGTCCTCGCTTGTTTCCTCATCCACACCCGGATCAGACGCCTCGAACAGCAACACCGGCTCGGGCGCATGCTCCGCCGAAATCACCCGCTCGGAGAGCAAGAGCGCGATCGTTTCGGCCATGTCCCCCACCGTCGCGCGGCACTCGCGGAACAGCCATTCCTCGATCCCCGCTTCACGCATCGCCCACCGGCGCAGGTCCGCGGACTTGACGAGGCGCTTGAGCTTCTCCCCGATCAGGAAGTACACGCCCCACGCCGCGTCCTCCGCCGGGGCCTGGCGAACGTAGTCGACGATCGCCTCGACCCGCGCGTTGGTGGACGTCGTGCGATCCAGACGCTCGAACAGCTCGGCGAAGCGGCGCATTATCCGTCCTCGCCTTCGGTTTCGTACGGCGTTTCCAGCTCCGAAGCGTCCAGGCCTTGCTCGCGAAGGTATCTCGCGAGCGTGCGGCTTGAGCCGTGGGTCGCGAGCACGCGCCGGCAGCCGACATCCTCGATCGTGCGCACCAGATCGCCCCAGTCGGCGTGATCGCTGATGACAAACCCCCGGTCGTACCCGCGCCGGCGACGGATGCCGCGGAGGTGCATCCAGCCGGAGGCGAAGCCGGTGTCCACCCGCGACGACGCCCCGAACCGGCGCATCCACGTCGAACCCGCCGCCGACGGCGGCGCGAGCACCAGATGCCCCGCATAGTCACGCTTGCCGTGCGCATCTTTCGGGTCGTCCGCGTCACGCTCCGAGACCAGTCGCGTGGGGAGCAGTTCAACGCCCGCCTCGGCGTACGCGGGATTCAGCAGGTTTGTGGAGCCGTGGACCCAGGCGAACTCCTGCGGCAGCTCCGCCCGTCGCGCGTGCAGTTCCGCCAGCAAACGCTGCGCCTTGCCGAGCGCGTAGCAGAACAGCACGCAGACGCGCCCGCGGGCGGCGTTCTCCCGCCACCATTGCACGATCTCGTTCATCACCGCCCCCGGCTTCGGGAAGCGATAAACGGGGAGGGCGAACGTCGCTTCGGTGATGAACACGTCGCACGCCACGGGCTCGAAGGGCGCACACGTCGGGTCGTGCGCACGCTTGTAGTCGCCCGCCGCAACCCAGACCTCGCCCGCGGGCGACTCCACGCGGATTTGGGCCGACCCCAGCACGTGCCCTGCGGGGTGCAGGCTCACGCGGACCGAGCCGAGGTCGAACGCCTGCCCGTACGGCACCGGCGTGATCTCCGCCTTTGCCCCGAGACGACGGCGCGCCAGCCCCAGCCCGGGCTCGGCGCACCAGTACCGCCCGCTCCCCGGGCGGGCGTGGTCGGCGTGGGCATGCGTGATGATCGCGCGATCGACGGGGCGCCACGGGTCGACGTGAAACCCGCCGAGCTCGCACCGAAGCCCGTGCCCATCAATGCTCAACAGATCCGGCAAGGCGGGCAAGCGGCGGCTCCATCTTCCGCGGGCGACGCCCCCTGCGTCGGCACAAGCGTAGCACGTATGGCCGTGGATCATCCCGATCAGATCGGGAAACGATCGGGGTGCATCCGGCTTTTCGACCGGGCCGAACCAAGCGACGGCGGGCTCGCAACACCCCGCGCAAAGGGGCCCGGACGGATGCCGCACGAGGTTCTGCTGACGCCGACGCTGCTCCTGCACGCGTTCTGCACGCTGGCAATGGTCGGACTGATCTGGTTCGTGCAGGTCATCCATTACCCGCTGTTTGCGGGCGTCGGAGCGGATCGGTTTGTGGCGTACGAGGCGTGGCACGTTCGGCGAACGACTCTGGTGGTCGGCCCGCTGATGCTGGGAGAGGCGGCGAGCGCCCTGGCGTTGACGCTTTTTCTCGGCGAGGATCGGCTGCCCGCGGCGATGGTCTGGAGCGGGCTGGGGCTGCTCGCGCTCTGCTGGCTGAGCACGGCGTTTTTGCAAATTCCGCTCCACAGACGTCTCGAACGCGGATGGGATGCGCAGGCCGGGCGGAAGCTGGTGATGACCAACTGGGTGCGCACGATCGCGTGGACCGCCCGCGGCGTGCTCGCGCTGGCGCTCCTCCATACAGCGGGGGGCAACTCGTGAGCGAAGGCGAGCGTTCCAGCAGCGAGCTGTCGGCTTCCATCGACGGAGCGGTCGACCGCCTCGCGATCATCCTCGGCGATCAGCTCGCGCCGGGCGTGCCCGCGTTGCAGGGGCTCGACCGGGCGCAGGACGCGGTGCTGATGATGGAAGTCGCGAGCGAGGCTGCGGAAGGCCCGAGCCACAAGATGCGCACGGCTGTGTTCCTCGCGGCGATGCGCCACTACGCGATCGAGCTGCAGGACGCGGGCTGGCGGGTGCGGTACATCAAGCTGGATGAAACGCGGAATACGCAGACGTTCACAGGCGAGGCGAAGCGTGCCGTGCAAGCCCTGAAACCCAAGTCGGTTCGGCTCGCGCACCCGGGCGATTGGCGCGTGCTGGAGGCGGCCCAGGCTTGGGATGACGACCTCGGCGTGCCTGTTGAGATTGTTGAGGACGAGCATTTTTACGTGACGCCGAGCGAATTCGGGGCGTGGGCCGAGGGACGGAAGAGCCTGGTGATGGAGTTCTTCTACCGCGAGCAGCGCAAGCGTCTCGGCGTGCTGATGGACTCGGGCGGCAAGCCGCTGGGCGGGCAGTGGAATTTTGATGAGAACAACCGCGAGTCGTTCAAGCGCACGCCGCGGGTGGTGAAGGCGTACAAGCCGCGACCGACGCGGATCGTGCGCGAAGTGATCGAACTCGTGCGTGAACGGTTCCCCGACGCGCCGGGCGAACTCGACGAGGATGGCTTCGTATGGCCTGTCACGCGCGCACAGGCGTTGCGTTCGCTCGCAAGCTTCATCGAACACCGCCTCCCGCTCTTCGGCAAGTACGAGGACGCGATGTGGACGGGCGAGGACGTCTTGTACCACTCGCAGCTCAGCGTGCCGCTGAATCTGCACCTGTTGGACCCGCGGGAGTGCGTGTCCGCGGCGATCGGGGCGCACGAGCGGGGTGCTGCGCCGCTCAACAGCGTGGAGGGTTTTGTGCGCCAGCTCATCGGGTGGCGCGAGTTCATCCGCGGCGTGTACTGGCACGAAGGCCCGGGGTACCGCGACCGGAACGGGCTCGAGGAAACGGGCGAATTGCCCGCGTTTTACTGGGACGCCCAGACGGACATGCGGTGCATGCGCGAGTGCCTGCGTCCGGTGCTGCGCCACGCGTGGGCGCACCACATCCCGCGCCTGATGGTTTTGTGCAACTTCGCGATGATCGCGGGCGTGCGCGCGCGGGCGGTCGGGGACTGGTTCTACGGGATGTTCGCCGACAGCGTGGACTGGGTAACGACGCCGAACACGATCGGGATGGGGATGCACGCCGACGACGGGGGAAACGGCCCGGTCGTAGGAACCAAGCCGTACGCGGCGAGCGGGAAGTACATCGCGCGGATGAGCAATTACTGCGAGCACTGCCGGTACGACGTGAAGCAGCGGACGGGCGACGACGCCTGCCCGTACAACACGTTCTACTGGGACTTCCTGATCCGGCACCGCGAGCGGTTCCGCGGGAACCAGAGGATGGCGATGATCCTGAAAAACGTGGACCGGATGAAGGATCCCGAGCGGGTGGAGATCACGGTGAGCGCGCAGAAGCGGCGTCGGGAGATGGGGATCTCGGAGAAATAGCGAGCTAGGAGCAGGGGAGACACGGGCGGGACGCCCGTGACACGAGAGTTCGGAGGTTTGGTGTGCGCACACTGATGTGGTTTCGGGCGGATCTTCGGACGCGGGACAACGCGGCGCTGCACGAGGCGTGCCTCGCCGCGGGCGGCGCGAACGGCGGAGGCGTGGTCGCGGTCTTCACCATCTGCCCGGACCAGTGGCTCCACGAGCACGACTGGGCGGACACCAAGGTCGAGTTCATCCTTCGAAACCTGCGGGAGCTCTCCGAGCGCCTCGCCAAGCTGCGCATCCCGCTGAAACTCATCGAAACGCCGAAGTTTGAGGGTGTACCCAAAGCCTTGCTCAAGCTCGCGAAAGCGTGCGCGTGCGACGAGATCTACTTCAACGACGAGTACGAGATCAATGAGCGTCGGCGCGATGAAGCGGTCATTGAAACGTTTGATGACGCGGGGCTGAAGGCGCGCCGTTTCACGGACCAAGTGGTGTTTGAGCCCGGAAGCGTGCGCACGAAGGAGGGCAAAGCGTACAGCGTCTACTCGCCGTTCCGTCGACGGTGGGAATCGATCTGGCACGAGGAGGGCATGCCGCCGGTGCGCCCGGAGCCGCAGAAACAGGCGGAGACCGGTATCGAGCCGGACCCGATCCCGACGACGGTCCGCGGCTTTGACATGGCGAAAGGACGCGAAGATCTCTGGCCCGCGGGCGAAACCCACGCGATGCGCCGGCTCGGGCAGTTCATCGGCGCCCGACTTGACGCGTACAAGGACGAGCGCGACTTCCCCGGCATCAACGGCACCAGCACGATCAGCCCCTACCTCACCGTCGGCGCGATCAGCCCGCGCCAGTGCTTCGCGGCGGCGTATGAAGCCAACGGCGAAAAGCTCGACAAGGGCAGCCGCGGGGCCGTGCATTGGATGCAGGAGCTGGTCTGGCGCGAGTTCTACAAGCACGTGCTCGTCGCGTTCCCGCGCGTGTGCAAGGGCCGATCCTTCCGTCCGGAGTACGACGCGATGCCGTGGCGGGAGGACCACGAGCAGTTCCAAGCCTGGTGCGAAGGGCGGACGGGGTATCCGATCGTCGATGCGGGGATGCGCCAGCTCGCGCAGACGGGCTGGATGCACAACCGCCTGCGGATGATCGTCGCGATGTTCCTCAGCAAGCACCTGTTCCTCGACTGGCGCCTCGGCGAACGCCACTTCATGCGCCACCTGATCGACGGCGACCTCGCGCAGAACAACGGCGGGTGGCAGTGGTCGGCGAGCACCGGGACCGACGCCGCCCCGTACTTCCGGATCTACAACCCCGTCACGCAGGGCCAGCGGTTCGACGAGGACGGGGCGTACATCCGCAGGTTCGTGCCGGAGCTAGCGGGGGTGGATTCGAAGGCGATCCATGAGCCGTGGGAAGCGGGCGGGCTGTTCGACACGCTGGACTACCCCCGCCCGATCGTGGATAACAAGGCCGGGCGGGAGCGGGCGATCGAAGCGTTCAAGGCGGTCGGCAAGGGGTAAGGACACCCGCCGGCTCACCCGGCGCCCGCGTGCGGGCCTCGGTTGGGTGCGGTATCTTCCCCCTCGCGGGGGATCGGCCCCCGCCGGAGCGCGGGGGTGCCGAGTGGACGAGCGAGAACAAGCAACGGGCAACGAGCACGCAGAGGCGCGTCCGCCGGCGGACGCGGGGTCGATCCCCGCCGGGTTTGAAGCCGACCTCGTGCTGGAGCCGGAGGCGAGCAACGGGTTCCCGATCACGTCCGACCTGCCGTGTCTCCGGTGTGCCTATTCGCTCCGCGGGCTGAAGCCAACGGACCTCTGCCCGGAGTGCGGGCTCCCGGTGCTGGCGTCGATCGACTGGCCGCTCTTCAAGCGCTCAGAAGACGCCCTTCGGCGTGAACGGCGCGGGGCCGCGTTCGTGCAGTACGGCATGCTCGCGGCGGTGCTCACGACCGTGCTCGGCATCGCGTTGCAGATGCTCATCGCGATGCGGCAGATCACGGTCATCCCGGGCGGGCAGACGCCGCAGATGGGGGCCGGGGTGGTCTGGTCCTCGGTCCTGATGGGGGCGATGATCTCGATCCCGCTCCTGTTGATCTGCCGCGGGTGGTGGCTCATGGGCGTGCCGGAGCAGGAACCCCGAGCGATCGAGACCGCCTCGGCCCGCAGCTGGCTGCGTGTCTGCGCGATTATCGTCGGCATCACGATCGGGGCGGAACTGCTGCTGAGCATCGCGGCGGCGATCGTCACGCCCTTGTCCGTGCCCACGGGCGGTTCGACATGGTTCGTGCTCTACGCTGTTATTCTCACGTTGCAAGGGCTCGCGCAGCTCACCGGTTACTTCGCGTATTTCGCCTGCTTTTTCGCCAGCATGGCGCTGCTGATCCGCATCGGGCAGCGCGGGCGTGCGGGCCAGTTCGTCCGCCGAGTGCGTCGCGACCGCATCGCGATCCCCATCGTCTCGATCCTGCTCCTCTGCGTCATGATCGGCCCGCTGATCGGCGCCATCCTGTACTATCTCCGCCTCGGCGAGTTCCGCGGCATCCTGGACCACGCCCTGCGCATGCGCCAGAACATGACACCCACCAACCCGAGCCCCGCAAGCGGCGCTCTCGACCGGGAGGATTGGATCCATGAACACAACAAACTCCGCAGCGACCAGCCCTGATCCCATCTCGTCACGCAAGCAGGCGCGCGCCGCCGCGGCGCTGATCCAGTACGGGCTGCTGGTCTCCGTGCTGGCCGCACTGTTTTCGATCATTCTCGGCAGCATGCTCGCGACCGGTGAGCCGCCGCAGTCGCCCGGGTGGGTTCAAATCATCGGGCAACTGCTCGGGCTCGTCGGCGCGGTCATGTTCTTCGCCGGCATCATCCGCTTTGCACCCATCGAGCCGAAGCCCCGCGACGGCGGGCGCGTCCTGCGAGGCCTCGCGTTCGCGCTGATCGCGCTTACGGTCCTCAACTTCCTGCTGACCAGCGCCGGCGTGCTTCTGGGCAGCCTGATCCTGGTCGGCCTCTCGACGCTGCCCTCGCTCGCAAACGTCGTGATCTACATCGTGCTCGTCGTCCTGCTCATGATCCGCGTGCGCGAATGGGGCGAAACGATCGGGGATGCGCGTCTCGCCAAGCGTGCCCACCTCAACCGCATTCTCGTGCCCGTGCTCATGACCGTCGGCATCCTGATCATCGTCGGGCCGCTGATCGCACTGGTGCTGTTCTACAACACGTTCGACGCGCTGCGAAAGACCCTCGCCGCACCCTCGATCTGACCGACCACTCGCTTTCACCCAGGCGGGGCGGAGGAATCCGCCCCGCCTGCATCGCGCGGGCGGGGTGTGCGAATGATTCGGCATGGCTCAACACCACGCCGGCTCCCACGCCCCATCCACCGAACGCCGCCCGTCCACACTCGCCGAGCTCCGCGCCAGCGGATGGCGGAGTCGGAGCGTCAAAGCCGAGCTGCGCGAGAACATGACCCGCGCCCTCGCCTCGGGCGAGCCCCTCTTCCCCGGCATCGTCGGCTACGACGAGACGGTCATCCCCGAACTCGTCAACGCCGTGCTCGCCGGGCACGACGTGCTCTTCCTCGGCGAAAAAGGCCAGGCCAAGAGCCGCCTCATGCGCCTGCTCGTGCGGTTCCTCGATGAGCACGTGCCGTACCTCGACGTCCCGCCCGACTTCCCCGCCGGCGCCCCGCCGGTCCATGAAGACCCGCTCCGCCCGATCACCCGCGCCGGGCGCGCCTTCCTTGAGAGCCGCGACGAGCGAGAGATCCCGATCGCGTGGTGGCCTCGGGAAGCCCGCTACGCCGAGCGCCTCGCGCCCGGGACCAAGTTCGCCGACGTGATCGGCGAGATCGACCCGGGCAAGCTCGCATCCGGCGTGAGCATGGCCGCCGAGGATGCGCTGCACTTCGGCCTCATCCCGCGCATGCACCGCGGCATCTTCGCGATGAACGAGCTGCCCGACCTCGACGAGCTCGTCCAGGTCGGGCTCTTCAACATCCTCGAAGAACGCGACGTCCAGATCCGCGGCTACCCCGTCCGCTTCGATCTCGACGTCTGCGTCCTCTTCAGCGCCAACCCCAGCACCTACAACCGCTCCGGCAAGGTCATCCCCCAGCTCAAAGACCGCATCGGCTCCACCATCCAGACCCACTACCCCCGCGAACGCGCCACCGGCATGGAGATCACCGAGCGCGAGTCCGGGCTCGACCTCGCCGGCGAATACCCCGTGCTCGTCCCGCCGTTCATGCGGGAGATCGTCGAGCAGATGTCGATCGTGGCGCGCCGGAGCAAGTTCGTCGACCACGAATCGGGCGTGAGCGCGCGGTTCAGCATCGCGAACTACCGCGTGATGGTCGCCAACGCGCGCCGTCGCGGGATCGTGCTGGGCGAGAAGCCGGCCGTGCCGCGGATCAGCGACCTGGCCCACTTCCACGCCTCGGCCGCGGGCAAGCTGGAGCTGGACCTGATGGGCTCGCACCAGATGAGCGAGCGCCAGGTGCTGGACGCGATCCTCGCCGAAGCCGTCGGCGAGGTCTTCGCGGAGTACGTCGACGGGCACGGGCTGAGCGAGATCGCCGAGGTCTTCGGCAAGGGCGTGAAGGTGGAAGTGGGCGACATGGTCCCGAGCCGCGTGTACGCGGAGCTCCTGAAGCGCGTGCCGCCGGCGTGGGACAAGGCGTTCGAGGTCAACGCGAGCGAAAACGCGGGCGTGCGCGCGAGCTGCGTGGAATTCGTCCTCGCCGGCCTCTGGGCAACCGACCGCGTCAGCCGAGCCGAGCGGTTCGGGCGGGTGGAGTATGAGCTGTGAGCGAGCACCACCGCCCACGCCTCGGCGGCCTCGTCCACAGCTACCAGCGGTACGACCCCGCCCGCTTTCCCTCCCCCACGGCTCCGTCGCCGGACATGGCTTCGGCCGCGTTCGAGCACATGCTCACCTTCGGCTCCATGCGCCGCTTCACCGACGAAGAACTCGCCAGCGCGATCCAGATCGACCCCTCGCAGATCGCCGGGCTCGGGCCCAGCCTGGACGCGCTGATCGCGATGCTCGAGGAGCGCAAACGCAAGATCCTCGAAACGTACGAAGCCGAGAGCGTGCGCACAAAAGCGGGGCGCGCGTTCCACGACGCGAGCGGCGCGGCCCGCCCGCCGCGCGAGCTCGAAGGCGACTTCCGCAGAGCCGTCCGCGAGGAGCAGATCCGCGACCTCGAACGCCTCTGGTACGCCGCCGACAAGCGGCGAGAGACCAACCCGCGCCGGCGCGCCGACCGCGACCGCCCGGGCGAGGGCGCCGACTTCACCGATTTTGCCCGCGACCTCCTGCACCTGATCGATACCCTCGGGACGCGGTATGAGATCGACGAGCTGGGCGCCAAGTACGCCTTCACCGGGCGCACGCCGATGTCGATCGACGAAGCGATCGCGATCAAGGAAGAGCTCGAAACGATCGACAAGCTGCTAAAGCAGCTCCGCGAGGCGATGAAGAACGCGCGGCTCGCGGTGATCGACATGGAGGCCCTCGCCCGCTTCGCCGAGGAGGCCGACATGAACCAGCTCCGCGACCTCGGCAAGCAGGTCGAGGACTACCTGCGCGAGGAGGCCGAGCGCCAGGGGCTGGACCGGGGCGAGGACGGCTCGTTCCGCCTGACGCCGCGGGCGTACAAGCTGTTCCAAGGCTCGCTGCTGGCGACGATTTTCAGCGACCTGCAGGCGTCGCGATCCGGGCGGCACGCGGGGGCCGAGGGCGAGGGCGCGGTCGAGCTGCCGACCACGCGTCCGTACGAGTTCGGCGACTCGGCCGCGGGCATGGACGCCGGGCAGTCGTTCATCAACGCGTTCATCCGCGAGAGCCGCGAACACGAGCGGGCGGGCGAGACCGGGCGCCGCGGCACGCCGCCGAAACTGCGCCTACGCCCCGAGGACATCGAGATCCACCGCACGCGGAACAATCCCAAGTGCGCCACGGTCGTCCTCATGGATATGTCCGGCTCCATGCGCTGGGGCGGGCAGTACATCTCGTGCAAGCGCATGGCCCTGGCGCTCGACGCGCTCATCCGGCGCGAGTACCCCGGCGACTTCCTCCGCTTCATCGAGATGGCGAGCTTCGCCAAGCCTCGCCACGTCTCGGAGATCGCCGCGCTCATGCCCAAGCCGGTGACGATCCGCGAGCCCGTCGTGCGCCTGCGCGCGGACATGAGCGACCCCGGCATCACCGAGGGCATGGTCCCGCCCCACTTCACCAACATCCAGCACGCCATCCGCCTCGCCCGCCGGCACCTCGCCGCCGCCGACACGCCCAACAAGCAGATCGTCCTGATCTCCGACGGCCTGCCCACCGCGCACTTCGAAGACGAGCAACTCCTGCTCCTCTACCCGCCCGACCCTCGCACGGAAGAAGCCACGATGCGCGAGGCGCAGGCCGCGGCCCGCGAGGGCGTCACGATCAATTTCTTCGTCCTCCCGAGCTGGAGCCAGTCCAGCGAGGACGTCCGCTTCGCCCACAAGCTGGCCGAGGCGACCCGCGGACGCGCCTTCTTCACGGGGGGCAACGACCTCGACCGCTTCGTCCTCTGGGACTATGTCACCCGGCGTCGGCGCATCCTCGGCTGACCGCAGAACCCCGGATCCCGGGCAACCCCGGTTTCGGTGCGGGCGATGACTTTCCGCTTGCTTCAATCCTCGGCGTGGATATTCTGCGCCAGCGGCGAAGCCGATCGCCAGCCCGGCCAGGCCGCCGGGGTGATCGGGCGGGGTGAGGCGCCGAAGGAGGCGTGCGTGGTCCCGGATGCGGCGGGGTCGGATGCAACGGGCTCGGATTCGACCGGCTCGGATGCAGTGAGCTCGGATCGGTCAAACGTTTTCGAAGCAACAGCCCTCCGCACAGCGTGCGCCCTGCACGTCGCGCCCGTCGTGGGTGTCTCGTGGCATGCCGCCCCGACGCTGTGCCGCTCGGCCCGAGCCGACGACCTGCCCGCGATCGCCGGCATCGAAGAGGCGGCTTTCGATCGCCCCACCGAGCGGTTCCACCCCCGCCAGCTCCGACGCCTCTGGACCAACCCGAGAGCGAGGATGTTCGTCGCCGAGCGTGAGCGCGTCGCCGGCTGGGCCGTCGGCCTGATCCGAGGGCACGGGGCGATCGGCGCCCGGCAAACCGGGCGGCTCTACGCGATCGCCGTCCACCCCGACGCCGCCGGGCAAGGCCTCGGGCGCACCCTCGCCGAACGCGTCCTCGACGCCCTCCAGGACGCCGGTGCTCATCGCGTCGCCCTCGAAGTCCGAGCCGACAACGCCACCGCCCAACGCCTCTACCGCTCGCTCGGCTTCGTCACCGTGCGCGTGCTCCCCGACTACTACGGCCCCGGGCTCGACGGGCTCCGCATGCGCCGCGCACCACACACCAGCCCGCGTCCACATCCCGCTACCATCGACCCATGATCTGGCAGACCCTCGGCGGGATCGGGCTCTTCCTCCTCGGCATGACGCTCATGACCGACGGGCTCAAGGCCCTCGCCGGCCCCGCACTCCGCGCCGTCCTCTCCAGGTTCATCTCGGGCCCCGTCGCCGGCATCGGATGGGGCGCCGGCATCACCGCGCTCGTCCAGTCCTCATCCGCCACCACCATCACCACCATCGGCTTCGCCAGCGCCGGACTGCTCACATTCCCCCAAGCAGTCGGCGTCATCTTCGGCGCCAACCTCGGCACCACCAGCACCAGCTGGATCGTCGCGCTCCTCGGCTTCGAGTTCTCCATCGCACGCTATGTCGAGCCGCTCATCTTCGTCGGCGTCCTCTGCAAGCTCTTCACCAAGGATCGAATCGCCGCGCTCGGCATCGCCCTCGCCGGCTTCGGCCTGCTCTTCGTCGGTCTCGCCACACTCCAGGAAGGCATGGCCGGGCTCAGCGAGCACGTCACGCCCGCCAGCTTCCCACCCGCAACCATCCTGGGCGTCTTCGGGCTCGTCGGCATCGGCATCGTCATGACCGTCGTGCTCCAGTCCTCCAGCGCCGCCGTCGCGATGACCCTCGCCGCCCTCCACACCGGCACCATCAACCTCGATCAGGCCGCCGGGCTCGTCATCGGGCAGAACGTCGGCACCTGCGTCAAGGCCGGGCTCATCGCGATCGGCGCCCCCACCGCCGGGCGGCGCACCGCCTTCGCCCACATCGGCTTCAACGTCATCACCGCACTCCTCGCCCTGCCCATGATCCCCATCATGGTCCGCGTCGCCGACTGGGCGACCCAGAACATCCAGGGCGGCGCCGACACCGTCGCGCTCGCCACCTTCCACACCGTCTTCAACGTCGTCGGCGTGCTCGTGCTCCTCCCGCTCATCGGCCCCTTCTCACGCCTCATCGAACGCCTCGCCCCCAGCGGCGAGATGCCCGAGATCGACAATCTCGACCCCGCCCTCGCCGACGTGCCCGGCGTCGCGCTCGACGCCGTCCGCGCCGCGCTCAGCGCGAGCACCGCCGCCCTCAGCGCCGCCCTCGCCCCGCGCCTCACCCAGCACGGGCGCACGCCGCCGCGCGTGCTCGAGCAAGCCCGAGCCGCGGTCGACCGCTCCCGGGGCGTGCTCGCCGCGATCGCCACCCAACCCGCGAGCACGCACGACGTCGCCGAGCAGACCTCGCTGGTCCACGCGCTGGACCACATCGAGAGCCTCATCGATGCCGCCGCCGAGCCCACGCCCGTCCACACCCGCCTCGCCGGTGCGCACGGCAAGGGCGTCCACGCCAAGCTCGGCGAATCGCTGACACTCGCGAGCGAGCCTCTCCACGCCGATCCCGATCAGGCCGGCGCCCTGAGTCGCGAGATCGCCCAGCACCGGCGCGACGGCCGAACCGAAGCGATCGAGCAGGCCGCCCAGGGCGTCATCACGCCGCACACCTCGGCCGAACGCATCGAAGCCCTGCGCTGGGGCGACCGCGTCGCCTACCACCTCTGGCGCAGCATCGCGCACCTCGCCCGCCAACAGCCCGAAGCCGCCGCCCAGCGCGAGCCCAACCCCTCCGAAAGCTGACCGCTCAAGAGCACCGGCCATGCACGTACCCTGGCACAGCCGTGGCACGGGCTCCTGCCCGTGCGCCCCCAACCCCTACTCCAGCGGCTCCAAATGAGCCGCGATCTGAGCCCCCTGCGACTTGTACATCGGCGGGATCTGCAACGCCTCCCCGAGCGTCGCCCGCGGCTCGTCCGCGTCCATCCCCGGGCCATCGGTCGCGACCTCGAAGATCACGCCCCCCGGCATGCGGAAGTAGATCGAGCGGAAGTAAAACCGGTCCCGAACCTCGGTCACGCCGATCCGCGCCTCGCGCACGCGATCCGCGACCCACGCCTGATCCGCGTCGGTCGCCACACGCCACGCGACGTGGTGCACCGTCCCCGCGCCCATATCGCCCTCAGCGGCTTCCGGGTCCTCGATCAGTTCGACCCACGCCTGCTTCGACCCCTCGCCCACGGCGAACCGCTGCGACGAGCCCTCGACCGCCCCGGGGCGGAAGCCGAGCACCTCCGTCAGCGCTGACGCCGTCGCTTCCGCCTTCGCCACGCGGATCGCAACGCCCAGGATCCGCCCCAACGCCCGATCCTCCGGCAGCCCGCCGCGATCACCACTCACCGGCACGGGCGCGGCCCCGCTCTCGTCCTGCTCCGCGAGCGCGAAGAGCATCCCGTCGTGGTCCGCAAAATGCAGGCGCGACTGCCCGAACGCCTCGCTCGCCTCGACCGCGACGTCGTACCGGTCGAGGCGTTCGCGCCAGAAGCCGAGCGAGCCCTGCGGGATCGCCAGGATCGTGCGCTCGATCTCGTGATTCCCGTGGACGCCGCGCCGGGCGTAGGGGTGCGGGAAGTGGGTCAGGAGGGTGCCGGGCGAGCCCAGGTCGTCGCCGTAGTAGAGGTGATAGGTGCCGGGGTCGTCGAAGTTGACGGTGCGCTTGACCATGCGCTGGGCGAGGACGGTGGTGTAGAAGCGTTTATTTTCCTGCGGGCTCTTGGCGAGGGCGGTGACATGGTGCAGGCCGGCGATGGGTGTGCTCACGGGTGCCTCCAGGGGTCGCTCGCGTGTGGGACCGTGGAAGGGTATCAAGCACAACGCCCCGCCGAGTGTTGCTCGCCGGGGCGTCGGGTGTGTGGGTCTGTCGTGCGTCGGGCTCAGCGAGCGCGGGGGAGCTGCGAGCTCAGGGCCTGGCGGAGACGCGGGAGCATCGCGTCCTGCGCGACGGAGCGGTCCATCCGCGTGCCGCTGGTCCGGGCCATGATCCGCTGCTCGAGCTCGAAGCGTGTCCGCGTCTCGGTGAACGCCTGGGTGCGGGTCTGCCCGTCGACGGACCGCCCGCTCTCGCGGCTCATGCCGGTGCCCATCCCGGTGTTCGCGACCGCGTCGGCATCGCGGCTGGCGGTCTGCCCGGTCTCGACGCCGCCCTCGACGCGACGCCCGAGCTGGACGTCGACCACCATCGCCCACTCGTTCTGACGGGTGAGGGCCGCGATGCCCGCCGCGGCCAAGCCGCCCGCCGCCACGCCGCCCGCCGTCCCGTACCCCCAGCTGCCCGTCGCCTGCCCGATCGCGGTCCCCGCGGCGATCCCGCCCGCGATCCCGCCCAGGCCCGCGATCCGCTCGTCAAAGCTGCTGTCGACCCGGTCGAAGATCCGCAGCGTCGCCCACAAGGCGTAGTCCGCGGCTTCAAAGTCGTTCACCGCGCGGTAGCCCATCGCCTCCACCGCCTGCACCACATCGGGGTACAGGTCGATCCCCTGACCGGTCTGGTCCTGCCACTCCACCCAGATCGAGTTCTGGCCCGGGCGGGGCGGGTCGATCCGCGTCGCCGGGAGCATCGTGGAAAGCTGGGTGTTGTCCCGGGCGCTCTCGGCGGTCGCCTTGCACCCCACGAGCGTCGGAGCCGCGACAATCAACGCCAGCAGCATGAGCAGAGTTCGCATATTCACGGTCGTCTCCCTTGTATTCTGATATCCAGTGTTCGTCCGAACACGGGCATGCCGTACGGTATCGGGCATACCCCCCGCCCGCAAGCGTGCGCACGTCGGGGAATTGGAGCCGTACAGCGCGCCCCGCCCACTCGCTCCATCATGCGACCCCCGGGGGCAAACCCGCACCGATCCCACGCCGTTTCTGCCCTTTTTCGCCCGCCCGCGCCCCAAGGAAACCCCACCGTACAATCCGCCCGCAACACCGATCGCGCCGCGCACGCACGACGCACCAAGACCGAGAGAGGACGTCGATGAAGGGGATCATTCTCGCCGGCGGACACGGCACCCGGCTCTGGCCGCTCACCAGGGCCGTCAGCAAGCAGCTCCTGCCCGTCTACAACAAGCCGATGCTCTACTACCCGCTCAGCGTGCTCATGCTCGCGGGCATCCGCGAAGTGCTCATCATCAGCACGCCCGAGCACCTCCCGCTCTTCCGCGCCATGCTCGGCGACGGCTCCCGGTGGGGCATGTCCTTCAGCTACGTCGTCCAGCCCGAGCCCAAGGGCCTCGCCCAGGCCTTCCAGCTCGACAAAGCCTTCATCGGCAAAGACCCCGTCTGCCTCATCCTCGGCGACAACATCTTCTACGGCAGCGGGCTCCGACGCACACTCACCGAAGCCGTCAAGCTCGAAAAAGGCGCCACCGTCTTCGGCTACCCCGTCAAAGACCCCGAGCGCTACGGCGTCGTCGAGTTCGACCACAACAACCGCGCCGTCTCCATCGAAGAAAAACCCGCCAAGCCCAAGAGCCACTTCGCCGTCCCGGGGCTCTATTTCTACGACAACCGCGTCGTCGACATCGTCGACAACCTCAAGCCCTCCCCCCGCGGCGAGCTCGAGATCACCGACGTCAACAAGACCTATCTCGAGATGAACGAGCTCCACGTCCAGGTCTGGGGGCGCGGCCTGGCGTGGCTGGACGCCGGCACCCACGAGAGCCTCCTCCAGGCCCAGGTCTTCGTCCAGGCGATCGAAGAACGCCAGGGACGCATGATCTCCTGCCCCGAAGAGATCGCCTGGCGCATGGGCTTCATCAACGACGCCCAGCTCGAACGCCTCGGCGAAGAGATGAAATCCAACAACTACGGGCAGTATCTGCTCGCCCTCGTGCGCGACCGCATGGTCGAGCCCTGGATCTGACCCCACCCGCGCCACGGCCGCACCAAGAAGGGATACGGATGGATTTCGAGCGCCTGGAGATCCCCGACGTCGTGCTGATCACCCCAAAACGCCACGGGGACCACCGCGGGTACTTCATGGAGACCTACTCCCGCCCCAAGCTCCAGGCCGCCGGCATCCACACCGACTTCGTTCAGGACAACCAGTCCCGCTCCGAGCACCCCGGCACCCTCCGCGGGCTGCACTTCCAGCGCCCGCCCTTCGCCCAGGGCAAGCTCGTCCGCGTGATCCGCGGGCGGATCTGGGACGTCGCGGTCGACATCCGCGCCGGCTCGCCGAGCTACGGGCGATGGGTCGCGGCCGAGCTCTCCGAAGCCAACGCACGCCAGCTCTGGGTCCCACCAGGCTTCGCACACGGGTTCGTCACCCTCGAGCACGGCACCGAGGTCGCCTACAAAGTCACCCAGGTCTACAACCCCGAAGCCGAGGGCGGCGTCATCTGGAACGACCCCGACCTCAACCTCCCCTGGCCCCTCGACCACGACCCGAGGCTCAGCGTCAAAGACGAAAAACTCCCCGACCTCGCCAGCTTCCAGACCCCGTTCACCCACGGGCTCTGACCCCCCCCACGCCCAGCTCGCCACCCGCTTGGCATGCGCGCTGCTAGGCTTTGGGTGTACTGCGCCGACGCCCGAAGGCGTCCGCGGGTGCGCGTGACAGACGTCGCCGGGGTCGCTATCGGTGTCAACAGGAACGGGTGTGCTCATGCGGGCGCTGTGGTGCGTGCGGGCCAACCTCCGCCAGCACGCCGGGGGCGACACCACCCAGATCCTCCAGACCGCCGACGCACTCCGGAGCCTCGGCGTCGACGTCACCATCGACTACGGCGGGCGCACCCAACCCGCCGGGTACGACCTCCTCCACCTCTTCCACCTCGACCGACCATGGGAAAACCTCGCCTGGGCCCGGCGAGCGCACCGCGCGGGCGTGCCGATCGCCGTCAGCTCGATCTGGTGGCCTCAAGACGAGTTCGACACCCACGGACGCACCGGCGCCCAGGGCGCCCTCAGCCAGGCGATCGGCAGCGAGCGATACCAGAACGCCCGACTGCTCCAACGCAGCCTCGCGGCCCTCGGCGCCCGGGCTCTCCGCGCCGAGCCCCCCGCCGTCCCCACGCTCCGCTTCCACCGCTGCGCCCAGGAGCTGCTGGACCTCGCCGCAGTCTGTCTGCCCAACAGCCCGGACGAGGACCGTCGCATCCGCGAGCGGTTCACCCTCGCCGCCCCCAGCCAGATCGTGCCCAACGCCGCCGACGCCTCGTCGTTCTTCCCCCCGAGCCAGCCCGGGCCGCGGAGCGGCGTCGTCTGCGTCGGGCGGATCGAGGCCCGCAAGCACCAGCTCGCGCTCGTCCGAGCGATGCGCGACGTCGACACGGACCTGACGATCATCGGCGGGCGCGGGCGGTTCAGCGCCGCCTACGAGCGGCGCGTCCGCGCTGCCGCCGGCCCGCGCACGACCTTCACCGGCCCGCTCCCGGCGGACCGCATCCGCGCGATCCTGCAGCGCGCCGCCGTCCACGTCTGCTGCTCGTGGTACGAAACCCCCGGGCTCGCCGGGCTCGAAGCCGCCCTGTGCGGGTGCGCCGTCGTCACGACCGACCGCGGCTCCGGGCGGTGGTACTTTGAGCAAGACGCCGCGTACTGCGACCCGACCCGCGAAGCGTCCATCCGCGAAGCCGTCGAATCCGCCCTCGCCGAAGGCCCGAGCCCCGCCCTCGCCGACCGCATCCGCGCCCGCTTCACCTGGCGCGCCGCCGCCGAGGCCACGCTCGCCGGCTACCGGCGGGCACTCGATCAGCCCGCCCCCGTCGCAACCCCGCTCGAGAGCGTCAAGCCCCCCGAGCCCGCCGGCGTCTGAACGCCCAAGGCGCCCCGCTCACCCGCGCATCAGCTCGGCCAGCGCATCCAGCCCGCGCTCCAGGTTCTGCATCTTCGTCGCGTAACTCAGGCGGAAGTGCGTATCCCGGTCGCTGAACACCTTGCCCGGGATCACCAGCACGCTCTTCTCCAAAGCCCGCTCGATGAACTGACTCGCCGAGAGCCCCAGGCGCTCCGGCACCTTTGGGAACGCGTAGAACGCGCCGCCGGGCGTCTGCACCTCCGTGTGCGGGCCCAGCTTCGACAGCACCAGGTCACGCCGCTTCTGGTAGTCGTCCACGTGCCCGGTGATGTCGGCGTCGAACGCCGCCAGGCTCCCCCACTGCGCCATCGACGGCGCGCACACAAACGTGTACTGCTGCAGCTTCGCGATCTGGTCCACGATCGCCTTCGGCCCCGCGACGTACCCCATCCGCCAACCCGTGATCCCGTACGTCTTCCCGAACCCGCGCACCAGCAGCACGTCCTCCCCCGCCCCCTCGAACCGCCCCGGGCTCGGGCACACCGCCTGCCCCGTCCCGATCCCGCGGTCCGTGCGCGCATCCCGGTACGTGAACTCGTCGTAGATCTCATCGCTGATCAGGAGCACGTTCTTCGCCCGGCACAGCTCCAGCAGGTCGCCGCACTCCTCCCGGCTCAGCACGATCCCCGCCGGGTTGCTCGGGCTGTTCACCAGCAGCACCTTGGTCTTGGACGTGATCAGCGGCTCCACGCGCTCGGCCGTCAATCGGAAGTCCGGGTACGTGTCGCAACGCACCGCCTTCGCCCCCGTCATCGTCGCCAGGTGCGGGTACATCACAAAGTACGGGTCCGGGATGATCAGCTCGTCACCCGGATCGAGCACCGCGAGCATCGCCAGCAGCAACGCCCCGCTCGTCCCGCTCGTCACGCACACGCCGAGCCCGGAATCGGGCGATTCCAGCCCCTCCCAACCGAGATCCCCCGCCAGGTGGCGCGCGATCCGGGCGCGCAGCTCCGGGATCCCCTGCGTCAGCGTGTACCCGTTCCGATCCTGCTCGATCGCCTCCACCGCGGCTCGCTTGATCGACGACGGCACCGGAAAGTCCGGCTGGCCGATCGACAGGTTGATCGGGTCCTTCAGCTTCGCCCCGAGCTCGAACACGCGCCGAATCCCCGACGCGTCGATCGAACGCGCCCGCGACGAAACCAGACGAGCCGTGTCCATGCGTGCCCCCAATAACCAGACGTGTGCGCCAGAAAACCAACCCAAGCCAAGCAACGCCCCCCAGCGGCAGCCCGAAACGAGCCCCGAGGAACGAGGCCAAGTCTACGGCCGTCGCGCAAGACAAAGCCCAGAGCCGAAGGCTCCGGGCTGGGCAAAAACCGGGACAAATCCAACGCAGGATCAGACGGGCGCCAAGGCGCCCGCGGACGCGCGCACGCGATCAGTCCTGGACGCGAACTTTCCGCATCCCGAGGACCGAATCCTTCTTCGGGTCGAACTGCTTCTCACGCATGAGCTGGGCGTACCGCTCCGGCTTGGTGAGCACGCTCCGCTTACCCGCGAGACTGACTTTCGACTTCAGGCTGTTATCAAGGCTCATCGTGGCTGCCCTTCGAATCATCACCTGAGTCAGACGCGAGCCCGATCAGGGGTTGTACCGGCTCCAGAGCGGATCACGGAAGTCCGTCGACCCGCCCCGCTCCCGCTGCCAGACCCGACCGAGCTGCGCGATCCGCTGCTCCAAGCGGCGTCGCTCCTCGGCCCGGGCGGAAAACTGGTTCCCCGGGACGCCCTGCAGGACGACCACGGTGTAGCGAGGCGGATTATTCGCAGGCCTCCCGCTCCGATCAAGGTTCGGCACCGCGATCGCCGGGATCCCGAACTCCTCCAGGAACCCGGGCACCCGCAAGGCTTCTTCCTGAACGACGCTGCTCGCGATCACCAGGTAGTTCAGCCCGCCCTCCCGAGGGTCGCTCGCGACCGGGCCCCTGGCCGTCAGGACCGACGTCGGCCCGGGCGCCGGCGCGGGCTGCCCCGCTCCAGGGTCCGTCCGCACGGGGGCCCGGGGTTCTTCTCGGGGGGGCGGCGGTGTCTGTCGCGTCGGCTCGGTCGTCCGACCACCGGTCACCGGGCGGTCGGTCGCCGGGGGCGAGCCGCTGCGAGCCGGGCTGCCGCGGTCGGCCACCTGGTTCAGCGGATCCGAAACCAGGGGGCCCTCGTCGCGCTCGGCCGCCAGGCGGTCGCGGTACCCGGCCCGCTCGTCGTGACGCCCGAGGCTGTACGCCGCCGTCCACACGATGAAAAACACCGCCAGCACCCCGGCCAGCGTCAGGTACAGATACGCCACCGGCGCATGCACCCGCCCGTCCACGATCTCGGCCGACCCGAACTTGCGGATCCGCGCGGGGGCCTCACCCTCGCCCTCCCGCGCCCCCGCCTCGGGCTCCATCGGGCGAGCACGGATCGGGATGTGGTGCGGACGTCCCGGCCCGGGCGTCACGACCGGATCGGGCTTCGCCTCCGGAGCGTCCACGACGGGCTGGTCTGAAGGGGCGGGCGCTCGATCCGGAACCGGCGCAGGGGGCGGAGCGGGTGTCGGCGCGGGGGCCGAGCGATCCTGCGGGCTGTGCGGCGCCTTCCGCGTCGGCGTCGGCGGGATCGTCGACGGACGCGGACGCTCCCCGGGCTCACGCGAACCTTCGTCGCGGAGCAACTCAAACAGCGGCGGCGTCGGGCGTCCCGAAGGCATACTCACATGATATCGGCCCGCCCATGCCCCGCGATGGAGCCCGATCCGAAACCTCAGCAACACCAACCGCCCCGCCTGTGGCGGCCCCGTGCGATCCCTCATACGCTGTAGCTATGGCTATCCGCGATGAAGACGTCATCCGCATCGGCTCCGCCCCCCTGAACCGGGCTGAACGCATCTACATGCCCGAGATCTTCAAGGGCTTCGGCACCACCATGCGCCACTTCTTCACCAGCTTCGGGCAGAGCCGAGCCTTCCCCGGACAGCCCAAGACCTCACGCACCATCCAGTACCCCGAAGAACGACGCGAGCACTACAAGCCCGAAGACGGCGGGATGGAGCCCAGCAACTACCGCGGCGTCCACCGCCTCAACCGTGACGAGGACGGGCGCGTCAAGTGCGTCGCCTGCATGATGTGCCCCACCATCTGCCCGGCGAACTGCATCCACATCGTCGCCGCCGAGAGCCCCTGGGACGACCGCGAGAAGTACCCCGCCAAGTTCGAGATCGACGAACTCCGGTGCATCTTCTGCGGGATGTGCGAGGAGGCGTGCCCGGTCGACGCGATTGAGCTGACCACCGAGTACGACGTCGTCGGACTCTCCCGTCAGGAGATGATTTTCGACAAGAACAAGCTCCTCGAGGTCTACGACGTCACCATCGACAAAAAGCCGATGTAACGTCCCCCCAGCTTCACAAGCTCCGCACGATCCCGATGCCCCCCGGGCGCGTCATGTGGATTCGTTGCGCCCTGACCGAGCCGTCCGCGACACACGCAGGTCGCCCAGAATGACGCCCGGCCGCCCGTCGCCAGGACGATGAGCCCGCGCGGGGGAGTGATTGCCCTCGGTCCGCAAATCACCTTGCAATTTCGCTGGTCATCCTGGTTTTGGAGCGCATCTTCGATGGAGTCCGGGCGCGTTGCGCTCCCGGATCGCGTCGCCATTCGGCGGCACGACATCGCATGGATTGTGCGCAGAACGGCCTCCGACTCGTCCCATTTTTTGACGGGCCGAGAGCCGACTTCGCCCTCCGCTGTTGGAACCGGCGGCGGGTGTTCTTCCGATCCGGAAGAGCCGCACGTGAGACCGAGAGATCCGCGGGGCACCCGCCCCGCCCAACAGAGGGAACGAGGAGATCACCCATGGCGAACACGAACACACGCGGGCTGCGGGCGCTCGGTGCGGCGACGGCGATCGCGCTGGTCGCAGGCTCGGCCCAGGCCCAGTTCTTTAGTTTCGCGTCCAACTCCAATGGGCAGAACTGGACGTTTGAGTACGACCCCCAGACCCAGCGTCTCACCCATTCCGGCGCGAACAACGGCGCCCCGATCACGCTCCTCGTCGACGATCGCAACGGGCCCATGCCCGCGGTCAGCATCGACACCGAGTTCCGGGCCGACATGACCCTCGGCATGCTCTCCAATGTCCCCATCGGGGGCGATGAGTACCTCCACATCTTCACGCTCAACGGGTCCTTCGAGTTCCTCGTCGACGTCGGCAACGGGCTCGAGGCCGCGATGCGCGTCGAGTTCACCGACGCCACCCTCACCGCCCGCGGCACGCGCGATCGCTGGGGCTCCACCGCGACCATCAGCGGCAACGACACCGACAGCGATCCCGGACGCGTCACCTACAACTTCTTCCAGCCCCTGGTCAGCCTGGTCCCCAACGCGGCCGCGTACAAGCTCGCCGTCGGCAGCTCCATTGGGCCCGACGACTTCTCCTTCACCCTCACCAGCCTGAACACAAGCGGCGCCCTCCCGTTCGACCCCGAAACCAATCCCGGCGCTCTCGGCACCCCCACCGGCGGCGCGGGGCAGTTCCCCACCGCCACATGGTGGAGCGAAGGCTCCTTCAGCGGCTCGGCCGTCATCCCCTCACCCGCTTCGATCGCCCTCTTGGGCATGGGCGGGCTCGCCATGGCCCGGCGTCGACGCTGATCCGTATACGCCAACGCCGCACGCACTGCCAACCTGTCCATCCTGCAGCCCGAGGCTGCGAGGGAGGGAGAGGGAGAGACCCGCAACGCGGGTCTTTCTTTATTTTGGAACCCACACGCCCCTGGTATCTCGATCGGACCGAAACAGGCGATTCAACCGAGCACGCTGGCTGTTTCGGCACTCAATTCGACCGCGGCGCGACGCACGGCGTCGAGCCATCGCTCGCCCGGGCCCGCCTCGGCATAAATCACGCTCCGGCTCGCGGTGATCAGCACGCCCGCATCCGCCAGCCCCGTCGCCGACGATCGGCGCAAGCCGCGGCAGTCCGCGACGCTCCCCCCCTGCGCCCCCACCCCCGGCACCAGCACCGGTTGATCCGGCATCAGCGCCCGGAACCCCGCCAGCTCCGACGCCTTGGTCGCCCCCACCACCGCGCCGACAGCCGACAGCCCGCCCCGCGCGGGCGTGTGCGACGCGCCGAAACCCGCGAGCGTGCGCGCGACCCGCTCGGCCACTGTTTCGCCCGACGCCATCGCCAGCGATTGCAATTCATCCGAGCCCGGGTTGCTCGTGCGCACAAGGGCGTACACGCCGAGCCCCGCGTCGGCGTACGGCTCGAGCGTCTCGGTGCCGAGGTAGGGGCTCGCGGTGATCGCGTCGGCCCCGAGCGCGACCGCCGCCGCCGCGTAGTGCTGGGCGCTGATCCCGATATCCCCGCGTTTGGCGTCGAGCAGCACGAGCAGCCCGGCTTCCCTTGCCGCGCTCGCCGTCCGCTCGAGCGCGCGCACGCCCGCCGACCCGAACCGCTCGTAACACGCCGACTGCAGCTTCACCACCGGCACCACGCCCGCGACCGCGCGGACGATCTCGACGCCGAACGCGGCGATCGCGTCGACCGGGTCCGTCCGATGCCGCTCGCGGATCGCCTCGGGCAGGCGGCTCGCGACGGGATCGAGCCCGACGCACGCCGCGCTCCCCGTCCGCCCGATCGCCTCCATCAACAAGCCCGGCCAAGGGTTCAACGCCATGCCATCGCTCTCCCAGACGCCATTCGGCGTCGCAAGCCTACCCGCATGCTCATCTCACAACCCAGCGCCGCGCCGGGCACGGCTAGGGCGGGTCATGGAATGATGCCGAAACGATAGCGAGATCACCGGACAAAGACCGGCACACCCATCGCCAGGGATTCGGTACGCTCCGCGAACGACACGTCGCCCGGGCACGCCGTTCAGGAGCGAAGGACCACGATGGACGATCAAAACAGCAACACCGTGCAGGGCGCTTTCGAGCGCAATCTCAAGCGGTATCAGGTTTGGGGGGACGCGATCGGGACCGGGCTGGTGTTGATCGCACTCGGGCTCCTGCTGCCTTTTTTGATCGCACTTCCGTTGTCTTTCTTTGGCATGGTCAAGTCAGGTCGCCACGATGATTGGATTTTTCACCTGATTGTCAGCCCGTTCATCCTCAGCGTGATCGGGGTGGTGACGTTGCTCGTCGGTTTGATCGGGCTGTTCGCTGCGATCTTTCGGCTCCACACACTGTTCCGAAACTCATGGAGCAGCCTGCAGCTCTCACGCCTGAAGCCGGGCGATCCGTTCGGGCTGGTTAGTGTGGGGCGTGCGGATGAGCACGTCGTGGAGTTTCACGCCTGTCGGCAGCGCAAGTTCCGATTCGCCTGCATCGAGCTCTTCGGCGTCGCCCTCATCGGCGCGGCCGGACTCGTCATCTATACACTCCTGACATCCGACGACTTCGGTATCAAGAGTCTTGAAACCTGGAACATGCTCGCGATATCAGTAATTTTGACCGGGATGGCCGTCAGCGCGTTCATCCTGACGCGTCGGGCCAAACGGTTTCTCCGCATCACGAGTTCCCCATCCGAAGAAGCGCGGATCGAGGTGATCTCTACGCCTTCACTGATTTTGAAGTTGCCCATGCTTCGGGAACGCCGCGAAGTCATCCCGGCCTCTTCGATCCGCGGAATTCAAACCGCGCGGCACTACAACGCGTACCGGGACAGTCTGATCCTGCACACACAGCTTCTGCTGGAGTCGGACAGTGTGAGACCCGTGCCGCTTCTGCCGCACGGATGGCCGAATGAGCACAACGGCTATCGCCCGCCGCCGGGTATCAGCGTGGTGGAGATCGAGCCTCCCGCCAACTTCCGTGAGGCTTTGGGCTGGCGACACGGCGTCCGCCTGTGGCTCATCGAGCGGGCGGCCGCGGACTTGCGCCGTCGCCTCGGGCTCCCCGAAACCGACGCCTGACGCCCTTCCCTATCCTCCCCGCATGACCACCGACACCCCCGCGCTCCGTGTTGTGACCATGCCGCGGGATACCAACCCGTACGGCACCATCTTCGGCGGGGTCATCCTCAGCTACATCGACCAGGCCGGGTTTGTCGAGGCCCGTCGGCACGGGTGCCACAAGTGGGTGACGGCGAGCGTCGAGCGGGTGGACTTCAAGGCCCCGGTCCACCTGGGCGACGTGGTGAACTTCTACGCGACGACGGTCCGGACGGGAACCAAGAGCGTGACGGTGGACGTGCGGGTCGTCGCCGAGCGGGCCGCGACAGGCGAGCGGGTGGACGTGACGACCGCGACGCTGACCCTGGTGAGCGTGGGCCCGGACGGGAAAGCGATCCCGTTCACGACCCCGCCGACGCTTGAGACGCGGTAAGCGGCTTTCGAAGAGATCCGGCGCCGGAGCACTGACCTTGCGGACAAGGTCAGTGGCACAGCCGCCCGGCTCTCCGTCCTCCCCGCGCCTCGTGCCTCATGCCTCGCTCGCCCGTATCCTGTCCGGCGATGATCGAATCCGCCTACGTCAAGAACGAACTGATCGAGAACGTCCTGGTGGTGCGCCTACGGACCGAGCAGCTCACCGAGCGTGAGATCTCGGCCGTGGTCGAGGACATCGGCAAGGACGCGCCGGCGTCGGGGTGGAAGGTGGCCGTCGATTGCTCGGGCGTCCGGTTCATCGCCTCGGCGGGGATCGGGGCGCTGGTCACGGTCTGCCGGCAGTGCAAGGAAAAGGACGGGCACTTCGCGGTGTTCAACGCCTCGCCGGAGATCGAGCAGCTCATCCAGATCATGAGGCTGCACAAGCTGTTCAAGATGGCGCCCGACGAGGCGAAGGCGATCAAGTCGGTGCGGTGAGGCACCGGGCAGGGATTGTTTTTGGGTGTTTCTCGTGATCAAGCTGGTGGTCAAGCTGGGGCTTCTGGGTTGCCGCGGCTGGCGGTGCTGGTGTCCGGGGGCGGGCGGTCGCTGGCGAACCTGATCGAGCGGACACGCCTGGCGCCCGGCAATCCGGAGCACCTGGCGGCGGAGATCGTGCTGGTGATTGCAAGCCGCGAGTGCAAGGCGGTCGGGATCGCCCAGCGCGCGGGGATCGACGCGGTGGTTCTGGGGGGCGAGATCCCGGCGGCGGTGCTCGGCGAGCATCTGTCGCGCGTGGGGGCCGACCTGGTCGTGCTCGCGGGGTATCTGCGCAAGCTGCACGTGCCGAGGAGGTACGAGGGGCGTGTGCTGAACATCCACCCGGCGCTGCTACCCGACTTCGGCGGGCCGGGGATGTACGGGCATCACGTCCACGAGGCGGTCCTGGAGAGCCATCGGCGGACGGGGCGGCCCACGCACTCGGGGTGTACGGTCCACGTCGTGACCGAGCGGTACGACGAAGGCCCGATCGTCGCGCAGGCCCGGTGCCCGATCGAGGCGGGGGACACGCCCGAGACGCTGGCGGCCCGAGTGTTTACGCTGGAACTCGAGACCTACCCCCGCGCGATCGCGTCGTTCCTCGGCACCCTCCCCGCCGCCCGGGGGTAAGAACCTCGACCGACCACGATCCGCGAGCCCCGGAGTCTCCGTGCGCGACGTCCCGCCCCAACCTCAGACGCCTCTGCCGGGCCCGGGCGGCGCCACGGCGGGCAAGCCGAGCGGGGGCATGCGCCCGGTGCCGCTCCCGCCCGAGCGTCAACTGGCGGCCGCCGAGCGTCTGCTGGCGCCGGGGACGCCGGACCGGGCCCGGGCGGCCCGTCGTTTTCTCGACGCCGCCCCCCGGTACGGGATCGATTTCGGGCTCGCGCGCGCGACGCTCGGCGACCGGGCCGAGGCGCCGGTGCGTCAGGTGGCTCTCGCGGTGCCCAGCCCGGGACGGACGGCGATGCTGTTTGTCTCGTGCCCCGGCACGGGCCCCGCATTCGGGGATGCCCGGACCCAAGGCGAGGAACGGGCGGCGTGCGTGCGCGACGCGACCGACGCGCTCGCCCCCCTGCTCGCGCCCGGCGGCGGGGCGATGGTCACGCTCGCCCAAGGGCTGCCCGAGCCGACGGAGACCTGGGCGATCTCGGCCTACCGCGACGCGGGCTTTCTGGAGATCGGGGAGCTCCACTATCTCCGTCGCCCGCTGCGCCCGCGCGAGCGGGGCTGGGCGGGGGAGGAACCTGGAACACGCGTTGCGGAAGCCGCACCGGTCCCGGCGGCCTTTCCGGCGTCCGGGCCCTCGCTCCCGCTTGGGTGGCGCCTGCGCTCGATCGCGGCGCTGGGCGGGCTGGAAGCCGCACGCCCGGCCCTCACGCAGGCGCTCGAGCGGTCGTACATCGACACCCTGGATTGCCCAGGGCTCTGCGGGCTGCGAGCGACCAGCGACGTGATCGACTCGCATCAGTCCACGGGCGCGTGGACACCGGACCTCTGGTTCATCCTCGAGCGGACGCCGGCGGGCGCGGCCCCGGAGGCGGCGGGCGCGCTGCTGCTCAACCCCAGCCCGGACACGGGCTCGGTGGAGCTGGTCTACCTCGGGCTCGCACCGGAGGCACGCGGGCGGGGGATCGCCTCGCCGTTGCTCCGGCACGGCATCGGGCTGGCCGCACAAACCGGCCTGAGCGAGATCGCGTGCGCCGTGGATCGCGGGAATACACCCGCGATGCGTCTGTACGGACGGTACGGGTTCGCAGAGCGTTCGCGTCGGCTGGCGTTTGTCGCCTCGCCTGAGGCGTTGACCTGAATATTCCGTAGACGCGAGCGGTTGATCGCGCGGCGTGATCGCCCCCGCCTGGAGCGCGATACGAGCGCGCACAATCCGAGTCCTACTGGATCGGCGTGCATTGCAAGTGCTTGTGTCGTCATGCGCAGCGATGCATGTGCACCGGTTATGCACAGCATGCACACGCGGCGTAGCAGGGGCGTGGATAACAAAAAATTGCGCGGCCTAAACCCCGTTGTTTCGGTGCCCAACGCGCGTGTGGCGTGCGAGAATTGGCGCGGGCACGTTGCGTCGCTTCGGTGAGATCGCTACCGTTTGCTCTTCGGCCAAGGACTCGGCCGACACGTCGTTCGGCCCGCATGACGCGGGAAAAAGCTCGTGCCATCAGGTGCCTCGCCGTCCGGCGCCGGCTGCGGTTCTCGCGGCTGAGCTGCGCGATCGGTCTGGGGTTTCGGGCGCGGGTGTGCCGGCGCGAATCGGCGTGGCTCGGGCGTGTGCGCCTGGGCTTCGACGGTTCGGGCGGGCGCGAGCCGAACCGCGTGCCGGGGGAACGGACTTCCATGTCATCAAGGACGGTCGCGCGGGCCGCGCCCGCCGCTCGTGGGGTGCCGATCGCCTGTGTACAGGCGTTGGACGCTCTGCGCCCGGTGCGTGCGGACCGCCCCAGCGTGCGGGAGTATGCCAGCATGAGCACCCGGTCGACGACGGCAAAGGGAACGCGGACCACGGAGAACGCGAGCCCGAAGGGCGCCACCCCGCACGCCGAGCCGACCGGTCCCGCCAACCCCGCCCGCGAGGCGGGCGTGAGCCCTCGGAACGGTCGCGGGCGTGCGTCGTCGCGCGGGTCGTCTTCGGCGCCGGTGGTGGTCGCCGCGGGCGAGCGCGTCGGCGACGCCCGCGC
>JBJHBZ010000006.1:0-106714 GCA_050485765.1 Phycisphaerales bacterium | reverse complement strand
GGTCATGAACGCCGAGAGGTCAACGCCGGTCGTGTGCTCGCGCGAGCCGTAGCCCTCGGTCGCGAGGGCCGACGCCGCGGCCGCGAAGTCGCCGTGGTGCTCGAGCAGCGCGTAGACCGCGAACGGCGAGTAGCCCTTGTGCGCCTCGAACGGCGAAGCGTTGGTGCTGAAGACGTAGAAGACCCGGTCCTTGAGCGTCGCGCTCGTGCCCGCGGACTTGCCGGGCCGACGCCAGTGCTCGTTCCCCCCCAACTCCCCGGCGCGAACGAGCGTCCAGCCGTGCCGGAGCAGGACCTCGCGTGGGTCGCCCCGGTCGTTGAAATCGTCGCCGGGGCGGGAGGGGCAACTGTTCGGGAATGCCGAAGAGTTGGAGGGTGCGAGATCACCGCCGACCACCGGCTGGGGCGTTTCGTCCAGCGCCCACGCGCAGCCGAGCAGCACATCCCGCTCGTCGGCGCTAATCAACGGCGGCTCGCACAGGTCGCCCTGGACGACCTCGTAGCCCGGCGAGGGGTCGCAGAGGAACAGCCCGCCCTCGCCCCGCGTCTCGATGATGGTCACCGTGACCACCCACGCGCCCGACGCGTCGCGCCTCGGCGCGTACTCCTTGCTGCCCACGACGACCGGTTCGTCGGTATCGACATCGATCCGGCGCTGGGCGAGCTTGGTGTTGCCCGACACGGGCGTCTCGCAGCGGTAGACGACGTGCCGCCCGCCCGACGGCGTCGTCTCAATGACCAGCCGATCCAGCAGTCCCGGCGCTGCCGCCTCGACCGCTTCGCGCCACGCCTCGAAGGCCTCTCCGCCGCCGCCGTCCCAGTTGTCGAAGTCGATCATCTCCAGGTGGCCCGACACCGCCCCGCACACGAGGCACATCGCGCTCGGCGACGACTCGGGGTTGAACCCATTTCCGCCAAACCAGGATCCCAGTTCGTCACCAGACGGCAGCCGCGTCTGGTACGGCTTCCACGAGGACAGGGCGACGCGCTTCTCCTCGCCGCGGCGGATCGCGGGCAGGGCGCACAGCCCTGCGGCCACGCAGGCCGACGCGTGCGAAGCGAGCGTGCCGTTGCGACGGGGCGAATCCGATGGGTGCGGCGCGTCTTGCATCAGAACGGCACCTCGTCGTCGCTGTAGCCGAGCGCCGCGAGGGCGTGTTCAGGCCCCAGGTCAGGCAGGTTGTCGGGATCCTCGAGACGCGGCGGCTTGTCGCCGAGCGCGTAGCCGACGATCCGCTCCCATTCGTCGCCGGGCTTCTTCTCCAGCGTGATGCGCTCGGTCCGGGCCACCGCGCCCGCGTTGGCCCACTCGACGGCCTCCTCGACCGAAGACGGGGGCGCGTCATTGGACCGTTCTCGCCACCACTGCTCGGCCTTCCGCCGGGCGAAGCCGCCCTCGGGGTGCTCGAAGCACAGCCATTCGCGGGCCCAGCGGTTGAAGCCGATCCGGTACTCGACGCGCATCGTCGGCTTGGCCAGCGGGTCGTTGCGCTTGTGGTGGACGTAGTAGGCGACCTCGATGACGCGCTCGTCGCGCCGGGCCGGGCCTTCCGAGCCGGTGACGACCTCCTCGTCCGAGGCGACCGCCGCGTGCTTGACCTGCCGCGGCGGGAACTTGTGCCCACACTCGGGACAGACGGCATACGCCGCGTGGATCAGCGCATCGCACTCGGGGCACTGCTTGGCGGGGGCTTCACCCGAGGCGTCCTTGGTGTCGGCCAGGCGGATCGCGTCCACCGGGCCGTGCCGGAGCACGTTGCCGCCGAAGTCCAGCACGAGGCACTCGGTCTTCCCCTCGGCCAGGCGGAAGCCACGCCCGACCATCTGGTAGTAGAGCCCGGGGCTCATCGTCGGGCGCAGCATCGCCACGCAATCGACATTCGGGGCGTCGAAGCCCGTCGTCAGCACGTTCACGTTCGCCAGGTACTTCAAGTCGCCGGACTTGAAGCGGGCGATCAGCGCATCGCGCTCTCTGGCCGGAGTCCCGCCCTCGACGAACCCGCACTCAACGCCGTGCTTCTCACGCAGCACCCGCACCACGTGCGCCCCGTGCCGGACGCCCGAACAGAACAGCAGCACGCTGCGCCGGTCGGCCGTCGCGAGGACGACCTCGGCGCACGCCGCCTCGACGAGCCCGTCCTCATCCATGCGGTCCTCGAGCTCGCCTGCGACGAACTCGCCGCCCCGCACATGGATGTCGCTGGTGTCGGCGACCGCCTTCCCGGCCCGGCTCTTGAGCGGGCACAGGTAGCCCTGCACGATCAGCTCGCGCACGCCCGCCTCAAAGCACACCTCGTGCAGCACCGACTCGGGGCCGCAGATTGTGCCGGTCTTCATGCGGTACGGCGTCGCCGTCAGACCGATGACACGCTGGTGGTCGCACAGGTCCCGGGCGTCGGCCAGAAAGCGGCGGTACATGCCCTCGCCATCGGGCGGGATCAGGTGCGCCTCGTCCACGATGACCAGGTCGAGCGGCCCGAGGTCGTGCGCCCGCTGGTACACCGACTGGATACCCGCGATCGTCACGGCGTACCCGAGATCCCGCCGACCGAGCCCAGCGCTGAACACGCCCACCGGCAGGTCCGGCGCGACGGCCTGCAGCTTGCCCGCCGCCTGCTCGATCAGTTCCCTCACATGGGCGACCACGATCACCCGCCCGTTCCACTTCTGCACCGCGTCGCGGCACAGCTCGGCGATGACGTGGGTCTTGCCCGAGCCGGTCGGGAGGACCACCGCGGGGTTCGTGTCGCTCTTCGCGATGCGGTTCCACACGGCATCGACCGCGTCTCGTTGGTATGGCCTGAGTTGGCTCATTGGAATACCCCCGGCCCGGGCGGCGTTACCATGTCTCCATGCGACGCACCATTGCCGGCCTCTGTCTCGTCTTCGCCCTTGTGGGATGCCAGCAGGCCGCCGCTCCAGATCCCGGAGGCGCTGTGAAGATCGAGGTACTCGGCTTTGCTGGCTGTCCCAACACACCGCCGTTCCAGGAACGCGTCGAGGCCGCCGCCAAGGCTGTAGGTGGATTCCAGGTGGTCTACATCGATCAGGAATCGCTGGCCGAGGACGACCTTCGCCGCGGCTACGCGACCCCGACCGCTCTTGTCGGAGGAGACGACCTCTTCGGGCTCCCCAAGCCGACGTCGCCGAGTATGGGCTGCCGCATGTACCCTGGCGGATTGCCCACTGCCGACGAGATCGTCGCCAGGCTGCGGGTCGCTAATCCGTAGATTCAGATTCCTAAGGGGCATGATCGTCCCTCACTTCCGATAGTTCACTAATCCGGACGACCACCTTGCCCCCGGGCACGACCGTTCCGCGCTCGATCTCGAGCCGGTCGATCTGGCCGTCGTCCTCGTACACCCCGCCGTGCCCAAGGGCGTCGAGCAGGGCCTTCATCGCGTTGTCCAGGTCGCGCCGCCGCCGGTCGGGCGGGTGGGCGGTGACATGCACCGCCACCCGGCCCGACATGGGCTCGGCCGTTCGCTGTGCGAGCCGGGCGCAGACCCGCTTGCCGAACTTCCGTCCCTCGCGGCTGATCAGCGTCCGATCGCCGACGCGACGCCAGTAGTGGTTCACGCTGGGCGGGTACGGCAGCTCGACGACGAACGCGCCGTCGTCCGCCGCCGCGGAGGTCAGCGCTTCCACGGCGGCGTCCCTCCCGAGGCGGCCGCCATCGGGCGCTGCGGCGCGACGCCCGTATCCCGCTTGGCGTAGCCCTTGATGGTGTTGGTCGGCTCGCCGTTGTCCTCGCGGTTCTTGATCGCGACGCTGACAACCAGCGGCAGGTTGTGCAGCTCGACCGAGTCGCGGGGTCGCAGCACGTTCACCGCCCGGCAGATCGCCGACAGCGTGCCCTTGGCGATCTCGACCGTCTGCGTGTTGGGGTGCTTCAGGGTCAGCCGGTCCCAGAGCTTGCGGCCCTTGAACGGCCCCTCCAGCACCTCCATCTCGAGTTCCAGGTACTCGCCCTTGCCGTTCTTGGTCGGCTTCATGGCGCTGGCCGTGATGGCGGCCACGTACTTGCCGGCGGGGATTGGGTCGAAGCCGGCATTGGGCTCCACGTTGTTCGCGTCGAATCCGTTCAGGTCTGCCATGGGTCAGGCTCCTTGATCTTGGGTGGTCTGGTTGGTCTCGTTCTGGTCGACGTTCTCGTTGACGGCGGTCGGATCACCCTCGCCGCGCACCAGCGCCGCGAACACGCGGTAATCCAGCGGCAGCTCGTCGGGCAGGTTCAGGCGGTTCTTGGCGACGTGGGCCGGCCGCTCGGTCGTGCGGAGGATCCGCTCGCCCGTGCCGATGCCCTGCGTGCGCTTGCGGTCGAAGCCCTCGCTCTGGGTCTTCGTGTGGACGCGGTAGGTGGCGAAGAGCACCTCGTCGCACCACTCCTGGATCAGCGCCGAGGCCTGCTTCTGCAGGCGGGGCACGTAGCGGTCGTAAGTGTCGGTCTCGGGATTGGCGAACTTCTCGATCGCCGCGTGCGCGATCAGGACGACCTGCATCCCGCGCTCGGTCCGCAGCGCGTCGAGCCCCGCCAGGACCTCGCGCCATTGCGTGAGCGCGAAGATGTACCCCTTGGCGTAGCCGATATCCTCGATCGTCTCGACGCCGCGCTTCGCGCAGACCTCGGCCCAGATCAACCGCTCGAGCCAATCGAGGCTGTCGATGACCACCGTCTGGTAGCCGTGATCTTCGCTGTAGAGCGCCGACAGCGCCCCGAGCACGTCAGCGTACTTGGTCGCCAGCGGGAAGCGGTCGCAGTCGATGTCGTTGGTGCCCTCTTCGGTCGTGATGAAAACGGGCGTCTCGGCCATCGCGCCGAAGGTGGACTTGCCGACGCCGTGGACGCCGTAGAGCATCACGCGACGCGGCATCAGCGTGCGGCCCTTCTGGATGTGTGCGAGTGCGGTCATGATCGATGGGTCTCCTTGCGGTTGGTGGTGCGGGCTCAGGACTGGGTGCCCTGGTGCGACGTTCAGTTGGGCAGGCGGTCGTACAGCCGCAGGGACTCGAACCCCGTGGGCCACTGGCCGGTCTCCCGGCAGCGGATGAGCTCTTCGATGGCCCGGTCGTTCTCGGCCTGGGCGGCATCGAGGCACCGCGGCGCGATCTGCCACACGCCGCAGCGGAAGGGCTCGCGCTTCTCGACCGCGATGATGTGGACGGGCAACGTGACACCGCTCACGACGGCGAGCAGCGCCCGGTAGAACGCGAGCTGGTGCAGGTACTTGAACGCGTCGATGTGCCACTCGAACGAGTCGATCGAGTCGCAGGTCTTCAGATCAACGAGCCCGCGGCCGTCCCTGGGGTTGATCCAGTCAAACCGGGCCTGGCACAGCACGCCGTTCATCCGGCCGCGGACGACGCCCTCCGCGACGCCCTCGGCAAGCAGCTCGCGTGCGAAGAGGTGCTCTCGCACGCTCGCCGCCATCTGCTCGACCGTCGCGGCGTCGGTGTCGGCTAGCACGGGCTTGCCGCGCTTCTCGGCCCACTCGGCGAACGCCTTCGTGTTCGAGCCGAAGGGTTGCCCGGTCTTCGGGTTGATCGGCCCGCCGACCGCGTACTCGGCCTCGTAGCGCCCGCGGCCCTCGAGGATCAGCGTGTGCGCCGCCCGCCCGACGAGGAACGCGTGGCTGTCCCGATCCGGGATCAGCCCCATCTCCTTGCGCCGGAACAGCAGCGGGCACGAGCGGAACTCCGCCAGGCGGTGCGAGGTCAGGCAATCACCGCGGCGGGCGTGGTAGGTCTCGGCGGGCTCGCGGATGAGCACACGGGCGAGGCAAGAGTGGAGGTCGTCTGTGTTCTGGGGTATGGCGCTCATCAGGCGGCCACCCCTTGTGCGGCGCGGGCTTGACCGCTCTTAGGCGCGCCGCAGGGCATCCGCCGGACCGCGAACCCGTCCGCACCGAACTCCTTGATCAGGAAGGCGGTGAAGATGCGGACCACCGCCGCCCCGCAGGGCGAGCCGCCGTCCACGAGCAGCACAGCGCGAGGCGCATCGGCGTGGTACGACACATCGGTGCGGACCCGGGCCTCGCCGAACAAACCCTCGGCGGCCAGGATCGACAGGTGCAAGGTGGCCTCGGCCTCCGCGAGAGCGGCGGGGGAGGCGAATCGGAATCGAAACACATCGGTCAACATCGGGGGCTCCTTTCACGGGCGCACCGACCGCCGCCCGCGAGACCCGGCCCCCCGAGCCGCGGCGTGAACCGAGGTCGAGGGGCCGGGGCCTCCGGAGGGAAGAGAGAGAACCGGCGGTCGGGGGGCGCTTCTTGGGTCACCTATGCCGCCACCGCTGCCGGTGCGCGGTCAGGCCGGCCCAAACCCGGCCGCCTCGAAGCGGGCGCGGAACCGTTCGAGGGCGTTCTGGATCTGCCGGCGGCTCACCGGAGCGCCGGACCGGCGCGACCACTCGCGCGCGGCCGCCGCCTTGCCGTGCTCGGCGACCAGCCGAAGCAGGTCCCGGTCCTTCGGGTCGAAGGTGGCCATGACCGCCGCGACGGCCTCAGCGGTCTCGGCGGTATCGAACTGGCA
The DNA here is from genome assembly GCA_050485765.1 of Phycisphaerales bacterium. Taxonomy (GTDB): domain Bacteria; phylum Planctomycetota; class Phycisphaerae; order Phycisphaerales; family UBA1924; genus RECY01. The sequence goes on along the minus strand of JBJHBZ010000006.1, from coordinate 100,181 downwards.
AGCGGGGGCGGCCTGGTGGCGGCGCTGCTGGTCGGCAGGACCGAGGACCGTGCGAAGCGGGACGGCGTCGCCGTCGCACTCGACGAGCGTTCCCTCGAGGGAGATCGCCTCGTACTCGCCGCGCCGCTTGTGGCGGCCACGGAATCGCAGCTCCATCGCCACCCATGAATCGATGGCGTTCGTGACGAACGCCTCGATGTTCCCCCGAGCGGGATCGAACAGGTGGGCCTTCTCCAGCAGATACAGCAGCATCTGCTGCGTCAGGTCGTCGCGGTCCGACCAGGAGAAGTCGGTGCGCCGGCAGAGCTGGGCGGCCTTGATGCGGATGAGGGTGGCGGTGAAGGGGTCAGAAACAATCTGGTTGGGGTTACCCATGACGGGCCTCCGAGACCGGAGGCAGCGCCTGGGGTGTCGCCATCAGTGCGCACGGATCGCGCCCGACCGTTTAGCGGCGGTTCGCGGAATCGTCGTAGACGACGACACCCGAACGGCGCTGCTTCGCGGCCAGTTGCGAAGTTGATGATGGACTTAGACAACGATGATGGTCATGCACCTTGCGGTAGCCGCGACCATCGCGGAGGCCCCCGAGAGCGGGGCAAGACAGACTCTCTCTGTTGGTTGGTGTGGGTCATGCGGCTTCCGACTCCTGGCCGTTAGGTGTCGGAGGAATGGTGCCGCTTATCTGGTTTTCTAGTGGGTAGTTACGGCGTCTTCAGCGCGTCATCAAGGCGTCACTAGTGGGTAATTAGTGTGCCGTCGCTTCCGCCAGATGGGAACGGCCGCCTGGGGTAATGGCAGCCCCCGAGCGCATGCCCTTGGGATAGCACACAAAGTCCAGGTCCCGAAGTTCTTTGAGCTCGCCGCCGATGGTCTTGCGCGTGAGGCGGTGGCCCTTGGCATCCGTAGCCTCAACCATGTCAGCCTGGCTCATAAGCGATTTGGCCTCTGAGAGAACCGTGAGGAGCAGCATCTGGTTCTTGCTCAGTGGATGGGATGGGCGTGATCCGCCATCAGCTTCTGATGGCTGCGCCGCCTTGGGTAGCGCAGCTTTGTGATCACCGCCGCTCGTGCCGAAGCCAAACGCAAGCATGGATCCGTCGGCGATCTTTCCGAGATACTGGTCTTCGGCTGACGCCTGCATAGCCTCGATGATCACCGCGTTGACCTGCTCGGCATGCCGCCGATGCAGGTCGAACACGCTATCGATGACCACGGAGGGTGCAAAAGGCATGAATCGGGTGACTCGGGCCAATTCGGCAGCATACCGTTGAGCGAAGTCGGCAGAGTCTTCTAGTGCTGCGATCTCGCGAGCAAAGCCAAGAAATCTCTCAGCTATGGTTCGATCTTCGGTTCGTTTGCGGGGCTCTGTCAGTACATCGTGTCGGTAGAGTCTAGATGGCTCCAACGCGCCGCCGTCTACGCCGAGCGTTGCGAAGCGTCGCGACACGCATTGTGAACACACGCCGCAGTGCGGGCTCGCCTTGGTCGTTTCCCGAGTATGCATACAACTTACGCTGGAAGCGATCAGCTCTCCCTGCCCTTCGTGCTTGATGATCTCTACCACGTCCTGCTTCGTTTTCGTCAGAAATGCGTTCCGAACCTGGAACTTCTGCTCGAACACCGCTGACAGGAGTTGGCTGTACCATGCCAAGGTCTGGGGATGTGTCGTCCGGGTTGCCCGTGCACCGAGCTCATGCTCAGCCAGGGGGAGGTTGATGCTCACGACTCCATTCTCGAAGAAGTCGACAGCATCCAGGCCGAAGATCCTCGCCACAACCGCCCCAAGCGTGACATAGAGGAAGGATCGTGTCCGCTGAGTGTGATCCTTCTCCACCAACCCCTTCTTGTTGCACCAGACAGATACTGGCAGCGGGGCATTGCCGGACACGGAGGCTCGTTTGACAAGCTCCGTCACGAGACTCTTCTGCAGCCCAGCCACATGTCCCGCGGGCTTGTGGCTCACCATTGCAATGCGCCGCCCGGCAGAAAGCTCTTGCACGGCTCCGCCCAGGGAATCGATTCCGCCTGAGAAGAGGAGGACCTTCTCGATGCCTTCTGGATTCGGGTCACCGGAGCCGAATTCCAAGTAGTTCTCTACCGCGGGGGGTTCGTCCAGTTCACAGAAGGCGAACTCGAAGTTGTCACCGGAGATGAAGTTCAACATGCGGGACAGCAGGCCAGCAACGTCTTCCTGATTCCAGAAGTCTGGGTCACGGACAGCGATCTCCATCCGAATATCTCGGTACCACAAATCGCCGTAGTCCCGGGCCTTTCGTCCGGTTCGCCTGGACAGTTGGTCAGCGACATACACCGCCGCTGCGATCTCGATAAGATCGGCTGCTCGCTTCGGCACATTGGCCGTCAGCGACTTGGAGATCTCTGAAATCTTGATAACGACATTGCTTGCAGGACCATCTGTGATGAGTTCTGTAGCCTTTAGCTCACGCCACAGCTTCCGGCGGCTAGAGAGGCCTGCGCCGTTGCACAAGAACAGATGCGGCTTGGGCGGATCAGGAGGCATCCGCTCCTCCGAGATGCGTCAGCGCATCGCCCACCTTCTCCAAAGCATGACGGACAAAGCCAGCACTCTTCCGAGGTGTGATGCCGCCTTGAAAGTTGTGCTTGGAGTACCAAGTTCCCGAGAACTCTTTGAGCACAGACGACGCGGTTCGACAATGCGCTTCCATCGCCGATAGGAATGCATTGTGCTCGGACACGTCGGCGAACCTGCGGCCCGGCCCGACGTGGTTCGAGAGCTCCTTGCTCAAGTGATAGATGAGAAATCCGCTTGCCACACGACCGAAAAAGTCTTGGGTCAGGCGAGCGAATCCTGACTGCGTGGACAGCCGACGCAATGCATCTTGAACAGCGTCCGGCCCTGTACCGAAGAGGGTATTCGCATACTCCTGACCCAGCACCGTTAGGCTTTGAGCGGCGGCCCGCTGAGCGATCTCGCTAAGGTCCGAGCGAGTTCGTGTCATGGCCAGATGGTCATCGATGGCGTACGTGAAGTTCCCGACCAAGTCGTAGATGGTGTTGGCAATAGCGGTACCATCGCCTTGGGATGGACTGAACTCCCATGCGCTGCCCGTGACCCCAAGCTCAGCCAGGCGCTCGTTGAAGCGGTCTTCATCCCGAGCTGCCTGCGTGACCTGCGTCAGCAAGTAGAACGTATGAATCAGGCCTTCATCGTTCGCAGCACGCTCGAATCCCGCAATCGCAGCGGTGAGCATCGCGTCAGCCACCTGCGCGAGCGCAGCTTGGCCCACGCCGGGCAAACCCGTCATGCCAGCACCATCGCCCAGCATGGCGACAACGCGTCTATGCGATGGCGTAACCGGTAGGCTTTCGACCTGATGGTGGCCCATAGGGAGGGTTCTCCGCTAGAGGGCCGCCAAGCTATCTCGGACACGTCGAGGTGGAGAGGCCCTATGCCGATGTCCGAAACGGCCGCCCATGTTGCCGTCCGAATACCGGACTGCATCGGCACTTAAAGTGCAGCTCATGAGTCAGAGCTATAGCCAGGATCGGGATCACCACAGAGAATCAATGCCTATGCGAAACGCTCGCTTACACGAAGTGTCCTTATCGGAACTACGGGCATCACGCACGGTCCCCGTTGGCGCAGAAGTCGGACACCGTCTTCGGACATCTTCCAGGGTCTGGCCTCTAGCATTCCGTCACTCGATCCAGCCATTCGCACTGCTCCCGATGACCAGACTCGCAGCAGGACTGGGTGAGCTGAAGATGACATCCCGCTCAGAGCGGAAGCCGTTATTCGCCGTCGATGACTATTCCTCTTCGACCGCAATGACAACATTCTGTCCCTGGGTTGACCGGGAATCAGTGTTTAAGCCTTTGCGTGACAGATTCTTGGACTTTGGTGGCCACGCCATGCTTCCCGCTGTGACGTCCAAACGCATAGCGTCACGATCTCCCGCAGATCCCGTTCCGTCACCGGATCCCGCCCCTCCGTCACAGGTGGCAGGAACAGAATCTCCTCTTGGATATCCGGGGCCAGATGAAGCAGGTTCATGATCTGCGTCATCCGCGGCTGGGTCACTCGGGCCAAGGCCGCCAAGTCGGTCTGGCTGCCCACCACCCCGTCCTGAAGCATCCGATCGAACTTGATCGCCAGGGCCATCAGGCGGGCGACTCGGGGCACCCGCCCCGGCGGAGGGAGCAGAGCGGGCTCGGTGACGATCCGCCGCCGGGTTTGGCGGACGCGGAAGTGGATGGGCCGGGTGACGGTGGTCATGCCGCCTCCTTGTTGATGCGGTCGAGAAATGCCCGGATGCTTGTCGGCCGAAAGGTCACGCTCACGCTCGACTTGACGGCGTCGTATTCCACCGCCGAGACCAGCAGCCGGATCAGCCGGGCCTGCTCACGCGGGATCAGGTTCTCCCATACGGGGTCGAAGCCCCCGAATGCCGCCTCGGCCTGCGCTTGGGTGATCGTCTCTGCGTCCAGTTCGCCGATCCGCTTCTCGACCTCGGGCAGCCGCTTGTCCCCGGCGGTGATCTGCTCATGCAGTTCTGCGATCCGCTGGGAGACATCTGTATCCGCGAGCCCTCCGGCCGCGAGCGTCTGAAGTTCGCGGTGGCAACGGTCCAGCGTCCGCTTTAGATCGGCACGCTCCGTGACGAGACCCTCGCGCTCCTCGGCGATCGTGGCGTGGGCGTCGGCCAGCACCTGCTTGAGCAAGGCTCGATCGGAGCCCAACCCGCGGATCTCGTCGACCACCACCCGCTCGATCTCCGCTGCCGGCAGCGTCCGCGACGGGCACTCGTCTGCCCCGTTCTTGATGGCGTGCGTACAACGGTAGTAGCGGTAGAACCGCGGCCCGCCCTTCTTGTCCTTCGTGAATGTGTGCGTCATTGCATACCCGCACGCCTTGCAAGTAATCAGACCACGCAGCAGGGCACCGTACTTGTTGCGGACCTCGAAGCCCCCGGTCCGGCCGTTGTAGCGCAGCAGCTTCTGCACCCGCTCGAAGACCTCCGGGTCGACGATGGCCTCGTGCACGCCGTCGTAGATCTCGCCCTTATGGGTGATTTTGCCGATGTACACGGGGTTCACGAGGTGATTGTGCAGCGTGGCCTTATTGAACGGCTTCCCGCCGATGACCTTGCCTGTCTTCTTCGTGACCCGCTTTTTGTTGGTCCACTCGCGGTGCCGCAGCTCGCGGACGACTGGCAGCAGCGACTGCTTATCCAGGTACAGATCGAACAGGGCGCGAACCCGCACCGCCTCGCGGGCGTTCACCACGAGCCGTGGGCTCGGGCCGGAGCGATCCACGTCGTAGCCCAGCACCGGCACACCGCCCGCCCACTTGCCCTTGCGCTTCTGGGCCGCGATCTTGTCCCGGATCCGTTCGCCGATGATCTCCCGCTCGAACTGGGCGAACGAGAGCAAGATGTTCAGCGTCAGACGGCCCATCGAGCTCGTCGTGTTGAACTGCTGGGTCACCGAGACGAACGACACGCCCTTGCGGTCGAACGCCTCCATGATCTTGGCGAAGTCCATCAGCGAGCGGCTGAGCCGGTCAACTTTGTAGACCACGACGCAGTCGATCTTTCCCGCCTCTATATCGCGGAGCAGATGCCCGAGCGCCGGCCGCTCGATGCTGCCACCGGAGAAGCCACCATCGTCGTACCGGTCTGGCAGGCAGACCCACCCCTCGGTCTTCTGGCTGGAGATGAAAGCCTCAGCGCTCTCGCGCTGGGCGTCGAGCGAGTTGAACTCCTGATCGAGCCCCTCGTCGCTGGACTTGCGGGTGTACACCGCACACCGCATGCGGCTGCCCGGGGCGGCGGCCTCCTTTGGCCGATCGCGTTTGCGTACCTTCATCGCGTGCTCCTGTCCTGGCCGAGCCGGAAGAACCGGAAGCCGTTGATGTGGCTCCCGGTGATGTGTTTGGCCACCCCGCTGAGCGTCTTGAACCGTTCGCCGTCGCACTCGAAGCCCTCGCCGTAGGGGAGCACCAGCACCCGGATGGTCCGGCCCTGGTATTCGCGGACGATCGCTGAGCCGGGCGGCGGGACACGCGGGTCACGCTCCGCCTCCGGGTCGAGTCCCCGCGTCACCGTGGCGGACCGCCCTGTCTGTGGCGGCGTGACAAGCGTCTTTGGGGCCATTACCCGAACCTCAGCGTCGTCCGCGAGCTCCGCGGCCCGCTTCCTCGCCCGCTCGCTGAGGTCACCCTCCTCGTTGGCCTGAAGCCGCCAGGCGATCTTGCGGATCAGGTACGTCCGGTGGCGCGTCCGCGTCTGGTAGCCGTGCAGCTCGACAAACCGCTCCACGAGCTCGTTGGTGGACATGTCTTTGAGCGAGTCGATCTCGTCCTCGATCCGTCTTGCCGTCGCATGCTTCATGCGGCCTCCTGTGGCTGGTGTCTCCATCACGCATCTCCTTCACCCGCCGGTCGGGATTTGGATAGCGTCGCCACAGTGGGGCTCGGATCGCTCGGAAGTTCAAGGCATGTCGCGGCACCTTCTTCAACTTCACGCAACGCCCGCGATGCGGCGTCCCGCTCGATGCGAACCGCACGCACGAGACCACGCGCGAGGATGCGCGAGATCTCGTCCTGCCGCTCTTCGGATGTCATCGCTTCGGGGTTGCGCCGGCTGTCGTCGCTCGCTCGTGGCATGGGTCGCTCCACGGCGACCCGCGTGCATCGCGACCTCGCCACGGGTGACCTATGACGCCGCGTAACAGCGGTGCGCGCCCGCTTCACCGCAGCGCATCTATTGGATCAATGTCGCGAGCAGCCCTTGCAGTTGATCACCCCCGTCAAACCCGCTCACCCGGTCGAACAGAGACTTCACCGCGGCGGGTGTCTCTCGGCGGGCGGCAGAGACTCCGGGGCGATTCGGGCGAAGTCGCGCCCGCCGAGCGGCCGAGCCGGTTATCCCGGCGTCCAGACCAGAGACCGCGTCACGGTTAGGGACCGTTGGCCCACCGGCCCCACGGACGCGGGAACGGGGCCCGAAGAGGCCGACACGCGCGGGTGTCTCTCACCGGCCCGGCCCAAAAACCACAAAGCCGGCTGCTTTCGCAACCGGCTTGGGAATAGCGGGGGTAGGATTCGAACCTACGACCTCCGGGTTATGAGGGGTCGCGGGCGAATTTCCGCAAATTCTTCTGACGACGTAACTTGCGTTGTGCGTGTCGGATACGACATCCGACCTGTTGCGTCCATGATACCCAAAAAGCCCGATGTGTGCACCCCGTAGGTCCAAAATAGGTGCCATTTCGTGGTGCCGTGGCGTGTGTTGCGTATCTCGGAGGTCATCCTCCGCAGGTGCCCGCTGGCACCTATTGGCTCGGGACGCCCACGCGGTGGTGGGGGAGGCCTGGAGTCCAGAACCGCGGCCGGCGGAGCGGTTTTGGTCGCCCGAGCCGAAATCGTCCGCCATGCCCTTTGGACCTGCCGAGGGCGAAACGCGGAAAATTGGTAGACAAAATGTCCACTCATTAGTTGACACGGTGTCTACCTCAGGTACTCTGTGTGTGATGGATGACATCGACTTCATCGAGATTCCCGAGCGTTACCTCGACGTGCTCGGCGATCCGGATCCCGGGACAAGGGCATACCGCGCATTCGGCCCTCAAGAAGGCTTCGAAGCATGGTGGAACGTTGTTTCCGAGATATGCGGCCCGGAGAATGCTGTCTCCCCTGGCGGCGTCGCGATGTTCGCCAAGGTGAGCCGGGCGGCCGTCTACAAGCGACTCTCAGAGGGTCGTTTAACCGCTTTTCTCTATCACACTGTGAAGGCCACACCGCGATGGTGGACGAATAAGCCGAAGCTTGAATATGCGAGGACGCCCTACGCCTTCGTGCCGGTGTCCGAGTGCAAGTCTTGGGGTGCCTTGATCCGCTCAAACAGTGTCGAGCGCGAAAAAGTGAGACGCGATCGCAAGACCCCTGTTCCCGACTTCATCGCCTTCAACCCTCGCCGGAAGGATGCAAAATGAACTTACCGAAGGATCGGCCACCACTTCGCATCAAGATGTCGGATCTCCCGATCGCGATGGAATTGGAAGGCCCGAACGGAGAAACCCGTCCGTACATCATCGCCCCTGCAGGTCGGAAGCGTATCGGTGCTTCACTGCAGGCGGTTTCGGATCGTGCGATCCGTGCGTACCGGAAGTTCCGGGATCGCTGATTACCACGTAACCTCGCCCCGTAGCCAGCCGCATTGACGAGCCAGCCATGGGCGATCACCGACGCGAACGCGTCCGGAGGATCGTTATGGCTGTTGTTGTATGTGTACCGAATGGTGACGAGAACCGCGACCGGCCGAGCGGGGGCGGCGCCGAAGGGGCCCGCCCCGGCGGGACCCCGGCGGCGTCCCCGCAGCCGTCGCCTTCTTTACTTGAACACTCTCAGAATGTTGTGACAGATCCCGATGTGCAGACGTACGAACTCGCCAAGTGCGGGTGTGACTGCTGGTATTGCCCCGATTGCTGCGAGCGCAAGGGGTACAACCTGCGGGCCGAGCTGATCCCGGTGCTGGAGACGTTCACCGGGTTGATGATGCTCACGCTGACCATTGACCCGGAGTTATTCCCCTCCCCGCGTGATGCGTACCTGTATGTGCGGGAGAAGCGGGGGATCTCGCGTCTGATGCGGGAGCTCGACCGTGGCGGGCACCTCCACAGCCGCCGGTACTTCTACGTCATCGAGTGCCAGCGGGAGACCGAGCAGGTCCACTACCACGTGCTCGTGGACGCGACGCGGATCCCCAAGCCCGCGATCGATGCGGCCTGGTCGAAGCTCCGCCCCAAAGACGCCGGGCCACCCGCCCCGAACCGTCCCGCCTTCGGCATGACTCGGTTCTCGGTGCGAAAGTTTGAGGGCGGTGCCGAGCACGCCGGGCGGTACGCGACGAAGTACCTCGTGAAGACGCCCGAGCACGGCTGGCCCGCCTGGGTCATGGCGATGGGCCGCGAGCACCGTCTCCCCCGCTACAGCGCAAGCCGCGGCTTCTGGAATCGCGAATCCGTGCCCTCGGTCCCGAGTGGGAAGACCCGCGACACCCAGCCCCGAACCTACGGCGATCGCGTCGCCGAGTGCGGCACAAGCTGCAACGTCTTCGAGTCCAAAGAGGGCATCGACACCGAGACGGGCGAAGTCCGGATGCGGCTGTTCTGGAAAGCTCGGGTGGGCGTCGGTGAGGACGTGCTCGAGATCATCAGCCCGACCGGGCAGAAGCGGCCGCGTGCGACGATCCGAGCTTCGGGCGTGCGAGCTTGCGTGGAAGCGGTCCAGCTCGCGGCCGGTCACCCGGTGGCGGTCCTGGCGGGCCCGGGTGCCGAGAGGGGGCCGCGATGAGCCGGGCCCGATCCATGCGTGAACCGGGAGCCGCCGAGCCCTCCCCGTACCTGTCCCCGAATGAACTGGCCGAGCGTTGGCGGTGCGCCCGATCGAGCGCCGACCGGATCGCCCGGCGAGCGGGCCTGCGCCGCGTCTGCCTCGGCGGCGGCGTACGGGGCATGGTCCGCTATCTGAGGAAGGAGGTGGAGCAATTCGAGCAATCCCGGCTGGCCTGACGGCGAGCCGGACAATTCTCTATCCCGCAGCCGCCCCGGGTCCGCAAGTCCCCCGGGGCGGTTGTTTTCCTTCATATTGTGGTCAGTAGGCAGAATGTGCCCCTGTATTGTGGTATCGCCATTTCTCGGTGGCATTGCCAGAGCGGTTCGGATAGCATTTGAACGGATGATTCAGCACCGTACACAACTCGAATTTCCGTACCCGCCTGGGAAGGGTGGAGACGGTCCACGCTTCGCCGAATTCTTTGCGGGAATCGGTCTGGTGCGCATGGGGCTGGAGGCTCGGGGCTGGCGGCTTTCGTATGCCAACGACATCGACCCGGAGAAGCGCGTGATGTACGACGCGCACTTCGGCGACGCGTCGCATCACTTCGATCTTGAGGATGTCCACGAGGTCGATGGGCGTGCGATGCCCGATATCGAGCTGGCGACGGCTTCTTTTCCTTGTACGGATTTGTCGCTTGCGGGGGGGCGCCTTGGTTTCACCGGCAAGCAGTCGTCGGCGTTCTGGGGTTTCATCAACGTTTTGAAGACGATGGGCACCCGGCGACCACCCCTCGTGCTGCTGGAAAACGTCGTCGGCTTCCTCACCTCTCATGGTGGAGCGGATTTCAGAGCTGCCTTGAAGGCGCTGAATGATCTGGGCTATGCGGTGGATGTGTTCGTGCTCGATGCCCGATGGTTCGTCCCGCAAAGCCGCCCCCGACTGTTTGTTATTGGTGCCCTGAAGCCGCAGGCGTCCTCGGCTGTTCACGCGACCCCGTCTCGAATCCGCCCCGAGATGCTGACTCGGTTTATCTCGGTGAACTCTGATATTCGTTGGAGTCTTCGCGACCTCCCAGACCCGCCGATGTCGACCTCTAGGCATGTGCGTGACATTGTGGAGGACCTGCCTGAGACGGCTTCGCAGTGGTGGAGCCTTGAGCGATCGGAATACCTCTACAGCCAGTTCTCGGATCGGCATCGCGATATCGCGGATCGCATGATCGCCAAGCGACGTTGGTCCTATGGCACGGTCTTCCGTCGCGTTCGAGCCCAGAGCGACGGCACCAAGCGATCCATGGCCGAACTCCGAATTGATGGGATTGCGGGCTGCCTCCGAACGCCGAAAGGGGGGAGCGGGCGTCAGATTCTGTTCAAGGCTGGCTATGGTCGTTACGCGGTGCGCCTGTTGACCCCTCGCGAGTGCGCACGCCTCATGGGTGCCGATGACTTTCGGATCACCGTTCCTGACAATCAAGCCTATTTTGGCTTCGGTGACGCAGTGTGCGTTCCTGCGATCGCGTGGATCGCGGAGCATTACCTCAATCCGATGATTCGGGCTCATCGTGGCTCCGAGGCATTGGCGGCGTGCTGAGCAATGAAATGAATCAGCTTTCCCTCAACGATTTCATGGAACTGCACATGAAGCAGGGCGGTACCTTCGTGCCCGCTCGGCTGCAATCCATGCTTGCACTTCTCGAGCGTCTACGTGATCATCCTGAGCTCATGATCGAGCGGCATCTGGCGAAAGCTGGGCAATCTCTTGCCGGTCATGAAACGTACGGAGATGCTGCACATCAACGGCTCGGTCTGGAGCCGATCAACAAAAACCACGGGCGCCGCTCATCCAATCTTGGCGCGTGGGGGCAGCAACTGCTTGATTTGCTTGCGGAACACGGTTTTAAACGGCTCACTGCTGATGCACGTGGCGTGCTGATTGATGGGCTTCAAAACCAAGTGGCCGCTCCGCTTCATCAACGCCTGAGTGAAGAGCCGCTGAGTGTTCGCACCAAAGGCCGAAGCGCCGCCTCAGTCATCACCGACCTGCTCGACCAGGCCGAGGCCAAGGGACAACTTGGAGCGGTTGCTCAGTATCTTGTGGGTGCGAAGCTTCAACTCCGCTTTCCGGATCGTGCAAGCGAGATCCTGATTTTGGGCTCGAACCGTGGCGACCGACGGTCGAGAGGTGATGAAGACGCGCGGCGTGGTGATTTCGACCTGGGCGAATACGTGTTTGAAATCACGGTTGCAAGCCCCGATGCGAAGCACTCGGCGCAGGTCGAGCAGATTCTGGCGGATGTCCACGCGGAGGCATGGCTTCTGGTTCGTGACCGACACTTGCAGGCTTGGAATAAAGTCCTCTCCGAATTCGCGATTGATCATCATCGGCTCGTCGTCGCGTCCATCGAGCTCTTTGTAGGTCAGAACGTCGCGGAGCTCGGCCAGTTGTCGGCGGACGGTCAGCGGGAGCAACTGCTCGCGTTGTTCGAGATCTACAACTCGCAATGGATCCCGAAGGTGGGTTCGCCAGCGATCATCATCCAGGTCAAATGACGTGCCGCTATCGCGAAGCGAGATCATGTCTCGTGTGCGGAGCGCAGACACCCGGCCGGAATTGACGGTCCGCTCCATCGCCCACGGACTCGGCTACCGATTCCGGTTGCACCGCAAGGATCTTCCCGGAGCGCCCGATCTGGTCTTTCCTCGCCTGAAGGCGGTCATTTTCGTGCATGGATGCTTCTGGCATCAGCACAGGTGCCCGCGTGGCGACCGGCGACCCGCGAGCAACCAAGAGTATTGGCTTGCCAAGCTTCAACGAAACGTGGAGCGAGATCGAATCGCGATCCGGGATCTGCGGCGGGATGGTTGGCGAGTCTTGGTCCTCTGGGAATGCGAGGTCCGCGAAATATCTCGTACTCGAAATCGGATTCAACGCTTCCTATCAAAAACTGACGCTTCGAGATAACTGCACCGAGCTGGCAAACTCCACGATGCCCGCTTCACCTCCGGGTCTGCACCGCGTCTGCCTGGGCGGCGGCGTGCGGGGCATGGTCCGCTACCTGCGGAAGGAGGTGGAGCAATTCGAGCAATCCCGGCTGGCCTGACGGCCGGTCGGACAATCCTCTACCCCGCAGCTGCCCCGGGTCGGCAATCCCCCGGGGCGGTGGCGTGCGCATCTGGACTATACTGGAGGTCACCCGGATAGAGGGTAATGGGAGCCACGATGCTGACAAGTCGTTACATGACAAGCGTGAAGAACCTTCCTGCCATCATGCAGGCAATTCAAGAGGGTTCGGCACCTCCAAAATTTACGGTGGCGCACCTGAAGAGCATTGGATTCAAGAGCAGCAACGACAAGGGAGTGATCCCCTTGCTGAAGGATCTGGGCTTTCTTGCAGGGGATGGGACTCCAACGAAGCGATACCTCGACTACAGAGACAAGTCGCAGGCAAAGAGCGTCTTGGGCCAGGCACTGAAGGAGGCGTACGAGGACCTCTTCCATGTCAAGGAGAAGCCATCGAAAGCCGATCGGCCTGCTATTGAAGGAAAGCTAAAAGCCACTCACAATGTGACAGATCGGGTCGCACAGCTGCAAGCTGCTACATTCTTCTCGTTGCTGAACTTAGCAGATCTCGATGCAGCAGGACAAGGCGAGAAGGCAAAGCCGAAAATTGGAGATCGCATGGGCGAAGGAGAGGAGGCGTCAGTGCCCCCTCCACCAGCACAGCCCCCGAGGCAGGAAATGCACTCATTAGGACTGCGTTATAATATTGAGATACATCTCCCCGCCACCAAGGACACAGAGGTGTACAACGCAATATTTAAGTCATTGAAGGAGCATCTCCTTGAAAGCTAATCGGCGAGATGTGCGCGAGTGGTTGTTTCGTGGACTTATGTTCGAAGCTGATGCAGAGCGGTTTAGGGGGGCAGGCATCCGAGTTGGGGCGGACCAACGAGAAGCAGAAAAGTCGCTTTTGGAAGAGACACTCGGACCTTTTGGTGTTGATGCACGCAACGATGGGCTGTCAATGGCGCGACTGTACGCGCTCATGTACTGCTTTGAGAACGCTGTACGTTCGCTGATTGCCGAGAGGCTAGAAGAGATGCACGGGGTAAAATGGTGGGACGAGCAAGTTCCGCAGAAGATCAGGGACTTCGCGGAGCAACGCCAGAAGGATGCGAACGAAAATTCATGGCTCGAAGGGCAGCGACACGAACTACTGTCATTCGTGCAGTTCGGGCACTTGTCTGATATCATAACCAATAACTGGGAAGACTTCTCAGATCTCGTGCCTTCTCAGCATTGGTTGAAGCAGCGTTTCGACGAACTTGAAAAAGCGAGAAATTTTCTCGCGCACAACAGATTACTACTTCCGGGCGAGTTCCAGCGTATTGAAATGTACATCGCAGACTGGAATCGGCAAGTGGGCCTCTAGTCGCGCGGGAATGAAATCCACAACTGCTCCCATTGCCTCCGGCACCAGCGCCGCGTAATGCCGCTGACAGATGTCCGGCGAGTTGCCCATTAGCGTGGCGATCTGATAGAGGCTGACGCCACGCTGGGCGAGCTGGCTGCCGAAGGTGTGCCGGTAGTCCAGGCACGCCCACGGGAGCCCCTCGGCTTGATTCGCGGCTCGCAGCGTCTTCGAGAAGTTGTCCTTGTCCCACCGCGTGCCCTGCGGGCTCGGGAACAGCCAGCCGTGATCGGACGGCGAGGGCATGTACCCCTCCAGTTCGCGGCGGAGGCTCTGGCTGAGCGGCACGGCCCGGTTCTTCTTGGTCTTGGGCTGCCAGTGCTCGCCCTCGATCGTCTTCGCCTGGATCCGCAGCAGCCCGTTCGGAGCCTGCGGCGTCTGCCGGAGCCAGTCCTCCTCGCGCAGCCAGACGATCTCCTCCCGCCGGAGCCCCGCATAGATCAGCGTCGCCACCATCGCCCGGAGCTGCGGGCGGGCTCTCAGTGCGTCGAGCTGCTCCGCGATCTGTTCGAGCGTCAGGTACCGGATCTCCGGGGCCGACTCGCGGTAGCGGGTCACCCGCGAGCCCGGGTTGCGGTCCATCGGCATCCGCACGTGCCCGGTGCGGATCGCCCAATTGAAGACCTTGCAGACGACCTCGCGGTAGCGGTTGGCGGTCTTGGGCGCGAGCCCTCGGGCCCGGACGCGCTCGGCGATGAACTCGGCGATCGCGATGGTGCTGATCTCCTCGAACGCGGGCGCAGCGATCGGCCAGAGCTTCCGCCTGGCGTCTTCCGGCAATCGTCGATCCCGGCATTTCTTGGCCCGGCTGCTGCTGAGCACGAGAGCCGGGCAGCACTCGCCGAACGCTTCGCGGAGGTACGACAGGTCCCGTTGCACAGACCGCTCGGGGCGGTGGCTGCGCATGTGCTCGATGTAGGCGGCGACGACCTCGCCGATGGGCGTGCGGGTTGGTAGAGCGCCGTCGGCTTCGCCCCGGAAGCGGGCGGACTCGAAGCGGCGTAGACGCTCTTGGGCGAGCTGTCGGCAGTCGGTGCGCAGGCTCTTGCGGCGTTTCTTCCCGCCCTCGTACCATGCGACAAAGTAGACGGAGCCGCGGCGGATCAGGCTGGCCATGGGTGGCCTCCGAGTTGGGCGAGCCCTTCGGAAGCCGGTGGAAACCAATGGGGTCCATGACGGGTGCCATTGGTGCGATCCGGGCAACAAAAAAGGGACTCGCGATGTCTCGCAAGTCCCTGTCAGATAAGAAATAGCGGGGGTAGGATTCGAACCTACGACCTCCGGGTTATGAGCCCGACGAGCTACCAGGCTGCTCTACCCCGCAATCTGGAGGCAATGCTAGGCCGTCCGCTGGGGTCCGTCAATGGGCGTTGGGGACACGATCCGGGAATCCTCAGCGACGGTCGCGGCGAGCGAGTGAGGGCCGTGATCATCGTTTCTTCGGTCATGGCTGCGCGGCGTGCCCGATCGGTATCCGGCGAGGCTTTGTCTAAGAGCCGCGGCTCGGGGGTTTGCTCCGACGCTCGGCGTAGGATCCCGCGATGACTCGAACCAACGTCCTTCTCATCGGCGGCGGCGGACGCGAGCACGCGATCGCTTCGCGTCTGGTCCGTTCCCCCAGTCTCGGCACGCTCTTTGTCACGCACCCGGAAAACCCCGGGCTTGCGGGGCTCGGCGAGGCGGTTGATGTGCCCGTGAATGCGCGGGAAATCTATCGCCTGCAGCAGTTCTGCGATCGGCATGATGTGGGCCTGGTGGTCATCGGCCCGGAGGATCCGCTCGCGGAGGGCTTCGCCGATGCGTTGCGGACGGAGACGCGGCTGGTCTTCGGCCCGAATAAGGACGGCGCCCGTCTTGAAGCCGACAAGGCGTGGTGCAAGCAGTTACTCCGCGGCGCGAGCGTGCCGCAGGCCGACGGGCGGACGTTCACCGACGCCGATCAGGCCAAGCGGTACCTCGAAACACGGGTGATCGAGGACGAGACACTGGTCGAGTTCTTCGAGAAAGCCGCCCGGTATCCAGACCCTGCCGATCGGCGCAAGTGGATCGAGCGCGAGCAGGGACGCAGCCCCGAGATCCAGGCGGCCTACGCGGCCGAGCGCGCCGACCTGCCCGTGATCAAGGCTTCGGGGCTCGCCAAGGGCAAGGGCGTCGTTGTGCCGAACTCGCTCGATGCCGCGATCACCGCGATTGACCGGATCATGACCCGTCGCGAGTTCGGCGAGGCGGGGCGCACGGTCGTGATCGAGGAGCGTCTGACCGGGGCCGAGGTCTCCGTGCTCGCGATCACCGACGGGCGCACGATCGCGACCCTGCCCGTCTGCCAGGATCACAAGCGCCTCCGCGACGGTGGGCTCGGCCCGAACACCGGGGGCATGGGCGCGTTCACGCCCAGCACGCTGCTCGACGAAGCACAGGTGGAGAGCATCGAACGCGAGATCCTCGTGCCGACGATCGACGCGCTCCGGCGCGAGGGCATCGACTACCGCGGCGTGCTCTACGCGGGGCTGATGCTGACCCCCGCGGGGCCGAAGGTGCTGGAGTTCAACTGTCGGTTCGGCGATCCGGAGTGCCAGCCGCTGATGGCCCGGTTCGAGGGCGACCTGCTCGAACTGTTCAAGAAGACGGCCTCGCGCAAGCTCGATGAAGCCGAGTTCGGTTTCTCGAGCGAGGCGTCATGCTGCGTGGTGCTGGCGGCCGAGGGCTACCCGGAGAAGCCCCGGAGCGGGGACCCGATCGCGGGTCTGGACACGGCGAGCGCGATGCCGGGCGTGGAGGTCTTCCATGCGGGGACAAAGCGCGCGGGTGACGCGATCGTGACGGCGGGGGGGCGCGTGCTCGGGGTGACGGGCGTGGGCCCGACGCTGGAGGCCGCACGCGAGCGGGCGTACGCCGGCGTCGGCGCGATCTCGTTCCGAGGGATGCAGCACCGGCGCGATATCGGGGCGGAGGCCGTCGTGGCCAAGGCCCGCGGCTGAGGCGGAGTGCTTGTTCGCGGCTGTTCGCCGATCAGCCGCCGAGGCGTGAGCCGCGGTTGCGGGCGTCACTGGCGCCGAGCCCGCGGACGCGGACGCCCTGTCGCTGGGCGCCCATGGGGCTGAAGCTGAAGCCGAAGCTGGTTTCGCCGGTGATGTTGTTGTAATTGATGCCCGCGCCGAGGATCGCGTTGGGGAACTCGCGTTGCAGCTCGCCGCCGACGCGCTGCACGTTGCGGTCGTCGGTGTCGTAGCTCATCGAGGCGTTGAGTCGGTACTTGGGCGTCAGCTCGTAGAACGCCCCGAGATCGAGGTACGTCGAGTCCTGGGCGTTGAGGTACCGCAGCTCGGTGAGCGTCTGGAAGCGGGGGGTGTGGCGGATGAGCACGCCGACGCTGGTCCGCGCGTTCTGCCCGAGGTCTAAGTCGAAGACGTTCTGCCCGCTCAGCGCGACGGCGTCGGTGATCTGCCAGCCGGCCTCGGCGGTCCAGTACTCGCCGGGGTTGGTCAGCTCCGGGCGGGATTCGATGTACCGCCCGATCGGGCTGGTGAGCCCGTCGTCATCGGTGGTGAAGACGAGCTCGTTGTCGAAGACAAAGACGTCCACATCGCGCCAGCGTCCCGGCCCGCCGCGTTTGGTCTGCCAGGTCTGGTTGAGCCCGAATCGGACCAGGGAGCCGGCGAAAATGTTCTCCACGTCCTCGTCGTAGACGGGCAGGTCCTTGCGTTCGATGGTCGTGGCGCTGGTCATCACGGTGACGCTGGGCTCGACGACGTGGCGCAGGCGGTTGAGGTCGAACAGGTCGCTCTGGACGCTGTTGTGGACGCGCTGGAGCTCGGTCGAGGCGCGCATGCCGAGCCCGCCCCAGAGGCGGATCTGGTCGCTCTCTTCGGGGCTGAACTCGTCGAAATCGTTGTCCCACGCGGTGACGCGCCCGACCGCGAAGGGCGTGAGTCGCCACGGCCCGCTGGCAAGTTGGGCGGTCGCCTCCTGGCGGGTGTCGAAGCGCACGACCTCCGTCTCGGTGTACCCCTCGCTGCGAAGCCGATCGCCGACGCTCTGGTCGGGCTCGACCCCGAACGCCGCCTGGCTCTGGCGGAGCCCGGTGAACCCGAACTGCCGCGCGGTCGGCTCGGTGAAGCTCAGGCGCACGACGCCGAGCCGGGTGTCGCTGGAGTAGCTCACCAGCCCCGGCGCGGTCTCGGTGAAGACGTCCTGCGCGATGACCTGGTGCCGGGCTTCGGGCAGGCGGTCGACCGTGTACCCTCGGCTCTGCAGGATCGCCTGGTTGGGCGTGAAGTCGTTGAACGTGCCCTTGAGCTCCATCGTGAACGCCTGGTTCGCCTCGGTCCGCTGCGCGAGCAGGCGGTTGGTGAACTCGCGTCGGCTCCGGGCGTCGTCCTGGAAGAGCGCCTCGACGAACGTCTCGTCGGAGATGTAGCTGCCCTCGGCGAGGAAGGTCCAGTGCTCGGTCAGGCGCCACCGCTGGGCGAGGGTGGCGATGCCGCGGACCTCGCCGTCGTTGTCGATCTCGGCCCCGGTCGAGAGCACGTCGGTCCCGCGGTCGTCGAGCACGAGATACCCGAACAGCTCGCCCTCTCGCTCGGGCGAGCTCCACCGGAACTCGGCGCCGATCGCCGGGCCGCGCTGGGTGTAGAAGTCGAGCAGCAGGTCGGCGTCCAACCCGCTCGGGCCTTCGACGCCGGCGAGCCCGAAGAGGTTCCACGTCGTGCGCACGCCCTCGCCGCTGCCCGAGCTGCCCTCGAACGAGACGTTGCGCAGGGGGATGTTCTCCGGATCCCCGCGGAAACGGGGGAAGTAGAAGAAGGGCACCGGGCCGGCGCGCAGCGTCAGGTGCCGCGCGTCGGCAAGCGTGCGGTCGTCCCCGCCCGGGCGCTCCTCTCGGGTGATCGTGACCGAGCCCGCGCCGACGGAGAAGTGCGGGCGGGCGAAGGCCGTGTTCGCGAGTGTCGCGCGTTCGGCGCTGAACTGGCTCGCCGATTCCTGGCGCACGGCGTCCGCCCGGACGTACAGCGGCATGCGCACACGGGCGTCGTAGGTCCAGAAGACGGCGTCGAGCACGATCGCGCGGTCTTGGCGGACGTCGTAAAACACGCGCGGGCCGCGGAGCGTGTACTCACCGTCGGTCGCCACGACGCCGCCCTCGAGGTAGATTCCTCGGACGTCGCGCACGCTCAGACGCCCGAATTGCTCGACCGGGCCGGGTTCCAGGAAGACGACCGCCCGCTCGGCGTCGAGCTGGAGCGTGCGGCGCGCCCCCGGCTCCCACGCCTGGATGACCACGCCCCCGGTGACGATCAGCGCGTTCTCCTCGTCCGAGGGCACGAACGCGACGTCGCCGGCGGCGACGCTCAGCACGCCGTCGGGCGAGAAAATCGGCTCGGTGACGGTCGCCCGGGGCAGGCGGTCGAGGATGTCGGCGACCGCCGCCAGGTCGGGGTCCACAGCCGTCACAGGCGCGGGGCGTTCGAAGACGCTCGGCGGGGCGACGGGTCCGTCGTCCACGAGCCCTTCGCGTCGGGCGACCATCGCCTCGTAGCGAGCGGCCCAGGCGGGGCCCCCGACCAGGGCGCGGAGATAGGCCGCCAGCTCCCGCTCGCCTTCGGTGAGGAGCTGGTCCGTCGGGCGCCCCTGCTCGCGGACGTCGACGCGGAGGGCGACGCCGGTGTCCGGGCGGACGATCGCCTGGACGGGCACACGCGGGCCGGCGAGCCCGGTCGAGGCGGCGGAGGTCGCGTTCTCGAGCCGATCGAAGTAGATCCAGACCTGCCAGACGGGTCGCCCGTCGGTCTCCTCTTCGGGGACGCGCTGGAGCCAGACGGCCGCGCGCTGCGCCTCGAACTGGCGGACGCCGATCCGGATCACGACCTCGCCGGAGAGCAGGAGCCGCTGCACCTCGGGGTCGCCCGCGCCCGGCTCGCCGACACCGGGTGGGGCCTCGGTCCAGACCCAGGCTCGGCGCGCGGACATGGAGAAGGCGCCGTCGGTCACGCCCACCGGAAGGATGACGCCGGCGAAGCCGCGCCCGGTGATCGCGAGCGGCTCGACGCGGCTCGGCTCCTCCGGCTCGGGCACGCGGGGGACGGCCGGGTCGGCGGGTTGAGCGAGAGCCGGTGCGGACAGCCCCGCGAGCGTGCCGGCGGCGAGGGCGAGACGGAGCACGCGCGCGGGGGGCGCGGCAGGATCGCGACGCCGACTCCGGGTTGGTTGCCACGCGTTCACGTTGCTCGCCATCCGCACTCCTTGCGATCGCGTCACGGGTTCGGCGGCCCTCGTTTCTGGCAGGAGACGGGGCCCGGGCACCCAGCCTACGCGGGAGGAGCCGTCTTCGCACGCCGCCCGAGGGGATCGCCAAGAAACAGCGCACAAAAACGCCCGGGCCGAGCGGCCCGGACGTGGTGAAGAGGCTTCGGAACGTCTTTCGGAGGGGGGGGCGACGCGGGCGCCGGGTCACTCCCAGGTGTTGACGCCGGACTTGGGCGAGACGGCCGCCGCACGCCCGTTGCTGAGGGGGGCGGCCCCATCGGCCCGCCAGCTCTCGGGGTACTTCGGGTCGTCCAGTTCCAGGGCGACCTTGGTTGGGTAGAGCGGGCGGAAGGTGTCGCACATGACGGCGAGCTCGTTGGTGAACGTCGCACCCAGGCTCTTCTCAACGGTGCCCGGGTGCGGGCCGTGGGGGATGCCCTGCGGGTGGAGGCTGATCGAGCCGGACTCGATCCCCCGCCGAGCCTTGTAGTTGCCCTCGACGTAGTACAGCACCTCGTCGCTGTCGAGGTTGGAGTGGTTGTACGGCACGGGGATCGCGTCGGGGTGGAAATCCAGCATCCGCGGGCAGAACGAGCAGATCACGAAGTTGTGACCCTCGAACGTCTGGTGGATCGGCGGCGGCATGTGCAGCTTGCCCACGATCGGGGCGAAATCGTCGATGTTGAAGATGTACGGGTAATAACACCCGTCCCAGCCGACGATGTCGCAGGGGTGGTAGTCGTAGTCATAGCTGTGGATCGTGTTGCGCGCCTTGATGCGGACCTCGAACGAGCCGCGTTCGTCGGTGTAGAGCGGGTGCTCGTCGTCGGCGAACGGGAGCACCAGGTCTCGCTCGCAGTAGGGCGCGTGCTCGAGAAACTGGGCGGTCTGCTTGCTGAGATACCGCGGCGGCGGGAGGATGTGGCTCCCGTTCGCCGTTTCGAACAGCACGAACTTGCCGTAGGGCATCTCGCTCTTGCTGTGCCCGCCGAAGGCGTCGTTGTCGCGCCCATCATCGGGGCGGTCGTCCCACGTGACGGTGTAGATGATGCCCTTGGGAACGACGATGTAGTCCTTGGGCCCGAACTTCAGCGTCCCCATGAACGAGCGCAGCGTGCCCGAGCCGAAGTGGACAAAGATGCACTCGTCCCCCTGCCCGTTCTTGAAGTGGTAGCCCATCTGCTCGGACGGCTGGCAGAGCGCCATCTCGACGTCGCTGTTGCCGAGGATGATCTTGCGCCCGGTGACGAAGTCTCCCTCGGGCTTGAGGCGCGTGGAGACGATGTGGCGCATGCGCATCACCTCGGTCTCGACGTATTCCGGCTTGGTGCCGTAGAGGGCTTTCCACCCCGTGACCTGGGTCGGGGGGTGGATGTGGTACATGGTGCTCGTCGGGCCGACGAACCCTTCGGTGCCGAAGAGCTCTTCGGAGTAAAGCCCCCCGTCCGGGCGGCGGAACTGGACGTGACGCTTCTTGGGGAGCGACCCCATCTTCGTGTAATACGCCATGACGCTCAAAACCTCGGCTTCCCCGCGCCGCGAGCGGCGGGGGAGGGCGTTGATGGATCTCTGAGGATTCTACCGGCCGACCGGCCCGGGTGGCACGGGTGGTGGCACGGGGCCCGGCCTGTCCCCATCGCTCCCGGGCTCTACGCCTCGGCACGCCGCCCCAGTCGCCAGCTCGCCCAGAGCCACCCCACGATCAGGGCCGCGATCCCTCCGATGAGCCCCACGCCGATTCCGGCCCGTCCGGCACCGCCGTGCAACGCGACGCGGATGATGTCCCACGTCAGCATCGCCAGGGCCCACATCAGCAAGGCTTTGAGCATGAGCATGCATCGGCGTTGCAGCACGGCCTGCCGCCCCCAGTTGGAAGCCGTCCGCGGGCCGAGGTACCGACGCATCGACATCGGGATCGCGTCCACGCCCGTCAGCACGACGTACGCCCACCCCATCATCACAGGAAGAAGGATTAGCCCGCCCTTGCGCCCTTCGCCGATGACGTTCCCGGACAGGTCGAACCGCATCGGCACCCGATCGGGCAGCGCCGACCAGTGGACCACCAGGACCGCCACCATCGCGAGATACCCCGCCGCGGCGAGGGCTTCGAGCGCGGCGTCCGTGCGCGTGCGTCGTGGGCGCGCCATCTTGACACCTTGCCCGTAGATCGACGCCATCGCTGGCAGTGTTCCTCTTGCCCCCGTGCGGGCTCCATCTCGGCCGGGCGTGCGGGGGCGCACGCCCGGCGTCGGTGTGTTGAAGCCGTTCGTCCGGCTCACCCGTTCCAGTGACGCAGGGCCGGGCCGGTGTACTGCGCGATCGGGCGGATCAGGCGGTTGTTGTCGTGCTGCTCGATGATGTGGGCGGCCCAGCCGGTGATGCGGCTTGCGACAAAAATCGGCGTGTACTGCGGCACCGGGATGCCCATCGTGTAGTACGTCAGCCCGCACGGGAAGTCGACGTTCGGGTGGATCTGCTTGTCATTCAGCATGATCTGCTGCACCTCTTCGCCGATCTCGAACCACTTGACGGCGTCGGCCCCCTTTGCCTCGGCCATCTTGCGCCCGAGCTTGTGCAGGATCGGTGCGCGGTGGTCGCCGTTCTTGTAGACGCGGTGCCCGAAGCCCATGAGCTTGCGCTTGGTCGCGAAGGCGTTGTCCATGAAGTCGCGGACGGTGCCGCCCTTGTCCAGGTGCTCGCGGATTTCCTTGAGCATCTCCATCGCGGCTTCGTTCGCGCCGCCGTGGAGCGGGCCCTTGAGCGCGGCGATCGCGCCCGTGACGGCGCCGTGCATGTCGCTCAGCGTGCCGGCGATGACGCGACCGGTGAACGTGCTCGCGTTGTAGTCGTGCTCGGCGTAGAGGATCAGGCTGACGTCCATGACCTTCTCGGCCTCGGGCGAGGGCTTCGCGCCGGTCATGAGGTACATCAGGTTCGCGGCGTGGGAGAGCGCCGGGTCGCCGCCGCGTTCGGGCTCGACGAGGTCCTGCCCGTCGATGATCCGCTGCATGTGCCCGATGGTGGTGGGAATCTTCGCGAGCAGGCGCTCGGCCTTGCGCAGGTTCGCGTCGTGGTCGATCGACTGGCTCTCCGCGTCGAGGTTGCCCAGGATGCTCACGCACGTGCGGAGGACGTCCATCGGCACGGCCGACCCCTCGGCGAGCGGGCCGCGGCTCGCCCGCAGGTAGTCGATCACCGGCGCCGGCACCCCCCGCTCGCTGACGACGCGCTCGCGGAACGCCTTGAGCTGCGCGTCCGTCGGCTTCTCGCCGTGGAGCAGGAGGTGGGCGACACCCTCGAACGTCGCGTGCTCGGCGAGGTCGTGGATCTCGTACCCGCGATAAATCAACGCCCCCTGCTCGACGGAGCAGATGGCGGTTTCACCGGCGATGACGCCCTCAAGGCCGCGGGCGTGGGGTTTGTCAGGCATATGATCGCTCCTGTTTTAGCGTACGTGGATCATTTGGCAGAGGTGATTCTATGCAGCCGGTCACGGACAAAGCAGTGTCTGCTAGTCGCCATGCATTTCGGGCAATAGGAGCTGATTTGCGGCAGTTTGGCAGGCTCATGGCCGAGAATCATGCAAAAATTTCCGATGAAAACCTTTCCAGAATCGACCCTGTTCACAGGAGAAATGTTCAAAAACATATATATGAGTATGTAACAAATCTTCGCAATTGGCTTATATCATGTTCGGAATCGGCAGCCGCACTTTGTGCCTCAGGTAACACTGTTTGTATACCCACAATTATTAGGCCCGCAGTCGAAGCGTCAGCAAAATTTATAGATTCGGTATACTGCGAATATGGTATATTGTCATTGATCAAGAGGTCAATAGAAGATTTTGATGCAATTGCCAGTACGTACGAATCGATTGGAAACAATTCGCAAGCAGCATCAATTCGGGGGTATGTCGAAAGAAATCAAAAGCTGCTCGAAGGAATCAGGTCCTACTCTAAAAATAAAAGAACACAGGATGCGGCACATGATGCCTTGTGCAATATGGGATTAGATAAAGAAGCAAATAAAAAATTCTCAAAAGTTATAAATTTAATTCATGAATTAAATTTCCACTACGTCGCACATGGCCGGGTTTTGCCTACATATCGCATGTCGCGAGCTGCGATGATGCATCAGTCGCTCAGCGCGATGGATGTTGCAAAAATCCTATACATTGATGGTTGCTTAAAAATAATTTCGTATGAAGAACACAAAGTATGGGCGATGAGGTGTCGAAGTCAGTCGGAAGAATATAGACGTGCAGTCAATCTGCTGGGGAAGGAAATGAACCTGTTGTAGGCATCTCCCACGGCTCGCTTGGCGTGTACCCGAGCAACTGATACAGCTCCTGCCGCGTCTGCATCTTGTTCAGCAGCCCCTCGGCCGTGCCGGTCGCGTGGAGTTCCTTCAACGCCGCGGTCACGGCGTGCATCGCGATGCGCAGCGTGGTGACCGGGAAGATCACGGCGTCGTAGCCGAGCTCGGCGAAGCGGGTGACGGGGAGCATCGGGGTTTTGCCGAACTCGGTCATGTTCGCGAGCAGGTAGGGGCGGCGGCTTTCCGTCTTTGTGCGCATCGTGCCGGTCGCTTCGGCGAAGCGGGCGAAGTCGGCTTCGGTGCGGAGCCCTTCCGGGAAGAGCATGTCGGCCCCGGCTTCGACGTACAGGCGGGCACGCTCGATCGCCGCGTCCAAGCCGTCCACGCCCGCGGCGTCCGTCCGTGCGCAGATCACGAACGCGCCTGCCGAACAGTCGTCGCTCGCTTTGCGCGCCCAGGCGACCTTCTCGACCATGTGGTCGGCGGGGACGAGGGCCTTGCCGTCGAGGTGCCCGCAGCGTTTGGGGAAGACCTGGTCCTCGATGTGCAGCCCGGCGGCGCCGGCGCGGTGGTAGGTGATGACGGTGCGCCGGACCATCTCCGCCTCGCCGAAGCCGGTGTCCGCGTCGGCGAGGACGGGGAGCTGCGAGCCGTCGGCGACTTCGCGCACGGCCTGGGCGAAGCGGTCGAGCGTCAGCAGCCCGACGTCCGGCACGCCGGCGGCGGCGCTGGTCGCTCCGCCGGAGAGGTAGACCGCGCGGAACCCCGCCTCGCGCACGGCCCGCGCGACCAGCCCGTTGAACGCGCCGGGGATCGCGACGCACCCATCGTGCATCAGGCGGCGGAGCTGTTGACCGGGGTGCGTGTTCGGCATGGGGGATTGTAGGGGAGCTCTCCGAACGAGCCGCGACCGTAAGGGAGCGGGCTCCGTTCCGACCCGAGAGGACCGCTCCCTCACGGTCGCGGCTCGTTCGGATGGGTTTACTCGAACTTGCCGTGGTTGTGAATCTGGAAATCGGTCAGGCTGGCGATGTCGGCGGCGGACTTGTGCTCGATGTTGCTGAGCTTGGCGACGATCGCGTCGGCGTCGCCGGCGATAGCGCCAAGGACGCGGAACTTGTTGTTCAGGATGTCGCGCAGGTCGGCCTTGGTGTTGCGCGCGTGCCCGGCGGGGTACATGACCAGCCCGGAGTCGTGCGTGGAGCCGTCGGCGGCGGTGATGACCATGCTTGTCGGGATGCCGTCGGGGTACTTCGCGTCGTAGTCCGGGCCGCCGTGGGTGAAGTCGATCTTCGCCATGAGCTTCCGGGTGAGCGGGTGGAAGATGGCGTCGGCGTTGTAGTCGCGGGGCTCCAGGATCAGGGCCTTCCACCAGGCGTCGTTGCTCTCCCCGCTGGGCGCGGGGAGCTTGGCGTGCTGCTCGATCGCCTTGCGGAGGAGGGTCGCGACGATGTACGCCATCGAGTGGTCGGCGGACTGGCGCGTGCGCGGGTCCTTCTTCGCCGGGTCGCCGATGATGCCGAACGCGGGCTCGTAGGCGACGATCTTGATGTTCTTGATCTGCTCGCCGCCGTTTTCGAGCAGCTTGGGGTTCTTCGCGGCGAGATCGATCGCGGCCTGCAACGCGCCGGCCGACTGGTGCTCGTACAAGCCGAGCTTGAAGTGCATGCCCATCACCGCGAAGTCGTCCCCGCCCCGGCTCAGCACGAGCTCGAACGGGCTCGCGTCGCGCTTCTCCGTGTTCGCGCTCGTCGCGTGGACGGCCTTGAACATCTGCCCGGGGCCTTCGAAGATGCGGAAAATCGCCTCGGGGTTGCGGAAGATGTCGCGCGGGCCCATGAACCCGGCCATCGAGCGCTGCACGCTCAGCACCGCGGCTTCGGTGCTGATCGCGGCGCTCGCGCCCTTGCTGTCGGAAAGCTGCTTGCCCGCGCGGATCGCGCGGAAGGGAATGTAGTGGGCGATCGCCATGCCGATCGCGCTCTCGATCTGCTCCGGCGTCGCGCCGAGCATCGCGCCGTACGTCGCGGCGCTCGCGACCGCGCCGTGGACGACGTGGTCGACCTTGTAGGTCTTCAGGCTGAAGACCTCCGCGAGGCGCCCGCGGATCTCGTCGAGCAGGACCATGCCGCGGAGTGCGGCGGCGCCGTCGAGCCCGGCGACCTGGGCCGCCGCGATCGCGACGGGGTAGAAGTCGTTGTGGCCGAACTCGCCGGCGGTGTGCCCGAGCTCGGGTCGGAAGCCGAAGTTGGTGCCGTTGCTGTCCCACTCGCGGACGGCCGAGCTGTTGGCGACGATCGCCTTCTCGGGCTTGACGCGCTCGGCCGAGCCGAAGACGGTCGCGCCGGTCTCGCCCTTGGCGAGCGGGTAGCGGAGGGCTTCGTCTCGGAGGAGCGTGGGGGCGTTGGTGCCAAGCGCGAGCGCGCTGACGCCGCAGAGGCAGGCGTCGGTGTGGAAGAGGTTGGTGCGTTCGAGGACGGCCGCGCCGGGGTCGCCCTGCCTGGCGGGGTCGCTCGACATGAAGTCGACGGCGAATTGTGCGATGCCGAGGGCTTGGTTGCTATCGGCGGGCAGGGTCACGCGCGTCGCGTCGCTCATGTCGGGCCTTTCGCTATCTTGTTTGGGCAATGGCTGGTGGAATAGCCCGGAGATCCAGACGGTTGATCTTGAAAGAAAGAGCTTCGTGTCCAGTTGATGCCGTGTGTGAACCGGGGGCGAAGCGTACGCAGGCCCGGACCGCCCGGGCGACAGGCAAGCGATTGACGATTGCTGGCTTTGAACACGACCGGGCGGCCGCACGAGAAAGGAATTCTCCCATGGCCCGCTCGTCTACTCAAACGCCTGGTACGCCGGATCACGGCCCTCTGCTCCACGCCGGCGGGGATGTCGCACGCGTGCGTCGCGCCCCTCCGGAAGCTCGCCCTATGAGCGATGCCCACCAGCATCACGATCACGAACCTGAGGAACGGCCCGAAGACGACCCCGCGGTGCGTGAAAGCATGGAAATGCACACACCGGATGGCGCGCCACCCGATCGGGAAGGACGGCGGGCGGGGATGAAGGTGCTCTATGTGGTCGTGGCCGCGTGCGTGATCCTGCTTATGGTGCCCCTGTTCATTATCGGCGGGCCGCTCGCGGTAGTCATCGGCGCGGCGCTCGCGGTCGGTTTCTTCCTGCTCGCACAGGCCCCGGCGTGGATGGCCGGGATCAACCGCAAGAAAGACCGCGACTACATCGCCAAACAGGTCAAGCACGACTCCGCAGACGCGAAGCCATAAGGGAGGCTCACCCCCGATGGCTTTAAGCGCCATGGACGGGGCGAATGAGGCCTCGACTCAAGGCACGCCTTCGGCTCCCGCCGGCGCAAACCCGTCGCGGAGATTCGAAGGCGTGCCGCCTTCGATCCGGACGCGCGTCTTTGGCAGAGACTCGGGGTGCTCACGCTGGAGGAACACGATCAGCGCCTCACGGACTTCGCACCGCAGGTCCCAGGCCTTGCCGGCGTCTCGGGCGCTGACCAATGCGCGAATCGCCATCGTGTGCTCCGTCGCGTCGGTGACTTGCAAGCCGCAGACGCGTTTGTCCCAGTGCGGGCTTTTTTCGCACGTCTCGCGCAGGACGCGCCGGAGCTCGTCGACCGGGGCCGTGTAGTCCGTGTAGATCATCGCCCACCCGAGGATCTGACTGCTGGACCGTGTCCAGTTGGTGAATGATTCGCCGATGATGCGGCTGAAGGGCACGATCTGTCGTCGCTCGTCCCAGATGCGGACCACGACATAGGTCGCGGTGATCTCCTCGACACGCCCCCATTCGCCGTCGATCACGACGACGTCGTCGATGCGGATCGGCTGGGCGAGCGAGATCTGCAGCCCGCTGATGATGTTCTCGACCGCCGGCCTCGCCGCCAGGCCGATGACCAGCCCCGCGACGCCCGCGCTGGCGAGCAGGCTGGTGCCGACCTGGCGCACGCCGTCGAAGGTCATCAGGGCGGCGGAGGCTCCGAGGACAACGATGATGACCGCGAGGGTGCGCGTGATGAAGCGGAGCTGGGTGTGCATCCGACGCGCGACGAGGTTGTCGTCGACGTCGACTCGATGCTTGTTGAGCATGAACCGCTCGACCTCGCGCATCGCGACCAGCAGCGTCCACGCGATCGACGCGATCAGGAACAGGCTCACCAGGTGGCGTGCAAACCCGACCAGCGCCGGTGCCAGCGATTGCAGACTCGGCAGCACGACCAGCAGCATGATCCACGGCCCCACCGGGCGGATCGGCCCGCGGAGGCGGTCCACCACGCGCCCGATCCGCCGATCCCCCGCCCGGACCACGAGCGCCCGAAGCCCGCGGCTGATCAGCCACGAGAGCATCAGGCCGATCCCGACCGCGAGCACCAGGATGCCGAGACCCACCGCGTAGCTCTGCCAGTTCGCCACGACCGGGGCAGCGAAGGAGTGAAACGCGCCGACAGGGTCTTCGAGCACGTCGATCGGATCAAACGCCGGGGCCTCGCCCGCTTCGATGCCGTCGCTCTCCTGCGGCGGGCCCCCGGTCGGACCGGGATCGGCGGGGCGCGGGGTGGCGGTGTCGGGTGCGGTTGGGGAAGCCATCACGGCATGGTAGGGAAGGTTTGGCGGCGTCTGAACCCGCCCGGCTCGGGTTCTTCGTGGGCCTCGGCGCGTGGCGGCGCTATTGTTCCAGCCCGCGAGACAGTTCAAGACGCGGGGCCGGGTTTTCACGGTTAAAAAGCTCTCAAACCCGGAGGGCTTCAAGATGGCGCAGGAAATGGCGCTCGTGGGGCGCAGGCCTGCCGAGCGATATTGAGGAGCAGCACGTGTCCAATCAACCCGTCATTGTGGCCGCAAAGCGCACCCCGATCGGCAAGTTCTTCGGCGGTCTCGCCGGCGTGCCCGCGCCGCAACTCGGCGCGTTCGCGATCCAGGCCGCACTCGAAGCCGCCCCTGCGGCGAAGGACCATATCGACGAGTGCGTGATGGGGTGCGTGCTCCAGGCGGGGCTCGGGCAGAACCCGGCGCGTCAGGCGGGTTTGAAGGCCGGGCTCCCGAGCTCGCTGAGCGCCAAGACGATCAACAAGGTCTGCGGCTCGGGCCTCGAAGCGGTGATGATGGCGGCCCAGTCGATCAAGGCCGGGGATAACGAGTGCGTCATCGCGGGCGGGTTCGAGAACATGACCGGCTCGCCGCACTTTGCGCACGTGCGTGCGGGCGTGAAGTACGGGCCGACGGAGTTCAAGGACGTCATGGCCCACGACGGGCTGACGTGCGCGTTCGAGCATTGGGCGATGGGCAACGCGGCCGACCACATCGCGCAGAAGTACAACATCTCCCGCGAGGAGCAGGACCGCTTTGCCGCCCAGAGCCACCAGCGCGCCGCCGAGGCGACCAACAAGGGCTACTTCAAGACCGAGCTGGTCACGCTGACGGGCGAGCAGGTGGGCAACCGCAAGAACCCCGGCCCGGACGGCGGCGTGCAGGCCGACGAGGGCATCCGCGCCGATTCGACCGCCGAGGGCCTCGCCAAGCTCCGCGCCGCGTTCACGAAGGACGGCACGGTGACGGCCGGCAACGCGAGCCAGATCAACGATGGGGCCGCCGCCGTGATCGTCATGAGCGAGAGCAAGGCCAAGAGCCTCGGGCTGAAGCCGCTCGCGAAGATCCTCGCCTACGGCACCAGCGGGGTTGAGCCAAAGGATATCTTCGCCGCCCCGATCTCCGGCGTGCAGCAGACGCTGAAGAAAGCCGGCATGAGCGTCAGCGACATCGACCTCTACGAGCTTAACGAGGCGTTCGCCGCTCAAGTCCTGTGCAACATTCAGGAACTCGGCATCGGCGAGGACAAGCTCAACCTCTGCGGTGGGGGCATCGCGCTCGGGCACCCGATCGGCGCCAGCGGCGCCCGCGTGCTGACCACGCTGGTCCACCAGATGCACCGGCTCAATAAGAAGACCGGGCTCGCGGGGCTCTGCCTCGGCGGGGGCAACTCGGTCGCGATGGTGATCGAGGCGGTGTAATCATCACCCGCCGCGAAGGGCGTCCAGCGTCCGGTCTAGGTGTTTCTGGATCTCGGCCTTGTGGTCCGGACGCTCGTCCGGCGTCAGGCCCAGCGCTCGCTCATAGGCGGTGATCGCGTCCTCGTACCGGCCTTGCTCGTGCCGGAGCTGCCCGAGCGAGTCCAGGTAAAAGTAGAGGCTCGGGCTGGCGTCGGATTCGGCCTCGGTGACGGCCGAGGTGAGCAGGATCTCGGCGAGCTCGTAGTCGCGGAGCGACTTGGGCTCGATCGTGCACAGGATGAGGGCGATGTCGTTGCGCCGCATCGCCGGAAGCGTGCCGAGCGGGATGGTGCGGACGAGCTCCATGAGACGCTCGACGGCGCCGGGTGGGAGCTTGTCCCACCCGTAGCTGGTGCCGAGCACCGCGCACTGGTCCATGGCGGCGATCGCGACCGGGTGATCCAGCGGGAGGCGGTGGGGGACGGCCGAGAGCACGCGGTGGAGCAGACGCCCGGCTTCCTCGGCTTGCCCGAGGCGGAGCGAGGCGGCGGCGAGGTTGTACGCGGCGTGCGCACTGCGCGGGTGATCCGGGCCGAGCGTGCGCTCGCGGCTTGCCAGCACCGAACGCATCCCCGCGAGCGCCAGGTCCCCCTCGCCGCGATCGAGGTGCGACCACGCGAGCTCGGCGGCCGCGAGGATGCGTTCCGGGGCGTCCGGGTCGAGGGCTCGCCGGGCCCGCGTGTCTGCATCGAGCAGCGTCGCGTGGGCCTCGTCGCTTCGCCCGAGGGTGTCGAGGCGTCGGGCGAGATTGACCATGGCGCCGATCGTGCGCGCGGCGTCCGGGCCGTCGGTGCGTTCGCGGGTCTGGACGACGCGCCGCTCGACTTCGAGCGCCTCATCGTTTCGCCCGAGGGAGCCGGCGATGAGGGCGTAGTTGCCGAGAAAGCCGAGGGCGTGGTCGCTCTCAGGCCCGAAGGTTTCGAGGACGGGACGCTCGATCTCGCGCATCAGGCGGAGCGCGGACTCGGGCTCGCCGCGCTCGTAGACCAGCCCGGCGAGGTTGATCGTGGTCTGGAGCTGGCGCGGCGTGGGGCGTCGCCCGATCTGCTCGGTGAGCGCGAGCGAGCGGCGGAGGTGGTGCTCCGCGGGGCGCCACTCGCCGAGCTCCCAGTACGACGTGCCCAGCACGCTGTGGAGTCTGGACTGGGCGGGCAGGGAGATGCCGGCGCCGTCGGTGCTGTCGAGCTGGGCGGAGGCTTTGCGGAGCACGTCGGCGAGTCGGAGCTCGACGCCGACGATCTCGGCATCGAGAGCCGTGAACGTGCGCGCGAGGAAGTCGGTGACGGCCTGGGCCTCGGCGAGGGCGGCTTGCGTGGCGCGGCTCTCGGCCTGCACGCGGCGCAGCGTCCAGAACTCCGTCAGCGTCACCGTGACCAACGCCAGCGTCACCACCGACGCGATCAGCACGCCCACGCGGTTGCGGCGAACGAATTTCTTGGCGCGATAAATCCGGTCCGGCGGGCGGGCATCGACCGTTTCGTGCGACAGCGAGCGTTCGACGTCCCGCGCGAGGGCGAACGCGGTCGGGTAGCGCCGAGCCGGGTCGGGCTCGAGCGCGCGAAGGGTGATCCAGTCCAGGTCGCCGGTGAGCGCGCGGCGGAGGCGGTCGGGCGTAGTGGATCGGCGCTCGGCGACGCGCTCTCGGCGCGCGGGCGGCATGGCGCGGAGCCGAGCGGAAGGGGGCGGGAAGACGCCGTGACGCAGACGATCGGCGAGCCCGGTCCAGTCCGAGGGGGAGACGTCGTTGTCGGTCAGCGGCGTCGTGCCGGTGAGGAGCTCGTAGAGGAGCACGCCGAGGGAATAGACGTCGGTCCGGCTGTCCACGTCGCCCTGCGCGCCCTGGTCGGCCTGCTCGGGGGACATGTAACGGGGCGTGCCGATGACCTGGCGCGCCTGGGTGATGGCGCCGAAGTCGGTCAGCGGCTCGTCGATCGCCTTCGCGATGCCGAAGTCGATGATCTTGGGCTGGGGCTTGGTGTCCACGATCGTGACGAGGACATTGGACGGCTTGAGGTCGCGGTGGACGACGCCCTTCTGGTGGGCGTGCTGAACGGCGAGGCAGACGGCTTGGAAGAGCTCGAGGCGTTCGGGGATGGAGAGCTTGAGGCGGTCGCACTCGCTGGTGATGGGCACGCCGTCGACGAGCTCCATCGCGAAGTAGGGGCGCCCGCTGGGCGTCGCGCCCGCGTCGTAGATGCGCGCGATGCCGGGGTGGTTGAGGCGGGCGAGGGCCTGGCGTTCGGCGTCGAAGCGGCGCAGGACGGCTTCGGAATCCATCCCCGGCTTGAGCAGCTTGAGCGCCAGCTCACGCCGGACGGGGCTGGTCTGCGTCGCGCGGAAGACGCGCCCGAACCCGCCCTCGCCGATGCACGAGCCGAGCGTGTACGGGCCGATGCGGTCGCCCGGGCCCTCGGCGGGCACGGGGCGGGATGTCGGGGCCGGGGTCGTGGGCGGGCGGGCGGCCGTGGTCGCCTCGTCGAACGCCTTGGCGAGCGCCTCCACCCGCGCGGCGGCTTGGGGATCGCCCCCGGCGGCGTCTTCCAGCAGGCGCGACCGCTCCGACCCTTCACGCTGCAGGGCGTCCAAGAGCACCGAACGCAGATCTTGGGCGGTCATCGCGTCTCCGGCGGGCGGGCGGGGTGTCGCCCGAGCGTCATCGTCTCAACGCCGGGGCAGCAAAGCAAGCGGATTCTGTCTCGGCGTCGTGGGCGCGATCATGCCTCCCGCGCACTCCGCATCCCGGCCCGCAGGGCGCGGAGCTCTTCCCGAACCAGATCAAGCTGCTGCTCCACGCGGGCGAACTGGGCTTCCGGGTCGTTCGGGGCGGCCGTGGCGAGGGCCTTCTCCGCCGCGGCTTTCTGCTCCTCGGTCAGCGCCCCGATCACCACGCCGATGAACAGGTTTAGGACCACCATCGTTCCCACCAGCACGAAGCTCCCGAAGTACAGCACCGCCGCGATCGGCTTGGCTCGTGGCTCCGGCTCGGTCGGCGGCGGGAGCTGCCCCGGGAAGGCCTCCGAGCCGACCATCTGCGTGTACATCAGGTCGGTCCAGTCCTCGAGCGTCACGGCCCGGAGCAGGCTGATCCCCGCGTCGTGGAGCGTCCCGAAGTGGGCCGGGTCGTTCCGCCCGAACAGCGTCGTTCCGATCACCGCGTACACGTAAAACAGCAGCACCAGCAGCAGCCCGACGTACCCGATGCTCGGCAGGCTCCGCAGCAGCGCCCCGATCACGATCTGAAGCTGCGGGATCGCCGTCAGCAGGCGGAGGGCCCGGAGGACGCGGATCAGGCGGAACGCGGCCGCCGCCTGGCTCCCCACCGGGATCAGGCAGACCGCGACGATGACAAAGTCGAACACGTTCCACGGGTCGAGAAAGAATCGGGGCCATCGCCGCCCGTAGGACATCATCCGGAGCACGATCTCGACGACGAACAGCCCGATGATCACGGCGTCGATCGTCCGCAGCAGCCCGCCGACGCGTTCGTTCACCGCCGGGTACGTCTCCAGCCCGACGATCACGCTCGCCAGGATGATCAACGCGAGCACGCCCCGGCGGAAGAGGCGGAGGCGGACGATCGCGAGCGCTCGGGCGGCGAGCGGGCCGAGCTCGGCTTCAGGCGGGCGGTGCTTGCTTTCGGGCACGGGGCGGGGCCTCCACACGCCGCGGGATCCTCACGCAGGGGCCCGCGGTTTGGAGCCATCGTATTGCCGGGTGAGGCCGGCAGGGTCTTCCATGCAAAGGAGCGAACACCTGCTAGGATCACCGCTGATTCACGGACGAACCGCCGGAGCGAGCGAAGGTGTCGCGTCACCGAACCCCCTCCGGCTGTCACCTTGGCAGGGCCTCCAATGAAGCTGCTCATCACACCCCTCATGACTCTTGTCAAGCACCGCCGGTCGAAGCGCGACATATGGGTGCTTGTCCGGTTTCTGCTGCTGATGTTCGGCGTGATTACGTTTCACAGCCTGTTCTTCCAGTTCGTCGCGCATTTGGAAGGTCAACGCCACTCGATCATCAGCGGCTTTTATTGGACCATGACGGTGATGTCCACGCTGGGCATGGGCGACATCACCTTCGAGACCGACTTCGGCCGCGCGTTCTCGATCGTCGTTATTTTCTCGGGCATCATTTTCCTTCTTGTACTTCTGCCGTTCACTTTTTTGCAGTATTTCTTTGCGCCATGGCTCGAGGCGCAGTCCGCGGCGAGGACACCGCGTTCGGTTCCGAAAGATCTCGCGGGTCACGTGCTGCTGACAAAGCACGACGCGATCGCCGAGTCGCTGATCCGCCGGTTCAAGCGGTTCGAGATCCCCTACACGATCCTCGTGGAGACCCCCGAGGAGGCCGAGCAACTCAGCGATCTTGATATCCACGTCATGGTCGGAAACCTGGACGATCCCGAGACCTACCGCCAGGCGGGCGTCGAGCGTGCGACTCTGGTTGTCACGACGCGCACCGACGCCGAGAACACGATGATCGCCTTTACCGTCGGCGAAGTGTCCAAGAGCACGCCCGTTGTTGCCACGGCCGAGGATCCCGCCTCGGCCCGCATCCTCGAAGCCGCCGGCGCGACACGGGTGCTCAGCTTCACGCAGATCATGGGCCAGGCCCTCGCCCGGTGCATCACCGGGAGCGACGCCGTCACCCACGTGGTGGGGGAGTTCGACGAACTGCTCATCGCCGAGGCCAACGCCGGCGGCACTCCCCTGGTCGGCAAGACCCTCCGCGAGAACCGGCTCAGCGACCTCGACGTCAGCGTCATCGGCGTCTGGGACCGGGGTGATTTCCAGCACGCCACGCCCGACACCATCGTCGGGCAGAACACCGTCCTGCTCCTGGTGGGATCGGCCGCCCAGCTCCAGAACTACGACGAGCACTTCGCGATCTACAACGTCTCCACCGAGCCGGTGCTCATCCTCGGCGGCGGGCGCATCGGGCGCGCCACCGCCGCCGCCCTCACCGAGCGCGGCGTCCAGTGGCGCATGGTCGAGCTCCGCCCCGAGCGCGTCATCGACGACGAACGCACGATCGTCGGCAACGCCGCCGAGCCCGACGTGCTCGAACAGGCCGGCATCGAGCGTGCGCCGACGGTCATCATCACGACCCACGACGACAACGTGAACCTCTACCTGACCCTGCTCTGCCGGCGTCTGCGCCCGAACATGGAGATCATCTGCCGCTCGACGCTGGAGCGCCACGTCCCCGCCCTGCACCACGCCGGGGCCGATTTCGTGCAGTCCCACGCCTCGATCGCCTCGGGTGCGCTCCTGACGATGATCCGCGGCAGCCGCGTCGTGACCGTCGCCGAGGGGCTCGACGTCTTCCGCGTCAAAGTCTCCCAGACCCTCAGCGGCAAGACCCTCGGCGAGAGCGGTATCCGAGAGCACACCGGGTGCACCGTTGTCGCTTATCGGACCGAAAAGCAGCGATTGATCAACCCCCCCGTCGACACCAAGCTGAAGTCCGGAGATGAGTTGGTGCTCGTCGGCACCTGGGAATCACGCGACAAGTTCATCACCCGTTTCGGGCAGAGTTGACCCCGAGACGCCGAACCCACTCCCCCTTTCCCCGCACCGGTGAAGCCCTCCAGGAGTTCGACCGATATACGGGTCGGGTCGCGGGTCGGCCCGTGGTCGATGCGCGGGCGGTGTCCGCGCTCGCGGGGCTGGCAACTGTGAGCATCTCTCCGGCGGTCTTCAACGCGATCCGCATCAGCGAAGGGCGCATCGCCCGTGCGTCTGTCGCGTCCGCCGGCGTCTTGCTCCTCGGAGTGATCGGCGGGCTCGTCACAACCGTCTGCGTCTCTCGCTCGCTCTTTCGTGCCGAGGCGGTCGATGTCACCAGCGACATCGCCCGTGAAGTACACCTGCTCGACGTGGTGGCCCGCACCACCGCCGGCTTCATCGACGCAAGCGAATGGGTCACGCCCGACGAGTTCGACGCGTTCACCGCCACCGTCCGCGCCGGTTCAGACCTGCACCTCCGCGTCAACATGTCCACCCCCGAAAAAGTCGAGGCGTACGGCTTCGACCCGGCCCTTCTCGCGGATCTGCGCGCCGGCGCCCGCAGCGCGGTCATCGACGTCGTCGAAGGCTCCGATGAACCTGTGGAACTCATCGCGGCCGCACGGATCACCGATCCCCGGCGCCCGGATCGGCACGAGTTTGTCACGATCCGTATCGCCGCCAAGGAACTGATCCCGAGGTTTTTGGAGTCGCACTCCGCTCTGCAGGTCGGGCTGATCCGTCACGCGCCGGCCGAGGTCGACGCGATCCGGGGCGAGTCCCGGACGACCTTGATCCGGCACCGCTGGTACGCCGCGGTGGGGCAAGGACGGCGCAACGTCGCCGTCTACGCCGAGGCGCCGGTCGCCTACTTCGGCATGCCCGGTTTGCTCGGCGGGCTCGTCGTGATCGCATCAGTCCTCCTCGCCGGCCTCATGCTGAGCATGGCCTACCGCACCCGATCTGGCGAGATCGCGCTCCGCGAAGAAAACGGACGTGTCTGGTCCCAGGTCCGGCGCTACACGGACGAGATGGCGAACCGGACGCAGGAACTCGCCCGCTTCCAGCGCATCCTCGACGCCGCCCGCGACTGCGTCTTTATTTTTAACGCCGATACCCTGCGCTACACCTACGTGAACCAGGGCGCGGCCGACCAGATCCGCGTCCGACGCGAGGACCTCCTCGGCCGCACACCGACCGACATCATGCCCTTCATCAGCGAGGACATGCTCCGCGTCCTGCTCGAGGATTTAGTCCGCGGTGACCGCGAATGGACCACCTACGAGACCTTCCACCGCACCTCCACAGGCGAGGACGTCCCGGTCGAGATCCTGTTCCAGCACGTCGCTGAAGCCGGCAGCTCGGGGCACTTTGTCGCGATCGTCCGCGACGTCGCCGAGCGTCAGCGTCTGGAGCGTGAACTCCGCGACCTCGCCTGGAGACTCGAGATCGCCGCCGAAGCCGCCCATATCGGCATCTGGGAGCTCGACGTCGAACGCAACATCCTGACGTGGAACCGTCCGATGCACGAGTTCTACGGCTTCGATCCAGCCGAGCAGACCGACCCCGTCAAGACCTGGCGTGCCGCGGTTCATCCCGAAGACGCCGAACGCGTCCGCGCCGTCTTTGTGCAGGCGACGAAAAACGGCGGCGAGTTCGCGAGCACGTTCCGAATCATCAACATCGTGACCGGCGAGCAACGCCACATCGATGCCCGCGGCACCGCCGAGCAGTCCTACGACGGGCGAACCCGGCGCATCATCGGCGTCAATATCGACATCACCGAGCGTCAGCGAGCCGCGGAACTCAGTGCCCGTCACCAAGCGGAACTCCAGAAGATTCTCGACGCCCTCCCCGCGCTGGTTTTCTACAAGGACGATAAGAACACCATCCTCCGGCTCAACAAGGCCGCCGCCGAATCCATGGGCCTGCCGATCCACGAGATCGAGGGGCGGCCGACAGAAGACTTCTTCCCCGCCGAGCACGCCGCGGCGTACCTGGCCGATGATCTGGAAGTGATCCGATCCGGAAAACCCCGTCTCGGGATCATGGAGCCTTACGAGAGCAGGCCGGGCGAGCGACGCGTGATCCGGACCGACAAGATCCCGCTCTGGGACGACCAGGGACGCATCACGGCGATCGTCGCGGTCTGCAGCGACATCACCGAACAGCTCGACACGCAGGCGCGCTTGGAGATGGCGCTCTCCGCCGCCAACCTCGGGCTCTGGGATTGGAACGTCGAGAGCGGCAGCATCCATCTCAACAAAAACTACTTCGGCATGCTCGGCATCACACGCGAAGAAGCCGAGATCGGGAGTTTCGACGAGTGGCGAGCCTTGTTGCACCCGGAAGATCTCCCGGGCGCGATCGCCACCCTCGAGCGTCACTTCCGAGATCCGAACGAGCCGTACCACGTCGAGTTCCGCATGCGCACCTCGACCGGGCGATGGATGTGGGTCCTCTCCATCGGCAAGGTCATCGAATGGAACGAGGACGCCAAGCCGCGCCGGATGCTCGGCGTCCACATCGACATCGACGAGCAGAAACGCACGCAGAAAGCGCTCGCACAGGCCCACGAAGCCGCCGAAGAAGCCAGCCGCGCCAAGAGCGCCTTCCTCGCCAACATGAGCCACGAGATCCGCACGCCCATGACCGCGATCCTCGGCTACACCGATATCCTCGCCGAGGAGGCACGCAAGCACGAGGCCCTGCGCGAGCACATCGAGACGATCCGCCGCAACGGCGAGCACCTGCTGGCGATCATCAACGACGTGCTCGACATCTCCAAGATCGAAGCCGGGCAGATGCGCGTGGAGATGATCGACACGCCCCTCCCGCAGATTCTCGAACAGGTCGCCTCGCTCCTTCGCGTCCGCGCCGTCGGCAAGAGCATCGACTTCCGCCTCGATTACGCCACGCCCGTGCCCGCCACCATACAAACCGACCCGGTCCGTTTTCGCCAGATTCTCATGAATCTGATCGGCAACGCGATCAAGTTCACCGAGATCGGATCGGTGCAGGTGCGTGTCGGTGTCGATGCGCCCGACGGGGCTCGCGCACACCCGGTCCTGCGCCTTGCCGTCATCGACACCGGCGTCGGCATGAACGACGAGCAGCTCAGCCGACTTTTCAACGCGTTTACGCAGGCCGACGACTCCGTCACGCGACGCTACGGCGGCTCGGGCATGGGCCTGCATATCTCCAAGCGGCTCGCCCGCATGATCGGCGGCGATATCCACGTCACCAGCGCCGTCGACGAGGGTAGCACCTTCGAGCTCGTTCTCCCGCTCCCGCTCGACGCGATGAGGGAAACCGTTCGTCCGGGCGAGGGCGGCGAACTCCCCGACGAACCCGACGCCGTCGCCAGCCCGGTCGCGCAGCCGCCCAGTCTCGCCGGCGTCCACGTCCTCCTTGCCGAGGACGGCGTCGACAACCAGCGGCTCATCGGTCACCTGCTCCGCAAGGCGGGCGCGAAGGTCGAGATCGTCAGCCACGGCGGAGAGGCCGTCGCAGCCTTCAAGAACGCCATCAAAAAC
The DNA here is from genome assembly GCA_050485765.1 of Phycisphaerales bacterium. Lineage (GTDB taxonomy): Bacteria > Planctomycetota > Phycisphaerae > Phycisphaerales > UBA1924 > RECY01. The sequence goes on along the minus strand of JBJHBZ010000006.1, from coordinate 60,718 downwards.
GGGCGGGAACCCGATGTCATTCTTATGGATATGCAGATGCCCGAGATGGACGGCTACGCCGCAACGAATGCGCTGCGCCTCGCCGGGCGGGTCGGGCCGATCATCGCGCTTACGGCTCACGCCATGTCCGGCGACCGTGAGCGCTGCTTGGCCGCCGGATGCGATGACTACATGACCAAGCCCGTCGATCGGCGCATTCTTCTCGACATCATCGCTCGCTACAAAGCCGCCGAGAACGCCGCACCACGCGACGCTGCCTGAACCGCCACTCAGATGTCGTCATCCCGCGCCGGGCGAGACCCCGGGATGGGACTCCCGTGCGGATCTGAACCACCCGAAACCTCTGGCGGGCTCGGCTGCGCCAGATGCTCCAGACGCTCGGCCGTCGGATGCACATGATCTGCGCGCGCGTGCGCCGAACGCACCAGCCACGCCTCCCATCGGCGATGCCGACCGATCAGCTCCGCCGCACGATCCAGACCGGGACGCGTCAGACGCAGCGAGCCCGTCGCTTCTACGACGAGAAGCCCGGCGCGTTCCGCGCCGCGGATCGCGGCCCGCAACGTGCCGGCGCCATCGCCCCACACCTCGCCGATCCGTGCCAAGCTCGCCTCGCGTTCTCCCCGCTCGTGCAGGCGGTAGAGCAGCCCGAGCAGGTCCTCGCTCTGCACCGTCCGCGCCAGTCGCCGACGGCGCAACGCCCGCGAAATCACCCCGTACCGCGGGCCAAACACGCATACCCCCGCCAGCAGCCCGCCGCTGACCACCGTCATCATCCCCGCTGCGTTCACAGGCCCGCTCAACCCCATCGCCTGCACACCCCACGCCGCGAGCCCGTACCCGCCCGCACCCGCAATCACCGCCAGCCCAACGCTCGCCCAGATCTGCGCCGCCAGGCGATCGGTCAGCAACCGGGCCGTCGCCGCCGGGCAGATCAGCATCGCGATCACCAGGATCGAACCCACGGCTTCAAAGCTCGCGACCGCCGCGATCGCGACGAACGTCATCAGCACCGCGTGCATCACCCCCGCGTGCACGCCCTGACTCGTCGCGAGCCCCGGATCGAACGAAGAGATCCGAAGCTCCTTGAAGCACAGCACGACAAATAACGCCGTCGCAGAGCACGCCGCGACCAGCGTCCACACCTGACGCGGCACACCGGGATCCTCAAAAAACGTGCGCACACTCCAGAACTCGCCCCACGTCGTCGGCGGGAACCAGTACAGCGTCTCCAGCGACCCGTGCAGCACACAATCCGGATCCAGGTCCACCTGCTGCGCTGAGGCCCGCTCGATCAGCAGCACGCCCAGCGCAAATAGCACGCTGAACACCACGCCCATCGCCGCGCCCGGCTCCACACGCCCGAGCCGGCGCACCAACTCGACCAGCCCGACCGTCACCAGCCCCGCGACCGCCGCCCCGAGGAACATCGCCGAAGCCGACCGCGTTCCAGCGAGCAGAAACGCGACCACCAACCCAGGCAGCACTGCGTGCGAGATCGCGTCCCCCATCAGGCTCATCCGGCGCAGCACCAGAAAATTCCCGAGCAGCGCGCACGTCACCGCCGCCAGCACCCCCGCGATCAGCGGCAGCGCATCGATCGACACGAACTCATGCACGCCCGGGCTCACGCCGACCCGCTCCCGTCCTCGCTCGGCACCACGACCCCGCGACGAGCCAGCGACGCCTCCAGCCGCTCCCGAAGCTCGCGGCTCAGCACGTGCTCCACACGATCCACCGACCAGTCCACGTGCGTCGGCGCGACGTCCGCCGCATGCACCAGGTACTCGGCCCAGAGCAGATGATTCCGGCGCACCCGTCGCCCGCGGGCCGCCCCGCGCTCGGTCGCAACCAGCCGCTCCCCCTCGCGACGGACGAGACCCGCGCCCCGCGTCGACCGCTCCACCCCCCACGCGCCGAGGGGCGACCAGCCGCGCTCATGGCGCAGGCGCGCCAGGTCCGCCGCCCCCGCCGAGCCGCCGAGCTCGTGCAGCGCTTCGAGCAGGTGATCCGCCGCGTACCGCGCCCGCGCCCGGGCGCGCCGGATCAGCACCGCGATCACCCCGCGCCGCGGCGCGACCAGCAGCCCGACGCCGAACAGCACGCCGCTGGTCAGCACGATCGTCGCCCCCGTCGGCGTGTCCTCAAAGACCGCCGACGCCCCCGCCCCGAGATACCCCGCCAGCGCACCGAACACGCCCGCGACCGGCACGAGCGTGCGCACGCGATCGCTCCACAGGCGCGCCGCCGCCGCCGGCACCACCAGCATCGCGACCACCAGAATCAGCCCGACCGCCTGCAGCCCCGCGACGGTCACCAGCACGATCAGCCCGAGCAGCACGCCGTCGATCAGGTTGGTCGCCCACCCCGTCGCCCGGGCGAACGGCGCGTCGAACGCCGCGAGCGACATCTCCTTCGCCAGAAGCAGCGCCACAGCGACGCTCGCGATCGCGAGCACGCCCATGAGTGCCGCGTCCTCGCCGCGCATCGCCGCCGCCTGCCCGTAGATCAGCCCGCCCAGCCCGGCCCGGTTCCCCCCCTCGCCCAACTGCACCACGCTCATCAGCACGACGCCGACGCCGAAGAACACGCTCAGCACGATCCCGATCGCCGCGTCTTCTTTGATCCGCGGGTGCTTGCTCAGCACCTGAATCCCCGCGACGCCGAGCACGCCCGTCACCGCCGCACCGACCAGCAGCAGCACACGCGACCGCCCGTCACTGCCCAGCGCCGAAGCGAGCAGGAACGCCGCCGCGATGCCCGGCAGCGTCGCATGGCTCAGCGCGTCGGCCGTCAGCGAACGACGGCGCAGCAACGCGAACAGCCCCACGATCCCCGCCGCCGCCCCGAGCAGCGCCGTTCCCAGCAGGACCACCCGCGTGTTGTACGGCGCCTGCCAGAGCAGCACCTCCGCCGCGCGCGACCACACCCCCGCCTCGGTCACGACCGGCGCGAACGCCCCTTCGCTCCCCGCCGGCGCCGTCCTCATCCGCCCCGCTCCAGACGCGCCACCGCCTCCGCGGCCTCCGCCAGCAGCGTCAGACGACCGCCGTACGTTGCGTGCAGGTTCGCATCCGTGAACACCTCGCCCACAGGCCCCGCCGCGACCACACGCATGTTCAGCAGCAACGCATCGTCAAAATACTCCGGCACCGTCTGCAGGTCATGATGCACGCAGATCACCGTCTTCCCCGCCGATCGAAGCTCCCGGAGCACCTCCACGATCGCCCGCTCCGTCGCCGCGTCCACCCCCGCGAACGGCTCGTCCATGAAGTACAGGTCCGCCTCCTGCGCCAGCGCCCGAGCCAGGAACACACGCTGCTGCTGCCCGCCCGACAGGCGGCTGATCTGACGGTGCGCGTAATCCGCAAGCCCCACGCGGTCCAGCGTCGCCATCGCCGCCCGCTTGTGCGACCGAGTCACCGGGCGGCACCAACCGATCCGCCGATACCGACCCATGCACACCACGTCCAGCGCCGATACCGGGAACTCCCAGTCCACGCTCTCCCGCTGCGGCACATACCCCACCCGCGACCGCACACGACGGAACGACTGCCCCCAGAACTCCACACGCCCGCTCGAAACCGGCAGTAACCCCAGGCACGCCTTGATCAGCGTGCTCTTGCCCGCCCCGTTCGGGCCCACGATCGCCACCAGACGCCCGGGCTCCGCGTCGTAATCCACGTCCCACAGCACCGGCTTCCGCTCGTACGCCACCGTCACCGCGTGCACGCTCAGCGGGTTCTCCGCCGAGTGCTCCGGGCGCGCGTCCAGCAGGCTCGCCTCGCGATGGTCCGTTCCCGCTCGGCTCACCGCGCGCCCTCGCCGCTCGTCCCGCGATCCCGCAACCAACCCTCAAAACCGCCGCTCGGGGGCGACCCCCCGAGCCCACGCGCAATCGTCTCCACGTTGTGCGCGATCATCCCCAAGTACGTCTCGCCCGCCGAGCCCGGCTCGCCGAGCGCGTCGCTGTACAGCTCGCCCCCGATCGCCAGCGTCCGCCCGCGCCGGGCCACGCCCGCCACCAGCGCGCGCACGTTCCGATCCGTCACCGTCGTCTCGATGAACACCGCCGGAACCTCGCGATCCACGATCAGCGACACCATCCGCTCGATCCGGCGCACGCCCGCCTCGCTCTCGGTGCTGAGCCCCTGAATCCCGACGACCTCCAGCCCGTACGCCGCCCCGAGATACCCGAACGCGTCGTGCGCCGTCACCAGCACCCGCCGCCCTTCCGGGATCGTCGCGAGCACCTCCCCCGCGTACGCGTCGAGCGCGCGCAGGCGGTGGATATACGCCGCCGCGTTCGCCTCGAACACCTCGCGCGAGCCCGGCTCCGCCTCGATCAGCACCGCCGCGACCCGCTCGACCGCGTGGACCCAGACCCGCGGCGACATCCACACGTGCGGGTCCGTCGCCGCCCCATCATCTTCCAGCAGCAACGCCTCCGCCGGCACACCTTCCGCGACCGCCACCACCCGCCGCCCCGCCCGGGCGGCCCGCTCGAACGACTCGCCCATCCGTCCCTCAAGCATGAACCCGTTCTTCAGGATCACGTCCGCCCGGACGATCGCCCGCGCGTCCTCCCGCGTCGGGCGGTAGAGGTGGGGGTCCACCCCCGGGCCCATCAGCGCCGTCACCCGCACCCGGTCCCCGCCGATCGCCGAAGCCGCCTCCGCGATCATCCCCGTCGTCGCCAGCACCCGGATCGGCTCGCGGTCCAGGCCCGAGCCCCGGGCCGAGACCCCCGTCCAGGCGAGGACCACGAGAGCCGTCGCCGCCCACCAGGCCCACACGTTCACCGGTTCCGCTTTTGTAGCCATGGCTACATTGTGGCCCGCAGACGCCCGGAGTCAACCGCCCTTACCCGGCATGCCCATCCCGCCCGGGTGGCTGTCTGTTCCATGAGCCAGTTATGGGACTTGTGAGCGGCGCACCGTCTCGGCCCGCATCCGCTCCAGGGTCACCTTCGAGACGTGGTGCTCGATCCCCTCGGCGTCGATCTCCGCCGTCCGCTCGTCCACCCCGATCGAACGCAGGAATGCCACTACCGTCTTGTGGCGTTCGAGCGACGTCGCCGCCAGTTTCCGGCCTTTGCCCGTCAACGCCACCGGGCCCCGCGGCTCCTGCGTTGCCAGCCTCTGATCCACAAGACGCTGCACGCGACGCGTCACCGTCACGTGGCTCACCGCGAAACGCTCCTGCAGGTCCCGCACACGGCACTCGCCGAGCCGCTCCACGATCTCCGCGATCGCCTCCACATAGTCCTCGTCGACCTCCGACGCGTGGTCGTCCCGCGTGCGCACGTGCCCGGCCTGCCTGGTCGATTCCCGCAACGTCCGACGCCCCCCAACCCCACCCACGCTCACTCGCCCGACCACAAGCTCGGCTCGTACCGCATCAGCTCCGAAACCTCGTTGTTCTCGTCCATGATCAGCACCTTCGGGCGGTGCGTGCGGTACTCCTCGTCGGTCATCAACGCGAAGTGCATGATGATCAGCCGGTCGCCCGGCTCCACGTGGTGAGCCGCCGCACCGTTCACCTCGATCTTCTTCGACCCCGGCTCGCCCAGGAAAACGTACGTCTCAAACCGGGCCCCGCTCCGGCAGTTGGCGACCAGAACAGCGTCGTTCACACGCAGCCCGATCGCCTTGAGAAACGTCGCGTCGATCGTGATCGACCCCACGTAATCCGGACGGGCGGCCGTCGTGGTCGCCATGTGGATCTTGCTGTGCAGCACTTTGCGCAGCATCGCGCCTCCAAATACGGACCCGGGATCGCTTCCCAAAAACCGGGGAAGCACCCCCGTCCGGGCAATCGTAGACCCCCGGCGGGCGTTGGCTTGCGGCGTATCCTTGGGGCGGAACCCGCTGGAAAGGCCTCCCCCATGCCCGCACGCCCCCCGCTCAACGCCGCGACCGCCAAGTCGCTTTACAAGCGTGCGGTCCGCAAGCTCATGCGGGCCGGGCTGGTGGACGTTGAATCCCGCCTCGAAACCATCGACCGCATGCTGGCCGAGGACGCCGATCGCGTCGCCGTCTGGCGTGGCACGCTCGCCGACGGAGCCGCCCAGCTCGAAGACGGACGCGAGCCCGCCGACCTGACCCGCAAATACCGCGCCGAGCTCGCCTTCTGGGTCTCGGTGGTCCGCCACCCGGAGACCGTCCCAGGGTTCCAAGGCCCCTTCGAAGAGACCTTCGGCCGGTGGCAACGCGACCGCTTGGACGAACTCGCGCGATTTGCAGGGCTCGCCGAAGACCCGGACGCCCTCCGCGACTGGTGCGCCCAGCGCGTCGCGGTCGAGATCGGCGCGGGCCCGTACCCGATGCTCGCGGTCGCGGCGTGGAAAGCCGCGGTCGCTGTCGATCCGCTCGCCGACGGCTACATCGCGGAGGACCTGCTCCCCAAGCACGCCCACGCCGATCGGTTGGTCTACCTCGCGGCTCCGGGCGAGCGCGTCCCCCTCCCCGCCGCCTCGGCCGACCTGGTCGTCATCGAGAACTGCCTCGACCACGTCTCCGACCCGCCACGGGTTATGCGCGAGATCCGTCGCCTGCTCAAGCCGGGCGGGCTCTGCTGGCTCCTGGTCGATCTCATGGACTACCGCGACGAGATGCACCCGCACGCCTTCAACGAGCCCCGGCTCCGCGCCCTGCTCGCCGAGAGCGGCTTCGAAACGCTCCGCGACCGCGTGAGCGAGCACAAGTCCCACCCCGAGGCCTACGGCGAACTCCGCGCCCTGCTCCGAAAGCCCATCGCCTGCACCACCGGCGAGACGGCCCCTGTCGTTGAAACCCGACCGCCCGCCCAGCACGCGAAGCCGGCCGGTGTCTGAGCCCGCCCCAAAGCCGCCCGCGCGCACAGATCGCGCCCTCTGGCTCTTCCCCGTCGTGCTCTGGGCGTTCGCGACGCTCTTCCTCGTCGGCGAACTCGGCAAGTGGAACGACGACCTCACCTTCAGCACACGCGATCCCGAAACCGGGCAGTACGACACCCTCCGCATCCCGCAGCGCAACCCCGAGACCGGCGGCTACCAGTTCTGGCGCCCGCTCCACTTCCTCACCACCGCCCCCCTCCAGACCCTCCTCTGGGACCACCCCCCCGCGCTCCACGCGATCCAGGCCGCCGCCCACGGGCTCGTTGCGATCCTGCTCTACGCCTTCCTCCGCACCATCCGGCGCACCAGGGCGGCCGCCGCACCTGGCGCGATGCTCTTCCTGGTCTATCCCGTGCACCATCAGGCCGTCTTCTGGACCAGCGCCCTCTCGACCACGCTCGCGACGGGTCTGGTGCTGGTGACGCTGACGATCTACGCCGCTGTGGTCCGCGGGCGTGCGCGATGGTGGTGGGGGATCCCGCTCCCGGCGCTCGCGTTCGGAGCCGCTTGTTTCAACGAGCAACCCACCGCCCTTGTCGGCGCGATGCCGCTGCTCGCGATCGCGCTCGCCCCGCGAGGGCAACGCCTTGGGCGCACGATCCGCGACGCGCTGCTGATCCCCGCCCTCTGCGGGCTCGCGCTCATTCTCTACATCACGCTCTACATCACCACCAGCGACGGGCGCCTCCCCGGCACTTCCGGCGACTCGTTCATCCGCCCGCACGCGATCGTTCCTGAACTCGCCCGAGTCGCTCGCGACGCGGGCGACTGGCTCATGCTCTACGACTTCCGCAAAGGCGCCCTCGCCTTCGGCGTCGAAACCCTCCTCGCCAACCCCCGGCGGTCCCTCGCCTTCGCGGCCGCCTTCACGCTTGCCCTCATCCCCTGGTTCCGCCTCCCACACCGCGGCGGGACGGGCGTCCCGCCCGTCGCTCCAAACTCTCCCCCTCGTTCGTCGCCCTCGGATCCGCCCCCCGCCCCCCCGCGCACATCCCGATGCGCTCTGGCTACCACCGCTTTCGCGCTGCTCGCCCTCGCCCTCGCGTTTTTCCCCGTCGTCCTGATCCGCCAGTACGAGATCGTGGATTCCCGCCTGCTCTACGCCGCCGCCGTCGCCCTCGCGACGCTCGCCGCCCTCGCGATCGACGCCGGGCGGGCGATCCTGCCCCGCCGGGGGGCGGCCTTCGCGCGGCTGGCGTTCATCGTCGCCTGCGTCCTCGGCGCGACGATGCTCGTCGGCGTGCAGGGGGCGCGACAGGCGCGTTGGACTCAGGATCTCGAACTCGCGGCTCGATTCCGCGAGGTGCTCCCGGAGCCGCCGGAACGCGTCTACTTCCACCCCGTCCGCATCGACGAACGCGCGACGCGCACCGGCGCGTGGCGGTTCGACGACGCCTTCTGGTCCCCCTTCGCCTACCCGTGGGCGGGGTTCCAGTTTGTCCAACGCGTGGTGTACGCACGCCGGGATCTGTACAGCGGGTTCGTCTGGCTCTGGGAGACGCCGCAGCCCGTGGTCGGGTTCGACGAGCACGGGCTGCGCCTGCGCTACGAGCTGGATTTCCTGTGGCCCTGGGGCTGGGACCTGCGCACCGGCGAGCCGACGACCGACGCGATGCGCGCGCACCCGCCGGGTCACGTCGTCTGGTGGTCGGCCGTCGTGCCCTTCGCCCTGGAGCGCGACGCCTCGCCCACCTTCTACCCGCGCGTGCGCATCGAGCGGGCCGACAACGACGACGCCGACATCGAGATCCCTCTCCTGCGCGACGCGCTCGCGAGCGGGCGGATCCCGCCCGCGACGCTCTCGGTCTACGACTGGACCCGCAACGACCGCGTCGAGCCGATCGAGGGCTGGCGCGACGGGCGCACAGGGGAGGCGATCGCGTTCGCCTGGCCCGCCCCGTGGCACGCGATGCACCACGCGGCCGAGCTGGCGCCGGCGGACGCCGCCTCGCACGGCGCACCACCCGCGATGCTCGCCACCCTGCCACCGCGTCTCAAGGCGACCCGCGCCCACTTCCGCGCGACGCTGACGCCGGAACTCGCGGCCCGCCTCCGTCGCGAGGACGGCGTCCGGATCGAGGTCCGCATCGACGCCGAGCCGGCGCACACCCGGATCATCTCGGCCGCCGAGCAGCGGGCGATGGGGCGCTGGGCGTCGTTCAGCGTGCCGATCCCCGCGAGCGATCGGTCGACAGCGATCGAGATCCGCGTGAGCCGCCTGCTGGAGCCGCTCGCGGGGGACGCCGGGTTCTCGGTCCTGGTGACCAGCGGGCTGCGCGACCGCGTCGCGCCGCCCGAGGACCCGACCCCCGCCGGCGACGTATCGTCTGCCCCGGAGGCCCAGCCATGAGGCTCACCGTCGTGGTGCCCGCGTACAACGAGCAGGAGAACGTCCGCCCGCTGACCGAGCGGCTCGTGCGCGCGCTCGAGCCCACCGGCGACGAGTTCGACATCCTCTTCATCGACGACGGGAGCACCGACGGGACGCTGGACACGCTCCGCGAGCTGCGTCGCGAGCACGCGGGTCGGGTGGGCTTCATCACGCTGAGCCGGAACTTCGGGCACGAGATCGCGACGACCGCCGGGCTCGACGCGGCCGACGCGGACGCGGTCGTGCTCATCGACGCCGACCTACAGGACCCGCCGGAGGAGATCCCCGCGATGCTCGCCAAGTGGCGCGCGGGGGCGGACGTGGTCTATGCCGTCCGCCGTCGTCGCCCGGGGGAGCCGGCGTTCAAGCGTTGGACCTCGTTCGCGTTCTACCGGCTGATGCGCGCGCTCAGCGACGTGGACGTCCCGCCGGACGCGGGCGATTTTCGCGTGATGGATCGGAAGGTCGTCGAGGCGGTCCGCCAGTGCCGGGAGAACCCGCGGTACATCCGGGGGCTGGTGAGCTGGGCGGGCTACCGCCAGGAAGCGCACGTGTACGACCGCGAGCCGCGCCACGCCGGAGAAACCAAGTACCGCTTGCGCAGCATGATCCGCCTGAGCCTGATCGCGATTTTCGGCTTCAGCCTGACGCCGCTGCGCGCGACGATGTGGATCGGGCTCGCGGTCGTGCTGCTGAGCGGCGTGCTGGCGGCCGCGGTCGCGGCCGAGCGGGTCTTCTTCGGGGCGCAGTGGCCGGGCTTCGCGCTGCTCGCGTGCGGGATGTTCCTGCTCGGCGGCGTGCAGCTCACGATGCTGGGCGTGATGGCGTACTACCTCGGGCAGGTGTTCACGAGTGCGCAGAACCGACCCTTGTACCTGATCGCCGAGCACGCCGGGGCGAGCGCGGGCACAAACTCGGACGCGAGCGGGGAGGACGGGTTTGGACGAGGCGCTGTACCGGGAGATGCGCGAGCGCGAGCGGACGTACTGGTGGTTCGTCGCCAAGCGCCGGATCGTGCGCACGCTGATCGATCGCCACCTGACCCCGACGCCTGACGACGCTCGCCCGAAGCTCATCGATCTGGGGTGCGGCACCGGCGCACTGCTCCGCGAGTGCGCGCACGCCTTCGACGTCGCGGGGATGGACACGCACGAGGCGGCGATCCAGATGTGCGCGCGCGACGGGCTCGACGTCCGCTTCGGCACGCTCCCGGACGCCGTCCCGTTCGAGCCCGCCTCGGCCGACGTCGTCGTACTCAGCGACGTGCTCGAGCACGTGGAGCAGGATCACGCCTCGGCGAAAGCCGCCGCCGCCCTGCTCCGCCCGGGCGGGCTAATGGTCTGCACCGTGCCCGCGCACCCGTGGATGTGGACCGCCCGCGACGAGTTGCACCATCACAAACGCCGCTACACACGCGCGGCGTACGAGCGCGTCTTCGAGGATGCCGGGCTCGAGCCCGTGCTGTTGAGCTGGTACAACACGGCCCTGTTCCCGCTGATGGCCGCGGTGCGCCTCGCGAAGCGGGCGCTCCCCGCAGGGCGGGCCAAGCCCGACGTCACGCCGCTCCCAAGCCTCATCAACGCCCCGCTCCGCGAGCTGTTCGCGGCCGAAGCCCGTTGGCTCACGCGCGCCCCGCTCCCGTTCGGGGCCTCTCTGATCAGCGTGCATCGGCGCATGAAATAGACACCGGCCCCGCTCGTGAAAGCGGGGCCGGTGCGGTGGGTCTGGGTGTGTGCCGGGTGCGTGTTCACCCGGGTGCAGCGCGGGGCCTGCGCCCCGATTGCGGGCTTACTGCTGCGGCTCAGGGACGTTGACGAAGCCGCGCTGGTTGAAGATGTTGGTGCCGTCGCTGTCGAGGCGATCGACGGGCGTCGGCGTGGGGAAGGCGGCCGGCAGAGCCAGGCGGCTGTCCCAGTTCTGATCCGCCGTGCGGTTGAAGCGGTCCGAACGCTCGTTCAGGCGAGCGAGGGCCTCGCGGCTGAGCTCCTCGTAGGCGGCGGCGGCGGCCATCGCCTGCTCGACGCGGCGCTGCTGCTGCTGACGCTCCAGATAGAGGCGGGCGTAGGCGCGGTTCCGGTCCGACTCGGTCATCGCGATCCGGGCGTCGAAGCGGGCGCGGACGGCCTGCTCCTCGGCGCCGGCGATGGTGAACTGGTTGCTCACCTCGGCCTGCGCCATCTGGGCACGGGCCGCGATCTCGGCGCGGGTCATCGTGTCACGAGCCAGGTGATCGCTGATCTGACGCTCCGCGTCCGCGAGCTTGCGATCGACGGCGGCCTCGGCCGTCAGGCGATGCGCCGACGCCAGCTCACGCATGTAGCCGACCTCGGCCTGGGCGATCCGACGCTCCGTCTCGTGCGTCGCCGCAAGCTCCGAAGCGTTGGCCTGCGCGATGCGGTCGAAGGTCTCGGCCGCGAACAGACCCTCGTTGTAGGTCGCCTCCGCGATCTCGTAGAAGCTCTGGGCCGCGCGGTCCAGGCGGGCGAGCTCGGCCGCGAGCATCCGCTCGGACGACTCGATCTCGCGAACCATCTGGGCCACGACGGCGCGCTGCGACTGCTCGAGCGCGTCGGCCTCGGCGGCCAGACGCTGCGACTCGGCGTTGCCCCGACGCAGCGTCGACTCACGCTGCACCTGCAGGTTCTCCACCCGCGTCACGCCGTTGCGCTCGGTCACGTCGGCACGGGCGATCAGCTGCTCGACACGGGCCTCGCCGGTCCGGGCGAGCTGCTCGGCCTCGGCGCGGAGCTTGGTGATCCGGGCCAGTGTCTCCTTGCGGTTGCTCTCGGCGTTGACCAGGGCGCGGTTGCGGGCCGCGTCGGCCTGAGCCAGCGTCGCGTCGATCCGGGCGTGCCCCTCAGCGATCGACGCGAAGCCCTTGCGACGCATCGCCTCGATCTCCGACGACCACGCGTCGTGAGCCGCGACCTTCTCCTCGTGCCACGCGCGGAAGTCGGCGCGGCGCTGATCGGCGTCGGCGTAGAGCAGCTTCTCCTGCGCGTCGGCCTGCATGCGCAGCTTCACAACCTCGGCGAGCTTGGTGCGGAACTGGGCCACGCGGTCCGGCTCCACGACGTTCGGACGCGTGCTGGGCTGCGCGATCTGCGGCGCCGGGGTGTTCGGGCTCACGCCGCTCTCGACGCTGTTGGTATTGCCCGGGAGCGACCAGCTCCCCTGGCGCACCTGCTGCGCCACTTGGCGAGCGGTCTCGGCCGAGATCTTCGCCGCCTCGGTCTCCGCCGCGGCGCGGAGACGCTCGTAGTCCGCCTCGGCCAGCGCACGCTGATGGGCGCTCTCCTCACGCAGAGCACGGGCGCGGGCTTCGGCCTCCGCGTTCACGAACTGCGCACGAGCCTGACGCTCCAGGCGGTCGGCCTCGCTGCGCATCACGTCGATGTCGCTCAGCCCCTGCTCGAAGTTCGACTCCACCGAAGCGATCGCCGAGTCAAAGTCGCTCCGGACCCGATCGAACGATTCCGCGTGGTCGGCCTCGCGGCGCTCCACGCCGGCGAGCAGGTTCTCTTCCTCGGCCTCGAGCTGGCGACGCATCTCCTCAGCGCGGGCGAGCGCCTCCGAGTAGTTCGCCTCGGCCCCGATCAACTCCAACTCGTACCGGCGATCCACGTCAATCTTTGACAGCGAGTTCGCCTCGCTCAGCAGGCCGTCGCACTGAGCCGAGGTGCTGTCCTTCAGCGAACGGGCACGCTGGCGGAGGTCGGAAACCTCGGCCGTCGTCTGCTCGCTCACGGTCTCGATCTGCTGGTTCAACTCGCTCGCGAGAGCGGTCGTGCGCTCGGTGATCGAGCGGGACTGCTGGCGGAGCGAGCTGACTTTCGCGGCGGCCCGCTGCTCGGTCAGGTCGACGCGGCGAGTCATCTCCTCGATGTTCGCGCGGCCGCGGTCTTCAACGGCCGAACGCTCGGCGAGCATCCGGGCGTGCTCAGCCAGGGCGCGGTTCCAAGCCTGCTCACTATCCGCGCGGAGCTTGTTCGCCTCGGCTTCCCACTCGCGGATGCTGGCGTTGAGCTCGGCGGCGTTGCGCATGTCGGCGGACTCGGCGAGCATCGCCTTCGCGTCGGCGTGGGCCGAGAACTCGGTCATCTTCGCGCCAAATACCGTGTTCATCCGCTGCGCTTCGCTGCGGGTCGCGCTCTCGTTGCTGAACGCGGCCTCGCGCCCGGCATCGGCGAGCGCGGTCCGCTCGCGACGGTCCGCCTCGCTCTCCACGAGCGCCGATTGGGCCGCCGCGCGACGGGCCTCGATCGCGGCGGTCGCGTCGCGGGCCTCGCTCAGCCACTTGGCGGGCAGCTCCACGCCCCGGGCCTGCTCCTGGTACCACTCGCTCGTGTAGCTCCCCCGGGCGGCGTTGGGATCGACGGTCGCCGTCGCCTTCCCGGCGTCGATCTCCAGCGTCCGGACGCTGTTGTTGTTCGAGCGGAAGAACCCGCTCGAGCGATCGCTGTCGCTCGCGCACCCGGTCAGCCCGGCCGCGAGGCCCGCCACAACCGCGGTGATCACGATCCTGCGACCGCTTTGGACTCGGAACCCCAGACGATTCGAAGCTCGTTCGTTCGACATCCTTGCGTACTCCCTGCAACCTGACTTGAACACACACCCTGGTCGCGCCGGGACGCCCACGCCTCGACGGCGCCCTTCCGACCGGGTGTCGGGATCGGCACGCACGCCTCGCGACTGCACGACGCGGGCTTGCCCCCGCGCCCGCAACGCCCGTCTGTGCCGGATCGGTCGTCCCGGCGAGGCCGCCAACCCGTCGACCAGGGCATCCCCGAGACCGAGAACCAAGACACCACGCAACGCAGGCTCGGATAACACGCACGCCCGGCCCCGAGAACGGGGCCGGGCGTGCGGGACAGCGAACACCTGTGGCTTGACGCGACGTTCTGGGCCCGAGGCCGCCTCAGGCCCGGCGAAGAAGATTGACGGAGAACAGCGAGTCGCCGTCGGTCCACGCCGTGTCCAGGCGGAGCCCGGACTCGGACGCGAGGGCCGAGAACCGATCGGTCGTGAACTTGTGCGAGTTCTCGGTGTGGATCGTCTCGCCCGCCCTCAGGCGGATCTGTTCCCCCGCGACCGTCACTGTCTGGTCCCGGTCGCTGACGATGTGCATCTCGATCCGCTTCTTCTCGTCGTTGTAGCGGGCCTCATGGTGGAACGCGCGGAGGTCAAAATCCGCTCCCAACTCCCGGTTGAGGCGTTCGAGCAGGTTGAGATTGAACGCGGCCGTCACCCCTTCCGGGTCGTCGTACGCCTCGCGCAGGATCGCCGGGTCCTTCTCAAGATCCGCCCCGACGATCGCGGCGTCTTCGTCGTCCACCAGCAACTCACGGATCCGCGCGAGCATCGCACGCGTGCCCTCCGGGGTGAAGTTGCCGATCGTCGATCCCGGGAAGAAGACCAGGCGCGACCCGTGCTCGGCCTCGATCGACGGCAACTCCAGCGGGCGCGTGAAATCCGCGCACACGGCTTGCACTTCCACGTCGGGATATGCCTGCGATGCCTCGTCGGCCGCGTGGACAAGGTGCTCCTTGGAAATCTCCACAGAGATGTACGCCGCCGGCTTGTCGAGGATGTCCAGCAGCTTGCGGATCTTCAGGCTCGCCCCGGAACCCAGCTCGATCACCGCGGCCTTGGGCCCGACGGCGCTCGCGATCGACTCCGCCTCGCGATCGAAGATCGACATCTCCGTCCGCGTCGGGTAGTACGCCTCGGTCTCGGTGATCTCGTCGAACAGGACCGAGCCGCGCGCGTCGTAGAGGTACTTACACGGGATGGTTTTCTGCCCGGGGCCCTGCAATCCGCGCAAGACGTCCGCACGGACGTCGTCGGCCGGGGGGTGCAGGTCGGTGAGCTTAACAGTCGTGGTCATCATAATCCTTCCGCGCCGCCCCTCGCGAGACGGATCCCAGAGAACTGCCACCGCGTCGCGGGGGCCCAGAAGTTGCGGTAGGTTCCGCGCAGGTGCGAGCGCGGCGTCGCGAACGAACCGCCCCGCAGCACGAACTGGCCGCACATGAATTTGCCGTTGTATTCGCCCACCGCGCCCGGCGGCGGCGTGTACCCGGGGTACGGGGCGTAGTCGCTCCGCGTCCATTCCCAGCAGTCGCCGAACGCCTGGCGGATCGGCCCGGGGAGGGCGCGACTCGGCGCGCCGAGCGGGCGCAGCTCGCGGGATTCAAGCAGGTTGCCATCCACCGCCTGATCCCCGCAAGCCGCTTCCCATTCAAACTCCGTCGCCAGGCGGCACCCGCGCCACCGCGCGTAGGCGTCGGCCTCGAAAAAGCTCACGCACGAGACCGGCGCGTGCAGGTCGAGCGGGGCGTCCCCACGCGCCGTGAACGCTCGGCGCTCTCCAAGCCCTTCGCCTCGAGCCTCGGGCGGTCCGCCGCGATGCCAGTAGAGCGGCGCCCGCCACCGCTCGCCCCGGACCAACGCCCACCCGGCGTCGAGCCAGAGCTCGCTCCGCTCGTACCCGCCGTCTTCGATGAACTCGAGATACTCGGCGTTGGTCACGAGCCGATCGCCGAGCTCGAACGCTTCCAGAAACACCCGGTGCCGCGGCGATTCGTGGTCGTACGCGAAGCCGTCGCCCTCGTGCCCGATCGTGCGCACGCCCGCGTCGAAGGTCACAAAACCCATCGCGCCGGGATCGCTCGCCGGCTCGGGCGGGATCTCGCCCGCGTCATAGGTCGGGAGCAGCGGGTTATCCCAGAAGCCGTGGAGGAGGTCGGTCAGCAGCAGTTCCTGGTGCTGCTGCTCGTGGTGCAAACCGAGCTCGACGAGCGCGAGCGCTCCGGGCGGCGCGTCCTCACGCTCCAGCAAACGCGTCATCGACTCGTCCACGTGCCAGCGGTACCGCATCACCTCGCCGACGGTCGGTCGCGTCAGCCCGCCGCGACGCGCGCGGCAGTGCCGATCGCCCACGGCGTTGTAGTACGAATTGAACAGATACTCCCAGCGATCATCAAAAAGCGAGTGCGAGGGGTCGTGCGCACAAAGCACGAAACGCTCAAAAAACCAGCTCGTGTGCGCAGCGTGCCACTTCGCGGGGCTCGCGCTCGGCATCGACTGCAGATTGAAATCCTCAGGCTCCAGCGGGGAGCATAGACGCTCCGTCGTCGATCGGACCTCCGCGTACCTATCACGCAGGGATGCGAGATCCACCGCCCGCGATTCGCTCCGCTGCCACTTGGTGTCTCGCCCGTGCTCGGCTGGCGACATCGTGCTTCCAGACGCGTCTGAACACGCTCTTAGCATTCCATACGAAAGCCCGTCCGCAGACTACACGCTCGCTCGCGTGCGTCAAGCTCGAAAACCAACGTTTGGTGCCTCATATTCCCAGCCCCGATGCCGCGGCGTTTGCCACGTTCCAAGATCCAGCGGCTCAGCTCGGCGTGCGGAGCCCGCGCGGCACGCTCAGACGCTCGACCCCGTCGAGCAGCCACTGCGCCGCGAGCGCCATCGCCGCCGCCGGGATCGCACCGCGCAGGATCAGACCAAAATCATCGAGCCGGATCCCGGTCAGGATCGGCTGTCCGTAGCCACCCGCCCCGATCAGGGCGGCGAGCGTCGCGGTGCCGATGTTGATCACGGCCGCCGTCTTGACGCCCGCGAGGATCATCGGCATCGCCATGGGGAGCTCGATCCGCAGGATCACGAACCACGCCCGAAGCCCGAGCGCCTCGCCCGATTCGCGCACGTCCGCGGGGATGCCGACGATCCCCGCGTGCGTGTTCCGCACGATCGGGAGCAGGCTGTACAGGAACAAAGCCGCGATCGCCGCTTCCGGAGTCAGCCCGAACACCGGGATCAGCAGCACCAGCATCGCGAGCGCCGGGATCGTCTGAAACACGCCCACCGTCCCTAGCACACCCTGCTGCACCCGAGGCACGCGCGCCGCGAACAACCCCAGCGGCACCGCGACCAGCACCGCCAAGCCGAGCGAAACGCCCACGAGCACGAGCTGCTCCCGCGTCGTGCGCACGAGCCCGCCCCAGAGCCCTTCGACGAAAGTTGCCGTCTCGATCGCGAACGTTTCGTTCAGGAACGACTGCGCGACGACCGCCTCCGGCTCGCGACCGATCTTCGCCCGCTCGTTGAGCGCCGACATCGACGCCTCGTCGAGCGTCCCCGCGAGGCGGGACCACGCGCGGGTGACCTCCGGCGCTCGCTCGCCCAGGTCCGCCCGGTGCAGGATGACCGCGTCGTACCGCGGGAAGTGTGAAAGATCGTCCTCGATCACCCGGAGCCCGTAGTACGCGATCTCGGCGTCGGTCGCGTAGAGATCCATCACGTCGATCGAGCCGCCCGCGAGCCCGCGGTACGCCAGGTCGTGATCCACACCCGAGACGCGCCGGTGCGGGAGCCTGTACGCGTCGCGCAACGCCGGCCACCCGTCGGCGCGATCCATGAACTCGCTGCTGAAGCCGATGACCAGCTCCGGGTGGTCGCGCAGGTCGCTGATCCGCGTGATCCCGAGCTCCTCGGCCCGCGCCTCGGTCATCCCGATCGCGTAGGTGTTATTAAACCCCAGCGGCTCGGTCATCCGCAGCCCCATCGCCGCGAGCACGGGCGCGAGCTCGTCGTCGCCGGAAAGGTTCTCGCTCGCGAGCAGTTCGTAGCGGATCGTGCCGGTGTATTCGGGGTAGGCGTCGATGTCGCCGCGACGGAGCCCTTCAAACAGCACGCGCGTGCCGCCGAGGTCCGACCGGTGGCGCGCGTCGGCCCCGTGTTCCCGCGCGAGCTGCGCGAGGGCCTCGGCCAGGATCACCGACTCGGTGAACGTCTTGCTCCCGACGACCACCGAAGGACCCTCACCGGCGCCCTCCGCCCGCTCCGGAGTGTCTTCCGCGCACGCGCCGATCGTCAACACCAGCACCAATCCCAGCAGCAAAAAGAAGCACGCGATGATCGTCGCCCTCACGCCCGCCCCCCGTCGGTCGCGAGCAGAGCCTCGACCCGCTCGGTCTGAGCCGCGATGAACCGAGCGACGAACGCGTCGGCGGGACGTTCGCGCAGCTCGGCGAACGCGCCGCGCTGAACGATCCGCCCACCCTTGAGCAGCACGATGTCCGACGACGCGAGGTAGGCCGCCTCCGCGAGGTCGTGCGTCACGAGCACCACCGTCTTGCCCAGCTCGGCGAAGATCTCGCGGAGCTCGTGCTGCAGCTCGGCGCGGATGAGCGGGTCGAGCGCCCCCAGCGGCTCGTCGAGCAGCAGCGCCTCCGGGTCCAGAAACAGCGCGCGCATCAGGCTCACCCGCTGGCGTTGCCCGCCGGAGAGCTCGCCCGGGTAGCGGTCGAGCCCGTCCTCCGGAAAGTGCGTGAGGCGGGCGAGCTCGTGCAGGCGTTCCGCGATTCGGGCCTTGCTCCACCCCGCTTTGGGCCCGGCGTGGCGCGCGGGAAGGGCCGCGTTCTGGCGCGCGGTCATGTGCGGGAAGAGCCCGCCGGACTGGATGACGTAGCCGAGGCGGTGCCGGACGCGTCGCAGGTTGCCCGGCGTCAGCGGCTCACCGTCGAACAGCACCCGCCCCTCGTCGGGCAGGATCAGCCCGACCAGTAGGCGGAGAAGCGTGCTCTTGCCACACCCGCTCGGGCCGATCAGGGCCGTCGTCCGCCCCGCCTCGGCCCGCAGGCTCACCCCGTCGACCGCCGGCACGCCGTCGTACCGCTTGATGACCGCCTCGGTCTCCAGCATCACACGCAGCATAGCGGATTGCGGATCTACCATCCGCCCGTGCGTGAACATGCCCCGGATCTCCGTGCCCTCCGAGCCGCGCTGCGAGCGTGCGACAGCTTCGATCGCGCCCGCCTGCGCACGCGCCTGAACCGTGCGCACGATCGGAGCGAAACGTCCGAACGCGCGATCCGAACGCTCGCCGAGGCGATCGAGCGCAGCGTGCAGCGGCGCGCCCGCCGTGAAGCGGGCATCCCGAAGAAGATCGCGTACCCGCCCGACCTGCCCGTCTCCGAGCGGCGCGAGGAGATCGCGGGCGCGATCCGCGAGCACCAGGTCATCGTCCTCTGCGGCGAGACCGGCAGCGGCAAGACCACGCAGCTCCCCAAGATCTGCCTCGAGATCGGACGCGGGCGCGCGGGCGTCATCGCCCACACCCAGCCCCGCCGAATCGCCGCCCGCAGCGTCGCCCAGCGCATCGCCGACGAGCTGAACGTCCCCTTCGGCGCTGTCGTCGGCAGCAAGGTCCGCTTCGGGGATCAGACCTCGGACCAGACCGCCGTCAAGCTCATGACCGACGGCATCCTCCTCGCCGAGATCCAGACCGACCGCAAGCTCCGCCGCTACGACACCATCATCATCGACGAGGCCCACGAGCGCAGCCTCAACATCGACTTCCTCCTCGGCTATCTCCGCCAGCTCCTCCCCAAACGCCCCGACCTTAAGCTCATCATCACCAGCGCGACGATCGACCCGCAACGCTTCAGCGACCATTTCCACGGCGCCCCGATCATCCTGGTCGAAGGGCGCACCTACCCCGTCGAGACGCGGTACCGCCCGCTGGTGACGGCCGACCCGGACGAGGACGACCGCAACGTGCCCGAGGCCGTGCTCGATGCACTGCACGAGCTGCGCCGCGACCAGCGCGTCGGGCACGCAGGGGACGTGCTGGTCTTCATGCCCGGCGAACGCGAGATCCGCGAAACAGCCAAGTTCCTGGAAGACCACGCCGGCTCACTCGGGCGCGGGCTGGAGGTGCTGCCGCTGTATGCGCGCCTGACGACGGGCGAGCAGCAGCGGGTGTTCCAACGCGGGCGTGGGCAGCGTGTGGTGATCGCGACCAACGTCGCGGAGACGTCGCTGACGGTGCCGAACATCCGCGCGGTGATCGACACGGGCGTCGCGCGCCTGAGCCGCTACAACCCGCGGACAAAGGTGCAGCAGCTCCCCATCGAGCCGATCAGCCAGGCGTCGGCCAACCAGCGCCAAGGGCGGTGCGGGCGCATCGCGCCCGGCGTCTGCGTGCGTCTGTACGCGCAGGAGGATTTTGAAGCGCGGGAAGCGTTCACGCCGCCGGAGATCGTGCGGACGGACCTCGCGGCGGTCATCCTGCGGATGCGCGCGCTCAAGCTGGGCGACCCGGCGTCGTTCCCGTTCATCGACCCGCCCGAGGGGCGGCTGATCCGCGACGGGTACGACACGCTGCTGGAGCTCGGCGCGATCGACGAGAAGCAGGAGCTGACCCCGATCGGCGAGCGCCTCGCCAAGCTCCCGATCGACCCGCGCGTCGGGCGGATGCTCCTCGCCGCGGCCGAGGGCGGGTGCCTCACCGAAGTCCTCATCATCGCCAGCGCCCTCGCCGCCCAGGACCCGCGCGACCGCCCGATGGATCAACGCAACGAAGCCGACGCGGCCCACGAAAAATTCGCCAGCGAAGAGAGCGACTTCATCGCGCTGGTCAAGATCTGGCGGTTCTACCACGACCTCAAGGACAAGCTCGGCTCCAGCCAGCTCAAAAAAGCCTGCAAAACCAACTTCATCAGCTACGTCCGCATGCGCGAGTGGATCGAGACGCACCGCCAGCTCCGAGGGCTGATCGTCGAGATGGGCTTCGAGCCGAACCGCCAGCCCGCCGAGCCGAGCCTCGTGCACGAGGCGCTGCTCTCCGGGCTGCTCAGCAACATCGGCACGCTGGACAAGAACGGCGAGTACAAGGGCCCGCGCGGGCTGCGATTCCACATCTTCCCCGGCTCGGGCGTCTTCAAGGCGCGTCCGAAATGGCTCGTTGCGGAAGAGCTCGTGCGCACGAGCAAGCTGTACGCGCGGGCCGTCGCGAAGATCGAGCCGGCAGCGATCGAGCGCGTCGGGGCGCACCTGGTGAAGAAGACGCACGCCGAGCCTCACTGGGACGCGCGGGCCGGGCGCGTCTATTGCTACGAAAAAGTCAGCCTCTTTGGCTTGGATCTCGTCGAACGCCGACGCGTCGAGTTCGGGCCGATCGACCCCGCCGCGGCCCGCGAGATGTTCATCCACTACGCCCTCGTCGAGGGTGAGAGCCAGATCGACGCGGGCTTCAAGCGTCACAACGACCGGCTCGTCGAAGAACTCAAACGCGAAGAAGCCAAGCTCCGCGCCCCCGGCTCGCTCTACGTGCCCGACGCGCTGCTCGCCTTCTACGACCATCGCCTGCCGCCCGACGTCTACGACGTGCAGCGTCTCAACCGCTTCCGCAAGCTCGCCGAACGCGAGGAGAAGAACCGCCGCCTGCTCTACGCAACCCGCGAGGACCTCGTCGGCGAGCGTCCGGCCCTCGCCCGCCCGGAGCTCTTTCCCGACGAGCTCGACACGCTCGGCGAGCGCTTGAGCCTGGATTACGCGATCGATCCCGAGGGCGAGCGCGACGGCGTGACGGCCGTGGTCCCGCTCACGCAGCTCGGCGCGGTCGACCCCCACCGGGCCGAGTGGCTGGTGCCGGGGATGCTGGAGTCGAAAGTCGCGGAGCTGGTCCGCCTCCTCCCCAAACGGTTCCGACGCGCGATCGGCCCCGCGCCGGAGTTCGCGCGCGAGTTCGTCCGCACGATCGAGTTCGCCCGCGGCTCGCTGCTCGAACAGGTCGCCGCCGCGGTCGAAGCTCGCGCCCACGAGCCCCTCCCGCGCGACGCGATCGATGAAAAAGCCCTCCCGCTCCACCTCCGCATGGCGTTCAGCGTCGTCGACGAACGCGGGCGCGAGATCGGGCGCGGGCGCGACGTGCGCAACCTGCAGAAAACCCTCAAAGCCGACGTCCGCGGCTCGCTCCGCCGCCTCGGCGATTCCCCATTCAACCGCGACGACGTCCGCACGTGGGACTTCGATGAACTCCCCGAACGCGTCCAGGCCCGGCGCGGGAGCGCCACGATCACGGCCTTCCCCTCGCTGGTCTGCGAAGGCGAAAAAGTCGCCCTCCGCCTCCTCGAAAACCCGGGCGCCGCCGAGCGTGAGACCCGCGCCGGCCTCCGGCGCCTCTTCTACTACCAGGTCCGCAAGGAGATCGACGCGCTCGTCGCCCACATGCCCGGCGTCGACAAGCTCGCCCTCCGCTACGCCCCGCTCGGCTCGGCCGCCTCGATCCGGCGCACCATCGCCGAGCTCGCCGTCGAACGCGCCTTCCTCGAAGGGCGCGAACCGATCCGCGACGGGGCGGCCTTCGAACGCCGCCTCCACGACGCCTACCCGGACCTCTCCCCACATGTCCATGAGGTCTTCCGCACCGTCGAGGGCATCGTGGAGGAGCTCCACCGCGTGACACTCGCGCTCGAGGGCCCCCTTCCCCCGGCCTGGACCGCCCCGGTCGCGGACATCCGGGCTCAGCTCGCCTTCCTGATGCCCGAGGGCTTCTTGGTGCGGACGCCGCAGGCTTGGCTCCGCCACTTCCCTCGCTATCTCAAGGCCGTCTCGTCGAGGCTGGACCGCCTCCGACGCGGCGGTTTGGCGAAGGACCAGAAAGCCATGGGCGAGCTCGGTGTCTGGGTCGGGCACTACGCCGAGCGGGCCCGGGCCCACGCCCTCCAGTCCATCGAGGACCCGGAGCTGGACCGCCTCCGCTGGATGTTGGAGGAACTCCGGGTCTCCCTCTTCGCCCAGGACCTCGGCACGGCGATGCCCGTCTCCGCCAAGCGGATGGGCGAGCAACTCGCGAAAGTGCGATGAGCCTCCCTGGCGGAATCGGTCGATTTATCCCCTAAACCGGGACCGGGGCTGATTCGAGAATCGGCGGGAATGGGGCGAACAGCCCGCTCCGGGGTCAGGGCTGGGCTACACTCTCGCCCTTTCAACCGACGGACAGCCGATCCACACGCCGCGGAGCTGATTCCGGGCCCGGATTCGGCGTCCCAAACGCGGAGAGCACCAGGCCATGACGGACGCGTTGTCGCTCGCGGTCATCGATATCCCGGCGTTGTTCTATCTCGCCCCGGTTGCGGGTGTGGCGGCCTTGCTGACGGCGTTTGCCCTCACCAAGTCCATCATGCAGCAGACCGAGGGCGACGACGAGATGGTCCGGATCGCCGAGGCCGTCCGACAGGGCGCCAGGGCCTACCTCGCCCGACAGTTCAAGGTCGTCGGCATCGTCTTCGTGGTCATCATCGCCCTGCTCGCGGTCCTCGGGTACTTCGAGCTCGAGCCGTACTGGGCGATGGTCGGGGTGCCGGTCGCCGGGTTCCTCTCGGCGGTCTGCGGCTGGTTCGGCATGAAGACCGCGACCAACGCCAGCGCCCGCACCGCCGCCGCATGCCGAACCAGCCTCAACGACGGGCTCCGCGTCGCCTTCCGCGCCGGCGCCGTCATGGGCCTCACCTGCGTCGGCTTCGCGATCATCGACGTCAGCTTCTGGTTCTTCATCTTCAGCAACTTCGGCGGAAGCCTCGGCATCGGTGACGGCGACCCCAAGAGCCTTCTCTCCGAGATGGTCGCCATTCTCATCAGCTTCAAGATGGGCGCCAGCCTTCAGGCGCTCTTTGCCCGTGTGGGCGGCGGCATCTTCACCAAGGCCGCCGACGTCGGCGCCGACCTCGTCGGCAAGGTCGAAGCCGGCATCCCCGAGGACGACGCCCGCAACCCGGCCGTGATCGCCGACAACGTCGGTGACAACGTCGGCGACGTCGCCGGCATGGGCGCCGACCTCTACGAGTCGTACTACTCCTCGATCATCGCCGCGATCGGCCTCGGCGTCGCCGCGGCGTTCAGCCTCCTCGCCCTCAACGTCGTCGAGCAGACCGACCTCGCCATCCAGATGGCGGTCGTCCCGATCGCCCTCGCCGGCATCGGCATCTTCGCCTCCATCGTCGGCGTCTTCAGCGTCCGCACCAAGGAGGACGCCTCTTTCGCCCAGCTTCTCAAGGCCCTTCACGGCGGCGTCTACATCGCCTCGGCGTTCATCATCGCCGCCGCCTTCGCCGTGCCCTACTTCCTCCTCGGCAACATCGAGCTGCCCGACGGCTCCGGCATGATCACCTGGTGGCGGTTCAGCTTCTCCATCATCGCCGGCCTCGTCGCGGGCCTGTTTATCGCCTGGTGGACCGAATACTGCACCAGCTACGAGCACAAGCCCACCCGACGCATCGCGATGCAGGCCCTCACCGGCCCCGCGACCGTCATCATCAGCGGCATCGCCGAGGGCATGCGCTCCACCTGGGCGTGCCTCCTCGCCGTCGTCGTCGCCATCCTCGTTGCGTACAACTTCGCCGGCGGGAGCGAGAACTTCCTGATGGGCCTCTACGGCGTCGGCATCGCCGCCGTCGGCATGCTCTCCACCCTCGGCATCACCCTCGCGACCGACGCCTACGGCCCGATCGCCGACAACGCCGGCGGCAACGCCGAGATGTCCGGGCAGGACCCCAAGGTCCGCGAGCGCACCGACCTGCTCGATAGCCTCGGCAACACCACCGCCGCCACCGGCAAGGGCTTCGCGATCGGCTCGGCCGCCCTCACCGCGCTCGCGCTCCTCGCGGCCTATGTCCAGGTCGTTCAGACCCAGCTCGAGAAGCAGTCGCGTCGGGACTCCACACAGATCGTCCAGACCATGACCGCCGGGGAGCTCTCGGCCCAGGGCATCGGCGAGAACGATCCCTACGCCGTGTACTCCGGGCACCGCAAGTTCGCGCTGATCATCCCCGACGGTCTGAGCGAGGCCGAACTCGCACGCGGCTCGACCGACCGCACCCTCCGCTCCGGCGCGATGCTCATCATCAAGACCGTCCGCGACCCCATCGCACTCGCGGCGATCGAGCAACTCGAACGCGGCGTCCCCATGCCTGTCTACGGCTCGCGCAACGACTTCGACGCGACCACCGCCAATCTCCGCGGCAACGAGCTCGCGATGAGCGAACGCCTCCTCGTCGCCATGCCCGGCGTCGGCGCCAACGCCGGGGCCACCGTCCCCGTCGAGATCGTCCCGACCCGGCGCAGCACCATCAGCGACATCCTCGATTACTACGACGCCTCGCTGACCAACCCGAACGTGCTCGGCGGGCTGTTCATCGGCGTCATGCTCACGTTCCTCTTCTGCGCTCTCACCATGGACGCCGTCGGACGCGCGGCCAACACCATGATGACCGAGTGCCGACGCCAGTTCGCCCAGATCCGCGCCGGCCTCCGCGCCAAGGGCATGGGGGAGGCCGACCTCCAGAACCCCGACAACTGGCCCAAGAGCATCGAAGTCGACGGCAAGACCTACCCCGACTACCCCGCCTGCGTGGACATCGCCACCAGCGGCGCCCTCAAGGAGATGGTCGTCCCCTCGCTGCTGGTCGTCGCCGTGCCGGTCGCGGCCGGGCTCATCCTCGGCGTCGCGGGCACCATGGGTATCCTCGCCGGCGGCCTGATCTGCGGCTTCGCGGTCGCCGTCTTCATGGCCAACGCCGGCGGCGCGTGGGACAACGCCAAGAAGCTCCTCGAAAGCTACGGCAAGATCACCGCGACCAAGCTCCTCAGCGATCCCGAGACCCAACGCAAGATCCCGCCCGAGCTCCTCGACGCGATGCGCACCCGGGCCGAGGAGTTCGTCCAGGCCGGCAAGCCCGACGCGATCGTCTACGGCAAGGGCTCCGAGGACCACAAGGCGACCGTCGTCGGCGACACCGTCGGCGATCCCTTCAAGGACACCAGCGGCCCCTCGCTCAACATCCTCATCAAGCTCCTCAGCTCTGTCGCCGTCGTCGCCGCGGGCCTGGTCGTCAAGTTCAGCCCGGAAATCGGCGCCCTGCTCGGCCTGAGCTGATCCACGCACGCATCAACCGACCGCAACACGCCCGCCCCTCTCGCAAAGCGAGAGGGGCGTTTTCTTTATTCAGAAGCCGAGGGTTCGCCCGCTTCGCGTTCCACCATCAAGCCTCGCTCGACGCTCCAGTCGTTGCCAAAGAAGCCCGCGGCTCGCACGCCCTCGATCCCGTGCCGCCACACGTCGGCATCGAACAGCGTGAAGTCCGGGTACGCCACGCCGCTTGTGAAGATCGGCAGGTGATCGCCGGCGCGCATCGCAACCAGGCACGTCCCGCCGATCAGCCCGACCGAGGCGACGCGATCGTCCGCCCTCGGGAGCACGCCGAGCAGGCCCAGCCCCTCGCCCTCGTGCGTCTGATCCCCGATCCGCACCGCGCCCGCGCATACGTCGAGCGCCGCCCCATCTGGAACCATCACGCCCCACGCGCCGTTGGTGTCACGGTTCCCGTACAGAATCACGCTCCGCCCGGCGAAGGCGCCCGGCTCGAAGTCGCGGTCCGCGATGACCTCCAGCAGCCCGTTGCCGCGATACCAGAACCGCTCGGCGTCGTACCGCGCGCGGGAGACCGCCCAAAGGTTCTCTTCCGCCGAGCCCGTCGTGCCGTAGACCAGCACCGGGCGATGGTTGAACGCCGATTTGAACAGGCCCGACCGCTCCGGCGTCTTCTCCGACGCAGTGTCGATCTCACCCGCGACGCGCCATCGCCCGCTCGCACCGTCCCGCTCGAGGCGGACTTCCAGCACGCCCTCGCGATCGACCGGGCGCGTGCGCACGCGCTGCCCGTCGAGCTCGATCTGCACCGCGGCGGGCGGTTTCGTGCCGTCCGTCGCCGCTCCGATCCCGAGGCGCAGGCGCGCGATATTGGACGTCTCGCCGGTCACCGCGGTGACGCCGCCCGCGCCGCGTTCGCGCCGGAGGCGCAGCTCGCTCGCCTCCAGCGGGCGGGTCTGCTGCTCGACCCGCGCCCAGAAGTGGCGTGCGTTGACGCCCGGGAACGCCGTGATGAACGCGATCTCGTCCGGCCCGTCGCCGCCGGGCCCGAGGTCGATCGTGCGGCGTTGGAACATCTCGAACATCGGCGGCCAATCCACGCACGCCGCCCCGGGGCCTTCCATGTCCCACCAGTGCCCGGCCCCGGGCTGCTCGTGATACCCGACGTCCTCGTGCCACGCCCCGAGCTCGTCGCGCATCGTGCGCGCCTCGCGCACGGGCACCGTCTCGTCCGCGTCGCCGTGCAGGATGTAGACCCCGAGGTTCGCGAGGTTCTTCTGCATCGTGAGCGTTCGGCTGGGGAGCGTCGCACGCCGAAACACCTGCGCGACTGGGTCGCTCGCGTCCAGGTCGGCCGCGCCGTAG
Source organism: Phycisphaerales bacterium (assembly GCA_050485765.1). Classification (GTDB taxonomy): domain Bacteria; phylum Planctomycetota; class Phycisphaerae; order Phycisphaerales; family UBA1924; genus RECY01. The sequence continues at coordinate 33,382 of JBJHBZ010000006.1, read as the reverse complement.
CTCCAGAAGTCCACCCATCCCGCGCTCGGCCCGACGGCGGCGAAGCGGTCCGGGAAGGTCACCGCCAGGTGCCACGCCCCGTGCCCGCCCATCGAGTGCCCGGTCAGCCACGTCTTCTCCGGCGCGGTCCCGAGGGTCCGCTGCGCGTGCTCGAGCGCTTCGATCCCGTCGAGCCGACCCCAGTCCTCCCAATCAAAGCCGAACGGGCGCCGGTTGGTGGGCGCGACCAGGTGCGCCCAGTCTTTCGCCGAATACGCCGCCGCCTGGTTCGGCGCGTCCACCCCTGCGCCGTGCGTGCTCAGCACGAGCCCGTCGGCCTCCGGGCTCGAGGCCGGGCGTAGCGCGTATTTCTGCACGCTCCCGTCCACCTCGCTCTGGAAGGTCACCACGCGCACGTCGTCCGGGCCGACCGCCCGCGTGCGCACGCGCCCCTCGCCGAGGAGCGAGCCGTCGGAAGCCAGCACCCGCACCAGCAGCTCGATCCCCCCGCGTTCGGTCGCGCGCAGCGCCGGCAGGTCGATCCGCACCGGGCGCACCGACTCGCCCGGGAGCGCCGGGAGCGTGGTCTCGGCGACGATCGGCTCGCCGTTACCCGCGTAGGCGGTCAGCATACGCGCGCCCTCGATCCGCTCGAAGCCGTAGTTGGAGAGCAGCACCTGCCCGAAGAGCCCCGTGCCGTCCTCGCCGACGACGTAGTCGGGCAGCGTCACGTCCGGGACGAGCTCGACGTCGTATTCCGGCGCGACCGCGCGCACGCGCGTGTTCCCCCGCGCGCCCTGGAGCAGCACGTAGTTCGGCCCCGCGTTGAACATCACCGGCAGGTGGACGAACTCGAACCCGTAGAGGTCGCCCACGCGCGGGCGTCCATTGACGAACGCCATCGAGTGCCCCCGGATCTCCAGACGCACGGGGCGGGGGCTGTCGCTCTGGATCTCCAGCAGCATCCACCCGCCGCGCCAGGTCCGCCCGTCGAACACCCCCGGCTCTTCGCTTTCCAGAGGCGCCCACGCGACCGAAACCCCGTCCGGGCGGAGCACCTCGTCCCCTTCGATCGCCGGCCGCCACGAGCCATCCACGACCGACGCCATCACCGCGTCGATGGGAAAGGGCACACGCCCGCCGCGCCCGACCGCGGGCAGGACGAGGGCCGCTTCCGGGCGGGCCTCCCACGCGGCTGCGGGCTCGTGAGCGCCGTCCTGGCCCTGAGCCGCGTGGATCGCGAGGGCCCCCCCGCACACCAGCGCGAGCACTCTGGCGCTCGCTCGCCCGTTCGGCACGCCGTATGGCATCGTTTCACTCCGTACACGGATCCCGGGGTCGTTTCCAGACGATGCGGAAGCCTACCGGGTCGCGCCCGACCGGGTTGAGTCGCAAGTGCGGGCCTTGTGCGCTGTTTTGCTGTCTTTCCGGATCCGGCGAAGCCGGGGCGGGGTCTGGAGCGAACGATGCGGGCATGCCCGATCGATCTCAAGCCGGTTCCCCGCTGTTCGAACCCCTGACCGTCCGCGACGTCACGATGCGCAACCGCGTCGGCGTCAGCCCGATGTGCCAGTACGGCGCGCAAGACGGCGTGCCCAACGACTGGCACCTGGTCCACCTCGGCTCGCGGGCCGTCGGCGGGGCCGGGCTCGTCATCGCCGAGGCGACCGCGATCAGCCCCGAAGGACGCATCACCCCCGACGACGCCGGCATCTGGAGCGACGACCACGTCGAGCCATGGGCACGGGTGACCAGGTTCCTCACGCAGTGGGGGGGCGTGCCCGCGATCCAGCTCGCTCATGCCGGTCGCAAGGCGAGCTGCTGGACGCCCTGGCTCAACAAACCCCGCGGCACCATCCCCGCCGAACAGGGCGGTTGGCAGCCCATCGCCCCCAGCGCGATCGCCTACGACGATCGCCTCGCGACGCCGACCGCGATGAACCAGGCCGAGATCGACCGCATCGTCGCCGCGTTCGCGAAAGGCGCCGAGCGCGCGCTCGCCGCGGGCTTCCGCATGGTCGAGGTCCACGCCGCCCACGGCTACCTGCTCCACTCGTTCCACTCCCCTCTCGCCAACCAGCGCGACGACCGCTACGGCGGCTCGTTCGAGAACCGCACGCGCCTGATCGTCAAGATCGTGCGGGCGATCCGCAAGGTCTGGCCCGACGCGCTCCCGCTGGCGGTGCGCCTGAGCTGCACCGACTGGATCGATCGCGGGTGGACGCTGGACGAGTCCGTCGCCCTGAGCCGCGTGCTCAAGGACGAGGGCGTGGACCTGATCGATTGCAGCTCCGGCGGCGCGGCGCCCGGCGGCCCGATGGCGATGGAGCCCGGGGCGCAGGTCCCTTTCGCCGAGCGGATCCGGCGCGAGGCCGACGTGCGCACGATGGCGGTCGGCGGCATCACCAAACCCCGCCACGCGGCCCAGATCGTCGCGGACCACAAAGCCGATGTCGTGCTGCTGGCGCGAGAACTGCTCCGCGACCCGTACTGGCCCGTTCACGCGGCGATCGAGCTCGGGTGCTACGAAGCCTGCCCGTATATTCCGCGGTACGACCATTGGGTGAAGCCGACCGATCGGTGAGCCGCTCGCGTGGGTTCGGACGAATTCGGAGTGTGCCGTGCGTGTCATGCTGCTGGTCAACCCGCGTTCGGGGACGGGTCTCGGGCACAAGGTCGCGGCCGAGCTTGCCGACCAACTGCGGGCCCGGGGGCTGAGCGTCAACATCCTCGCGGTCGGAGCGGAGTCCGAACGCCTGCTTCGGCACGGGGCGCTGGCTCGGGCCGACGCGTTCGTGGTGGCGGGGGGCGACGGGACGCTCTGCCGCGCGGCGGAGGTCGCGGCCGCCGCCGATCGCCCGATCTGGCACTGCCCGCTCGGGAACGAGAACCTGTTCGCCCGCGAGTTCGGCATGACGCGGGACGCGGACCAGATCGCCGACGCCGTGCGCGCGCAGCGCGTCCGTCGGATCGATCGCGGGGTGGCGAACGGGCAGACGTTCACGATCATGGCGTCGGTGGGCTTCGACGCGGCGATCGTCCACCGTCTCGCGCGGGTCCGCGTCAAGGCGATCGGGCACCGGAGCTACGTTCTGCCCGCGCTGGCGGAGATCGTGCATCACCGCGTGCCGGCGCTGACGATCACCGTCGACGGTCGCACGATCGTGGAACGCCGGCGCGGGCTGGCGGTGATCGCCAACAGCCCGCGCTACGGCGTCGATCTCAACCCGGCGGAGGGAGCGCTGGTCGATGACGGGCTGCTCGACGTTGCGTTCCTCCCGGCGAGCCACGTGGTGAGCCTGGCGCGGTGGTTTGTCTCGTGCCGCCTCGGGCGACAGGCGACGCGTCGCGACTACACCACCGCTCGGGGGCGAGAGATCCGTGTGGAGGCGTTCGGGCAGTGGGCGCCGGTGCAGGTGGACGGCGAAGCGCCGGGGGTGGACCCCCGGACACCGCCGGTCGAGACGCCGCGCGCCGCGCGCACACCCCTGATCGCGACGGTCGATCCGGGGGCGATCCCGGTGCTGGAACCGGTGGATCCGGTCCGGACGGGACGGGGCGCACGGTTGCGTGAGCGGGCGTGGCGCTCGGGCGAGCTCGCTCCCACTGGCGTCGGGTCCGATCGCGTGTCACACTCTGCGCTGTGATCCGCCTCCGCTCCACGGACGACGACGGACGCGCGTGCGAACTCTTCCCGATCGCTCGGGGGGCCTGGTTTGGGCACGACAGCGTGCGCCTCAGCGCCTCCGAGCGACGGCGTCTCCGTCTGACCACCATCGCGGCGATGCTCGGGCCGGAAGGGCTGGCCCCGCTGGTGACGCTCGGCGTGCTCGTGGGGGTGGGTGTTGTGCTGTGGCGGTTCGAGCTGCGGGTCATCGGGCTCTGGGTCCACAGCCCGGTCATTCTGGGCTCGCTGGCGTTGGTGCTCGGTGTGACGCAGCTGTGGATCTCGGGGTTTCGCTGGTACGCCCGTCGGACCACTGGAGCCCTGCTCGCGCTGCGGCGTTGCCCGTCGTGCGCGTACGACCTCGGGCACGGGCCGGAGCCGGACGAGGATGAGCCGGCGCACAAGCGGCGCGTGTGCTGCCCCGAGTGCGGGCTGGCTTGGGAGGCGGGTCGTCTGGGGTTGCGCCCGGGGCACTACCCGGGTGCGGTGCGGATCTCCTGCCGCGAGGCGTCGGTCGCGGGGGCGCGTGTGAACCTGCGCCGTCGCGTTCAGCCGCCCTCGCCTCCGAAGACGATCCGCCCGTTGCAGAAGACCGCGTCCACCGGTGAGCCGCCGAACTCGAACCCGAGCTGACGCTCGTCGCGATGTCGCAGCAGCACCAGGTCCGCGCGGAGCCCGGGCTCGATCCGTCCGCGGTCGCGGAGCCCGAGCAACGCGGCGGCATTCACCGTGACGGCGCCGATCGCCTCGGCCGCCGTCAGCCCGAGGTGACGAACCGCCAGCGCGATCGCCATCGGCACGCTGGCGCACGGCGCGCTCCCGGGGTTGACGTTGGTCGCGATCGCGAACGCCCCGCCGGCGTCGACGAACGCCCGCCCGTCGGCGTACCGCCCGTCGAGGTGGAAACCTGCGCAGGGGAGCATGACGCCGAAGGTCTCGCTCGACGCCAGGGCGCGGAGCGACGCCGGGCCCGTTGCCTCCAGATGATCCACGCTCACCGCGCCGAGTCGGACGGCTTCTTCGACCATGCCGAGGGCGTGAAACTGGTCGGCGTGGACGCGCAGGGGGTGCCCGAGCTCGCGGGCGCGCTCGAACAGTCGCACCGTGTCGGCCAGCGGCCACGCGCCTTGTTCGCAATAGGCGTCGATCGCGACGCCTGGGAACGCCTGGTGAACGGCGGGGAGTGTCTCCGCGATCGTGCGCTCGATGAAAGCGTTCGGCTCCCCCGCGTCCGGATCGATCGCGTGCCCGATGCAGGCGGTCGGGACGGCCGTGCCCGCCCACGCCTCGCCGGCCCGCGCGATCGCGCGGAGCATCTTCAATTCAGCCTCGGTATCGAGCCCGTACCCGCTCTTGACTTCGACCGTGGTCGTGCCCTCGCGGAGCATCCAGTCGAGGCGTTCGGCGAGGCGTTCGACGAGTTCGTCCTCGCTCGCCGCCCGCACGGCTCGCACTGTGGACATGATCCCGCCGCCGCGTCCGAGGATCTCCAAGTAGCTCGCCCCGCGTTGCTTGAGCTCCCACTCGTCGAGCCGATCCCCCGCCCAGCAGGCGTGGGTGTGGCAGTCGACAAACGCCGGCATCAGCACGCGCCCGCGCGCGTCGATCGTGCGCACGCCGCGGGCATGTGCGATGCCGGGCTCAACACGTTCGATCCGCCCTTCGCGCACGAGCACGTCGCAACGATCGCGCACGCCGAGGTCGCCGAGGGCCGCCCCGCGCCGGGGCGCGTCGCCGGCGAGGGTCAGCACGCGCGCGTTCTGCAGCAGGATCGCGTCGCTCACGCGCGGCGCTCCGCGAAGCCGGCGAGGAAGGAGAGGAACAGGCGTGCGGCGAGGCGTGCGGTGCGCCCGCCCTCGTCGTGGGCGGGGTTGAGCTCCATGATGTCGAACGCGCGCACGCTGGGGCGTTTCCCGGCGGCCCGCGCCCAGGCGTCGAGTTCCCGCGGCGACCAGCCGCAGGGGTTCGGGGCGCTGACGCCCGGCGCGTACGCCATGTCGAGGACGTCGAGGTCGAGACTGACGAAGGCGTCGCCGTCGGGCCACTCGTCGTTCGGGCCGAACGGGTCGAGGTGTCCGGCGTGGGATTGGAACCACTGCACGTGCTCGGCGGTGGCGCTGTGCAGGTCGATCCCGTGAGCGTGGAGCGCGCGCACGCCGCAGGATTCGACGAGCGAGCGGAAGGGCATCCCGCTCCCGGCCTGCTCTCGGACGTCGAGGTGGGCGTCGCAGTAGACGCCGATCAGGGGCTCGTGTCGTTCGGCGGCTGCGCGCACGAAGGGGAACGTCAGGTCGTGCCCGCCGCCGATCGCGACTGGGAAGAGCCCGGCGTCGTGCAGCGCGCGGGCGGCTTCGGTGACGCGCGCGTGCGTCTCGTCCAGCGACTCGCCCGGGGCGACGTCGCCGGCATCAAAGACGCCCACCCATGGCGTGGCGGTGCTGGCGGCGCCGTAGCGGGCGAGGGCGGCGCGGAAAGCGGTGGGCCCGTCGCGGGCGCCGGCGCGCCCGCCGTTGAGGCGGACGCCCTCGTCGTCGGCCAGGCCCAGGATCGCGACGCGGCATCCCTCGGGATTGTTCGTGCGGACGCCCGCGGCGAAGCGGGACGGGCTGATGTCTTTGGGCCAACGCGGGGGCACGCAGTGGGGCGCTTGCATAATCCCAGTGTACCGCGCCGGGGTGCGGCGACGGGCGTCGCAGCGTTTATCGCATGGGGATATCGAGGTTCAGGCGGTCGGCGCAGGCCTGCGCATCCTCATACCCCGCGTCGGCGTGGCGGAAGACGCCCATCGCGGGGTCGTTGGTGAGCACGCGGTCGATGCGCGTCGCGGCTTCGGGCGTGCCGTCGGCGACGACGACCTGCCCGGCGTGCTGGCTGAAGCCGATGCCGACGCCCCCGCCGTGGTGGAAGCTGATCCAGCTCGCGCCGCTCGCGGTCGCGACGAGGGCGTTGAGGATCGCCCAGTCGCTGATCGCGTCGGAGCCGTCGAGCATCGCCTCGGTCTCGCGGTTGGGGCTGGCGACCGAGCCGCAGTCGAGGTGATCGCGCCCGATCGCGAGCGGCGCGGAGACTTCACCCTTGGCGACCAGGTCGTTCAGAATCTGCCCGGCCCGCGCCCGCTCGCCGAGCCCGAACCAGCAGATCCGCGCCGGCAAGCCCTGGAACGCGAACCGGGGGGCGCAGCGGTCGAAATCGCCGGCCATCAGCGCGTCCGGGTTGGCGTGGCACGAGCGCACCCATTGGTGCAGGCGTTCGTTGTACCCGCCGGCTTCGCGGGGGAAGGCGTCCAGCAGCGCCTTGTCGGTCTTGTAGATGTCGGTCGGATCGCCGGAGAGCGCGGCCCAGCGGAACGGCCCGCGACCGAGGCAGAACTGCGGGCGGATGTACGCGGGCACAAAGCCCGGGAACGCGAACGCGTCTTGAACCCCCTCGTCGAGCGCACGCTGGCGGATGTTGTTGCCGTAGTCGAACGTCACGGCGCCGCGCCGTTGCAGCTCCACCATCGCGCGCACGTGGCGGGCCATCGTGCGCAGGCTGAGGCGCTGGTATTCCGCGGGGTAGAGCTTGCGGTAGCTTCGGGCCTCGCCGCAGGTCATCTCCGCGGGGACGTAGCCCTCGAGCGGGTCGTGGGCGCTGGTCTGATCGGTAAGGACGTCAGGCGTGACGCCGCGTTCGAGCATGCGCTCGAGGAGCTCGACGGCGTTGCAGTCGACGCCGACGCTGACGGCCCGCTTCGCCTCGGCGTGCTCGAGGGCGCGGTCGATCGCGCTGTCGACGTCGGTGATGACCTCGTCGAGGTAGCGGTCGCGGAGGCGTCGCTCGAGGCGTTCGGGGTCGACGTCGGCGATGAGGCAGACGCCGGCGTTGAGCGTGACGCTGAGGGGCTGGGCCCCGCCCATCCCGCCGCACCCGGCGGTGACGCAGAGGCGCCCGGCGAGGGAGCCGCCGAAGTGCGTGCGCGCACACTCGGCGAAGGTTTCGTAGGTGCCCTGGAGAATGCCCTGGGTGCCGATGTAGATCCAGGAGCCGGCGGTCATCTGCCCGTACATGATCAGGCCCTTGGCCGCGAGATCGTCGAAGTTGTCCTGCGTCGCCCAGTGGGGGACGAGGTTGCTGTTGGCGATGAGGACGCGCGGGGCGTCGGGGTGGGTACGGACGACGCCGACGGGCTTGCCGGACTGGACGAGCAGGGTTTCATCGTGCCCGAGTCGTTCGAGCGTGCGCACGATCGCGTCGAAGGCGGGCCAGGAACGGGCTGCTTGCCCGCGCCCGCCGTAGACGATCAGTCGCGCGGGGTCTTCCGCGACGTCGGGGTCGAGGTTGTTCATGAGCATGCGGAGTGCGGCTTCGGCCTGCCAGGTTTTGCAGGTCTTGCTGCGCCCGCGCGGGGCTCGGACCTCGCGTGCCTGCGGTGCGTTGCTGGAGCCCGATCGCCGCATCGTCGCCGTGGTCATGCGCTTCCCTTCGTGTGCCGTTGCGACTGTACGCTATCGCGCCTGGGGTGCGCGTACAAGGGGGGTGGAGACCCTGTGCGTGGGTTTCGGCTGGTTTCGCAGCGTGTTCGTGGATTCAGGCGAGCGAGCCGTCCTGGATCAGGCGTTCGATCGCGGCGATGTCGGGCGAGGGCGGGCGGTCGGCGTCCAGGCGCGGCACGACGGATCGCACCGCGGCGTGCGCACGCTCCACGCCTTTCCCGGAGCGGAGTGGGCGGTGGTGCTCGATCGCCTCGGCGGCGCAGAGCAGCTCGATCGCGATGACGTGGCGCGCGAGCTCGAGCGCTCGGCGGGCCTTGGCGGCGGCGCGCGGGCCGAAGCTGTTGTAATCCTCGATCCCCGCGCTGGTCGGGATGTTGCTGACCGTCGCGGGGGTGCAGAGCCCGATGATCTCGTTGCAGCAGGCGGCGGCGGTGTACTGGGCGATCATGAGCCCGGACTGCACGCCCGGCTCGCGTGTGAGATAGGGCGTCAGGCGGTAGTCCGGGTCCATCGCCGAGAGCATCAGGTAGGTCCGGCGCTCGCTGATCCCCGCCGCGTGGGCGGCGACGAGCGAGAGGGTGTCCAGCGGGAGGGCGATGGGCATGCCGTGGAAGTTGCCGGCGCTGATGACGTCGCCGTTGTCGAAGACCAGCGGGTTGTCGGTGACGGCGCCCAGTTCGCGGACGGTGTTCGTGCGCACGAATTCGAGGAGTTCGGACGCTGCCCCGAGGACGTAGACGGCGCAGCGGATGGAATAGGGGTCCTGCACGCGGGCGTCGTCGAAGCGGTGGCTGGGGATGATCTCGCTCCCGGCGAGGGCCTCGCGCAGGCGTTCGGCGACGCGTTCGCCGGACGGGTGCGCACGGACCGCATGGACGCGGGCGTCGAGGAAGCTGTCGGTTGCTCGGCAGGCGTCGAGGCTCATCGCGGTCGCGATGACGGCGGCTTCGATCAGGCGGTCGGCGTCTCGGACGAGCAAGGCGGCTTGCGCGCCCATCAGGTGGGTGCCGTTGATGAGGGCCAGGCCCTCTTTCGCCTCCAGGTCGATCGGGGCGAGGCCCGCGCGTCGGAGGGCCTCGTCGCCGGGCAGGGTCGCGCCCTGCATCGTCGCCGAGCCCTCGCCGAGCATGACCAGTGCGGCGTGGGCGAGGGGGGCGAGATCGCCCGATGCGCCGACGGAGCCGAGCTCGGGCACCACGGGCGTGACGCCGGCGTTGAGCATCCCGAGGATGAGGTCGACCAGCTCCGGACGGACGCCGGACTGCCCGCGCGCCAGGCTGGCGGCGAGGAGGAGGAGCATGCCGCGGACGATCTCCGTGTGGAGCGGCTCGCCGACGCCGGCGGCGTGGGATCGGACGAGGTTGCGCTGGAGGTCCTTGAGCTGGTGCTCGGGGATGCGCTGCTTGCTGAGCGAGCCGAAGCCGGTGTTGATGCCGTAGTGGGCCTGCCCGTCGCTGAGGCGGCTCTCGATGACGGCGCGGGCGGCCTCGACGCGGGCTCGGGCCTCGGGCGCGAGTTCGACGTGTCGCCAATCGCGGGCGACGGCTTCGACGTCGGCGGGGGTCAGCGGGGAGCCGTCGAGGATGAGGGGGGCTTGGGCGGTCGTCATGAGCGATTGTCGGGAGGCATGCCGACCCAGGCAAGGGCGGGACTGTCCTGAGACTCAGCTGCGGGGGCAAGCTCGGCGGGATATCGGCCCCGGAGCGCATTCGACCCGATCCGGGCGACAGAACCTAGGCTCCCCCGTGCGTCAGAGGACCGTGGTGCTCTTGCTTGGGTTGTTCGGGCTCTTGGCGCTCGCGGCCTTGCTGCGCCTGGCGGTCGGAGGGGGTGGTCTCGCGCTCCCGGAGCATGCGGCGATCTGGGAGCTCCGTGGGCTCCGTGTCGCGGCGGGGGCGATCGTGGGGGCGGCTCTCGGTGTCGGGGGCGCGATGCTCCAGAGCCTGTTGCGCAACCCGCTCGCGTCGCCGGACCTGCTGGGCGTCACCAGCGGGGCGGGGCTGGCGGTCATGGTTGTTGCGTTTCTCGCCTACCGCGCCGGGGCCCCGATGCCCGGGCCGGGGCTGACCGGGACGGCGGCGCTCGTGGGGGCGTTGGGGGCGCTCGCGGTGGTGTATGCCGTCAGCCAGCGGCGGGGGCTGGTTGATCCGGTCTCGCTGGTGCTGGTGGGCGTGATCGTGGGCCTGATCTGCGCGGCGGCGTCGCGGCTGCTGGAGAGCACCCTCCCGCCGGACCCGGCCCGTCTCGCGACGCGATGGATGTTCGGCTCGCTGAGCGACGAAACGGGGTGGGGCACGCTGCGGGCGGTGGGGCTGGTGACGGTTGTGGTGATCGTGGGGGCGGCGTGGCTGGGGCCGAGCATGGACGCGGCCGCGCTGAGCGATGAGGAGGCGCACGCCGTGGGCGTGCCGATCGGGACGCTGCGCCTGCTGCTGTTCTTAGGGAGCGGCGTGCTGGCGGCGTGTTCGATCGTGCTGGCAGGGCCGATCGGGTTTGTGGGGCTGGTCGCGCCGCACGCCGTGCGGCTCGTGCTGGGCCCGGGGCATCGCGGCGTGGTGCTCGGCTCGGCGTGCGTCGGCGCGGCGCTGGTCGTGCTGGCGGACGCGGCTGTCAAGAGCCTGGACCTGCCCGGCGGACGCGTGCCGATCGGCGTGCTGACGAGCCTGATCGGCGGGCCGGTGTTTGTGATGATGCTGCGGAAAAGCCGCGGGCGCGGAGGGTAGCCGGGCCCGTGGCTGTGGCTCGAAGTTTAATTTGCTTCAGGTAAACAATGGTCGCATCGTGTTGATTCTGGAAAATCTAGTGACCAAGCTACCGATTCAGTGCTCGCAATGCTCGCTGTGCCATCTCCTGTCCCTCTTCAAAATCGTAGGATTCGGAGTGTCTCAGTGCGGTTTCGTATGCCAAGCCGTAATCTCCGAGATCATATGAAATTCTGTAGATCTGATGCAGGAGTGTGAGCTGTAAATTTCGAGTATCCTGGCTGAGATCATTACGATAGACCTGTAAATCATCGGGTGTAAAACGGTCAAGGCGATCGAGTGTCTGAACGTACACGTGAAGCGCGGTTTCTGGCTCATCGGTTTGGAGCAACGCGTAGGCAAACGACTCACCTACGTGCACGGCCGCCGGGTTAGAGGCTTGCACAAACGGATCTGCCCAGAGTGTTGCGAGAATATTTGCGGCTCGCTCTGACGGCCTGCGTTGGCTGGGAATCAGTGCCGCTGACCTGATCTGCTGGAGGTGGGCATAACTCTGCACCTTCGGGTGGGTATTGGCTATAGCACGGTCATAAAGCTCTTCGCTCAGTTCCTGGTTCCCTTGCCGGGCCGCAATCGATGCCATACCTTGGAGGGCCTGCTGCACCGTCTCTTGGTCAAGAATATTTGCATAATCGTTTACGATTTGTGCATAGATCAAAAGGGCTCGGTCCGGATCATTGTTCGTGAAGGCTTGGGTTGCGCTATGTATCATCGCCATGCCAAAGCCTTCCGGGTCGCGTTGCTGCAGCGCGGAATCTCTTAGGAACAGGTCTGCATTGGCCTGGGCGATGCGATCGAGGGCCTCAATATACGAACGTAGAAAGTCTTCTGGATCCTCCGCGGCTTCGACGGCTTCCTCACGCAGGCCGTAGACGGCCCACTGCGTATTCAGCAGTAATGTGCGAGCTTCAGGGGTTGGCAGTCCTTCGGCAGCGGTTATGGCGATATCCAAGGCGTCCAGAAGCCCTCGGAGATCGCCAGCGGCATGGAGTTCGTCGATAATGCCTGAAAGAGTCGCGGCCAGTTCGCCTGAAGCGGGAGTTGCGAAAGCGGTGGCCGAATCCGAGACGTCCATTGGGGTTGATGGGTGATTGTTTGAATGAGCACTAAGCTGTAAGTGTTCGGATCGGACCATAAATATAAATATTGCGGCAAAGATCAGTATGGCTGCGCCGATGGTCAACGAAAGACGAATGGCGCGGATTCGGAATTTGTATGGAGAATTGCTCATGACTGAGACCCACATCCGCAGCACTCGGGATCCGTACTCAGGTCGCAGCACCGTTCGTCTTCACGGCTGTAGTGCAGCGAGGATACTTTGGATGCGGTTCCGCTCGCATTCACGGCATCGCAATTGATAGTGTAAGTGTCCCAGGCACCAAAAGGCAGAGAAGGTTTCATGCATTCATAATCAGTTTGCCTTGACCATCCTGTCCAGGATCCCGAAATTGTATCGGTCGCAGCCCATTCATGGAATTTGATATTGTGACAGAGGGCAAGTGACTGGACAACTTCTGTTGTCACGGTCAGTTTATGACTTCCGCTGATGCTCGCGACAAAGCCTGCTGATCCGTGGAGTTTCGCGACCAGGGCTTTCGCAAAGCCAACCTCGATGCCATAGTTCACCGAAGCCGAAACCCCCCCAAGAAACAATATTCTCCTCTGTATAGCCGAGCCTGGTCTGGCCAACAGGTGGGCATGGCTCCGTGGGCGGATACCAGACGCATGGAGCGTCTACGGACACGGTTCGAACAATCCGCGGTACTCCCGGTATAACGTCGCCGATATTATGCGACACGGGGCCGTTCCGGCTTGCCGTTGCTCTGCATGAGCCTTGGGCTCCCAAGGGCGGGGGGCAGTCTTGGGCGATCGCGCCTCCTGGGTTCCCTATGGGCTGGCCCATGGCCGAATTCGTGAGCATGATGCTCAGCAAGGCGAGAGAGCCTGCACATACTGCTGCAACAGATCGGTCACCAATTCGTCGGTTCCACATGTCGAATTCCCATCCTTTCTGTGTGCATCGCGCTTTTCCGCATGCCACTCGCCATCCACTACGGATTTAGCGTACAGGTGCTGGCAGCTCTATGCAAGTCTGAATTTGATGAAGATATGCAAAGTGTAATTAATTACACTTTGTCGAGGACACGTTCAGGGTTCCCTGTGCCGCTTATAGGTGGCAGAGGCTGTGACTACTGCTCGCCGATGGCGTCTGATTTCTCGTCCTCGTACAGCTCCAGCGGCAGGTCGTCCGGGTCTCGGAAGAAGGTGTGGCGTCGGTTGGTGTAGGGGTCGGTGCGGACGGGTTCGAAGGTGACGCCGCGGGATTGGAGGGTTTCGATCGCGGCGTCGAGGTTGTCGACGCGGAACGCGAGGTGGCGCAGGCCAACGGCTTCGGGGTTGGTCGGGCGCGGCGGGGGATCGGGGAAGGAAAAGAGCTCGAGCATGCCGCCGCCGGGGAGGGCGAGGTCGAGCTTGGTGCTGTTGCGATCCGGGCGGTGGTTCTCCGCGATCACGGGCAGCCCGAGCGTGTCGGCGTAGAACCGCCTGGAGCGTTCGTAGTCGCGGCAGATGATCGCGACGTGATGGAAGCCGCGGATGCCCGCCTCGCGTGCGCTCATACGTTGAAGTATTTCGCTTCGGGATGGTGGACGATGATGGCGCTGGTGGATTGTTCCGGGTCGATCTGCCAGTTTTCGGTGAGTTGACAGCCGATGCGGGCGGGATCGATGAGGCGGAAGAGGATGTCCTGATCGCTCATGTCGGGGCAGGCGGGGTAGCCGAAGCTGTAGCGCGAGCCTCGGTATTTCTGGGTGAACAGGTCCTTGACGCGGGGGGCGTCGTCGCCGGCGATGCCGAGTTCCTGGCGGATGCGTTTGTGCCAGAACTCGGCTAAGGCTTCCGCGGTTTCGACCGCGAGCCCGTGCAGGTAGAGATACTCGGTGTAGTCGTTGGCTGCGAACAGCTCGCGGCAGACCTCCGTCGCCCGCGGCCCGACCGTCACGCAGTGCAGCCCGAGCACGTCCTTTTCGCCCGAATCGACCGGGCGGAAGAAATCGCTGATGCACAGGCGGCGCTTGCCTTCCTGACGCGGGAAGCGGAACGTCTCGATGACCTTGTCGTGATCCTGCGCGTCGTAGACGAGCAGCTCGTCGTTTCGGGATTGCACGGGGTAGTAGCCGTAGACGACCTTGGGCTCGAGGATGCGCTCTGCCTTGCACCGGGCTTTCCATCGCTCAAACACGGGATAGACCGTGTCTTCCAGTGCGGCTTCGTACTCGCTCTCGCTCATCCGGCCTTTTTTGAACTGCCACTGCCCACGGAAGAGCGCAACGGGGTTGATGAACGGGAAGACGTGGTCGAGGTTGATGTCGGCGACGACGCGCGAGCCGAAGAACGGCGCTTTGGGCACGGGCACGTCGCGCGCGACGTCCGATCGCACGGGGGCCGCGACCGCGACGGCACCCGTACCGTCTACGGGTTCCAGTTTGCTCGCCTCGAACGCCTCTTCCCGTCGCCCTTTTTCCGCCTTGGATCGCGCGATCTTTTCCTCCGCGTCGGTCCGCTTCTGCAGCCTGGCGTCGATCTCCGCGCTGAGCACGTCGAGCTTGCCCGTCGCGAGGTGGTCCATCACGCGGAGCCCTTCGAACGCGTCCTTGCCGTAGAGGCATTGGCCCTTGTAAACGCTGCGCAGGTAGCCCTCGGCGTAGTGGCGGCTCAGCGCGGCGCCGCCGAGGATGACGGGGATGTCCATCCCGAGCTCGTTCAACTCGCGCAGGTTCTCCTCCATCACGTTCACGCTCTTGACCAGCAGGCCGCTCAGACCCACGGCGTCCGGCTTGTGCGTGTGGATCGCCTCGACGATCGCCGAGATGGGCTGCTTGATGCCGATGTTGTGCACCGTGTATCCGTTGTTGCTCAGGATGATGTCGACGAGGTTCTTGCCGATGTCGTGCACGTCGCCCTTGACCGTCGCGAGCACGATCGTGCCCTTGGTTTCGCCCTCGACGCGGTCGAGGTGCGGCTCCAGGTGCGCGACGGCCTTCTTCATCACCTCCGCCGACTGGAGCACGAACGGGAGTTGCATCTGCCCGGAGCCGAACAGCTCGCCGACGGTCTTCATCCCGTCGAGCAGGTGGTCGTTGATGATGTCCAGCGCGGCGTAGCTCTGCATCGCCTCGTCGAGGGCTTCATGGAGCCCGTCTTTTTCGCCGTCGATGATGTGCCGACGCAGGCGCTGCTCGATCGGCAGGTCGCGGATCGACTCCCGCGTCTCGCCGGCTTCTTCCACGTCCTTGAACAGGTCGATCAGGCGTTGCAGCGGGTCGAAGTCGACGTCCGTCACGCCCTCGGGCAGACCCGTGCCGCCCTTGGATTCGTGGCGACGATCATAAATCAGGTCGAGCGCCGCCTGCTTGTGCGCGTCGTCGATCTTGTTCAGCGGCAGGATCTTGCTCGCGTGGACGATCGCGCTGGTCATGCCCGCGTGGACGAGCTCGGCGAGGAAGACGGAGTTGAGGACGACCCGTGCCGCGGGCTTGAGCCCGAAGGACACGTTGCTGAGCCCGCAGGTGATCTGGCACTCGGGCATGTCCTGGGCGATGTGCCTGGTGCCCTCGACGAGTTCGAGGGCCGATCGCCGGTCGCTGTCCATGCCGGTGGAGATCGGGAGGACGAGCGGGTCGAAGAACAGGTCGGCCGGATCGAGTCCGTGCGTCTGCACGGCGCGGTCGTAGGCGCGCCGTGCGATCGCGTGCTTGCGCTCGGCGGTGCGCGCCATCGCGGCTTCGGGGTCCTCGTCGATGCTGCCGATGACCAGGGCCGCGTTGTAGATCTTCGCGAGCCGACAGATCTCGTCGAATTTCTTGTCGCCGTCCTCGAAGTTGGCGCTGTTGATGACGCACTTGCCGCCGGCGTGGCGCAGCCCGGCCTCGATCGTCGCGACCTGCGTCGAGTCGATCATCAGCGGCGCGTCGACCTGGCGCGACAGACGCTTAACCACCTCCGCCATGTCCCGCGCGTTGTCGCGCCCGGCGTAGTCGACGTTGATGTCCAGCACGTGCGAGCCGTCGCGGACCTGCTCCCGCGCGAGGCTGACGATGCTGTCCCAGTCCTCTTCTTCGAGCAGGCGCTTGAACTTGCGCGAGCCGCTGGCGTTGCAGCGCTCGCCGACGATCAGGAACGAGTTGTCCTGCCGGTGCTCGGTGGGGCTGTAGAGGCTGGTCGTCGCGGGCGCGGGCGGTGTGATCGTCCGTTCCGCGGGCATGACGGTCGCAAGTCGTTCGACGAGGCGTCGCACGTGCGTCGGCGTCGTTCCGCAGCACCCGCCGACGAGGCGCACGCCGTGCTCGCCGACGAACTTCGCCATCGCCTCCGCGAACGGTTCGGCCGCCAGCGGGTACTCCGTTCGGCCCTCCACCAGCACCGGCAGCCCGGCGTTCGGGATCACCGACACGTGCCGATCCCAGTGCTTGCACAGGTAATGGACGTGCTCACCCATCTCCGTCGGCCCGGTCGCGCAGTTGAGCCCGAGCGAGGCGATCGGGTAGTGGCGCAGCGCCGCCGCCGCCGCTTCGATCGACGTGCCGACCAGCATCGTTCCGGTTTGCTCGATCGTCACCGAAACAAAGATCGGGACGTCCTCAGGTCCCTTGCCCTCGTCGTCGAGCGCGCGCAGGATCGCGTTGATCGCGCACTTGACCTGCAAGAGATCCTGGCAGGTTTCGAGGATGATCGCGTCGGCCCCGCCGGCGATCAGCCCGCGGGCCGACTCGCGGTAGCTCTCGAGCATCCGGTCCCACGAGATCTGGTCGAGCGTGATGAGCTTGGTCCCCGGGCCCATCGAGCCGGCGACAAAGCGGGGCTTGTCCTTGGTCGAGAACTTGTCGGCCGCCGCCCGCGCGATCTCGGCGGCCGTCTTGCTCAGCGTGAAGCACTCGTCCTGAAGATCGAACTCCCCCAGGGTGTGCTTCGCGGCTCCGAACGAGTCCGTCTCCAGGATGTCCGCCCCGGCTTCCAGGAACGACTCGTGGATCTCCCGCACCACGTCCGGGCGCGTGCGCACCAGGATGTCCGTGCAGTTTTCGCACCCGCAGTAGTCGCCCTCGACCGTCAGGTCGCGCGCGTAGAGCGACGTGCCCATGGCGCCGTCGAAGACGAGCACGCGGCGATCCAGTTCGGCCAGCAATCGACTCGGCAAGGTCCGACCTCCTCCGCCCGGGCCCGATCCGTGAGCCGTGCTGGCGGTCTGGGAGAAGCCTAGACGCCCGGCGGGCTGCTTTCATCCGATCATCCGGATGAAAGGGTGAAAAGCAGCGGGCCGGGCGAAGGCGTGTCTGAAAGGCGGTTCAGGTACATTTCTCGTAGAGATACGAGATGAACCATTCCAAACAAAAAGCGATTGACCCGCGAGCGGTCGCCTTGCTCGAGGAGTGGCGCCAGGCTCGCGGCGTCGCGGAGATCGCGCTCGAGCA
This sequence comes from Phycisphaerales bacterium, assembly GCA_050485765.1. Taxonomy (GTDB): domain Bacteria; phylum Planctomycetota; class Phycisphaerae; order Phycisphaerales; family UBA1924; genus RECY01. Next base: position 16,032 of record JBJHBZ010000006.1, on the reverse strand, counting down.
CGAGGCGATCGCGGGCGGGACGATGGCCTTCAGCGGGGCGGGGAGTTGGTCCAACCAGGCCTCGGGGCTCGGGCTGCGGGGGCCGGTGGCGAGCGAGGAGCTCGACCGGCTCGTGGCGTTCTACCGCGACCGGGGCGTGCCCGCGGCGATCGAGGTCGCGCCCTTCGCGCACCAGAGCCTGATCGCCGGGCTTCGCGGGCGGGGGTTCCTGCTGAAGGATTTCGAGATGGTCTTCGCGGCCCGGGTCGAGGCGGGGGAGGACTGCTCGCAACGGACGACGGTGCCGCTGGACCCGTCGATCGAGATCCGGCGGCACGAGCCGGGGGATGAGGCGGCGGACCGCGCGTTCCTGCTCGCCTCGATGAGCGGGTTCGTGCCCGAAGGGCAGGACGCCCCGCTGGCGTCCGACCTGGAGGTGGGGCTCCGGTGCCTCCGCCACCCGCGGACGGTGAACGTCGCGGCGTTCAGCGACGGACAGATCGTGGGCGCGGGCGCGATGGAGCTCGCGACCGACGTGCCCGATGAGAGCGGCCGCCCGACGCCGATCGCCTGCTTCTTCGGCGTCAGCGTCCTGCCCGGCTACCGGCGACGGGGCGTGCAGCAGGCGCTCATCGCCGCCCGTTTGCAAGCGTGCGCCGACGCCGGGTGCGAACTGGTCTGCATCCACGCCCACCCCGGCGTCGCGACCGAGCGCAACGCGCTGCGCATGGGCTTCCAGCACGTGTATACGAAGGTGACGCTGGTGCGGGCGCTGGAGCCTGCGCACGCTCGCAACGGCGCGCCGCCCGCTGTAGGCTGATCTTTCCGGCGCGGTTTCGGTGCGGGCGTGTGTCGTTGAGACGAGGTGCGGGTGGCGCGTTCGTTCTGGAAAGCCGTCGGCCCGGGGATCCTGTTCGCCGGGGCGGCGATCGGGGTGAGCCATCTCGTGCAATCGACGCGTGCGGGGGCGCTCTTCGGGCTGTGGCTGCTCCCGGTGGTGCTTCTGGCGCACGCGGCGAAGTACCCTGCGATGGTCTTCGGTCCGCGCTACGCCGCCGCGACGGGGCGGTCGCTGATCGAGGCCTACCGCGACCAGGGGCGGCACGCGCTCGGGCTGTTCGCGCTGATCGCGATCGGGACGTCGTTCACGATCCTGGCGGCAGTGACGATGGTGACGGCCGCCGTTGTCCGGACCTCCCTCGGGCTCGAGAGTGTCAGCGTCGTTGCGATCGCGACGGGGCTGCTCGCGCTTGCGGCGCTGACGGTCGCGTGCGGCGGGTTTCGGTGGCTCGACGCGCTGCTCAAGGTGCTGATGGTGCTGCTTCTGGTCGCGACGCTCGTCGCGGCGTGCTCGGTGCTGCCGAAGCTGGATTGGGACGCGGCGCTGATCGTGCCGGCGGGGCTGGGGCTGGCGGCGCTGCCGTTTGTGGTCGGGCTCGTCGGGTGGATGCCGGCCCCGCTGGACATCACCGTCTGGCACTCGCTCTGGACGCTCGACCGAGCGAGACAGACCGGGCACACCCCCACGCGCCGCCAGTGCCGAGCGGACTTCGACATCGGGTACGCGCTCTGCGCCGTGACCGCGTGCAGCTTCCTGCTGCTCGGCGCGGTGCTCATGCACCAGCGCGGGATCGAGACGCCCGAGGGCTCGGCCCCGTTCGTCGCCCAGCTCTTTGATCTTTATGCCGAGGCGATCGGGGCGTGGGTGCGTCCCGTGATCGCGGTCGCGGCGTCGGCGGTCATGATTTCCACGACGCTGACGGTCTTCGACGCGCTCCCGCGGACGGCACAAACGCTGGCGGCCGTCGCGCTCGGGCGCGAGCGCCCGCCCGTGCGCACACGTCTTTACTGGGGCTTTGCGCTGCTGATCAGCCTGGGCGCGATCACGATTATCTACACGGCCCGCCACTCGCTGGTGCCGCTGGTCCACATGGCGACGACGATCTCGTTCGTCGGGACACCGGTGCTGGCGGCGTTCAACCATCGGGCGATGCACAGCGCGAGCATGCCACCCGAGCACCGCCCGGGGCGAGCGATGCGCCGGGCGAGCCTCGCGTGCGTCTGGCTCTGGGCGGCGTTCGCAGTGGTGTACGCGTGGCAGCTCGCGTCGGGGGTGTGAGTGTCGGGAAGGGAGTGCACGGGCGGGACGCCCGTGTCACGGGGGTTGCTTAGAACGCCGCGTCTTGCAGGCTTTGCACGATCTCCGCGAGGCAGAGGGCCGCCGTCGCACCGTCGACGACGCGGTGGTCGCAGGCGAGGCTCAGGGGCATGACCTTGCCGACGGCCGGCTGCCCGTTCTGAACCACGACGCCGTCGTAGACCTTGCCGACCGCGAGGATCGCGACTTCGGGGTAGTTGATGACGGGTGTGGCGAACTTGCCGGCGTGGGAGCCGACGTTGCTGATCGTGAACGTGCTGCCGCTGAGGCGTTCGCGGGCGATCGAGCGATCGCGCGCGGCTTTGGCGGTGTCGGCGATCGCGCCGGCGAGTTCGACGGGCCCGAGCTGGTCGGCGTCCGGGAGGACGGGGACCATGAGCCCCGAGTCGGTGTCGGTCGCGATGCCGAGGTGGACGGCGGCGTACTGGACGATCTCGCCCTTGTCGTCGTCGACGGTCGCGTTGAGCGCGCCGAAGCGCCCGCCGAGGCGGGCCGAGAGCGAGCGGGAGACGGCGGCGCAGACGAAGGGGAGGAAGCTGAGCTTCACGCCGGTCGCTTCGCTCATCTGTCGGCGGAGGGCGTCGAGCGCGGTGACGTCGGCTTCATCGACGACGGTGAAGTGAACGGCGGTATCGACGCTGGCGCGGAGGCGCTGGGCGATGGTGCGGCGCACCCCGCGGAAAGGGATGCTGGCGGTGTGCTGCCCGGCGAGGTCGGCCTGCTGGGCGGGGGCGGGGATCGGTCGCGGGGCGGCGGGACCGGCGTAGCCCGGGGCGTAGGGCAGGCCGCCGCCCTGGGGCGCGCCGTAGCCCGGCATGGGCATCGCGGGCATCGGCATGTAGCCGTAGGGCGTGGGGACCATGACCATCGGCATCATGCCGGGGTACTGGGGCATCATCGGCGCGCCGTAGGCGGGCGCGTGCTGCGCCATCGGCTGCGGCTGGTACGCGGGCTGCGGGGGCTGGAACTGCGGGCGCGGGGCGGCGCCGGCGCTGGGGAGCGGGCGTCGCGTCTCGGCGGCGGGGGACGGGCGCGATGCCGGTGCGGCGTGGGAGGAGGCGCTCGGCGCGGGCTTGGTCTTCGCGCCGGCGCTGCCGCCGGAGTTGGCGAAGGTTTCGACGTCGCGCTTGGTGATGCGTCCGCCGATGCCGGTGCCCTGGACGCGGTCGAGATCGACGCCGAGGTCGCGTGCGAAGCGCCGGACGGCGGGGGTCGCGAGGGCCTTGCCGTCCTTGCTCAGCCCGGGCATCTCGCCGGACATCTGCCCGACGACCGTGCCCGCGTCCTCGCGTTCCTCGGCGGCGTGCGCGTCGGCGTGGTCGCTGTCATCGCTCGCGGCAGAGGACGAGCCGTCGCCTTCGAATTCGACAAAGACCGCGCCGACCTTGACCATCTCGCCCGGCTCGCCGTGGACGGCCTTGATGACGCCGTCGCGCGGGCTGGTCACTTCGCTCAGCGCCTTGTCGGTCTCGACCTCGGCGAGCGCGTCGGTCGCCTCGACGGTGTCGCCGGGCTTGACGAGCCACTTGACCAGCTCGGCCTCGGTCAGGCCTTCGCCGATGTCCGGGAGGAGAAAGACGTTCGGATCGCTGGAAACTTTGCCGGCCATGTGTGCTCTCAGTCTGCGTTCACCGGTGCGCTCGCGGTCGCGGGGCGGTGATGGGTTGTGGCGATCGATGGGGTCGGTGCAAGTGATGCGCGGGCGGGACGCCCGCGCCACGGGGGCGTCAGTACGCCAGGCACTCCTGGATGCTCTTCTTGATCCGCGGGGCTTCGGGCAGGTACTCGAGTTCGAGCTTGTAGTAGGGCATGATCGTGTCGAAGCCCGTGACGCGCTGCACCGGGGCCTCGAGGTGCAGGAAGCAGCGTTCCTGGATGAGGGCCGAGATCTCCGCCCCGAGCCCGGCGGTCTTCGGTGCTTCGTGGACGACGACGCAGCGCCCGGTCTTCTCCACGCTCGCGGCGATCGTGTCGATGTCGATCGGATAGCACGTGCGCAGGTCGATCAGCTCGACGCTGACGTCGTCGGGGAGCTGGTCCATCGCCTCGAGCGCCTGGAAGACCGGCGCGCCCCAGGTCACGACCGTGATGTCCTCGCCCTCGCTGACGACCTTCGCCTCGCCGATCGGGATCAGGTACTCCTCCTCCGGGACTTCCTCGACGAAGCTGCGGTAGACGCGCTTGGGCTCAAAGAAGACGACCGGGTCCGGGTCGCGGAGGGCGCTGAGCAGCAGGCCCTTCGCGTCGTACGGCGTGCAGGGCATGACGACCTTGAGCCCCGGGTGATGGGCGTAGATCGCCTCGGGGGAGTCCGAGTGGAGCTCGGGGGCGTGGATGCCGCCGCCGACGGGGACGCGGACGGTCATCGGCACGGTGAACCGCCCGCGGCTGCGGGTGCGCATGCGCCCGGCGTGGTTGACGAGCTGGTCGTACGCCGGCCCGAGGAACCCCTCGAACTGGATCTCGGGGACGGCGATCATGCCGCCGAGGGCGAGCCCGATCGCGATGCCCATGATGCCGGACTCGTCGAGCGGCGTGTTCTGGACGCGCTCGGAGCCGAACTTGGCCGCCAGCCCGTCGGTGACGCGGAAGACGCCGCCGTTGACCCCGACGTCCTCGCCGAGGATGACGATGCGCGGGTCGCGCTCCATCTCGTAGGCGAGTGTCGAGTTGATCGCTTGCACCAGGTTCATCTTTGCCATGGGTTGTGCTCGCTCGGTCGTTCGCCCGCGCCTCGGTCGGCGGGCGTTGGTGATGTTCGGTTCCGCGTCTGTGTCTCGCGTCTCGTGCCGGGCTGTCTCTCTCGGGCTCGGAGTGGGTGGTTCAGGAACTGCAGGTCAGGAAAGGAGGGTCAGGAAGGCGGCCGTGCCGTCGTCGGCGAGCGGGGCGTCGGGGAGGATCGGTGGGTCGCTCGCGCCGGCGGCGTTCACCACGGCGGCGACCTCGTCCGCCGAGAACGTCACCAGGATCGGCGTCGCTTGTCCTTGCACCCAGATCTCCGTGACGGCCTTCTTCCCGCGGACGACCCGGATGTACGACGGGTTCACCCAGCGTTCGATGCCCTTGTTGTCCTTGATCTTGATCAGCACGGCGCTTGCTCCATCCCCGGGCGGGGCGACCGCCTAGACCCGCTGCCCCTCCGCCCGCAGCCCGACCTGCGAGGGATCCTGTCCCAGGCTGCTGGTGCGCATCGTGTCGCGTTGACGTTTCAGCTCGTCGGGCAGCTCGGCGTACATGTAGTCGAAGAAATCGTTCGGGGAGGGCTTCTCGATCCCTTCGGCCGCCGCGACGACCTCTTTCACGATCCGCTTGGCCCTGGCTTCGAGCTCAGTCTGCTTCTCGTCGTTCCAGAACCCGCGGGCGACCATGTACTTCCGCGTGCGGATGAGCGGGTCCTTGTCGAGCCAGGCCTGGACCTCTTCCGGGCTGCGGTACCGGCGTGCGTCGTCGGCGGTAGTGTGGTCGGCGAGTCGGTAGGTGACGCCCTCGATGAAGGTCGGCCCGTCGCCGGCGACCGCGCGCTCGCGGGCCTCCTTGGTCGCCTTGTAGACCGCGAAGATGTCGTTGCCGTCGACCTGGATCGTCGGCATGCCGTAGGCGATCGCTTTCTGCGCGACCGTCTCGGAGGCCATCTGCTCTTCGCGGGGGACGCTGATCGCCCATTGATTGTTCTGGCAGAAGATGACCAGCGGGACCTTCAGCGTGCTGCTGAAGTTCATGGCGCTGTGGAAGTCGCCCTCGCTGGTGGCGCCGTCGCCGAAGTAGGTGATGACGGCGCGGTCGCGGTCGCCGCGGAGCTTCATGCCCCAGGCGATGCCGGCGGCGTGGATCATGTGCGTGCCGATCGGCACGCTCAGCGGGGTCACGAGCACGTCGTCGGGCACCTTGCTCCCGCGTTCGTCGCCCATCCAGTAGACGAGCACGTTGTGCATGGGGAGCCCGTGCATGAACAGGGCGGCGTTCTCGCGGTAGGCCGAGACGAGCCAGTCCTCGCCTTTTTTCATCGCCAGCGCGCTGCCGACGGCGTTCGCCTCCTGCCCCTTGTTCTGCGGGTAGGTGCCCATGCGCCCGGAGCGTTGGAGCTTGAACGCGACCTCGTCGAGGTGGCGGCAGATCGACATCTGCTCGTAGAGGTACGCGACCTGCTCATCGGAGAGGATCGGTTGCCCGTTCTCGAGCCCCTCGGACTCGTCGAAGTTTCCCTCCTCGTCGAGGATCTGGAGGAAGTCGATCTCGGCCGTGTAGACGGTCTTTCTCGGCATCTGCTGCTCCGTCCTTCCGCGAGTCGGCGTGAACCGCTGGCGGGCGGGGGGTCGAAAACCGGTCGGCACCCCGACCGTGGGCGGGGCGGTGGGCCTCGCCGTGGCGGGTCTTGCGGACCTGTAGGGTAGCCGAAGGCGGGCGGGATCGCCCGCCTCCGGGTTGTCGTCGTCAGGCCCGTCCGGGGTGTGTTTGCCCCGTCCGGGCACGCTCGTTCAGGCCGAGGCCCCCGCGCCCGACCGCACGCGGTCGCCCGGGAACTGCTTGATGCCTTCTTGCTTGGGTTTGCGCCCGGTGCCCTTGGCGACCGGCGACGACTCGGGGATGACGAACTCGCTGTTGGGCTGGGTGTCGCTGAAGGCGTACGCGGCCTCGGCGGCTTGACGCATCGTGCCGTCCGCCGATTCGTACAACTCGCGCCACTTCTGGTGGCAGTTGGTCTCGGCGATGTCGAAGAAGTGCAGCGCGGCGGCCTTGTCGCGCTCGAACTCCGGGCCCGATTCGCCCTTGCGCACCTGCTGGTCGAGCTTGCTCAGCGCGCACACCCACCCGTGCAGCCAGACGGCGACCTCGGCGATGCGCGTCTGGATCGTCTGGAGCCCGAGCAGCTCGCCCTCGTACTTCTTGCCCATCTGCTTGAACTGGTATGTGTGCTCGCTGATCAGACGCCCCAGGCGGTCCGCGTGCGGGCGGAGGCTCGGGTGGACGCTCTGCACCCGCGGCGCGCGACGCCGGATGCCCAGGAAGACCTCCGTTCCCAGCGGGACGGCGGCCTTGATGAACGCGGGCTTGAACCAGTTCGCCGGCTTCTTCGCCATCTCGCGGATCGGGAGCATGTGCTCCTCGGCCAGCTTCTTGCCGCCGTAGCCGAACACGAAGGGGAGCATGATGTCGTTCGAACCCTCGACGATGAGATTGATGCGCGAATCGCGGAAGATGCGCTCGATCTCGTTCTCGGTCATGTAGCTCTCGCCGCCCATGATCTGCATCGCGTCGTTGACCACGTCCCACCCGCGTTCGGAGCAGAACGCCTTGCAGATCGCGGTTTCGACGCGGTGGTCCTCGTCGTGGCGGTCGAGCATGCCGGTGGTCATGTAGAGCATCGCGTCCATCGCGTAGACGTACGCCGCCATGCGGGCGGAACGCATCTTGACGGCTTCAAAGTCCGCCAGGGGCTGCTTGAACTGGTACCGCGTGCGGGCCCACTTGATCCCCTGGTCCATCGCGCGACGCGCCCCGCCGAGCATGCCGGCGCTGAGCGTGCATCGCCCGTAGTTCAGACAGGTGAGCGCGACCTGGAGGCCCTTGCCTTCCTGGTAGAGCAGGTTTTCGCGGGGGACGCGGACGTTGGTGAAGGTGATGCGTCCCTGCCACGTGCCGCGGATGCCGCACTTGCTTCGGTTCTTGCTGAAGACGTGGATGCCTTCCATGTCGGGCGTGCAGACGACGGCCGAGACCGCCTTCTTCCCGTTGGGCATCTCCTGCTTGCACATGACAGTGAACAGGCTGCTGAGGGCGGCGCTGGTCGCCCATTTTTTCTCGCCGTTGAGGATGTAGAACTTGCCGTCTTCGCTGACGGTGCAGGTGGTTTCCTGCCCGCCGGCGTCGCACCCGACGTTGGGCTCGCTGAGGCAGAAGGCGCTGAGCCAGTCCTTGGCGAGGTGGGGGAGCCACTTCTTCTTCTGCTCTTCGGTGCCGAAGAGCATGACGGCCTTGCACCCGATCGACTGGTGGGCGCTGACGATGACGGCCGTCGAGCCGCAGTACATGCCGATCATCTCGAGCACGCGGTTGTAGCTGGTGATGCCCAGCCCGAGCCCGCCGTGCTCCTTGGGGATGGTCATGCCGAGCACGCCGAGCTCGAACAGGCGCTTGATGACCCAGTCCGGCGTCTCCTCGTCGCGGTCGATCTGGAGGGCGGGGTGCTCGTTCTGGAGGTAGTCCTGCAGGCGGGCGAGGAGCTGATCGCACGCGGCGGTCTCTTCCGGGGTCGACTCGGGATAGGGGAAGACCAGGTCCTCGCGGACGCGTCCCCAGAACATGTTCTTGATGAACCCCATCGACTCGGGCTCGGACCCCATCAGGCTTTCCGCCTCGGCGACGAGCGCCGCGTCCTTGGCCGACACACCCTTGAGCTTCTTGAGATCAGCCGCCATCGCGGGCCTCCTCGTGGTTGGGCGCGGGCGGCGGGGCCGCCGTGCGCGTCGGGCCGAGCCTCGGCCCTTGGTTGTCTCTCACGCCGCCGACTTCGGCTTCGGCGGCACGCCCGATCCCCGTGTCCTGTCACGCCAATAGCGGCGTGCGTGTCCGTTCCATCTCTCGACTATTTCCTGGCGCTCTTGGCAAAGAACGCCTCGATCGCCGCCTTCGCCTCCGGCGTGTGCCGGAGGCGGATCAGCGATTCGCGCTCGCTCGACAGCCCCGCCTGCCACCCTTGGGACAAGCCCGCGTCGATCGCTTCCACCACCGCGGCCGCCGCGGGTGTGCCCTTGCCCGAAGCGGGCACGAGTTCCTCTCGCACCGCGTCGAGCGCCGCAAGAATCTTGGCTTGACCGTGTTTTCGCGAGACGCATCGGCTCGGCTCGCCGTCGCGCTCGGGACTCGCCTGCGAGACAGCCCACCCGGCCGCGGTGGTGAGCAAGCTCTTCAGATCCGGCGCCACCGCATCAAACATCCCGGCCTTGCTCGCGTCCTCGACCGTCATCGGCTTGCCGGTCGCGGTGCGACGGATCGCGTCGCCCGGGTTCATCCGGGCCGGGAGCAGGTTCGTCCCACCCCACCCCGGACAGATCCCAAGCCCAGCTTCGGGCAGCCCGAGCATGTACGGCCGACCCGGCTGCCCTTCCTCCGTCGGCGCGGGCGGGCAGGCGACGATCCCGTCGCAGTGCATCGCGAGCTCCAGCCCGCCACCTAAAGCCGCCCCATGGATCGCCGCAACGGTGGGCATCGGCAGCTCGGTGAGCATCGCGAACACACGGGAGCCGTATTCGAGATACCGCCGGAGTTCCTCGTCTGACATGACTTGGATCGACTTCAGGTCGGCCCCGGCGACAAACGCCCGCGGGGCGGCCGAAGCGAGGATCAACCCTCGGGCATCGCCCGGCACCGAGGCGAATGTCGCTTCGAGGCGGCGAATCAGGTCTTCATCCAGCACAACGACCGGGCGGCCGTCCTGCACCATCTGGACGACGACGACGCCTGGGGCGTCCGGGGTGAGATCGCGCTGGATCGGGAACGGATCCGTGGTCATGCACACCTTCATCTTCGGGCCAGCGTTCGTGGCGAGGGGCCGATGGATGCCCCGATCGCCGTTCGAGCCTCGTACAAAACGGCCGCGATCGGCCCGGCTCGCTCGGAGCCCCAGTATATGCCCGAACACATCCCCGGACCCGAGATCACGACGAGAACACCGGATAAAGCGGATAGATTCGACCTTTATTGGTTGGCTTCATGCGGATCGCGGTTCTAACGGAACCGCTCGGCCAATCCGGCGCGGACGTTGGGATCCGCCAGCACCCCCGCCGAGAGCTCGGCCCCGCGCCGGGACATCGCCTCGTCCAGCGAGCCATCCAGCGTATTGAGCAGCCCCTTGGTCGCCGCCAGCGCCTTGGGCCCGGCCTCGCCCATGCGGGTGGCGATCTTCTCCGTCGCCGCGTCGAGATCGTCCGCCGAGGGGACGAGTTCGTCCACGAGCCCGATCGCTGCGGCGGCCGTCCCGCTCATGATCCCGCCGCGGAGCAGGACCGCGCGGGCGCGTCCCGCTCCGATCTTGCGCACCAGCCAGGGCGCGACGACCGCGGGGCAGACGCCCAGGTCCACCTCCGGGTACCCCAGCTTCGCGTCGGCGTGCGTCACGCTCACGTCGCAGACGCACGTGAGCCCGCACCCGCCGCCGATCGCCGCCCCGTTGACCCGCGCGACCAGCACCATCGGGAGCGCCCGCAGGCGCACGCACAGCTCCGCGAGCGAGCCGAGGAGCTTGGGGGGAGCCGCCGGATCGCCCAGCACCGCCTTGAGATCCATCCCCGCGCAGAATGCCTTGCCCGCGCCCGTCATCACGACGACGGTGGGGCGGTCGTCCTGCTCGCTCAGCGTGTGCAGGCGCTCGACGTGCGCGCGCAGGGCGCTCAAGAGGTCGATCGAGAGCGCGTTGCGGGCCTCGGGGCGGTTGAGCGTGAGACGGGCGATGCGCCCTTGCACGTCGAGCGTGGCGAGTTCGGTGGTCATGGGTGGGGTTCCTTACTTTTTCGCCCAGACGCGGGGGAGGAGCGCGCGTTCTTCGTCGCCGCCGACGAGGGCGAGCGAAGCCGCGAGCCCGGCGTTGGCGTCGTCCGTCGGCGTGAGTTCGTTGAGCCACGCCTTCGTTGCGCGAAGGGCTGTCGCGGGTTTGGATGCGATCGTGCGCGCGATCGCGTCGGCTGCGGCGAGCGCCCGCTCGGGCGTGTCCGTCAGTTCGTGGACGAGCCCGATCGCGTGGGCGTCGGCGCCGGAGATCAGCCTGGGGTGCAGCAGGCGGGCGCGGGCGGCGCCGTGTGCGACGCTCCGCGCGAGGAACGGGGCGCTGACGGCTGGTGAGATGCCGAGGGTCACGACCGGGTACCCGAGCTTGGCGCCGGCATCCGCGACGACGACGTCGGCCCCGCCGAGCAGCGCGCACCCGCCGGCGATCGCTGCGCCGTGCGCGCACAGCACGACCGGCGACGGGTAGACCCGCATCGCTTGCGCGCACGCCGAGAGCCCTTGCAGCAGCTCTGCGAGCACGACGCCCTCGGCGTCGTGCTCGCAGAGCGACAGGTCGAACCCGGCGCAGAAGCACGGGCCCTCGCCCCGGATCAGGATGGCTCGCGTCGAGTCCTGAGCCGCGTGCGTGCGCACGGCGTGCTCGAACGCCCGGAGCATCGCCGGCGTCAGCGCGTTCCGTCGCTCGGCTCGGCGGAGCTCGATGATCGCGACGCCGTCGATCTGTTCCGCGTGGACGTGCTCGCTCACGGCTTGCCCTCCGCGGGGCGCGCGTTCGCGACGATCTCTCGCGCGATGGCCGAGGCTTCGGCGAGTTTCGCGTCGTCCACGTGCACCGTGTAGCCCGCGGCGCGGAGGGCGGCGACGAGGGGTTTGGTGCCGACGTTGCCCGGGGCTCGGCGTTCGGGCGTGGAGGCGTAGGGGCACCCGCCGAGACCGCCGGCCGAGCTGTCGAAGGATCGCACGCCGAGCCGTGCGGCCTCCACCGCGCACGCGGTCGCCTGCCCGAATGTGTCGTGCAGATGCAGCGTGCACCGCTCGGGGTCGCGCAGCAGGTCATCGCCGAGCGTGGTGCGCACGCGCTCGCAGAGCGTGCCGATGGTCTCGGGCGTGCCCGCCCCGATGGTGTCGCCGAGGTCGATCTCGTCGCACCCGATGTCGATGAGCCTGCCCGCGACATCGACGACGCTCGCCGGCTCGATATCGCCTTCAAAGGGGCAGCGGATCGCGCAGCTCACGTACCCGCGGAGGCGCAAGCCGTGCTCGCGCGCGATCGACGCGACGGGGACGAACCGCTCGATCGCCTCGGCGATGGTCGCGTTGGTGTTGCGCTGGCTGAAAGTCTCGCTGGCGGCGGTGAAGACGCTGAGCTTGCGGATGAGCCGATCGAGCCCGTGCGCACGCGTCGCAGCTTCGTTCACCTCGATCGCGCCCTGCGCGCCTTTTTCATTCGGCACCAACGCGCTGCACACCACCCTGGGGTGGGCCTTGGCGTCCGGGGCGATGGCGGCGAACAGCGCCGCGGCGTCGCCGAGCTGGGGGATCCATTTGGGGCTGACAAAGCTGGAGACTTCGACCTCGTCCACGCCAGCGGCGAGGAGCGCGCGCACGAGGCGAGCCTTGGCCTCGGTGGGGATCCGGGCGGCTTCGTTCTGCAGCCCGTCGCGGGGGGCGACGTCGGTGATGCGGATGCGGTCGGTCATCGCGGCGATCGTAGGTTCGGCTTGCCTGCTACCGATGGTGGGCGCCAATGCCCGTCAGGAGCGTCGGTAGAGACGGGCCAGAGGCCCGTCCCACCGAGCTTTGAGAGGGCGCGGATCCGTGATTCAGGTTTGGAGCACGCCGGTCTTGAACTCCCGGCTCGTGTCCCAGTTTCGCGTGGCTTCCAGGGCGGCGATGAGTTCGCGTCGGGTTTCGTGGGGTTGGATGATGCGGTCGAGCCAGCCGCGGGCGGCGCCGTGGCGGATGTCCTGCTGCTCGTTGTAGCTGGCGCGGACGGCGTTCAGGATCGCCTCGTGGGTTTCGGGGTCGATGGTCTCGCCCTTGCGTTCGCGGCTTCGTTCTTCGATCATCGCGAGGGTGCCGCTGGCTTGGGCCGCACCCATGACGGCGCACTTGCTGCCCGGCCAGGCGAAGCTGAGGAAGGGCTCGAAGGCGCGCCCGCACATCGCGTAGTTGCCGGCGCCGTAGCTGGAGCCGGTGATCAGGACGATCTTGGGGACCACGCTGTTGCACATCGCGTTGACCATTTTTGCGCCGGCGCGGATGATGCCGGATTGCTCGCTGTCGCGCCCGACCATGAAGCCGGTGGTGTCGTGGATGAAGATCAGCGGGATCTTGCGCTGGTTGCAGTCCATGATGAAGCGTGCGGCTTTGTCGGCGGCGTGGTCGTAGATGACGCGGGGCATGTTGGCGGCTTTGGTCGGGCCGGTTTTGCCGCCGGGCATCTGGCGTTCGGTCAGCTTGCCCTGGTTGGCGACGATGCCGCAGGCGTGCCCGCCGACGCGGGCGTACCCGCAGACGAGGCTGCGCCCGAACTCGGCTTTGTACTCGTCAAAATCGGGCGAAAGTGCCTCGTGCCCGTTGGTGTCGGGCTCGGTGCGCGCGTCGACGATGGTCGCGATCAGGTCGAGCACGTCGTACTGCTGCCCGGGCTTGTCGGTGAAGAAGTCGTAGACGGACTCGCCCGGCTTGTAGGGCTGGGTTGTGCGCGCGCGCTCAAGAACGCTGGGCCGCGGCGGGTCGGGGTATTTGCTGACCAGTTCGCGGAGGCGGCGGAGGCAGGTCTCGTCGTCGGGCTCGCGGAAGTCGATGGTGCCGGAGATCTGGGCGTGCATCTGTGCGCCGCCGAGCTCTTCGTCGGAGACGTCCTGCCCGATCGCGGCTTTGACCAGCGCCTGCCCCGCGAGGTAGAGCCCGGAGCCCTCGGTCATGAGCAGCGTGTCGCACAGGACGGGCAGGTACCCGCCGCCGGCGACGCAGAAGCCCATGATCGCGGCGATCTGTGGGATGCGTTCGGCGCTCATGATGCTGTTGAGGTAGAAGATGCGCCCGAAGTCGTCGGTGTCGGGGAAGACGTCTTCCTGGAGCGGGAGGTAGACGCCGGCGGAGTCGACCAGGTAGAGCAGGGGGAGGCGCGCCATCCGCGCGACGTGCTGGGCGCGGATGATCTTCTTGCAGGTCATGGGAAAGAACGCGCCGGCCTTCACGGTCGCGTCGTTGGCGATGATCATGTGCGGGCGGTTGTGGACGAGCCCGATGCCTGTGACGACGCCCGCGCCCGGTGCGCCGCCGTGCTCGGCGTACATGTTGTGGGCGGCCCAGAGGGCGAGTTCCTGGAAGTTCGGGATCTCCTGCTCGATCGCGGCGTTGCCCTCGAGGGGCCGGGCGCCCTGGGGCGGATCGACGAGTTTGGCGACGCGCTCGCGGGCGGTGAGGCGGTTCTTGGCGTGCTGGCGTTCGATGGCCTTGGGCCCGCCGCCGTGGCGGATGCGGTGCTCGGTCGCAAGGAACTCGTCGGTGAGTTCGCGGAGGTTCGGTGTGCGGGTGGGGATGGGGGCGGCGTCGTGTGCAGGCATCTCGGCTTCTCCGCGATCGGGCTCGGTTCTGATAGGCTTCGAGGATACGCGTGTGCCGCGTGTCGGGGGTAGCCAGAGCCGGGGGGCGAGCATGAAGGGGATCGAGGTTTCGGAGTGGATCGACGCGCCGGCGGCGCGTGTGTTCGACCTGATGACGGACATGCGGGCGTGGCCGAGCGTGATCCGCGCGATCGAGCGGATCGAGGTGCTGACCGAGGGCCCGATGGGCGTGGGGACGCGGTTCCGCGAGACGCGGCGCATGTTCGGCAAAGACGCGACCGAAGAGATGACGGTGACCGGCTGGGAGCCGGGGCGGAGCTACACGCTGGGCTGCACCTCATGCGGGGTGGAGCTTGCGTCGATGGTTCGGGTGATGCCGGAAGGGGTTGGGTCGCGGCTCTCGATGCGGACCGAGGGGCGTGCGGTCTCGCTGGGTGCGAAGCTGATGTCGGGTGTGATGTCGTGGATGATGAGCGGTGTGATGCGCAGATGCCTCGCTCAGGATCTCGCGGATATCAAAAAAGCCGCCGAAGCGGCCCCCTGATCCAAGCCGGCTCCGGCGATCTCGGCCGAGCCCTTGTAAATGAACAACGGGCCGGCGCAGTGCGCCGGCCCGGTGTACATCGTGAGCGAGTCAGGTCACGAGTTCGGATCCAATTCAACGGCGGCGACGCGCGGCGAGACCGGCGAGCCCGAGGAACCCGAGGCCCGCGGCCGACGGGAGCGGGATGATCGGGGTGTTGCGGACGTTGTGGACCAGCACGACCAGGTCCTGGAAGTCGTCGTCACTACCCGTCTCGAAGAAGAGCAGGAACGTGCCCTTGCCGTGTCCGAGCGGGGGCAGGGCGGTCAGGTCGATGTCCTGCCCGCCGAATCCGAGCACGCTCACCAGCAGCGTGCTGAGCCCGGTGATGTCGAACGTGATCATCCGGTCACGCCCGGCGTTGAGCGTCTCGTCGGAGTTGGCGGTGATGCCGCTCGAGGCGTTCTGCGCCACAAAGCGCAGCGCATCGCTGGTGGGGAACGGGCCGACGCCGGTGAAGACCTGGCCCAGCGTCGTGCCGAACGAAGGACCCGCATCGAAGATATTGTTCACGGGGCCGTTGTTCTGAGTAACGCCGAAGCTGTGGTCGGCGGAGCCGATCGGGTTGTTCGTGTTCCCCCAGTAGAGGGCGGAGAAGGCGACATCGACGGTGCCGTCGAACCAGATCTGGTCGTAACTGTCACTCACACGCCCCGCGACGGGGCCGGACGCCCCGGCACCGACCGCGTTGACCGCGTTGTTAGCGAGCGCAATGCCCGTCAACGCGGAATATACCTGTCCAACACCCGGCTCCGCGCCGGCGCCGTTGACGGTGACGACGGGCGTAATCGTGGCGGAATGCGCCACACCAGCCGCGGCGACAAGCGCGGCCAAAGCGAACACGCTACGCATGGCAATCCTCTTCTCATGTCTGTGCTTCGGGTTTCGAGCCCGAAGTGGTTCCCTCTTGGGCGAGCCGCCCTGAGTCCAGGCGCGTTGACCGGCTCCCTCAGCCGGGCGCGTCGCCCCTCTTCACTTTATTATCCTTCAACAGTCGCAGGATTCCATCCGGAAATGTGCCGCTGAACTCAGAATTTTATCTTTCGATGTTTCTATTGGTTTTGCGCTCGCAACATAATGCATGGGGGTGCCTTGTTGCGTTGTTTGTTTGTGCCGTTCCCGGTGATGAGGCGTTGCGGCTTGAGCGAACCCGGTTTGGGTGTGGGTGGAAAGCGACAGCGGGCCGACGCGTGTCGCGGCGGGCCCGGCGGCAGCGGTTCGGGCGGTGAGAGGCC
>JBJHBZ010000005.1:0-121236 GCA_050485765.1 Phycisphaerales bacterium | reverse complement strand
TGATAGGGCTGATCCTGTTAAAACGTCTCCGGGCTTGCCGGATACGGCGCCTGCGCGCCCGCATGACGCGGATCGGCGTAGAGATCCGCCTCGCGCCCATCCGGCGGCTGCCAGTCGGGGTGCGCGGCGGTCGGCTGCGGCGCCTGGTGCCGTACCAGTTTTGCGGTTAAACGGTGGGTCCCGGCGTGGTGCAAGCCATGGAGCCGTGCGGGGGGGGGCGCCCGGCACGGCTCAGAGGGATGGGTCAGGAACTGAGCTCGGCCGCGTGTGTTAGCGACGACGACGGACGCCGGCGAACGCGCCGAGGGCGAGCAAAGCGGCCGACGAGGGCGCGGGGATCACGGTGATCGACATCGAGACGAAGTCAATGCCGAGGACGGACTCGAACGGCCCATCACCGATGCCCATGTTGAAGGAAGTCAGGCCGTTGTAGTCGTAGTCGCCCTCAGCGCCCACGATATCGAGCGAGCCGAGGGTGTCGCCGAGGTAAGTCACGCTGAAGTCAAAGGCGAAGTTGCCGAAGGAGCCGACCTGATCGAGGTCGAAGCCGGTGGGGAAGTCGGTGCCGACGGAGAAGAAGAAGCCGTCGACCGCCGGGTCGTTGTCGCGGACGACGAAGTAAGCGGGTCCGGCGAAGTCGGGGGCGAGCCCGATGCTGGCGCCGCCGCTGAAGGCGACCTGGAACGAGCCGAGGTCGACGGCGTACCCGCGGGTGGGGAAGCTGGCGCTGTCGAGGAAGTCGTCGCTGTCAAGAAGGAAGGAGACGGTGACGCCTTCGCCGGGTGTGACCCCGCCGAGGATGTCGCTGGGGATCTGGTTGCCCCAGACCTCGCCTTGGATCTCGACCAGGATGGGGGTGGCGGCGGCGGTCGCGGCGGTCGCGGCGGCGGCGCCGAGGGCGGCGATGGTGAGCAGGGAGCGCATGGGTTCTCTCCGGTTTCCTTTGCGGGGCCGAGGCTCGGCCGGGATGGGTGGCGGGGCACGTCCGCCCTCGCTCGATCTGCAAGATAACCGACGGAGATTCTTCCCGTCAAGCTTCCCATGGGAAAATTGCTGGTCAATTTGCACGCGGGGTGCCGATGCTGTAGACTGGGCGCGTGGGACGTCCGTGTCGTACGCCGACCAAAATCCGTTTCTGTAGGATCTGGGATCATGACTGTGTCGCGGACCGCTGCGTCTTCATCGGAAACCGACCCGGAGACCCCCGGCGGGGGCGTCGCCGAGGAGCGGTTCGATGACGCGCTGGATCGCGCGTTTCAGGGCGTGCGGGGGGCGTTGACGGAACTGCTGGTGGCGGTGGACGCCGACCCGGCCCGCCCGCAGGAGATCGCTCGGCGCTTCCGGATCAATAAGAATCTCGCCTGGAAGATCAGCAAAATCGTCACGGTGACCGATCCGCACGCGGTCATCGCCAACCTGCCGGGCGCGACGGGGATGAACACGATCCTCTCGGCGCTGGAGTCCGGCGGGGCCCCGAGCCGGAGCGTGAACGCGGCTCGCAGCGCCGTGGAGCAGTTCGACCGCATGGTCGAGGTCCACGTCGGGGATCGCTCGACGCTCGAACTGGTGCTGACCAGTAAGGCCCCGCACCGCGTGCCGACCGAGCACCTGCACCAGACGCGGAAGATGGCGTTCCAGGGCAACTCGTCAATCTGGGGGATCCAGGCCCGCCTGCGCTTGGCGGCGTTCTTCCTTGCGCCTAATCCAGAACACCCCGAATTGCTTGATACCGCGAGCCTGACGGGGCTGATGGACGTGCGGCGTCTGCGCAGCGACGCGAGCGTGCCGCTGATGATGCGGTTCGCGTACAACGACGACGGCTCGGTCCGTCGCGGTCCCCATGCCGCCCCGATCGATCCGTCGCGCACGGGCGACCCGCTCATGCTGATGCCTGAGTTCTGCTCGACGCCCGAGCCGGCGTTCGTCGCCAGCGGCGGCAACGGGTTCACGCGGTACCAGCTCGCGCCCGGTCCGATCGGGAACGGCGGGTTGAACACATGGGTTTCGGGAGAGTGCATCCGCGGGTTCGCGTCGATCCACGCCGACGAGCACAACCGCTTCGGCGAGCACGCCGCGCCGGTGCAGATCCCGGCCGAGTGGTTGTTGTGCGATTTTTACGCGCACCGCTCGTTGACGTTTGCGCACACGCCGCGGGCGTTAATGCTGAGCCAGCTCGCGATCGGTCCGGCGCCCGGCGGGGAGACGGAGCTGGACCGCCTGCCGATGGCGGAGCGCGTGCAGGCGATCGGGCAGTCGCCGCCGATCGTGGCGACGCCGCTGGTTCCGCAGCTCGCGGCGATGGTGGGACGGGTGCACGAGCGGATGGGATGGAAGGCCGAGGAATTCTTCGGCTACCGCGTCGCCGTGCGCTACCCGGCGATGCCGACCTCGCTGGTGATCCAGCACGACCTGGCGCCGCCGGTCTAACTCCGGATTCGGTGGTCGACACCAGCGGGGGTGAAGTGCCGCGGCGGCCGCGCGAAGTTCATCGGCGTTGGGGCCGCACGCGATTCAGGGGCTGGGCTCGGGCAATCCTGTCGCGCTCCGGGGTTTGAACATCTCTCGCACGCGGTCGGGCTGCAGGACGATGATCGTGAACACGCCGAGCACGGTGCCGAGCGGGAACATGACGCACAGCACGCCCGCGATGATCATGCAGAACAGCCACCAGCGGCGTTGGCGAAGTCTGATCCCGCTCATGACCACGAGGCCCGCCAGGAGCCAGCCGCTGAGCACCGCGAAGCTGCCCATGATGACGAAGAGCCATCCGATCTCTATCGGCATCTCGGCTTGTTCATCTTCGAGCACGCCAGTGACGATCATGACGCCTATGACGACATGGAACAGAAAGAAGGATGAAAAGAGCGCCGTGAGACCGGCATAGATGAAGTGAAACATCGCGAGTAAATTCAGATGCTCCGCGTCACGGCCCATGCGTGCTCTCCAACCAGTCATGCCGCGAGAACGCCCGGAGCGGGCCTGCGAGAAGGACGCTTCGAGTGTAACCAACCCGTTTGAATGATCAAGTCCGATGCTCGCCTGGGCTGCCAGCACTGCATCGCGATGCAGTCGGAAAGGCCTCTGTGGGTGAAACAACGACTTGCCACACAATTCATATTTGTCATTGTATGCTATGCATCTAAAATGCAATTGAGAACAGAATATAATATATTGTAATTAAAATTAAATATTACAATCTGACGACCAGTTGCTATATTGGCAAAATTTTAAAGATAAAACTGGGTCATAAAGTGGTGTCGTCGATTTGCAGTCAAGCAAGAACCTGCTGAACATACGGCCGATTGTGCAGTTGTGGGCGTAGTGAGCCGGGCCGCTCGCCGAAATGGGATGAGGTGGAGCATCTGACTCAGCGTAGCATAAGTACACGAGGTCTTCGTCGGCCTTGGGCGTGAAGCGAACCGGCAGGCTCACGCCCGACGCCGCCCGGGGCGGTCCTTGCCGATCTCGCCCGCCCGCGCTTCGACGCGGTCACGCAGGCAATCCCAAAGCTGGCATCGCCCGGGATCGCCCGCCCGCTGTCGAGGGCCTCGAGGAGCTTCTCCTCGATGAGCCGCTGGCGTTCCTGATCTTCCAGCAACCGAAGCCCCTCGCGGATGACCTCGCTGTCGTTGCGGAACCGCCCGCTGCCCACCTGGCGGCGGACAAACGCCTTCTGCTCGGGCGAGAGGGACACGTTCATGGTCTGACGCTCGGCCATGCCCTGAGTATCGGCGATCCGCCTACTTGTGTCAACAGTTGACACGCGCGACGCCCGCTCGGCTCCCCCGGCCCCGGCCGGAAGCGAAGCCCGGCGGGGCCGGGGGCCGTGGGCGGCCCGTCCCCGGGCTGTATTACCGGACAGAAAACCATGCCGAATCAGAAACCTGATTGACACTGGTATGCGTACCGGTATATAAACCGGAAACATTCCAGGAGATTTCCGCATGGCACGAAAGAACGCATCCCCACCCAAGCAGCGTGACGAGGGCAAAACCCGGTTTGAGCTTCGCTTTGATGATGATGTCTATGACGCCGTCAAGCGAGCTGCTGACGAAACCGGGATCAGCGTGAACCAGCTCATGCAGGGCATCGCGCGTTGGGCGATGAAGCACGTCCATCCCTCCGAAGAAGTCCAGTATGTCACTCAAGATGTAATTCATTGCACCGCACAGCCCGGGTGTGTCTGGTTTGGTCAAGAAACTACGGATGTCGTCGAGGTTCAGGTGGGTCCAGATCCCGAAATGACGGAACAGGGGATCATTCCAGCTCGGCTCTACTTCACGCTTGATTTCACTGAGCGATCCGTTGTCCGTGAACCGGATCCGAAACCGATTGTTCGGGGAGGTGGCAAATGAAACGATTTCATTGTCCCGAAGGCTACTGCTCGAAAGCGGAGGCCGCCCGCCGTCTCGGCATCAGCGAGAAGACGCTCGATCGCCGACGCCAGGCCGAGCCCTTGCTCGCGAACGTGCTCTGCATCGGTCGGCGTGTGCTGCTCCCGATCCGCGATGTGGAAGCGTACTTCCATCTCTGCCAGCAACGGGGGTATGTCTGATGCCCGCATCGAAGATCACCAAGCGCCCCGGCCGCAAGCACTATTACACGTGGATCGACGGGCGGTATGTCTCGACCGGGCAGACCGACCAGCGTCTCGCGTTGCAAGCCGCATCGCGGATGGCGGTGGTCGGTGTCGAAGCGTTCCGGCGTGGAAAGCAGACGTTGCGAGAGAGCCTGCCAGACCTGATCGAATCGCACCTGGAGCATCTGGCGAAGCACGACGGGCGGGGTGTCGAGCACATCCGCAAGAAGCGCATCCACCTGATGCGTCCGATCGAGGACGGCGCCGTGCGAACGCTCAAGGATGTGAAGAAGCCCATCTTTGAGCCGTGGCTGAACGATCTCGGGTGCGGGCCCAAGACGCGGAACGAGTACCTGACCGCGTGGTACGTCTTCCTCGATTGGTTGGTGTACGAGGGGCGGCTCAACGAGAACCCGATCCGGGGGCGGATCCGCCGGGCCCGAGTGGTGCCGCAAGACACGCGCCGCCGCAGGGCGTTCACGTTGGACGAGATCGGCCGCTTGCTCTCGGCCGCCGGCCCGCGGGAACTGCTCTACATGACCGCGGCGACAACGGGCGCACGCTTCAACGAGCTGAAGCAACTGCTATGGGCCGATGTTCACGAGGCGGACGCGGAGCCGCACATCGTGTTGCGTGCGGCGACCACGAAGAACCGCAAAGGCCGGACGCAGCACATCACGGCCGAACTCGCCTCGGCCTTGGCTCGGGCCCGTCCGCGAGCGATGACGCCCCGGGTCTTCCGCCGGATGCCCAGCCATCACACCATCGACAAGGACATCCGATCCGCCGGGATCGCCAAGCGGACCGATGACGGCATCGCCTGCTTCCACAGCCTGCGTCACACCTTCACAACGATGATCGCCCGCCAGACCGGCGACGCCCGCCTCGCCCAGCGGATGGCCGATCACGCCGACATCACCACGACCCAGCGGTACATGCACACCGAGCGCCAGGAGCACGCGGCCGTGATGCAGTCGTTCCCACCCCTGCGCGCAACTCGGCGCGCAAGTGGGGTGGTCCAAAACGGTCCAAACGTGCCCGTCACCGTCTCGACGAGCCCGTTGGAAAACATCGTGCAAGTGTCTGGCTCAGAAGGGTTTTAGTCTCTTCGTGTCCAATCACGACGTTCGGTGTCTGGAAATGGAGCCGGGGGGAATCGAACCCCCGTGCCGGGGCTTGTTTTCCCGAGTGTTTTGGGAGATTTCAAGCAACGCGCAGCGCCGGGCGCAGCGCGCACGGATCGGGGTGGGATCGGGCCTTCAAAGGGGGTGAACGGGCATCGGATCGCGTCTGGGCCGGGGTGGCCACTGGACGGCCCGTGTCCACGACGGGCGGGCGATGGGCCAACGGCCACTACCGATCCCACCGCCGCCACCCTGGCCCACCCTTGGCGTCGTGGGAAGCGGTGCCGAAGCCGAACATCGCGGCCTCTCCGATCCGTGTTGTGCTCGTCTGACATCCGACAAAACCGACAAACCCTGCGCTGCGGAATGAGGAACGCTGATGGGCGGGTGTTGCGTCAGAGCACCAGGGCATGTCGAGACGACCCCCGAGCCCGCGTTCACGGGCCGATGACCGCAGACCCATGCCACTCAACGGCGCGGTCCTCTTCGCTGAACACGGGAGGTCAGAGCGGCTCTGGAATCCACTCTGCCCAAGACGCCGCCATCCATCAGGCTTTAAGCGTCACGGCGTGGTCTGGGTCCGCGGGGTGCGGATCGAGTTTGCATCGAGAGCGGCGAAGCTCTCGGGAACGTCCTGCAGCCGGATCATCCGTCGGCCCGTGTGGATCTTGCCGTAGGCATCGGTCGTCTCGACCTCGATCACGTGCAGCCCTTCGGTCAGTCCGGATGTTTCGATTTCGAGTGTCCAGTGATGATCTGTGACGACTGGCTGGCTGAGCGCTCGCCGCCCAGGCGCTGCGTTCGCCCATTCCAGGCTCTCGGCGCGTTGCGTTGCGTAGTTGTTGTCAATCTTGCTCGTCTGTGTCATGGCTCGCCAAGGACCATGACTGCCTATGCGGAGGCGGGTCGTTGAGAGTGGGCCGCCGTCGAAGACATTGACGCTGATGGGAAGCGGCTCGCCGCGGCGGGCGACTTCACTGACATCGATGTGCATCTGCTCGTCGGGCCGACCACCAAGTTTGCGATAGCCGACGGTGAATCGTGGACCGTCAAACTCGACAAGGGTGTAGCCGCGGGGCACGCCGTCGCGCTGGGTGGAATACGGGATGCCGCGCTGGTCGGGCTTGCCGGTGTACCAGCTGCCGCAGATCGCCCCGACATTGTGGTGCAGGTGGTGTCTGCCGTGTGCATTGCTGTAGCCCCGATCAGGCCCGGCGACATGGTGGTGATTGATGTGCGTGTGCCCCGAGGCGCTGAATGTGTGCGGGTGGTTCGAGATGATCTCCAAGAGTTCCTTCGCCTGCGGCGTGGAGTGGACGGTGTCTTCGCCCTGGAACGGGAAGAGCGGGATGTGCATCAGCACGACGATCGCCTCGCTCGTGGGGACATCCTTGACATACTGGCGGATGAGCTCGAGCTGCTCAGGCCGGATGCGGCCTTCGTAGTTGCCCCGCTGTGGCCAGCCGTCGCGGCGGAGGCCGGCAAAGCCTTTCCAGTAGACATTGTTCAAGACGATGAAGTGCGCTCTGGCGTGCTGGAAGATGTACGTCGAGGGCCCGAAGGTCCGCCGGAACGCCGCGTCGGCATGCGCGTCAGTCGGGCTCATGAACTCGATGTCATGGTTCCCGACGATGTTGTACCAGCGGAACCCGCTCGCTGCGTTGGCGTCGTTGTAGAGGGCGTGCAGATCGAGGTTGTCGCCCACGAGATCACCCATGCCCACGCCGAACGCGACGCCCTCCAAGTCGGCGAACGCGTCGGTGGCATCGCGCGAATAGAAAAGCGCCTCCTCAACGGTGTACGGCTGCGGGTCGCCGAAGAGCACGCACTTGAACTGATCGGGCTCGTCGACCGCTTCGAGCTCGAAGTCCATCGACGCCGGCAGTTCCCCGGTGGGGGCGATGCCTGGGAAGATGAAGTCGTCGTCGGGCGTACCCGCCGGGACATGATGGCGGAAGAACTGCGGCAGGTGCTTCGCGTTCGCCAGCGGGCGATACCCGCGTGGCTTCACGACCCAGAGTGTTGTGTCGTCTGTCACATCAATGCTGTACCTGCCCGCGTGATCTGTCGTGGAGAAAGTTAAGCCGTTGGAAATTTTCACCCCGGGCAGGCCCGCTCGTCGGCCTGATGCGTCAGTCGCATAGACGACGCCCTTCGCTCGTCCATCACGCTTCATGGCGCGAACAGGCTCAGTGAGCCCGAACATCGAGCCTGCCGCAGCGGTCGCTCCGACATAGCCGAGGAATGAACGCCGTGACAGCGGGGCAAGATTCGGATGTGTCACGCGGATGCTCCACAAATCGATCAAATTCTGAGCTAACTAGAATGCTTGATGTCGCGATGATTGCATCGGTGGTTAGGCACCAGCGGTCATTGGCAGGATGTCTGACCCGAAGAAAACAGGCAGCTGCTTACGAGGCAAAGGGGCTCGCACGACAGAGAAGCTATCAGGCTTAGTACGCACCGGCGACCGTGTGCGACCCGGCTCGGTGAACTGTGAGCCCACCGCTTCGGCGCACTGGAGCCTGTCATCTGTCCGAGACCCACCGTGATCCTGTCTAGGCAGCGTTGCTCCCGCCGCCGCCCTCATCATGAACCATTGGCGACAGATGGGTTAAACTTTGGTTTAGCACTCCGAAGTCGCGCACACAGTTCACTCGTCCACAAACCCGAGGTTGAAAAAACCGCCGCTTTCGGCGGCGGAAGGTGACTAAGAGCGAGAGGGCAGAGGGTCAAGACCTGCGCCGGCGGGCGAGCAAGGGTGCTCCAACGGCCACGAGCGCCACCGACCCCGGCCCCGGTACGGGACTTGCGAGACGGAACCCGAGGCTGGAGTTCTCGTCCACCGGGACGCTGATGAACCGGTTCCATGACCGCAGGGAGACCTCGTTGAGATCGAACGCGCCGCCGCGTTGGCCGCGGCGGGAAGAAAGGATCAGTGTCTCGTTCCACTCCCAGACATTGCCGTTCATGTCGAAGGCGCCGTAGAAGCTCGTGCTGCCCGCCGAGCCGACCGTGGTCACGTTGCCGTTCAGCTCGTTCCAGTTAGCGCCCAAGAGGTAGTTCACGACGTTTGGGCCAGGGTTGGCCACGTCGCCCGTGCTCGTCGCCGTTGCGATCGTCGGCGCGCTGTTGCTCTGTGTGGCGTACAGCCAATAGCCGCTCCCAGGCCCGCCCTGTGACGCGGGCTGGTGGTACGCGGCCTTGTACCACTCGTCCTCGGTCGGGATGAAGACCTGGTTGGGGTTCGAGAGGTCGCGCGTGATCGCGCTGATCGAAGTCGGGCCGGTGAGGGTATAGAAGCCAAACTCGGTGCCGCCCGAGCCCTGCCCGTTGGTCATCCAATTGGCCATGCGGGTCGCGTCATGCCAGCTCACGAAGTTCACGGGCTTGTCGCCCATGTTGGCCTTCACCGAGTAGGTGTACGAGCCGTCCGAGCCCGAGCGGGTGATGCCGCCGCGGGGATCCGAGCCCATGTTGGTGCTGTAGAGCCCGTTGGGGTCGCTGGAAGCGACCGCATTCAGAAACGCGGCGTACTGGCTGTTGGTGACCTCGTAGGTGCCGATGCGATAATCGAACTCACCGAGCCGAAGCCGGTGGCCGGGTCGGCGGCGTTGCCGGCGTTGCCGACGGTGGACCAGTCCATGGTGACGGGGCTGGCGATGGCCGCGCTGGCGGCGAACAGCGATGCGGCGGCGGCCGCGAGGGTCAGGGTCTTCATCGTGTCTTTCTCCTACCTTGGGCTGACGTGTCACGGATCACCAGATCGGTCTCTCAGCGATCGGCGAAGGCAGCCTAGTGACTCCTGCCGCCAGTCGGATCGACACATTCATGGTTTTCTCACATGGCGAGGTGGCGGAACTCGCGGGGGCGGCACTGCGCAGCTTCAAAGCTGGCCCACGAATCAACCCTTCGAACAGCCAGGGGAATCCCGCGGACCGAACCAAGACCCTTGATATTCAATAAATGTACGGTATATTGTAGGAATGGCCGCCCCCGCTGAACTGCTGGTCCTCTTCCTCGACATGGACGCCTTCTTTGTGTCGGTCGACCAAATGGACCGCGTGAGTTCGTGGGGGAGGGGGCCCGTGGCTCCACGGCTCGGACAGCCTTCAGCGCACCCAATTCATGGCGAGCGGGGCCGCCGCTCGGCTGTTCCGACCCGTCTGATCCTTGACAAGGTGCTGAATCCGATTTCTGTACAAGAAGCTGGACTTTGAGCGTCGATATTGTACGATTAAATCGACAGTATGCACAATCGTCATGGCACACTCAATGCACACCTCGATTGTGGAACAGGCTCTCCGTCGCTTGGGCGAGAGGCTGGTATACCACTGTGACATCGAGATCCTGCTGGTCGGGGGCGCGGCAGGCATGGTCACGGGCGTGTTTGCCCCCAACCGCGTGACCACGGACTGCGACGTGGTGGTCTACATCCCGCCCGACGCGATGTCCGCCGTCGAGTTGGCGGCGGGCGAGGTCGCCGAGGAGATGAGCCTGGCTTCGACCTGGCTGAACAGCGAGGCGCAGATTCGCCTCGATGCGCTCCCGGACGGCTGGGAGACGCGGAAGATCCTGGTCGGCACGTACGGGCGACTCCGGGTCTCTGCGGCGAGCCGCCCGGACCTGATTGCCATGAAAGTGCTGGCGGGCCGTGACCAGGACATCGAAGACCTGCAGGCGATGCGCATCCGCCGGGACGACGTGGAGTTTGTGAGCGAGTACCTGGACTCACTGGACAGTAAAGGGACAAGGCCGGATCAGGTCGAAGAAGCCAGGACGCTTCTGGAGTCTCTCAAGGTGCACGAGCATGAATGAGACGACGCTCGACAGCCTGCTCGGCACATGGTCAAGCCTCGGCGCGGGGTTCAACGTCCCGCCGCACGAGGCGAGCGATGTCGATCTCGAACGCCTTCTGTTGGACACGGCGCGCCATACCCCGAAGATGGCGCGGCTGTTCATCGTGGCCGCGACGTGGCTGCACGCCTACGGCGACACGGTCGCCAAGCACCGTCTCAAGCGATTGATCGATGAAGAGTTGGAGCCGGAGCACCGGCCGATTCTTGGGCTGTTGCTCGACACCGCACAGCAAGGCACGCACCCGCGAGAGTTTGAGTCGGTCATCAAGCATCTCTCGCCGGCGGCATCGCCGAAGCCGCTCTTCGAGAGCGCTCGCCAGAGCAAAAAACTGGCGGACATCGGTCGGCGTCGTGCCTCCGCTCTGTCTCGCAAGTGGGGCCTGTGGGCGCAGCCCATCGAGTTCAAGGAGGACGCAATCCGCCCGGCCGCCTGGATTATGTCGCGACACCCATCGCTCCGCACCCGCGCGGACTTCCGCGGCGACCTCCGCGCGTCCATCCTGGCGGCGTTGCGTTATGACGCGGACGCCGGAGAGAGCGAGTCCAGGCTCGCGGAACTGGCGGGTGGGTCGCGATCGCAGGTCAGGAATGCGATCGACAATCTTCGGCTCACCGGACGGGTGTCCAGGCGTCAGGCAGAGGGGGCGAACCGGGTCGAGATTCAACTGGCGGAGGCTTCCTAAATACTCACTTGCAGGGACCGCGGCCCTTGGTCTGGGCCTTTAGAGTGGGCAAGTTGATCGCGACAAAGTCCAAGGTCGGAAAGCGGGACTGTCTGGTGCGAGGCTCAGCGGAGTCGTCGTGGTGTCGCTTCCATGCGAGAGCGTCCAATGCGGCTTGAAGCCGGATTCGCAGAATATTTCCGACTCTGGACCGGCCTGAGGGGGCGGGTCATGTCTCATGATCGTGCAGAATGAGCACAGCCGGGGTCGCAGGCGGGGTCAGCCGGCCTCGATGGGCAAGTCGAATGCCATGCGCACTTGTGAGCCGAAGATCGGGTACTCGATCCGCGTGCGATAGCACCGCATCTCGGCGGGGTTCCACCCGAGCTTGCGGCAGGCGTGCTCCAGCAACTCGACATAGTTCGGGATATCCTGCGTCCGGAGACGCTGGAACCCGATGCCCCTGGGGTCGACCGTGTCTGTGGTGTCCAGGCCCTCAAACTCACGGCTCTCGTCGTTCGGATCGGCCGCCCCGCTCTCCCCGAGCTCCAGCACGCGCATCTTCGGGTCGCGCCCTGGGAAGACGTCTTTGTGGAGGATCATGTCAAAGAAGTAGACCGCCGCGGGCACGCTGATCCCGTGCGTGACGCCGCTGCGCGGGCGCGGGCTGTCCGGCGGGCAGCTCGGGCGGAAAAAGCCGCGGGTGAGCTCGCCGAGCACGATGTCGCGGGCCGAGGAGATTCCCACGGCGTCACCCCAGTCGAAGGTGTAGACGGCCGCATCACCGATCTCGTGGCACGAGAGCTCGAGCGGGAGTCCGCAGCAGAACTCGTCGATCAGGATGCTCCGCGGGTTCTCGCGAACGGACACGCCGCCGATCGATTCCACCGGCGTCGGGCGCGTCGAGCCCGTGCGGATCGAGAGCGTCAGCGGCGCTCCCGGTCGGACGCAGCGCAGCCCCATGTGCCCGCGGAGAATGAGCTGATCATGCCGAGGCTGGCCGGGCCCGCTGGGGTGGATGAAGCAGGTGAAGAACACCGTGTTCGCGGCGATGCCCTTGAGCTGGCGCATCCCGCGGTAGGCCGACTGCTTCGCGTCGTTGTCGATCCGTGCCCGTGCCTCGGGGAGCCACGCGGCGATGATCGCGTCGAGCCCGCTCCGATCGCCCGCGACATGGCGGATGAGGTGCTGGAACGCGTCGTTCGCAGCCGTCGCCTGCTCGAGCAGTGGCTCCGGCACGCCCTTTTTCCTCGCCGCCTCGATCAAGCGACGCAGCGGCTCGGGGCCCGGGATTTGCTGCAGCGTCGCCAGGGGATCGGTCCGCTTCAGGGCCGCCGCCAGACGCTGTGCGAAGACCGCGTTCATGCCGTAGGTCCGGGCAACGTCTTTGGGAGCACTCGGGCGGCTCTCGGTGCCGTCCAGCAGGCGCTGAAAGCTCTGCGCGAGCTGTCGCCCGACCTCACCGATCTGCACCTCGATCGGCGGCTCCGTCCGATCGGGCATGGCCTTTCTGAGGTTGGGCATCGCTGACACGCTCCGTCTCGCCGGGCAAAGGTTGTCCGAACAGCTCTCTCTGTTCCGTTCCGTACCCCTCGACAGCCTCCTGAGGCGTGCCGGATCGACCAGCATCGGCCGATGAGGTGCTCGATCCGTGGAAAGCCCCCGCGAAAGCCTATGGGTGTCTCCGGATGGAGTTTACCCGGGAAGGCACCGATGCCCTAGGGTTCTGTGATTGTTCTGAGAATAATCCTTGACGCCTTCTTGGCGAGCCTGTAATCTGGCAAAGCATCAGGAAGCCGTGGGGCAAAGACCCCTCCCCTGTCGCTGGCGGGAGGCGTGAACAGGCACGGCCTCACGCTCTTTCGCGCGTCTGGGTCTAGGCGGGGCAGCGATTCTCCTATGGCAGAGATCGAAAGCATGCCCGCGGCGCATGGCGTCGACCGCAGGCCCGAGAGAGAGACACGACGCCGAGAACACACGGAGATCAGAGACATGACCGCACGAATCAGTTCCGTCCGCACCGCACGTTTCGCCGCGATCGCGGGGGCCGCCATCGCCTCGGTCGGCTTCGCGATTCCCCAAGCCGGTGCCAACAGCATCAGCATCCAGTTCAGCGGGCACCTCGCGAGCAACGGCGTCGTCACCAACGGCATCGCGATCTCTCGTGACGGGCGCTACGTCGTCGGCAGCACCCGCGGGCCCAGCACCCTTCCCGAAGAAGCGATCCTTTGGGACACCTGGGCCGGTTCCGGATCGAGCGCGATCACGGGGCTCGGGCAACTCCCCGGCGGGCAGAACCGGAGCTCCGCGGCCGCCGTCAACGCGGACGGCTCGGTCGTCGTGGGGCGGGCGTGGTCCGGCACCGCGCCGTTCGAGTCCTACCGCTGGACGAGCGCCACGGGCATGGTCGGCATCGGCGACTTCGCGGGCGGCGTCGCCAACCAGAGCAGCGCCTGGGGCGTCAGCGCCGACGGGAGCGTCGTCGTGGGCTCGGGCTTCGCTCCCGATGGCTCCCGTGCGTACGCCTGGACAGAAAGCGGCGGTTTTGAACAAGTTGATCCCATCCCGGGCGGCGCGTTCTCTGAGTCCCGCGTGATCTCCGGCGATGCCCGTCTCATGGGCGTCAATTCCAGCGGCGGCAGCCTCGGCGGGGTCCGGCCCAGCATCTTCAGCCGCGAAACCAACACCCACATCACCATCATCCCCAACGGCCCCGGCATGACCGTCTCCAGCATCTACGGGCTCGCCGACGACGGCACTGCGGCCGCCGGCACCGGCACCTTCAGCGACGGCATCAACAGCTATTCCACCCCCTATCACTGGACCGCCGACGGCGGCACCCAATCCCTCGGCATCCTCGGCTTCGTCGACACCGGCTCCAGCATCGTCCGGCAAGCCGAAGCGTTCGCCATGTCCGCCGACGGGCGCGTCGTGGTCGGCTCCTCGACCAATGAGGGCCGCTTCTTTGAAGCGTTCATCTGGGACGCCCAGAACGGCATGCGCTCGCTCGAAGACGTCGTCCGTGGCGCGGGCATCGACCTGGGTGATTGGTGGCTCGAGCGGGCCACGGGTGTCTCGGCCGACGGCAACGTCATCACCGGTTTCGCGACCAACCAGAACATCGGCAGCGGGCTCGGCACGCAGGCGTTCGTGATCGTCATCCCCGCGCCGAGCACCGCCGGCGTGCTCGCGCTCGGTCTCGCGGCGTGCGTGCGTCGCCGCCGACGCTGACCGCAGGACACACCACAGACCCATCCCTCTCAGGCCCCGCGGCACACCTGCAAAGGTTTCCGCGGGGCCTGGCCTTTGGTGGAGTCAACAGGTGAGACAGGCCGAGTTGAGCGGGCACGTCCTGAATGCATCGTGGTGCGGGGGCAAATCGTGTGCGCGCTCTCGCGTCAACCGTCCGCACATCCGCGGACCGTACCCCGGTTCTGCGGCTTGCTGCGACCGGTTGCGTGCTGTTGCGAGATTATAAGTTTATTGATTACTTATACCACTATGTCGCGCATGGCATATGATATATCGATGCGCACAGTTGTCTCTCCGTCCGCCACTGGCAAGGAGCGTCCCGATGATTTGTTCCAATCCCGATCACCCCGATGCCGCCACCGCGCCCACCGTCCCCATCACCACCACTCCCGTCACCACCGAGTTGGCTATCGAGCTCTGGCCCATCGAGCGGCCCGTGCCGTACGAGCGGAATCCCCGGCGTAACGAGCCCGCCGTCGACGCGGTGGCCTCGAGCATCGCGGCGTTCGGCTTCCGCGTGCCGATCGTCGTGGACGAGGACGGCGTGGTCCTTGCCGGGCACACGCGGCTCAAGGCGGCGCACAAGCTCGGCCTCGGCACCGTCCCGGTCCACGTCGCGCGCGGGCTCACGCCCGAGCAGGCCCGCGCGTACCGCATCGCCGACAACAAGACCGCCGAGCTGGCGTCGTGGGACATGGAGCTGCTCCCGATCGAACTGGAGGCGCTGCAGCTCGCGGAGGTCGACCTCGCGTCCCTCGGCTTCGCACCCGAGGAGCTCGCCGCGATCCTCGCGCCGGCCGGGACCGAGGGCCTCACCGATCCCGACGCGGCCCCCGAGCCGCCGGACGAGGCGGTGACGCGGGCGGGGGATCTCTGGATCCTCGGCCGCCACCGCCTGCTCTGCGGCGACAGCGGCAGCGTGACGGACCTGGACCGCCTGCTCGACGGCGGGCCCGTGGACCTGGTGCACACAGACCCGCCGTACAACGTGAAGGTCGAGCCCCGCAGCAACAACGCCATCGCGGCGGGGCTGAGCTCGTTCCAGTCCACGCATCATCAGAAGCTGGATGTCGAGCGGCACCCTTCGAAAGCCAAGCCGACGCAGAAGAAGATGCGGGCCAAGGACCGGCCGCTAACCAACGACTTCGTGTCGGACGAAGCGTTCGAGGGGCTGCTGGCGGCGTGGTTCGGCAATCTGGCCCGCGTCCTCAAGCCGGGCGGGACGTTCTACGTGTGGGGTGGCTACGCCAATCTCGGCAACTACCCCGGGCCGCTGGCCGACGCGGGGCTGTACTTCTCGCAGGCGATCGTGTGGGACAAGCAGCACCCGGTGCTGACGCGCAAGGACTTCATGGGGGCGTTCGAGATCTGTTTCTACGGCTGGAAGCAGGGCGCGGGGCACCAGTTCTACGGCCCGAGCAACGCGACCGACCTCTGGCACGTGAAGAAGGTCAGCCCGCAGCGGATGGTCCACCTCACGGAGAAGCCGGTCGAGCTGGCGCAGCAGGCGATCGAGTACAGCTCCAAGCCGGGCGAGCGCGTGCTCGACCTCTTCGGCGGCTCAGGCTCGACGCTGATCGCCTGCGAGATGACCGGGCGGACGGCGCTGCTGATGGAGCTGGACCCGCCGTACTGCGACGTGATCGTCCAGCGATGGGAGGCGTTCACCGGGATGAAGGCCGAGCGCATCGCGGCACAGGGTGTGGCCGCAGAGAACGCCCCGGCACCGGCCGAGGCGTGAGGATGGAGGTGGCGTGATGCCGATCCTCGCGTCAGCGGGACGCGGCCGCGACGAAGCGCCCGCGCTCGATTTTGCGGAACCGCGCCTGGTCGCCCTTGGCGGCGATCTCGCGGACGATGGCGGCGTAGAGCGTGGCCTCGGGGGTCTTGCCGCGGGTCTTCCACCCCGCGGCCAGCACGCGGTCGGCGATCTGCTTGGCCGCCAGCGGCTCGCCCGCCTCGGCGAGGACCTTGGCCGCCAGGTCGAGCCCGCTCATGCGGTCGGCCTTCGCGGCGATCTTGGCGACCGGGTCCTTGCCGCCGTCTTGCATACGGCGCTGGGCGGCGGCCTTCGCGGGCGCGGCGGCCGCCTTCTTCGTGGTGGTCTTCTTCGTGGCCTTCTTGGTCATGTCGGTACTCCTTCGTGCTCCAGAAACAGCGAAGCCCGCGACGAGCGGGCTTCAGAGGGGCCGGATCTCGATGTCCCGGTCGCAGGCCGGGCAGGTGACGCGCGTCGGCGGTGCCGCCTTGCGGCCCGCCTCGTACGCGCGCTCCAGCGCGGCCTTGATCGTCCAGACCGCCACGTCGTGGAAGTCCTCCGCGTCGCGGCCCTGGGTCGCCAGCGTCCGGATGCCCAGCGCCTCGCGGGCGATGCGCTCGATGGTCGTGTCGCGTGCTGCGGCCATGCTCGTCTCCGTGTTTCGCGGGGGCGGGCATCCGCCCCGCCCCACCGCCGTGCAGCACATTCAGCCATGACACCGCGCCGAAGGGAAGTCATTTTCGCCTTGTTTTTCAGCTGTTTTCGAGGCTCGCCCGCACAGCCGGGGATTGTCCTTGGAGCCGCGGCATGAGCGCTCAGCCCAATCACGAGCACGGCCCCGAGCCCGTGGCCGACGCCCCCGCGGACGTCGAGGTGCTCGACGCGCCCATGGGCGGTATCAGCCACAGCCAGGAGAAGGCGATCATCGCCCTGCTGGCCGAGCCCACCATCGCCCGCGCCGCCAGCAACGCTGGCGTCGGCGAGCGCACGCTGCACCGGTGGATGCGTGAGCCGCGGTTCGCCCGGGCGTACCGGGCCGCGCGGCGCGAGGCCTTCGCGCAGGCGATCGCGGGCTCGCACCGCCTCGCCGCCGCGGCCGTGCAGACCCTGGCGCGGATCATGGTCGACCCGGCCGCGCCCTACGCCGCC
Source organism: Phycisphaerales bacterium (assembly GCA_050485765.1). GTDB lineage: Bacteria > Planctomycetota > Phycisphaerae > Phycisphaerales > UBA1924 > RECY01. The sequence continues at coordinate 103,852 of JBJHBZ010000005.1, read as the reverse complement.
CGCGTGCAGGCGGCGGGCACGGTCCTCCGCTTCAGCCGCGACGCGATCGAGCTCGACGACCTGGCCGGGCGCGTCGACGAGCTCGAGCGCCTCGCCGAGGGAGACGACGGCTGGCTCGCGGGAGGGGCCAACTGATGGGGGCCCCGCTCGGCGGACGGGTGCGCCGCCTCGAGGCCCGGCTGCGCGCCGCGCACGCCTGCCCGGTCTGCGCCGGGCGCGGGGGTCTGGCGATCGTGCTCGAAGACGACCCGATCGCGACATCATCCCGGTCCGGGTGTCCCCGCTGCGGGCGCGTCGGCGTGCGGGTCTGCATCACGACGGCGGCCCGCCCGCCGGGGATCGACGCCCCGCATCCCGGCGGCCACGGCAACAGCCCCAACACGACTTGATCCATGCGGGGAGCCCGAGGGAAGGTCCGGGTTGCGCTTTGGTACCAGACGCGCAGCCGGAGAATCCCTTGGACGCACCACCCCCACCGACCCCACCAACACCATCGCAATCAGCACCCCGCCCTCGGCGCTTCCCCGCCGAGGTGCTCCGCCCCGGGGAGGTCCGCGCCCTGCTCGCGGCCTGCGGCCCAACAGCAACGGGCGTCCGCACCCGCGCCCTCATCGCGGCCCTCTACCGCGCCGGGCTCCGCCTCAACGAGGCCCGCCTCCTCCGCGTCAAGGACCTCGATCTCGACGCGGGCTCGATCCGCGTGCTGCACGCCAAGGGCGGCCGCGCCCGCACCGTCGGCATCGACCCCGGCGGCGCGGCCCTGCTCCGCGATTGGCTCGACACACGCGAGACGCTCGGCCACGGCACGGACGGCTGGATCCTCTGCGGCCGCTCCGGCGAGCCGATCTCCGCAAGCTACGTCCGCGTCCAGCTTTCGCGCCTCGGCCTCCGCGCCGGCCTCGACCGCCGCGTCCACGCCCACGGCTTCCGCCACGCCCACGCCGCCGAGTTGCGGGCCGAGGGGGTCGACGTCGCCGTCATCCGAAGACAGCTCGGACACGCCAGCCTCGCGACCACCATCCGCTACCTCGATCATCTCTGCCCGACCGCCGTGATTGAGGCGATGGCCGCGAGGGCGTGGAACGTATGAACTGCTTGATGGACGATGAACTCAACAAGGGCGGGGGCCTTACGAATTGAGCAGTCCCGGAACATCGGGTTTGCCAATATGCAGAAACGGTTCCGCTCAGGAAGCTTCAAGCCGACCAATGGCAGCATGCCAGATTTGCTTTACGGCAGGGTCTGGGTGGACGGCTGGTCTTTCGCAATAGAGGGCTTGCGCGGGGATTGCGGCGGCTGAGTGCGGCTTGACGTCATCTGCATCAACCCGTCGTCTCGTTCATGAAGTCGTCGATCGACCCTGCCACAACGAAACCAAACACTCGCTCCCCGGCACCCAGCATGCGGAAGTGCTCTTCGCCGCACCTGACTTTAGCATTCTCAGTGCCACGGCGGGATGGATCGAAGAGCAGCGCAGAACTCTTGGTCTCGACCACGAAGTAGAGACGTTCCGCACCATCGTGTTGGACAAGCACGGCCCAGTCGGGGTTGTAGTTGCCGAGTGGCGTTGGTACGACAAACCAACCGGGTAGCTTCGCGTAGACCTTGATGGCGATGTTCTTCTCGAGTCCTTCTGCAAACGCCCGCTCGCCGCCGAGGTCGTAGACCACATGCTCGTGGACGGATTTCTTGGCCTCGATCATGTTCCGGAGGTAGCCGGTCAGCTCCTCATTCTCAAAGAGCTCCTGTGCGAAGTAGTGCTCGTCTCCGAGGCGTTGGTACTTGATGCCATCGACGAGAGCCATTTGCTTGCAACGATTAATCGCGTCCGCTGCGAGCTCGATGAACTCTTGGGGGTTCTTCAGGAAGTCATCCAGACGGTCGCTGCTAGCCAGAATCCGCTGGATGCTCCTTCTGGTAAGGCGGGTGCGATCCTGTAGGTCCGTCAGTACATCGGGCAACTCGATGTCCGATTCGGCGAGGACGACCAACGCAGCCCCGTCCTTCTCCTCCGCTTCGACGCCAGCCTTGCCGATCGCAAGGTCAGCCTTACGCCACTGCAGCCGAGAACGGGGGATTGCGGGCGCATCGCGAAGAGCTTTCGTGCAGGACCCGATCAGCTTTTCATTGTCGAACTGCACCCGGTAAGTCGTCTTGTGCTTGATCCGGTCCCAAAGATCCTTGAAGTCCTCGCCGAGGAAGACCTCCTTGCGGATCGGAACAGGGCGACGGTCGTCGGCGTCTTTGATTTCCAGGCGGCCAGCACGCTTGCGGAGGATCTGCTCGATTTGGTCTTTCTGGCCCTCGAAGGCCTCCGGAATCAAGACCGTGCCCTCCTTGAGCGCCTTGCGCAGCGAATCCTGCACCTTACCCTTGGCATCCAGATAACCCTCGGCATTGAGGTGTTGCCACAGCGCCTTGGACTGCTCCACCCCGAGTGGCGTGATTGAGCCATCGGGCTGCTCGACGACGATGCGAGCAAACTCGTGCTTCTCGACGATGCCGAAGCGGATGCCCGTGTCCTCCTCGATCTCCTTCTGGAGATTTTCGGCGAAGCTCTCGTAGCTCTCATTGGCGATCACGGTGAGCGTGTTCACGTCAAAACCACGCACGCGCTGCCCGTGCTGGTTCACGCAGATACGAAGACCTCGGCCGATCGACTGGCGGCGTTCGCGCTCGGTACGGATGTCCCGCAGCGTGCAGATCTGAAACACGTTCGGGTTGTCCCAGCCCTCACGCAGCGCCGAGTGGGAGAAGATGAACTTCAGCGGCGTCTCGAAGCTCAGCAGATTCTCCTTCTCCTTCATGATCAGGTTGTACGCCCGCTCAGCGTTGTCACGCCCGGTCTGGTTGCCTTCCTCGGTGTCAACCCAACCACCCCTTCGGTCGATCGAGAAGTAGCCGTTGTGGACTTCGTCGGACGCCGTGTCGATGTCGACTTCCTTGAAGAGCGTGTTGTAGTCGGGGTGGCGCGCCCAGCGCTTGTACTCATCCTCGAAGATCTGCGCATACTCGCCCTTGACCGGATTTCCGTCCTCGTCAAACTGGCGATATCGATCGACCTGATCGATAAAGAACAGTGACAGCACCTTGATGCCCTGTGGCCGGAGACGCTTCTCCTTATCGAGGTGCTCCTTGATCGTGCGTCGGATCATCTCCCGCTGCACCGCCATGGGGTCTACATCGCCCCACGCCTCGCCGGGCCGGAGGTACTTCTCGCCGCCTGAGTAGCGCAGCTCCATGAACTCGTTGCCGGGCTCCACGCGGATCTCGCCAACGCGGCAGTCGGCGTACATGGCCCGGCTGGTCGTCTGTTCGAGGTCGTCCCCGTCCTGAACGGTCACTTCCTTCCGCTGGACGCCAGACCTCGCTTCAACATCCAACTCGACCTTTGCGGTGATGAGGTTGCGATTGTTCTGCACCGACACGCGCCGCACAAACGGCCGGTTGTGCGCGCTCTCAACGGTCGCCGCGGCGACCTCGATCTGCTTGACCAGTTTCCGTTCGTAGGCGTCCACCGCATCGAGGCGATAGAGCATGTGGTGCTTATCCACATGGGTTGCAGAGTACCGGAGTGTACACAGCGGGTGCATCTCATCGAGCGCCTTCTTGCCCGCTCCCGATAGGCCCCCATCCACGCTTTGTGGCTCATCCACGATGATGATGGGGCGGGTGGCCCGGACGAGGTCGATGGGCTTCTCGCCACCGGTCTTCTCGCTGTCCTTATAGAGGTTGTTGACGTCCTTCTTGTTGATGGCCCCGACGGTCACCACCATGATCTGGATGCTGGCGCTGGTTGCGAAGTTGCGGACCTGGCCCATTTTCGAGGAGTCGTACTGAAAGTAGTCGTATGGCACGCCCGCGTAGAGACCGCGGAGGTGGTCTTCGGTCATCTGGAGCGACTTGTAGACACCCTCCTTGATCGCGACGGACGGCACGACGATGACGAACTTGGTGAAGCCGAAGCGCTTGTTGAGCTCGAAGATCGTCCGGAGGTAGACGTACGTCTTGCCGGTGCCTGTCTCCATCTCCACCGTGAAGTCGCTCGAAGAGAGAGACTCCGAGACAGCCAGCCCGTTGCGGAGCTGGATCTGCTTCACGTTATCGTGGACCTCGTCGTCCAGCAGCGTCAGGCGATTGCCGATGCCGAGGTCGCTCTCGTAGAACCCCATTCGCAGCTGCGAATCGGTGGGATCGCGGGTGACCGTGAACTCGGTGCGGCAGAGTTCCTGCCCGCGGAACAGATCACAGACGGCTTCGATGGCCTGCAGCTGGTAGTCAAGATCGGGCTCGAAGTGGAGCTTCATGCCGCATCTTCGTCAGGAGCCCAGTCAACCCAACCATGCCGAGCGAGAGCTCGAGCAGCCAGTTCGATCTGCCGAGGCGTGAAGCGCTTCTTCCTGTCGCCCCACGCATACACACGTGAGATCAGATCCGGTAGCGACGCTGGGCCGCCATCGTGCCTCAGCACCCAGTGCACGGTCGACAACAACTCCATGCCGAAGGGCGACTCGAAGCCTTCTACGAGCTTCGTCACACGCTCGAAGCGATCTCTCGTCTCTTCGTGCGACCTCAGGAACCCCTCGGCTTCATCAACCGCTCCCGGAACCAGTTTCAGAGGCTTGTCTGGAGCATCGCCACCATCGGCATAGCCAGACACGAAGTGGCCCTCGATCTCATTCAGCACATGGCGCAGGTTCTGGGCGTACGGCCCGTACGGAGCCTTCTTGTACTTCAGCCGCAGGGGCTCACCTGCTTCCTGCATGAAGTACATCAGCTTGTGTACCTCCAGCAGCGACACAGATGGATCGAGCAGGCCCCCGAGATACCGCCGCGTCAGTGCCACCAGGGCGGCGCGGCCGGGGGTCATGTTCGGCACCTTGCGGACATGGATCATGTTCTCGGCCTGGGGCGCTCCGCTCGGCTCGTAGACTCGGATCTCCACATCGAGATCGCCGAGGGAGGCCTCGATCCGCGAGCGCACCTCCGGCCAGTCCAGCCCGCCCAGCCCACTGCCAAGAGGAGGTATCGCGATGGACTCAATCCCCAACTCGGCGATCACGCGACGCAGGTCCTGAAGACCGCTCTCGATGTCTTCCAGCCGGCTCTTGCCACGCCAGTGCCGCTTCGTCGGGAAGTTGATGATGAACCGAGGCGGGGAGAGCCGTCCGGTCTCGTACACGAACATCCGGCCGGGCCGGACCTCGTCCTGCTTGCAGGCGGCGGCGTAGGCCTCGAAGTTCTTGGGCCACGCCTTCTTGAACTGCAGCGCGATGCCTCGGCCCATCACACCGACGCAGTTCACGGTGTTGACGATGGCGTCCGCGCGGTCGTTCAGGATGTCACCTGTTGTGTACTTGATCATCACGGGCCTCTCTCTGTCAATAATACCACTCGCGCCTTACGGCCACCTCGGGCCGGTGCCCTGCCCGCGGCAATACGGAGGTCGCTCGCCTGTAGATCGCATCAGAGTGCACGCCGATCGATTCCACCAGACTCCACGGAACGCTCTGCTCGATCAGGAACTCCGCCTGCTTCCCTTCCTTGACTGAAGGACGAATGCCTTGGCCGCTCCACTGATTGGTGGCGATTGCGTTCCAGTTGAGCTCGTCCAATTGGTCGATTTGAGCGCGATCCTCGAAGTAGTACGCGCCAGCGTTCGAGAGCGTGAAGGCCCATCTGCGGCCTTCCGCTGCCGCCCATTCCACCACGGCGTGCAGGTCGAACTGCAAGTGGACGATCGGCTCTTGGCCTCCCCGATACGTCAGTTCCACATGGTTCGCTCGGTAGATCAGGTACAGCATGATCGAGCGGGGACAGAAGTAAAAGGGGACGCACTGGCCAACATGTAGGCCTGGATGGCTTGTCAGCGCCAGTTCCGTGAGTCGTCTTTGCTTGATCTGCCCCATGCCGATCGTGGTACCCGCTGGATTCCGCTTGGCGATCTCCGCATCGCTCCACAAGCACCCATCGGCCACGATGGACGCGAGTCGGTCCACATGGCAGATGTGATAAAGCTTGGGGTACTCGGGGACGGGCATGGTCTAGAGACTCCGGACGTTCTTCAGCCCGCTCTGGTCAAGGATCGCGGCCACGTTGGTCTTGACCACATCGTCAGCGAAGGCGCTGTCGCGGAAGACGACGGTGGTGTCGCCGGCGGGGTCGAGGTCCTGGTGCCAGGCGACGATGCCGAGGGCGAGGGGCTCGCCTTCGGCGGCGGTGATGGACTCGGAGAGGCAGGCGAAGAGCGTGCCCGCGCCGATGGAGTAGACGGTCTTGCCGGCGATCTCCTTGGTCTCGATCGGGACGCACAGGTCGAGGCCGCGCTTGAGCAGCAGCTCGTAGAGGATGTCCTGCTCGGTGCGGTTCGTGCGGAGGTTCTCCACATGGGCTTCGAGCGACTCGGCGATGTCCTCTCGGCTCGGCTCCCACTCGCGGATGTTGGACGAGTCCAGTTTGAAGACGCGGAATCCCGTGTCACCGGTGAACATCGGACTCTCGTCTCTGATCTTCGCCGCGGCCCGTCGAAGTCGTTCCTTGGTCAGTTCGGCAAGATTCCGCGGTTTGCCGATGGTGTCGCAGTACTCGGCGCCTGCTTTCTGGGCCTTGTTCTCCGGGTCGAGAGGTTCGGGGAGTTGGACAAGAACGCAGCGCCTGCCGGCACCATCAAGAGCGTTCTGAGCCATGACCGCGTGCCCTGTCGTCCCGGACCCCGCGAAGAAATCCATGACGAGGTCCTGTGCGCCCGTCATCATCCCCACTAGCTCTTGAAGAACCGTCTCATCCTTGGGGAAGTCGAAGCAGTCCGCACCCATGAGTTCACGGAGACGCTTCGTTGCGGCTCTGCCATCTTGGTAGAACACGCTGTAGGGCGCTTGGTATTCCTGATCGCTGAGATAGGCTTTAAGACACGGCACCTTCGACTCGTCGTCCCCGAAATGCACGCGATCCTCTTCAATCCATTTGGCCATCTTCTTTGGATCGGGAGTGATCCATCCACGCGCCGGAGTCTTTACCGGCTTTCTGGTTGTGGGATGAAGCACCTCATACGAAGGGCCTCCGCCCCCCGGCCATGAGATATCAGCAGGAAAGAACACCCCTCGCTCATCCACGTGGCTGTAGTGTTTGTGCGATTTTGCGGGATGCCCGTCAGCTAGCGACTTGTACCACGCCTTCAGCCCGCGTGTCATGGCTGCGTGGTCATCCCCGTGCTTGCGCTTCAGGCGGTCGTGCTGCCCGTAGATGTCATCCAGCCCTTTCTTGCGCTGCCGCCACTCGATCTTCTGTTCCTTGAGGTGTGACGTGTCACGCGCGTAGCACACGATGTACTCGTGCGACACCGAGACGAGTCTGGAGTCATTCTTTCGGCCGGCCGCCCACACCATGTCCGCGACGAAATTCTCCTCGCCGAACACCTCGTCCATTGCGAGTCGAAGCCGGGCCTGCTCGCCCTCGTCGCATGACACGAAAATTGCACCGTCGCGCGTGAGCAACTGCTGGGCGAGCCTGAGGCGCGGCAGCATCATGCTGAGCCAATCGGTGTGGAAGCGCCCGGAAGCCTCACGGTTCGTGGTGAGCGGATTGCCTTCGTCGTCGATCTGTCCAGTCAGGCGTTTGTAATTAGCAATGCTGTCCTTGAAGTCGTCCTTGTAGACAAAGTCCTTCCCCGTGTTGTAGGGCGGATCGATGTAGATCAGTTTGACCTGACTCGAGTAGCTCTTCTGGAGCAGCTTGAGCACCTCCAGGTTGTCGCCCTCGATGAAGAGGTTCTGCGTGATGTCCCAGTCCACGCTCTCCTCGGGGCAGGGGCGGAGCGTGCCGGTGCTCGGCGTGAGCGCGAGCTGGCGGGCGCGGCGCTTGCCGTGCCAGTTCAGGCCGAACTTCTCGTCGCAGTCGGTGACGGTCGCGTCGCCCACGAGCTGCTTGAGCACATCGACGTTCACCGACGCCCCGTCCTTGCCCTCGGTGACCAGCTCGGGGAACAGGGCCTTGAGCAGGGCGATGTTCTCGGTGACGACGTCCGCGGACTGGGTGTCGGCGTCGCCGGGCTGGAGCTTCTCGATGGTGGGCTTGTCGGTCGGCATGGCGGGTCGTGTTCCTGTGATTCTGCTGAGAGCCTGGCGGGCTCAGAGCTTGGCCCGGGCGGCCTCAAGCTCGCCCCGGAGGGTCTTGAGTTGCGTGTTCAGCTCGACACGGCGGGCGAGCTGTTTCTCCTTGGCGGCCGCGGATCTTATCGAGGCGATGCGGCCTTCGAGGTCGGCGCAGGCGTCGAGCGCTGACGCTCGGCCTTGGGCGTGGCCGGCGTCGGCGGCGGGCACGAAGTCGCCGGTGATCGCGGCCGCCTTCGCGGCGAGTACGGTGTCGATCCAGCCGCGGTAGAGGGCGTGGAGATTGGAGCGGGGCTGGCGGACGAGCGCGAGGGACTCGATGAGCCCTTCGCGGGCGGCGTCGGTCAACGAGCCTGTGTCGCACTGGACAAGGTCGCCATCAAGGACGACCGTGCCCTTCTCGTTCTGCGACCATCGCTTGTCGGCGAGGGAAAGGTGTAGGGTGCCGCCGTCCGGGAGCGTGAGCAGCATTAGGTGGTACGGCACAGCGCGGTGGACAAGCTCGACGAGTCGGGCGAGCTTGGCCTTAGCCCGCAAACGCAGGATCAGGACGGCGAGCTCGACCGCTTCGCGTGTGTCATCGGCGTAGGTCGCGACACCGACGGTGGTCGGCTTGAGCGTGGCGACCCAGCGAAGTTCCTCGATGCCGGTGTCGATGTGGCGTTTGTCCGCGGCCGTGGGCGCACCGTTCTCGACCAGCAGCGTCTTTGGTACGCGGTGGGCGATCAGGGCCTGGGCAGGAAGCTGGAGGGCGTCGAGGACGACTTCTGGGGTCATGCGGTCCCCCCGGGTGTCTGGCGCGATGACTTGCCGTCGGGTGGGAGGACGACGAGGTATGCAACGACCTCGAAGTCATCGGTGCCGGCGAACTCGTCCTTGCGGGCCTGCGTGCCGCCGGGCTTGAAGAGGCTGGCGACGGCGCGTTCTTCGGTCTTGCCGATGATGGAGCGGACGGCTGCAGCGAGGAGGCGCTGGGCATGGGTCATGTCCTTGCCCTGCTTGGTTGCCTTGTTGAAGCGGTCCCATGCCGAGTCCTCGGGCAGGTCCTTGCCCATGCAGAGTCGCTTGAGGCGATCGAGGATCTGCTTGAGCTGGGTGTAGGACGCGGCGATGGTGCCGTCATCGCAAACATGGACGAGGTAGTAGGGTGCGAGGGGGTATCCGGCTTCGGGGACGAACTTCGCGGCATCGCCCTCGGCCCGGAGGCAGAAGATGATGCCGGGATCGATGTCGTCGTCGGCTGTGATGGTGACGGAGCGGCTGCCGAGCGGCTCGTTCTCGATCTGGTTCGGGTGGCCCCGCATGAACTCGGCGAGGTCGATGCGAAAGTCGGTGAGCGTCAGGTCGGTGATCGAGACGCCCGTTGAGAGGTCCTCCATATCGATGACAGCATCCTGGAGCTTGAGCAGCTGCGTGCGACGGTACTCCAGATCGTTCATCTGATTGCCGGACTGGGCCTCGATGAGGTTCTCCTCGCCGGTCGCGGAGACGTCGAGCAGCACCATCTTGCCGCTGACACGCTGCTCAAGGTTGATGTACTCCTCCAGCTCCATATTGGGCCAGAAGTTGATGAGCTGGATGCGCGTATTCTGTGAGCCGAGGCGGTCGATGCGCCCGAAGCGCTGGATGATGCGGACGGGGTTCCAGTGGATGTCGTAGTTGATGACGCAGTCGCAGTCCTGGAGGTTTTGGCCCTCGGAGATGCAGTCCGTGCCGATGAGCAGGTCGAGGTCGCCTTCGTGAGCGAGATCCTCCGGCCGCTCCTTCGATCGCGGGGAGAATCCTGTGAGGATGGACGTGAAGTCCTTGCGGCCTGACCCGAGCGTGGTTCTGTTGCGCCCGGTGCCGCTCACGACCGCCGAGTCGATCCGGAGGGACTTCTTCGCCCACGGCGCGAGATTCTCAAACAAGTACTCCGCAGTGTCGGCGAACGCGGTGAACACGAGCACCTTGCGATTGCCGTCGTTGATTGGGTTCTCGCACTTGCTGTGGATGGCCTCCATGAGGTCACGAAGCTTGGCATCGCGTTCCGGCGTGACCTGGCGCGCCGCCGACACCAGCGTGGAGAGTCGGTTCCGGTCTTCAGTGAGGTCCTGTCGCCATTTGACGAGGTCCACGTCGGATAGCAGCACCTTCACCTTGCGGCCGACCAGTAGGCTTTCGAATGCTGGATCGTCGACATCTACGTCCTCGATGCTCGGCTCTTCAATGTCTTCTTCATGGTTTTCGATTCGGCGGAGCATGGACTCAACATCCGTAAGCTGACGCTGGATGGTTAGCCGGAACGAGTGAATGGAGCTTTCGAGCCGCTTGAGCACATTGATCCGCAGGAGGTGTATCAGGCTTTCCTCGCGGTCCACCTGCCGCCAGAAGCCCTTGCCGCCAGCGACTTGGGTGCTGTACTTCTCGTCGTACGCCTGCTGCTTGTGGGTGAGCACATAGCGCAGCGGCGCGTATGCCGCGAGGTTGAGGCGTCGGATCTCCTGATTGAGTTCTCGAATCGACCGAAACTCGCCCTGCGTGTCGATGTCGGACTTGATGTTGTTCGGCTTGAGACGCTCGGGGAAGCGACCCGTTTCAGCTGTTCCGTAGTACTTCTCGACGTGGCGGCGCGACCGAGCGATCGTCAGCAAGTCCAGCATGCGGAAATAGTCGAAGCCCAGCATTTCAACCAACTTTGAGGGCGAGCGGCTCCCCACCTCCAATTCAAGCCATCTGTTGAACTGCTTCTGAGCGAGACGAGTTGTCGAATCTATGCTGGGGATGCCGTGGTCTGCGAGAGCGGTATCGTCGCCCTCTGTGGCGAATGCGATCTGATTGCGAAGGTCGGCAAGTCGGTTGTTGACTGGGGTTGCCGAGAGCATGAGCACACGTGTTCGAACGCCCTGCTTGATGATGCGGCGCATGAGACGGTCGTATCGAGTCTCTCCTCCCTGACGCGGGCTCTTCTTGTTCCGGAAGTTGTGGGACTCATCGATGACGACCAGGTCGTAGTTGCCCCAGTTGATGTTTTGCAAGTCGATGTCGCCGGACATGCCGCCGTCGCGGGAAAGATCCGTGTGGTTGATCACGTCGTAGTTGAAGCGATCTGCAGCGAGGATGTTGCGGCGATCATTGGCGGCGTACAGGGTCCAGTTGTCGCGGAGGCGCTTCGGGCACAGGACGAGTACCCGGTCGTTTCGAAGCTCGTGGTACTTGATGATCGCCAGTGCCTCGAAGGTCTTCCCAAGGCCGACACTGTCGGCGATGATGCAGCCTCCGAATCGATTCAGCTTATCGATCGCTCCAACGGCTGCATCTCTCTGGAATTTATAGAGTTTTCGCCAGACGACGGTCTTTCGGATGCCGGTTGCTGCATTGATAATCTGGTCTTCATCAAGAGCATCGCCACGGGCTCCAAGCACGTGATGAAGCACGAGGGAGTATGCCGAGAGCGCGGGCTGTCGCCATGTGAAACGGCCAAGCAACTCGGTAAGGTGCTGGTGGGCATCTTGCTGCGAGAGAGTCTGCCACTGCGTTTCAAACCATTGGGCGATTGCCTGGGCTTCCTCGACGGTGTCCGAGCACTGAATCAGGCTCAAAGGGTTGCCGGGAGCGAGTCCAAGACCGTCGGTCGTCAGGGCGAACGCCCCGAGCAGTGCACTTGTGGGCGAGCCCGCTTTGTCTCGCAGCACCGCAGCGGCTTGGGGCACGCCGCTGGGGGCCTGCCTGGCTTCGGCGGACCCCGTCAGCCACGCAGCTAGTTCAGCTGCGAGCCAAGGAGCGGTCAATTTGTTCCTGAGCGGGCGGTCGGCGTCAGTTCCGAGCACATGCGTGGCTTCGAGATCTGAACTCAGGATCAGCCGAGTCCGATCCAGGCTCTTGATCGCATCGCCAAGCTCTTGGAACGCGAAGAGTGACAATCGGCTGGTCGCGAGGTCCATGCGGGCTGATTGCGGAATGAGCGGACGGAGCACATCCACGACCCGCTCATGACCGGAGTTCGTGAGGACCTTCATGCCGTGTCCCCGCTCGCGCCGGGGTCGCCACCCTCACCATCGAGCCAGCGACCAATCATTTCTTTGTGAAACCGCCACTGGCGTCCGACCTTCTGCCCAGGGACATGGTCATCGATGGCCAATACCTTCAGCGATGGCGGGTGCTCGCCGCATGCCTGTCGTGGGTTAAGAGCCATCGGGGCGGAGTGTATGGGTTGGTGCCTGTTCTTGCCCGCCGCGCCAGCTTCGGCCGGCCGGCCCACGCCTAGGCCAACAGGGGCTGCGGGCTCTGGGGGTGGATGCCTCGCATCAGGTCGAAGTAGGCTGTGCCGCTGGGCACGATGTCCCTCAGATAAGGATCAGCACCAATCACCGCGGGGACGAGGTGATGCAGGTGTACGCACCGAACTGATGGCCTTCGTCCCAAGAGCGGAGCGGCACCATGTCCAAGCGTCCGGAGCGGATTCGTGGCAAGCCAACAGGCCGGAAGAAGAGCCCACGCAAGAAGATCGACCCGAAGCCGGTTCGCAGGTCCGGTGCCGGTGCTGCGTCGTCCGCTCCCGACCTGCCCGCCGCCGAGCGAACCCCGAAGCCTCCCGCCTCGGCGTCGAGCCGCCTGCATGCGGGGCTCATCGATCTGAGCAATGCGCTCATGAGCATCCAGAGCCTGAGCGGCACGGTCGCCCGCGAGCGCGCGGCCCTGGCCCAGGCCAAGCACATCAAGTTCAGCACCCAGTCCAAGGAAGAACTGGCCGAGGTCTTGGAGACCCTTTCAAAACAAGAGGTCCGCGAGGCGGTCGCTCCGGAGCTCATCGGAGCGGCCCGCGACTCGCTTGTCGATGCTCGCGCGGCGTGCGGGGCGCTCCGCGAGGCCGTCCGCGACGGCGGGGCCCAGCCCCTGGACACGGCCACAAGCCCGGGCAACCAGACCCGCTCGGTTGAGATGCTGGCACGGATCAAGGGCTGTGAGAGGCTGCTCACAAATCTGGACGCGGGTCTGTCGACTCCTAACGCCGTGCTGGACCGGGACGTCGAGGAGGCCGGGACGCTCTTGGCGTGGTGCCGGAGCGTGACGCTCGACCTGGAGGGGGCGCTGGAACTGGGAAAGATACCGCCTCCCCCCAATGGTGCAGGTGGCCTCTATGACCCCTTGGATTTCTCAGTTCGAGGCTGTACAGCGAAAAGACTTCAGGAAATCGCTAATATCAAGAAGAGTACTTTTGCGGACATTCGACAAGCAGCCGGCTTGCACGGTCGACATCCACACGTCCAGAACCGTCACTACGACGCCACCGAAATCCGCATGCTCGCCAAGGCGGCAGCGAGCGTGCACATGATCAATGGGAAGCGGAAAGTGTTCCGGAATGGGGAGAAAATCGCTCAGAAATGGCTCGAGTGCGCAGAAAAATATGAGGCCCCGGCTTCCGAGTAGCTTCCGAGAAGGTTCCATTTTGACTTTACCTTCCGAGAAGCTTCCGAGATCAGATATTGCGACTTGATGCACTAGATTTCTACGCCATGCTACATGTATGAACAGTAATGAATATGCCGGCACGGACAAGACGCTGCTGACCTACCTCGAAGTCGCCGACCGCCTCGGCGTCAGCGAGCGGACCGCCTGGTCGCTGGTTGCCAAGGGGATTCTTCCTGCGGTGCGGTTCGGACGCAACGTCCGCATCGATCCCGTCGACCTGCAGAAGTTTATCGATTCGGGCAAGCGGCCCAAGGGCAAGGCGGGGGCCGGGAGTCAGCCGTGACGCCGCTCGAACACGCCCGGCGTCTGCTGGCCCGCGGCATCACGCCGATCCCGGTCCCGCACATGCAGAAGGGCCCCAGGCTGCCCGGCTGGCAGCGCCTCCGCCTATCGGCGGACGAACTGCCGCGTCACTTCGGCAACGGTCCGTGCAACATCGGCGTGCTGCTGGGCGACCCCAGCGGCGGGTTGGTCGACGTGGACCTCGATTGCGACGAGGCGGTCGAACTCGCCGAGCGGTACCTCCCGCCGACGGGAGCGGTCACGGGGCGTCCGAGCCGGCCGGGCTCGCACCGCTGGTACGTCGCGACCGGGGCCGTCACCGTCCAGCACAAAGATCCGAAGACGGGCGCGATGATCGTCGAGCTGCGGTCGACCGGAGCCCAGACGGTCGTCGGCCCGAGCGTGCATCCCGAGGGAGAGGTGTACGACCCGCTCGAGGGCGAGCCGGCAGTTGTGTCTGCGGCGATGCTTGCGGCGAGCGTCAAGGCGCTCGCCGACGCGGTGATCGAGCGCCGCCACGGACGCGCCGAACCGCCGCCCCCGGCGCGCCCCGAGCGACGAGCCCAGCCGCTCCCCGCCGGCCAGATCAAGCACCGTGCCGCCGCGTACCTCGACGCCATGCCACCCGCCATCTCCGGGCAGGGCGGGCACGGTCAGACGTACGCGGCGGCGGTTACGCTCGTCCACGGCTTCGCCCTCGATACCGAGACGGCGCTGCGCATGCTGATGGATCGGTACAACCCGCGCTGCGAGCCGCCGTGGACAGAGAAGGAGCTCCGCCACAAGATCGACGACGCGGCGAGCAAGCCGCACGATCAACCGCGAGGCTGGCTTCGGGATGCGAGCGGATCGCCGTCAGCTCCGCCGGCGGAGATCCGCAGCACCGAAGCCAAGACCGAGCCGGGTGAGCCGTCGCGCCCTGCACCAGCCAAGCCCTTCGTGCCGTTCCCGGTCGAGCGCCTGCCGTACCCGCTGAGCGACTACGTACAGCAAGGCTCGCAGGCGAGCGGCTGCGACCCGGCTTTTCTCGCGCTGCCCCTGGTCTCGGGCCTCGCGGCCGTGATCGGCAACACCCGCCGCATCATGCTCAGGAGCGGCTGGACCGAGCCCGCCATCATCTGGACGGCCATCATCGGCGAGAGCGGCACCCAGAAATCTCCGGCGTTCCGCCTCGCGTTCAAGACGATCAAGGCGATCCAGGCCGAGCACTACCAGCGGTACCGCGAGGCGCAGGAGCGTTACCGGCAAGCCTCGTTGATGCACGAGACCGCGCTGCGGCAGTGGAAGTTGAAAGCGGCGGGGAAGTCCGGGACGGACGCCGGCGAGCCGCCCACCGAGCCCGTCAAGCCGGCGTGCGTCCGCCTCTGGATCGAGGACGCCACAACCGAGGCCCTCGCCGAGTTGCTCCACCAGAACCCGCGCGGGCTCCTCATGATCCGCGCCGAGCTCTCTGGCTGGTTCTGCTTCGGCCGCTACAAGCAGGGCGGGGGCAGCGATGAGGTCGCGCGGTGGCTTCAGATGTTCGATGGCGACGAGTGCACGGTCGACCGCCGCGGGTCGGGGACGCTGTTCATCCCGAGGCCCGCGGTGTCGATCGCCGGGGCGATCCAGCCGGAGATCCTCGAGCGTGCGCTGGGGGACCAGCACCGCCAGAACGGGCTGCTGGCCCGGATGCTCATCGCGCACCCGCCGCGCCGCGCCAAGCGGTGGAGCGACGAGGAGATCGACCCGGAGCTCGACGCCGAGGTCGCGGAGATCTTCAGCCGCTTGTACGCACGGAAGCTGGAGTTCGACAACCACGGCGTTTCCCGGCCCGAGCTCCTGCCGCTTACGCCCGACGCCCGCGAGCGATGGATCGCCTTCGTGAACGAGCACGGCCAGCGGCAGCTCGCGCACGTCGGCGACGAGGCCGCCGCCTTCAGCAAGATCGAGGCTTACGCCGCCCGGCTCGCCCTGATCACACATTGCGTCCGGGTCGCGGGCGACGACGCGACCGTGGCCCATCCCGACAGAGTTGATCTGGACAGCATCGAAGCGGGCATCGCGCTGGCGCTGTGGTTTCTCGACGAGGCGATGCGGGTTTACGGGACGCATGGCGAGAACGAGGCGGCCCGCGAGATCCGCAAGCTGGTGGAACTGGTCGAGCGCCAAGGCGGCTCGGTGCGTGTCCGCGAATGGCAGCGGCTGCGGTCGCTCAAGGCCGCCGGTGACGCCGAGGCCGAATTGGGAGCGCTCGTCGAGGCCGGTCTCGGCAAGTTCCGCAACCTCGCGTCCGGCTCGAAGGGCGGCCGCCCGTCCCGCATGTTTGTGTTGCACGGCTTCGGCGCGTCTGACAGAACCCCCTCACCCGACATCGCTGCCGCCCCTGAAACGTCGTAGCGGGGGGTTTAGTCAGTTTTGTCAGTGTCAGAGCACGCTCACGGCGTCTCGAACGCAGACGGGTTGACCAAGGCGGATTCGCCCTACCCGACGGGGTGCCGGGAAAGCCCCGAAACCCTCCCCTCCAACCTTGAAGCATCGCACCCTCTCGCCCTGACTGGACCAAGGAGGGTCCTCGAGTATGGCCAGCATCAGCACACGCCCCAGCGGCAGCCGCTTCATCAGCTTCGTCGCCCCGTGCGGGGAGCGTCGCCACATCACCCTCGGCCAGGTCGCCAAGCGGTACGCCGAGGCGGTGAAGGTCCGCGTCGAGGACCTCGCCTCGGCCGCGATCCACGGGCACCCCCCGACCGACGACACGGCCCGCTGGGTGAAGAGCATCGACGAGCGGCTCTACGCCAAGCTCGCGGCGGTCGATCTGCTGCCGGACCGGGAGGACGCCACGCTCGGCGGCGCGATCGCGGCGTACCTCGACTCCCGCGAGGGCGAGCTCAAGCCCGAGAGCCTCCGAAAGCTCCGCCAGACGGAGGCGAAGCTGCTGGACTTCTTCGATTCGAGCAAGCCGCTGCGGAAGCTCACCGGGGCGGAGGCGTCCGCGTGGCGGAAGTCGCTCAAGGGCCTCGGGCTCTCCGAGGCCGCCATCAAGACCCACTGCGGAAACGCCAAGAGCATCCTCGCCGAGGCCGTCCGCCGGAAGCTCGTCGAGGACAACCCCTTCGAGGGTCTCCCGACCGGCCCCACGCCCAGCGACTACACCCGGTACGTGACGCCCGAGGAGATCGAGGCCGTCATCGAGGCGTGCCCCGACGCCGAGTGGCGTCTGCTCTTCGGGCTGGCCCGCTACGCGGGGCTCCGCGTCCCCAGCGAGTCCCACGGGCTGCGGTGGGCGGACGTGGACTTCGACCGCGCCCGCCTGACGGTCCGCAGCCCGAAGACCGAGCGGTACGCCGGGCACGAGCGGCGCGTGGTCCCGATCACGCCGAGGCTGATGGCGCTGATGCAGGACCGCTTCGAGGCCGCCCCCGAGGGCGAGGCCCCGCTGGTGATGGTCGGCAGCAGCGGGGCGGTGATCCGGCGCGTGCGGAAGCTGTGCGCCAAGGCGGGCGTCAAGCCGTGGGAGCGCCTCTGGCAGACGCTGCGGTCCTCGTGCGAGAAGGAATGGGCCATGCACTTCCCGCAGTACGCGGTGAGCAAATGGATCGGGCACAGCATCGTCGTCAGCGGTCGGCACTACGCCAACGCCGTGCCGGACGAACTCTACGAGCGGGCTAGGGGAGCGGGATGCGAGCGCAGCGCGCAGCAGAATGCGCAGCTGAAGGTTGCCGAAACAACCCGCAACGCCCCGTAAGCGCGATGATCATGGTCTTGGTCCACACCGCCGCAAGCCCCCGCGTTGCAAAGCCTTGCGAGAGCGTGCGGCCCGGTGCAGCACCGAACAAAAATGGAGCCAGCGAAACGCCAGTTGAACTCTTCGTGCAGGCGATCCGAGCCTGGGAGCCTGCAATCCGGCATATGGTTTCCGTGAAACCGTGAAATCCGATTGGGCAGAAGGTAACGGTTTGTCACTCGGAGGTTTGGAGCGGGGGCGCCGCCGTGTCCGCAGCCCACAGTATCCGGCACGCGAGCCTTGGCTGTTCCTAGGGGCGTTCCGGGAAATGTTTAGGGATCGGTTTGGAAGGGTAGCGTGACGGGAGATGGCGTGAAGCCGTGAAATGCAAAGAATGGCAAGGTCGGCAGGTCAGGGCCTCAATCCGAGCCACGGCGGATCATCGGATTGCTCCGCTGAGGTCAGGGCGTCCCTCCGGTGGATTTGGCAGGGTCACGGCTCTTGAGCACCGGCCAATCGACGGCGTTGGCATCGGCCACGCGTTTGGCTCTGCGGCTCTTGATGGCCTGGAGTCGCTCCTGTCGCTCGGCCTTGTAGTCAAAGTGTTCGTCGATCGCCGCGACAAGCGGGTGACCGTGAAATACCCACCCGTCTTGGTCGCTTAGCCCACCGGTTTCCCAGATGTCACCGGTGAAGGACCCGCCGATCGCCTCGAACAGGAGGATGAGGACGAGGGAGTGGCTCTCGAACACCTCGTTGTTTGACTGCTCTAGCTCGACAGCAGTCTCGAAACCGGGGCTGATGCCTTTTGCCGCCAGTTCCAGGCGTTCCTCTATCTGGCGGATCGAAGGGTGAACGTATTCGCAAGCACGGGAGTAGGCCGCCCGAAGTTTCTTGACGACCAAATCGGCTTCGGGAGTATCGAGGGTGTGGAAGGTAAGGTCTTTGACGGGGGCGATTGAGGCCGGATCCAGTTGTCGATCGAAGAAAATGAGACGATGCTCAAGCGAGGACGTGGGCATTTTCTGGTCAACAAACAGCGCTTTGATCGCCAGTTCAATCATGTATCGCAGTTCGCGCCGAGCCGAATTTCTTGCCCCTTCATGAACGGCCATGCGGATCAGGACGGCCGATTGCATGAGATCGTCGATGCTGCGCATGAACAGCGACTTCTCGACCCAATCGCCGGCTCGCGTCGTGGCAAACCAGCACAATCTGAGCGTACCGATGAAATCAAATGTAATCTGGTCAAGACGAGCCAGTTGCGTCCTATACGCTGGAGCTTCGACGACCGCCTTGTACTGCTCCTGCTTCGCCGAGGTGCGATCTTTCAGATCTGCGAAGAATGATTCCATGGTTGTGGGCAGTTCATCGGCCACGGCGGTACTCCTGTATCTGCGAGCATCTGTCCCTGCTCGGAGTGGGTAGATGGTGATGTTTATAGCGGGAGCGGGGCCGCGTCTCCTGCTCCATCAGCGAAGCGGCTTAGATTCGAGCCAGCGGGCATATGCCATGACGTCCAGACACGGGACGGTGGCCATGCATTGCAAGCGAGCGATCAGACGGAGAAGGAAATAAGCCAAGGGGCCCGCATTGGTGTGGAGCGAGACGCGGGGCGGTTCTTTCTCCGGGTACTCGATCTCGAACACGCCATCTTGTGCGGCGCATCCGATCTCAAGCCGGCCTTCTTCGGCAACTCCGGCGATCGCTTTCTCGAAGGCATCACCGAACGGAGGCGACCAACTGCTGCGAAGACAGAGGAGTCCGCCGGTGATGTACTGCGGTGGCTTGGCGGGATACACACCTCCTGCATGAGGAATCGGGATACTCGTCCGATGAAGCCTGCGGACGCTCGCGATCTTCTCCGCGGCGTACTTGATTTCGTCCCCCGACATTTCCTGTTTTACTTCAAAGACCGCGTAGACACTCTCCGCCGGTACATACAGAGCCGAGTCGAACTTCAGGACGAACGGCGAGTACTGCCGATCGTGGATCACGATGTCGATCTGGTCGCTGCACCGGTTCTCCGAGTCGATCACAAAGGCCTTGCTCACCTGGTAGCGGGCCGGCAGGTGATGCTGGAGCATCTGGATCCAGCGCCCCTCGCTAAGGTCTCCCTTGGTGCCTGAATGAGCGACAACGGTCCGGGCGATGCCGAGCTCGTTGGCGAGCAGGTCATGGAGTCCTTTGAGAAGCGTCGGCAGTTGCGCTCTGGTCGATTCGGTCATAGCAGCCTCATGTCAAAGGGAATAGATCGCCGAACAGGTCTCGGTACTTACGCAGCGCATCGCCATTCCGTCCGGCTCTTGATAGCTCAATCGCCTCGCGGACGGCATGGTGGGCTTGGGTCAGCATCCGCTTCGCATTTGCACGATCAGTCATGGTCATCGAGTCGCTGACAGGAGGGCCCAGCCCGGCCGGTTCAGGCCACGTCTCGTCTATTCGGTCGGCAGCGGTGGCGAAGAATGCCATGAATTCGTACGGGTAGTCGCCGCCGAACGGCGGGCGGAGAATTTGGAGCGCCATGACTTCCAGCAGGAAGGAGGGTTTGACCGGCTTGTCCTTCTCCTGGTTCCACCGCTTGATCATGCGGACCATGCCTTTCCACTCCCCGCCGAACGCTTCGTTGGCGGCCGTGGCTTTCTCGGCGTGGACCTTCGGGTTCGTTTCCGTCCATCCCTTTGTGGTCGCGGTGTCGGGAATCTCGTAGTGGGAGGACTTGGTAAAGGCGGGTACTACGTCGAAGCTCATCACTCGCTCTTCATCGCTGGCCACTGGGAACCGTACCGTTACGGATCGTCGCTGCCGGCTGACGTTCCCCTTGCCGTACTCGTCGGCAAGAGCCTTCTCGGTATCGGCCAAGATGACCGAAGGGGGCTTGTCGTTGCGGTACTTGGGCCGCTCGTCGTCATGGAAGACGCAGAAGATGTCCACGTCCTTGAGCGGCTTGGTTTTGGTCCATCGCTTGTATGAACCGGTCAGGAAGTCGTCCGCGATCTTGAACGAGCGGTTCATGACCTCGCGGATTTCCTTCTGCCGCCTCGACGCATCGTCCTGCTCTTTCTGCGTGAGCTCAAGCCGGCTGCGGAATTTGCGGAACGCCTCGGTAACGGTGAGCATCAGCGGCTCCAGTATGCGGTCTGGGCGGAAAGGCCATTGCCGCCGACAGTGGCACCTAAGGTGAAGCGATTGAACCCATCGGTGGACCGATAGTCGCAGTCGCTCCATCCAGTCACATTCTCGCCGCCCGGCGCGCTCAGTATGAGGTTGTAGCGACAAGTTGAAGGTACGAGCCCGGCTTTGGCGATGGAGTACCGCACGGCGGCCGTGTCAACCCACAGAACGCCATCGCCGACGCTGGCGTAGACAACGTCCATATCCCATCGCGTCACGAGCTTATCGGTTTTTGGGTCGTAGACCTCCAGCGTGACTCGCTTGAGGTGCCGGCTGGCAAGCCAGGTCGAAATCGCACGCTCGTTGCTGTCCCAACTGTCGGTGAATCGCGCGGGGTCCAGCCCGATCTCGCGGATGATCTCCTTGAGTGTCAGCAACATCTTTGTGGTGACGTACGTCACCGTATGCGTGTAGGTGATCGAAACCGTGTAGGTACTCATGGTTTGAGGAACTCCTCGGCGTTGATCGAGAGAGAGCGGGCTGAGGATTCGGAAGTGGACTCTTGGTCCTCGTTGACGTTGTCCTTAAGCGATCGCGCGAAAATGCGGGTAGAGACGGAGCTGAGCCTGGCGCTGCTCCACTTCGCATCCTCGGGCGGGCACGGGATCGACATTCTCCAGTCGCCCTCCGTTGGCGATTTCGACAGGGCATCCTCGTTGACCCGATCACCTGTGATGGCATCTTCGTCGAAGACGCCGTAGACACGGACGCGAGGACCGCCACCCCATACGACTATGGGTGCCTCCTTGATGGCCTCCGACGATATGGAGGAGCACGCGACGCCGGCTGCCTTGGCAAGTTCTTCCCGAGCTGGGCTGTCCGGGTCCGGAGCGAGGATCTGGATGATCTTCTCCCACGTCTGCGCGGCAGTGCGGGTAGGCGTGGAAGCGACTCTCCGGGCAACAACGGTGCTCATCGCGTGGCCTCCACGGCGGCACGCTCAGCCTGAGCGAACTCAATCGCCGCAAGCACGGCGTCCGCTGTAAGAAGCTCGGGGCTTGCTGCAATCTGTTTGGAGTGAGCCAGCGAGGACAAGACGGCTTTGCGGATGCGGCGACCGTCCAATCCGATGCAGCGCGTCGCGGCACGTTCAATTGCTGGATCGGTCTTGATGCGACCGATCTTGGGATAGACGCGGGCGAGTCGTTCGAGGCTGTCCAGCAAGATGTCGCGGCACGCCTCAGCGGAGGGCAGGTCGACTGTGACGACGAGATCTGCGCGGGAGAAGAAGGCGTCGTCAATTGCTCCCGCGAAGTTGCTCGTTGCCACGAAGAGCAGTTGCGGGTGGTTGGCCGCAAGCTGGTCCATTTGGGCGAGCACGGCGTCGGTAGCGCGATGCACATCCACGGGATTGGCTTCAAGGCTCATTTTGCGGCGGTCGGCCGCGAGCGTCTCGACCTCGTCCAGAAGCACGATGCACGGGCCACTCGATGCCTCCTCGGCGATCACTGTGCCTAGCAGATGGCTGACGGCCTGTTGGCTCTTTCCGAGTGCTGCGCTCGCGAGCGCGTGCGGTTCCACCTCGATGTATGTGATACTGCCATTGAGCGAAGCGGCGGTGCGTGACGCGAGGCCGCGAGCAATGGATGTTTTACCGGTGCCCGGTGGGCCGACCAAGAGGATGATGCCGTGGAGTGGCATCGACACTTCTTGGAGCCGGGCTCGGGCGGAGAAGTTGAGAACGGCCTGCGAGAGCAGCCGGTCCTTTGTGTGGGTCGGGAGAATTACGGCGTCCCACAGGCCGTCAAACTCGGTGTCGGGCAGGCTCCGAATGTCTTGAATGCCCCGTTGATCGGGAACACGACGCTTGGCCTTATGCCCGTTGCCGACAGCAAGCGAAGGGGGGGCGATGCGATTCATGAGCAGGTACTCTTTCTCAGGCTCTCGGACGTTTCTGGCTTTTCCACAAATAGTGGGCTCAATCGCGGAAACCACCAGCCCTAGCCTGCCGGGCTGGTCATCCAGGAACATGCTAGCCATGCTTGACGAAAGTGTCAAGTAGTGCTAAACTGTCAAGGTGAACAGGACGATGCCATGACCGTGATCCCCTCCTTTACCCCTGACGGCCTGTTGCCTGCTGGAGACCACGAGGTCACGTTCGCTGAGCTGCGCCAGTCCGTGCTGGTACTCGGTCCCGGTGACCCTAGGGAATACCCGTCCTGGGACGCCGTATGGCGCGCGAAACTCGTGGACAATCTGGAGGCACTGACGCGGCAGCTCTGGCAGGTCGGGATCAGGGAGATTTACGCCGACGGCTCGTTTGCCGAAGACAAAGACCACCCGAACGACATCGACGGCTACTTCGTCTGTGACCTTGCCCGCCTCAGGAGCGGCCAACTGGAGCGGGAGTTGAACCTGATGGACCCGCACAAAGTGTGGACCTGGGATCCGGCGTCGCGGCGGCCGTATCGCGGCTACCCGAAGCGACAGCTTCCCATGTGGCATCGCTATCGGGTCGAACTCTACCCGCATGTACCTGGTTTGGGCATCGGGACCGGCATCCGCGACCGGTACGGTCACGAACTGGAGTTCCCCTCGGCGTTCCGCCAGTCGCGACGCGACGGCACGCCGCGGGGCATTGTAAAACTGTGTTACGGAGGTCAATCATGATTCGCAACGAGAACGAGTACAAAGAAGCTGTGGCTCGTCTCGGAGAAGAGCGCAACCGGCTCGCCGAGCACCGCGCCCGTCTGAAGGAAGCCGGTCTCTCTGACGATGAGATCAAGCGGGTCATCGACCCGATGGAGTCTTTCCATCTGCAACTCGCGGAAGAGGTTGAGAGCTACGAGCGACTCAAGCGCGGCGAGTTCGACGAACTCGTGAACCTGCGCGGCCTTGGGCACATGCTCATCTCTTTGCGGATCGCCAAGGGGTTCTCGCAGCGCGATATGGCCAGGCGCCTCGATGTGCATGAGTCACAGGTGTCACGCGACGAGCGGAATGAATACTACGGCATCACGCTGGAGCGAGCCGTCAAGATTCTGGATGCTCTTGATGTCCGCCTCGTCACACAGGTCGAGCCCGACACTGCAAGAGAAGTCGTGTCGGCATAGCTAGCAAGAGAGCAACGCAATGGCGAAGGACCTAGCCAATCATGGTAAGCCACTACCCTCTTCCCTTGCGGCAATCTGAGCGAGTCGGGCCAGCAGATCGGGTGAAAGCTGTTCGTGGCCGAATCCCAGCCGCCTTGCTTCCATGAGCACCTTGCGCCCCTGAGTGGCCTGCTTGATCGATGGCTTTCTGTTACGGCCGGGCAATGTGCCTAGAGAATACGCCAAGCCCCGCTGCCATCCGAGCAAGGTGTCAGTATCCTTGGCCCACTTCGCTACTGCAAACCAGACATCTGCTGGAACTTCAGCTACCACTCCCACGATAAGGCGTTCAGCTGGCGAGAGTGCATCTGTCGGCACTGCTCCGCTTCGCGGAGCATTTTCAAGACCAGAAGGTAGAGTCAGATCCACGTTGAGATTGAGGAGTTGTGACCAGCATTCGGGGCGCTTGCACCATTCGGTAATGTTGCGGTTAGCCGGTGGGTTCGTAATCGCCTCACGAACTGCAACCAGCAGTGTCTTGAGGGCTGGCACAAGCTCGTCTGGAACCCCCTGCAGCTCCCAGATATCGCTCCAAGGGAGCCGACGTTGCGAGCGGTATGACAGAAGCGCCACGGCGTATGTGACCACCTGAGCACGATATCCCTTGTAGTCGAGTTCGCCGTACAGTGCTTCGGCGCTCCGGAACAGGATTGCAAGCGATATCACTCGCTTGAATTCGGTCAGATCCGGCACGGGCCGGGATTCCCGACTCAACCTGCCCATAAACTCAACGAAGCACTTCTGGGCGCCGCGGCTTACCAGTGCCGGCTCCTGATCCCAGCTAAGGACAAACTTAGCAATATCGGTCTTGGTGATCTTCTGCTTCGACGGATTCTCTACGCGGAACTTCCGGCGGCCCGCCGGCGTGCCTGTCGCTGCCAGTTCGTCTGCATACTGGCCCCGCGAGCGCTCGTAAAACCAGCGGGTACCACGAGGTGACTCTGCTGTCGGAGCAAGCCATGTGGATCTTGAGAGCTTCTGCAGCTCAATGTGCCAAGGGTGATTCGCGTGAAAGTCAGCCTCCTGAATGCGGTTCTGCGTGTTCGCATACTGTGAGATCCGCGGAACGAGCTCAGCCACGCGGTCTGCGGGCACGATCGTCAGCTTCATCGGAACGAAGACATCTGACAGATCGGCCTCCCCCTTCCGGACACATGCGGCGACAGAGGCCGTCGTCTGTCCGCCGTTCACGATCTGAAACTCATGGACAGCATTAATGCGTGCCAGATCGCTGCCGGTGCTGTCCAGATCGACACGGGCGGCAGTCGCTGAAAGACCGTTGTTGTAGGCAAGGAACCGGTGCGGTTCATTGAGAAGTGTGGTTCGTATGCCCTTGTTGACCTTTCCGGTGAACTGCAGGAAAGAGCGTACATTGCGTTCGAGAAGACGCGCCCTGTATGTGTTATAGATTCCTGCCAGAACCGGTGCGTGGATGCAGGTGAGCAGCACGCGGATCCCGTCCTCGCCCTCTTTGGTCAGGAGGCATGGGAGGGACTGGCCGTACTCCTCGGTGAAGTTGATCGATACCGTCTCGCCGCTTCCGGACCCGCAGGTGCGAGCAAGGCGCAGAACATCCCATACTTCCCGCCGGTAGCTGTCCTTCCCTTCTGAGAAGGCCGCGCGATCTGAGACTGCTCCTGTTGCGATCACGTGGAGCTCAATCTGTCGTCCAGCGGCCTCGCACTCCTTGATGAGCTCAACCAGGTCACTGGCGGCCTGAGATGGTTCGATGGTATCGAGTCTGCCCTCCCTTGCCCGCCTCACAACCGATTCGAGACGCCGGAAGCCTCTATCCAATGCCTCTTTATTGACCGAGGTCACTTCGGCATCTTCGCCAAGGGGGATGCACTCCGTGGCGTCAACGCAGTAGAAGAGCTGGAGTATGTCATCTTCCGTGTCACAGGCATAGGCATGACACTCAGCGGCGAAATTCGATCCTTCCTGGCACAGATAAGACGATCTCGGGTCGCTGACGATGCCTGCGTCTTCAAGGTAGCCCAGGATGGTAGCGAGCAACGCTGAGAGGCGCAGCCCACCGTGCTCAGGGTCATGGGCCTGATCGAAGGCATCTGACAAGAGCGCGTTCAGGAATTGCTCGGGCGTAGACATCAGCTTCCGGCCTCAAGTGTGTGTGCTGGCGGCCCGAGCACATCGTCGGCGGAGACTTCGTAGCGCGACAGTGCACCCAACGGAATCGAAAACCTGACATCCTCCACACCCGCCGGGACAGCCATCGGACGGATGCGGGGAAAATCCTGACCCACGGCAAAGACATGCACAGGGCCTATGGAGTAGCGGTCCGTGTATGTCCGGGACTGAGATGCTATGTAGCCATAGGACGCAAGCAGATCCTCCAACTGAGTGACGCCGCTCTGCTGCTGTGCATAGCAGTCGCAGATCAGCTGAATGACTTCGGGAAGCGTCCGCCCGGCGTCGGTCGCAGCAAGCCGTACCGCACAAAGATGTAGGGGACGATGCGGGCTTGGTTCCAGTTGAGCAGGATCATTGATGCGCAGCGATGGGCCAGCCTGCACCTGATACGTCTTGACCTCCAGCGAACTGCTGTCGAGCTCGAAGTCGCGGATTGAGTCAAGTGGTGCCCGCCAGGCGGTCAGAGCGTTCAGAAACCCGTTCTTGCGCGACAGTCGCCCGAGGACCGTCAGTTCACCGATGAGGCCGCGCACCTCTTCGTCGGTAAGAGATCTGCGGCCAGAGTCCACAAATCGCCGCCACCTTGCGATGCAGCGACTGATGGCCTGCAGGCTCTGATCGGGCGTTGATGATTCCTCTACCGCCGCGAGGATTTCCTGAGCCAGCAGTGCGAAGAGATCCTCAAAGCCTGTGTCGGTCAGATTGATCGCAATCCCGATCCGTCCCTCCGGAAGACCGGGGAAGGCTGCAAGCATGACCTCGAATGCCTTGGTGGAAAAGCTGGAAAGAGTCCGTGGCCTGACAGTCGCAGGAAGCTCAACCAGCAGCGAAGGACTCTGGCCCGGGTGCTGCAGGGCGAGGAACACACGCACTTCCGGCCGGGACAAACGCAGCTCAAGCGAGTACCCCGGCTCAGCCGCAGAGGCAGCGGCAGCACGCATTCGCTCCCAACCTTCAAGTAGCGTCTGCATCGGAGTCCTCCCGGTCAAACAGCCCGTACTCGCGGCGCCAGGTTTCATTGACTGTGTAGGCAAGCGGCTGAGCCGTGGCCGATTCAGGGAAACTGATGGCCGCCGATGGAATGAACTCTACCGGAGCGTCGGGGTCGGGATCCTTGATGAGGTAAAGCATCAGGTATCCTCGACCGGTTTGACCACGCACCTCGCGAACCTTCTCTCGTGCGGGAGCAGTCGGCCGTTCGCCGGGTCGGTTACGCGGCGATGGTGATCGGGCGAGAGCCTCAGCGTACTCTTCATCAGACAGATCAGCTGCTTCGTCCGCAGAGCCGACCACCGCTTGAGTTGCAAACCGGTCTGCAGGAATGGGGGCATCCTTCGCACCGCGGATGACCCGCGGAAACGCGACTCCGGCGATCGTCACTTCCCCTGCGGGACTGTTACTCCGTGAAATAACTGCAATCGTCCAGTTGTGAAGCTCGCCTTGCGAGGCACGTTCCCGGATGTACCGTCGGAGGGCGTCACAGCGCCCAAAGAAGCTGGGAGTGGAAATGGCCTCGTATCCCTCGAGGAACTCCAGCACCGTAGCCACCGGCACATCATTCCAGAGAAAATGCGATGATTCCCGGCCTCGCACTACTCTCGTAAAGCCAGGACCGACACGCTCGATCAGCGTCCGGACTGCATCGCGATTGGCGTCGCCTTGCGGGCCGACTCTCTGGATCTCGAGTGCCTGCACAAGCTCGCCAGCAAAGCGAACATACACTTCTTCTCCATCGCGGATCTTGTTCGCTGCGGTGATCAGCAGTCCGTCTGACGGCGTTCTGACCCGGAGGCCGAACTCTTCAGGGGTCTTTCTGGCTTCCGCCATCCGATCCAGCTCGGCACGCAGATCATCCATGGCAAGAGCGATCTCGCGAAATGCCACGTGCAGGGAATCTGTCGTATAGACCCTGCACAGATCGGCATAACCGGGCCGATATCCGAACCATCGGCCCATCTGCATCAGCGTGTCGAACATTTTTGACGTGCGGAGGAAGTAGCTTACTGACAGTCCCGCGAGAGTCAGGCCTCGGCTCAGCTTGTCTCCGCCTATCGCAATCACCCACAGACCTTCGGGTGTACGCGAATATGCGAGTGCATCCGTAGAGCTGCCGTTCACCTTCATGATCCGAATACGATTCAGTGCATCCGGGACCTGTTCCCAGACTCTGTCGAACTCCGGAAGCGGCTCGCATCGATCCCTCAGTGCCGCCTTGAATGCATCATGATGAGCGCCTTGACGTCGCATCCAGATGTCACGGAATACGGTGCGCATTTCCTCGACGTTCGCCGTGGCACCGAGCGTCACCACGTTCCGCAGGGCGTTCACCTCGTCGTCGATCTGCTGAGCAACACGATCCTGAACATTGACGAAGCGGGTCGCATGCACAAGCATTGTGCTGTGATCGGTGTGTTGTCTCCGAACAGCCCGGGCAGCACAGACGAGCACAAAGAGTCGGATCGCTTCGCGAAGAGATGGAGGCAGTGGGCCGGGGAGATGGCCGTTCTTGTGACCGTCGGGAAGCCAGAGCGCCGAATCGTCAACCGACACATGCATCGGCAGCGGGAGCTGCTCGGGCAGGCCCACGGACTCGTCGCCGGGATGTCCGAATACAAGCGATGGACCGATGTAGTCCGAGGGTGCCTTGAGATTGACGACAAACGACTTTGGAAACAGGTCGTCGCCATAAGCATCATCTGGCGCACCCGACGGGATGAAGATATTCGCAAACGGGGTCGCGGTATAGCCGACGAAACCCACTCGGTCGAACGACAGCAGCAACTCGCGGATGAGCCTGTTGATGGTGGTCGGATCCTCTTCCGGATCGTTCGTATTGATCGAGGCGTGGTCTGCCTCGTCATCAATGATCAGAGCCGGAGCGTAAATACGCGCGGTGTCCCCTGGACCGGCGTTCTGCGCTCGGAGCCAGTCGCGGAGATTGGTGAGAATGCTCCTGTTCTTCTTCACCACCATGACCAGCCGGGTGCCCGGACTCGCACGAAAGCCGATCTGCCTCGCAATTGTTGTTCTGAAGTCGCCGTTGTCGTCTGATGTAGTACAGGTCAGGATGGTGAAAGGCAGGTCCGCATGGCCGCGCTCCAGGTCAAACCGGCCGACGCCGATGACAGCCGCTCCTTCCGGAGGTCCCTCTCCGCGCCTTGCCGCTTCAAGAAGCGCGGCGCTGTCGATCCCGATCAGATCCTTGTCGAGCCTCTCATGGGTCTGACTACGAAGACTCTTGTGAATGCCGGCGAGGACAATGACGATCTGGTAGCCAGCGTCGAGCGCCTTGGCGATAACGGATGTGTAGTGCGTCGTCTTGCCGGACTGAACATGACCGACCACCAGTCCGCGGCGGTCCCAGGGTCCGTCACGAAGCGGCGATTCCAGGCGCTCTAGCGTCTGATCGGTTGAGCGGTCGAGTTCTCTCAGGACTGAGGGAGCCAGCTTAGCCTCCACCCTCAGATACTCCGCCAGACGCGGCCACAGGCGCCAGCCAGCTCGATCGAGCTGAGGAAGCCAGTCCTCGTGCCCGCTGTCATCGTCCAGAGTCGATGCCGCGCCGATCCTCACCCGGACACGGCGCAGGGCCTCGTCGATAATCGTGCCCCGCTCCGGACGCAGTCGCTCGAACGGGCCGACCATCAGGCTGTCAACTGCAGACTCCACTTGTGCGACTGTCGGTTCCTCAGCACCGCTGAATCCCCGCAGCAGCATGTCCAGCAGGTTGCTTTTGGTGAATACCGCTGCAAAAGGATCAGGTTCTGTTGTCATTGTCGCTCCCCTTGAAAGTCTTCCCGCCCGTTGATGCCTGGAGCGCTCGAAGGAGCGGCTCACGGAAACGAACAAATGGTTCAGCTGCGAGCACAGTGTCACGCGCTGCCGCAGGTGAGCGGCCCGCACGGATGAGAAACTGTTCGGCGGCAATCACAAGCTCGATCAGGTCTTCGACGCTCACCGAAGCCTGGTCGGCAGATCCATCTATCGCCCGCGAACGCTCCTGCAGCATCGTGGCTACGGGAACAGACTCCTCCACGAGCCCCAAGAGACGATCAAGCAGTCGGTCATGATCGCATCCGGAGTGCAGCATGGCCCGGACTACAGGATGCGAGCGGTCGATGCGGTAGCGAACTCCGGATCGTGCTTCCTCCCGCTTCCATACGTACCGCTGAGGCGGTGCACTGGTGGGTGCCTGCCGCTCACCACGGTACCTGTAGACTTCTGCGGCGTCGTGACGCACTTCGCGCGCGATGCGCCTGAAATCATCTCGAAGTACGGCAGGCGCCGCCACGTGGGATTTCATCACGTTCAGATGCCATTCAGCATCGAGCCCGTTGGGCAGATCCACCTGAATGCGTGCCAGCTTGAAGTGATCTTCCTTCTTCAGCTGCAGATTGAGCCATGTGCCCGGCACGATCAGGCGCCTGCACCTGTAAATGAAGAAGCCCTGGTGCGAGTTCCAGCCGCTCGGCCCCGCGGCGGCATCGTGTTCATCATCGGTGAGTCGGCTGTGATGCGGTAGCACATAGGGCGTAACGTTGATGTCGAGCGAGTTGAGTCGCAGAGTTTCTGTTGGAAGCCTTGTCGACACCTGGGGCAGAAATGGATTCCAGCTCTTGAGTGCTGTCTGCCCCACAATCATGGAGACACCATCCTCAATGAACCGGTGGAACACCATTGACAGATGTTGTCGCACAGCTTCGAGTGCACGCCCCAGGTGATCAAGTGCTCGGGCAGGATCACCCAGCAGGAACGCTGACCTGTCAAGATCCTCTATCACCACGGCTGTCCCATGCGGAAGAGAATCGATATGGTCCAGGTAGCGACTGGCCTCCTTTCCAGGAGCAGTCAGCAGCTGCCATCCGCTCGATGCGATGTGCCTGAGATCCCACCTCCTGACGATCGGAGATGATTCGGCAGTCGATTTGGTGATGACGGTGACGCAGCGCCCCTGTGACAGAGAAGCTGTCTTGAGACCCAGCCCGAAGCGTCCCAGATCCCCCGCCTGCCGGGTTGCGGCAGGTCCCCCGGTTCCCATCCTCATGGCGTCCCGCAGCTGCTCTACTGTCATCCCTTTGCCATCATCTATGACAGCTATGTGAGAGGCATCGCCGGCGGCTTCCAGCTGGACGCGGATCCGGGTCGCTTCGGCGGTCAGGCTGTTGTCGAGAAGGTCGGCAAGCGCGGTTGGCAGCGTATAGCCGAAATCTCGAAGCGACTCAGCAAGACTGGCAGGATCCGGCGGAACGCTTTCGCCAAGAGGAGGTAGGGCATCAGCGGTTTCTCTCGTGCGACTCATCTGCCACCCCCGGACTTCTGAAACGGTCGGCTTTCACCCAGCAGAAACTGTTGCAGTCTGTCTGCAAGACGCTTCTTGTCGCGGACTTCGCACTCCCAGACCACAAGCACACGCCATCCCGCCAGCTCCAGCTCTGAGACATTTTGTGCATCGCGTTCTTGGTTACTGCAGAATTTTCTGGCCCAGAAATCCTGCCGGCTCTTCGGGGTATACGCGTACTTGCAGCCGGCATGGCGATGCCAGAAACAGCCGTGAACGAACAGGACGCTTCGATACTTCGGCAGCACAATGTCGGGCGTCCCCGGAAGGGATCGCTGGTGCAGGCGGAACCTGAAGCCCTGCCTGTGCAGCAAAGATCGCACAGCTAGCTCGGGAGCACTGTCCTTGCCGCGAATGCGCGACATGTTCCAGCTGCGGTGCTCACGAGAAAGCCGGTCCATCAGCTGTTCGCCCCCGCCTCTTTGAGAACATCCCGGACGATCTCGCCGATCTGATGTGCGAGCAACGGAGGAACCGCATTTCCAACCTGTACATACTGGGCAGTTCGATTCCCGCAGAAGAAATAGTTGTCCGGGAAGGTCTGGAGCCGGGCGGCTTCTCTGACCGTCAGGCTTCGGCACTGGAGAGGATCCGGATGAATGTAGTAGTGTCCGTCCTTGCTTATATGCGACACCACGGTTGTACTCGGTCGGGAACCGACCTGTACTCTGAACCGGTCGGAGAAGTGCCCTCCGTTCGTAATCGCATCGCTGACATTCACGTGGTCGGGCAGCAGATCTGTGGGGAAGTGCTTGAGTGACGGCGAGCGGCCGTGGTGCTTTGCGTAGCAGGCCGCATAGAAGTACCGGTAAAGGTCTTTCTGCATGTGCGAGCGACTTGAGTGATTGCACACGCCAGCAATGCGGCTGTCATGGTACCAGTCGCTCGCATATGAAGTGATTGAGTTGCTGGAGATGAACTCAGCTCCTCGGTCGGCCCTCGGTAGTCTGATCTGGGTCAGTGTCTCGCGGATGAATGCTGACAGGGAATCGCTGTCACTCTTGCGCGTTCCATCGTTGGCCCACCGGCTTCCCTCCTGAGACTGCAGGAGCAACTTCCAGGCAGCGCTGGAGTCCTGCTTCTGTGGTGAGATGCCGCTGCGAAGTCGGGGGAGTGAACCGATGACCGATGTGACAGATACGGGTCGCTGCGGGGTAAGCACCCGCGGCTTGACGCCGACCAGGTCATCGCGGATTCCCAGCAGAATGACCCGGTGACGGGCTTGCGGAACTCCGTATCTCTCTGCCTGTATCACAGCACCGCGCAACGTGCCGTTGTCGAACAGATGATCCTCAACCAGTGAATGAATGCGATATCCGCCCTTGCGGACATGCGTACCGTTCCGACCTTCACGACCGAGTGCTTCGCCAGGGTTCCTCAGATCGTCCAGAATCCGGTGAAACACTCTCTCGTTGTCCAGCGTGGCCGAGAGCAGACCCTTGACGTTCTCCATGATGAACATGGCAGGCCGATGCTCAGCCAAGATCTGTAGATACTCAACGTACAGGCGCTGACGCTCGTCCTTGATGGGGTCGTATCCGGGTTTGCCGAGATTCCGGGACCGCCCTGCAATTGAGTATGCCTGGCAGGGCGGACCGCCTATGAGTACCCAGCCAGTGTCTTTTCCTACGGCCTCTTTGATGCGCTTTCGCACGGTGGCCGGGTCTTCGCCTTGGGGGCCAAGCGCCGTGTGCCATGAACGCGCAATGGCGCGTGATGCCTCTGCCGGATGGTTCTCGAACAGCTGCTGCTGACTGATCTCGCCACGGAGGAACTGGTAATAGTCATCCGGAGCCTGCTCACAAAACTGGCGGAAAAACGTGCGCAGCTGGAGAGTTGCGTGAGCCTGAGCGTCCTTCTCGATGGAGAGCATCACATCGAAAACCGGGCGGCCCTTCTCATCGAGTACAGCAGCAAAGCCCTCGCTCAGGCCGCCAGGGCCGGCGAAAATATCAATTACCTTTATCATCTGCGCGAGCCTCGTGTCTTCCCGGACTTGGGACGATGAGGCGTTTCCCGGCCGACATGAATCGTGTAGCGCCAGCCATCATTGCCCCTTTCGGAGCGGATATCGTGGCCCCTCTGGCGCAGAGCGGTTACGTAACGCGACACCGTCGGGATCGAGACTCCCAGCTCTTCGGCGATCATCGGCGTCGAATAGGTCCCCTTGCGGATCATGCCGAGCACGGCCTCCAGCCGCCGTTCGATTTCAAGAGATCGTTGATACAGCATTCGCGGGGCCTCCTGACCTCCGCCACCTGTCTATCGGACCATGATAGACATGTCAACCCGACGCCTTCAGGGCCTGCTCGGAGGGGGTAGAGGGTGAGGTTTGGAGCGGGAGAGAGGGGCGCGTCTCACGCTCCATCAACCCGGTGGCTCGGGATGTCTCCGGATTGTTGCCTGTGGATTCGCAGGCCTCTGACGGAAAGGCCGCCTCGCCAGCAGAAAGCACCCCGGAGGGCGCGCCGGGGTGCGATGAGAGTCAGGCGGCCTGCGTCTGCTCGTCGGGGACATCGTGAAGGGCGGTGATGATGTCGGTCGCGGTCTTCTGGATGCGGTCCAGCGACTCGGCGAGCGTCTTCGTCTCGCCGTTGCAGAGCTGGATGTAGTCGCTGGCGGCGGTCACGTTCTCAAGGCCGATGGCCTGGCAGACGACGAAGGCGACGGCTTCGGCTTCGGTCTCGCGGACGGTCTTACTGGTCGGACGGTCGTCGCCGCGGTGAAGCAGCTCGTGGGCAAGCTCGTG
Source organism: Phycisphaerales bacterium (assembly GCA_050485765.1). Classification (GTDB taxonomy): domain Bacteria; phylum Planctomycetota; class Phycisphaerae; order Phycisphaerales; family UBA1924; genus RECY01. The sequence goes on along the minus strand of JBJHBZ010000005.1, from coordinate 69,801 downwards.
GACGGTGACGGAGAACTCGTGGGCCGGCTCAAGGCCTGGGCGGATGCTGATGCGGCCGCCGCGGGAGACGCCGTCGGCAGCGACGGGCAGGTCGTCATTGTCGATCGTGATGCCCCGCTCGGCGATGATCTCGCGCAGGCGGCAGAGGTGACGGCCGGGTTCACCGCTGATGCGGGACGGCTCGGGTAGCGCCTCGCCGTCGGTCTGCGACACGTCGAAGACATAGACGCCGCGAAATCGAAGCACGGGCTGCGACTGCTCGCTGTCCTTGGCGTCCTCGTCCTGTTTGCGGATCAGCATCGGCGCGATGATGACGATGCCCTTCTCGCCCTTCTTCACGAAGCGGCCCAGTTGCTTCCAGGTGTTGAAGCCGGCGACGTGAGTCGCGTCGGGCATCTGCGAGAGGATCAGCATGACGTTCCCGAAGCTGTACTTGTGGAACCGGGCGAGCATCGCGAGGTAGCGGGTGAGTTCTTCGCTTCGTCCGCTCTTGAGCGCTTCGGCGAGTTGTTCGAGGGCCTGGTCGGCGACTTTCTTGGCTTGTTCGGCTTTCATGGTTTGCTCCTTTGCCGGGGCCCGCGACGTGCGGCCCCTTCGCAGGCACGAGGGGCCACTCGCGGGTGGCAAAGGAGCGAGCGGTGCGCAGGCCAACAGCCCGCCGGAGAGTCCCGCGGAGCGGAGCAGGCCGAATGACGGACGGAACCCACAGGGCGGCGACAGCCGCGTCCGGCGTGAGGCGTGCAAGACTTGAAGGCGGGAAGCGCAGCGGTGGCGGCTGGAGCGCCGCGGAAGAAAGCCGTGAGACAAATCGGCCGACGGCCCTCCCCAATGCCGACGCGAGTGCGGTGCGAGAGCCCAATATCAAGCCGACGAGTTTGTAGTCAGTAACGTCGTGCGCTCCGGCCGTCACTGCCGCGATGGGGACTGCCGAAAGCAGATGGAAGGGGCCGCTGTGCCAGCACGAGGAACGCGGGTCTTCGCACCCCTATGGCTAGCAAAGACGGAAGGCACCACTGGTCAAGAGCTGTGCGACATTGATTTCGCGGCATTGGCGCCACCTATGCGGTCGGCGTCCCTGCGGCCTTGTTTGGATCGGCCCATTCTTGTGCGAGCGATCCCCAATTGACGGGGCGTGCAAGAGTGCCGCGCCAGACGTCCCAAAGTGGGGGGTCGCTCGACCTGGGGCAGTGTTCCCGCGGAAGCTCCTTGATGACAACCATCTTCGGAATCGGTGAAGCATGGCCAAGCAGAATGGCATAACGGGACGGCAATACAGGCAGCTCACCGAGCAATGCACCCAGCGCATCCGGGACAAGCTTCTTCACGAGTTCTTGATCTCGATCGTTGACAAGCCGATGCAGCAAGAACGTGTTGCACTGGGACAGAACCGTCGGCGAAATCTCCGACGGGCGCTGCGAGGACAGGACCATGCCCATTCCGAACTTCCGACCTTCACGTGCGATCTTCTCAAAAATGCGGCGACACATTTGCACAGGCGAGGGGCTTTGGCCTGGATCATCCCGTCCCTCCTGAATGAAGGTGTGAGCTTCCTCTAGGACAAGCACCATCGGGAATGCTTCGCGGTGAACTTTGTGATAGCGCTGGCCGGCCTCGAAGAGAATGCGTGCAATAACTGCGATCATTAGGTGAGTCACGTCCGACGGAACCAAAGCTAGATCGACGATTACGATTGAGTCTTGGTCGTCGTCTGGCGTCCCGAGAAACATCTCAAGCCACTGCTGAAGGGTCACAGGGTCGGCAGGATCAATGATTCCCGCCAGTCGGGAGTCGCGCAACAGCGATTCCAACCTGCCAATCAGGTACGCGATGATTTGCGTCGCGCGATTGTCCCCAGAAGCAAGCGCGCAGAGTTGGAGCATGGCTGGCAGCTTGTTTACGCTAAAAGGCGCGGGGTGATCCGCGCTCGGCGACAGATCAGGCCCTCCGGATGGGCAGTGGGACAAGACGCCTTGGATCGCAGTCTGAATCCCTCGCAATTCCTCCATGGTTGGAACAACGCGGGAAAAGTCTGCGTTGACGCGCGTGGCAATCGGCGCAACGGTCGCCCCGAGTTGATCAGCCGCCGTCTTCAGGGCGGGGGCAGCCGTGCCTGCGTCCGCGGCGATACTGGACGCGAGGCCGTTCAGCCCATTCAGACAGGATCCGGATTCGATACGCTTTCCTCCCCCTGTAAACGCTTCGGCAACATTACTCAAGATCGCATCGAATCGCTCTCCGTACTGGCGCAGTGCCTTCGCCAGAATCTCTCGGGTAGAAGCCGTTGCAAGGTCGCTCGCTCTCAATCTCCGAAGCGCGTCAAATAGCAGGGGCTGCTGAACACCGGGGGACGCTTGAAGAATCGAAGACCACTCCTGAGCATTCCACATCCATGCCGGGACTACCAAGGGAGCGACACCGGCTGGAGTCGGCGGGGGAGTCAGCACCGTGACTTTGGCGCCGGCATCTCTGAATGCCTCCTTATACTCTCCATTAGGGTCCAGAATGACGAACCGACACCCTCTCCGTTCGTTGGGGCTTGCCATGGGCGCTTTGGCGGCGACAGCAGATTGTCTATTGGAGCGTGCGGCCTGAATGGTCCAGCGGACTAAGCCGGCCACGGAGCACGATTTTCCACTTCCGGTATTTCCAAGCACAGCAAGGTGGCGACCGAAGATCCGATCAGGGTGAACACGAATGGGGCGATCGTCAGCCAAGGCAGATCGTCCGATCTCGAGCGGGCCATCCTTCGGATCAACTTCGACGACTGCTCTAAGTTGGTGTGCTGTGGGCAGCAGGACCGGATCGCCGACAGAAGGAAAGAGGCTGACACCGCGTTCGAGGTCCAGCCTCTCCTGGCCAGTAGTTGGATCAGTACGGACCCGCAGCATTCCGATGGGAGTCAGCTTTAGGCGGCGGAGTGGGAACGGCAGATCGACAAGGCCGAAGTCCTTGAGGCCCTTTCGCTTCGGCCACTGCGAGCCTTGGATCCCGATCCACGTCACCTGACCGACGACCGCGCCGGCTTGACCAGGCACAAGTAAGTAGCTGTTGATCCGAGGGAACGCAACGGGTGATCCCGCGTTCAGCGCAGTAGCGTGCGGAGCTTCGGTGTCGAGTTGGATTGTCAACTCGTTCGGGGCGACTGCCTCAATTGTTCCGACGGTGAGGCCGGAAGATCGCTCAAGAGGGCTGCTCATTTCAGAGGTCCCCATTGGGTGTCGGCGGAATCGGAGGATCGCTGCGCGCGGTGGAAGGCGCGGGGCCGCGCGCGGCTGCAATTGCGGCCTTTCGCTGCCTGAGAGGTTCGACAAGCGTTCTGGGTAGGTAGTTGTCGGTCAGAGTCCGCAATCCGGCAAAGTGCGCCCCGACAAGAAGCGACACCTGGTCCTCGTGGCCGCTCTTCTCGACAAATGTCTGCAATCGACCGTCGCAATTGTTATAAGACATGATCACGATATGGGTCGAAGAAATCGTGAGCATTTCACGGATAACGCGGTTGATATGGTCGTCGCCAAAGCCATATCCGTAGACAAACAGCGTGGCGTTCGGACGGCAGGTGGCACCGACGAAATCCCGGAACAGCTCGGCATAAGGAAAGGCCAGCGTCTCCACGTCCTTCGCAGCGTTTGGATAGATCATGAGCGACCGGTAGGGATCGTCCAAGTCCGTTGGAAACGAGCTGGCTGGCCCGAATGGCAACGGTGTTCGAACTACAGCGCGGTCCTGCAGTCGCCAGTCAAGGGAGCCGTGGAGCTTGGTGAGACGGATCACGCCCTCCAAATATCTTGGCTCGCCGCGAATGCCTGGTGGATCGTAGTGGAGATCGACGCTCAAACGCGAAGCGCGGAATTGCGGGGTGATGACACCCACGAACCGATCGAGTATGCGTATGCCCAAACTGTCGCAAGCGTGCTCGATGAGGCGGTCATAGTTGGTAGTGAAGAGTTCGAGCCGCTCCCGAGTAGGCGGACGATTGGCAAAGCTAAGAAGCAAATCAAGTAAACCGGATGTATCCTCGCCGCTCTTGTCAGTCAGCGCCTTCTCAATCCCTCGCTCAGTATCGAGCACGCTCATGATAAGTGCACGCAGAGCGGTGGAGTAGGCATTTTTCCATGCCGCGGCTTCTGGATCCTCCAACAAGCTCAAGGCTTCAATGAGGACCTGAGCGGATCGAAAGTCGTCTTCCAGATTGGCCTTTCCACGCTCGCACCGTTTGGCAGTCGACTCTGCATAGGCAGTCACCTTGTCCGCGTACTTGCAGCCAAAAGCGGGGCGACTCATAAGTGCTGGCTCGGTCCCCAGCCCATAGGCGGTTGCTGTTGTGAGTCCGTTGCCGACAAGAAGTGAAAGGTGTTCGCTCTGCATCAAGGCTGCAAGCCAGGGCTCGATCCTCTCGCGAAGCCCCTGTAACTCCGCCACGGACGGCTCGGTGGCCTTGTCAAAGGTTACCTCGCCACACTTGCAGAAATGTCCATTCCAGTTTGGCATTAGCGTACTTCCTCAAACATTGGCCGCCGCGCACACGCGGCGATTGTGTGTCGTGCTGTCATGGAGTTCCTCCGAGGCTCAGTTGGTCCCGTTCTGAGTCGGCATCATGAGGTAGCAAGTTCACATTAAGCCCCTCGATCTCTTGGAGTGACTTACCTGCAATTCCCTGCAGGTCGCCGTACATTCCGGCAGTCGTTTCGATCACGCCGCGAATCTGCTCCTCTCGCTTCGCCCACAGCCGCGTCATGGTCTTGCGTTCCTTTTCCAAGTCCTCGTGCATGTCGCTGAACTTCTCAACGATCGCCTGTACGCGTTGGCGAAATCGTGGCCCGGTGAGGTACCCATAGACAATCTCCATCTTGGTCTGCTGACCCTCGCTTGCCATACGGGCACCTGCAAGCTCCACAAGTGAATGGCGTAGGGCAATGGCGACCGGGAGTGCGCAGCGATAGGAGGTCACCCATACACCATCGATGAGGTTGAAAGTCTCAACATCTTTCGGGAGCGCTTGGCTGACGATAACTGCAAGTTCAGCCTTCGCGGCACGCTGGTCCTCGCGGAGCTTGGCGAGCCAGCCGTCGGTCCAGTTCTTGGTTCGCTTGGATTCCCAGAGGATAGTACCGCACGGCTGGCCCATTGCCCCGACAACGCGATGAATGGCATCGCCTCCATGCTCACCTTTTGCGACGGGCTGGATGGTGTCGAAGGGGAACTTCTCTCGTAGCAAGGACTCCAGCTCAAGCTCCTGGACTTCTCCTTGAAGCTGCTGTGAGCCTTGCTCTGCCTTTCGCTTCAGCTCCTCGATCTGCCTTTGCATGGAAGTGATGGTCTGTTCCTTCTCGGCCACTTTGAGCCTGAGGGAGTCCTCAGCTTCCTTCTTGGCCTGCTCACGCGTCGCGTTCAGTGACTCCTGGACCCGCTTCTCGATCGTCAGGTCCATTTCGCGTTTCGCGTCGTCCAGTTCTCGCTGCTTGCGGATCAGTTCGGCCTGAGCCTTCTGCGCCTCGGCGAGCTTTTCGTCACGCTGCTTGAGCACCTCGTTGAGTTCCGCGAGTTCTTTCGCCTTCTGCTCCAGATCGTCGCCCATCGCCACCCGGGCCTTCCTGGCTTCTTCGGCAGCGATAACCGTCCGCTCGGCCTTGAGTCTGGACGCAACCTGATCGTCGATCTCCTCCTTAGCCCTTGCAAGTGCGGCTTGCTGTTCCTTCAGTGCGGACTCGCGCTTTGCAATGTCGGCGTCCTTCTTTGCGATCTTCTGCTCGTATTGCTCACGTGTGGACTGGATGAGCGGTGCCGCAAGCGATTCGGTCAGCTTGATCTCGGTCTTGCAGGATGGACAGACAATCGTCGGCTCGGTCATGGGTTACCCGCTGCTTTCTGCCGCCAAGGATATCCGGAATCCACCCCCGAGGTTGGATTCTGGCCGGTAGGGCGGATAATGCGGCCCGGCCGTTGATTACACATGTCCGGCCTAACACCGGGCTCGTGCCCTGTCAACGGCGGAGCGCGTTGAGGACCGAGAGCGGGTCGTCCCATTCCAAGGCATCGCACCAGTCCAGGAACTCGATGGGGTCAAGGCGGCGCTGGCCGGTCAGGGTCTTGTGGACGGTTGTGCGGGGTTTCCCCAGCCTCTCGGCCAGCGCCCTCACCGACAGTTCGAGTTCATCGGCCCGCTTCTGGAGTTTCTGGGCCAAGGCCTGGTAGGCGCTGTTCTGGAGCGGTTGCTTGGCTGGTAGTGGGGTCAGATTTTTCCGGCGAGCGGGTGGCACAACGAAGGAAAGCAGGTACATTGAAGAGTCCCCAAAACAGGGACAGGTTGGCAGGTAGCCCCTTTCCACCCTCGGATCATCGGAGATTGCGGGAGTCCGGGCGTCGGCCTGCGTGCGCCGACAGGCTCCCGAGCCCTCATTCAGGAGAGCACGGGATGAAATCAGCTTCGCATGTTTTGGTTGTGGCGACGCCGCTGGCGATCGCTCTTGGGTCCATCGCGCCGATCGCCTCGGCCGACATCATCGAGGTCGGCGGCGCAGCCGTGCTGGCCGCGCCGCCAGCATCCATCCAGATGGACGAGTGGGAGAACAACACCGAGATTCGCGGATTCTTTGAGCGCGAGACGACGCTGGTATCCGACCTTGGGCTCGATCACGCTTTTCCCGGTCTGGTGGATGACGAGTCGCTGGTCGTGCCGGGGGTGGTCGCTGCCGGGACACGGGTGCAGAGCTACCTGTTCCACGGCGACTCGGTGGACGGGGCCGATGCGAGGCTGTCCGGCTATGTCGTCTTCGACACGCCCATCCTGGGCGTCCTCTTCCGGTCTGGGGCCTTGAACGGCTCGGACAGCTTCCTCGGTCGCCCGGGCGTGACCTACGGCACGAACATCGGCAGGCGGCTTGAGCTGCCTCCTGGCTCCTTCGACACTTTCGAGATCTCCGCCGACCGGCTTCGCCTCGACTTCACCCTCCAGTTCGCACAGGCATACGACGAGGTCCGGGTCATCACGGCGGTTCCCTCGCCCGCAACGCTTCCGGTGATGGCCGCTCTCGGGCTTGGAGCCATGCGCCGCCGGAGGGCATGAGCTTTATCCCCAGTTGCAGGCCGCCAGCTACCGGAAGGGCTATAGGTATTGGCTACAGGTTTCGGGGGGGCGATGCAGCGCACTCTCGAAGCCTGGCGGGGGGTGATTCAGCGCACCAGCGGGGGGCGATTCAGCGTGGATAACTCTGCCTGCAAACAGGGTTGCTCACAGCCTGAAAGCCAGCTTCGTCGGCTGCAGCGGAGCCCGTGAAGCGTACAGCGCAATCCCGCCGATCACTTCCGCCACCCTCGCGTCGGGGTAGACGGCCAAGGTCTGCCGGAGCGCCAGGCGGAACTGCTTCTTGAAGTCCTTGGCACAGCCATACTCCTGCCCGAACTGTTCGTACAGGTTCCGCCAACTGAGCTTCGTACCGCCAGCTCCGGCCACCCGCCTGAGCCGGTGCGCCAGCCACGCGTACACATCCAATGCCAGGGCAGAATGCCGCAAGGCTGCCAGGGCTCTGGGGTCCAGCGGCACGGCGTGCTCAATCAGCGTGCCGTAGAACTCCTCGGAGAGTTCGAGCACGCCGGGCCAGAGCGTCGCCTGCTCACCGTCCTGGTGGAGCCACGCCTCGAAGCGGCGGATGGGCTTGGCGTCGATCGTTGTCACGCGCCCGTCCGTCTGGATCCCCAAGGACAGCCTGCACGCGGCCAGTGCCTGCATCTGGCGTTTCAGGGCCCGGTAGCCACCCCTCGCCCCTCCGCTTGTCTGCATCCCGAGAGTCGTGAGGAACTGGCGGGTGCTGTGGCCTACCTCCACCGACCGGCTCCGCGTGCGGACCGCCGCGGAACTGACATGCACCATCACGAGCCGGGGAACGGCGCCATATGGGAGGGGCTGGTCCACCCAGCACTTACCGTCCCAGAGCTTGCCGGCCTCCAGAAGGATTGAGGCACGGCCGTTGTGGCGTTCAAAGGTCCGCTGGGCGGTATGCCGCCTGGGCATACCGATCTGGCACAGGAGGGAGTGCAGGAAGTCCGCCCGCGGCGCAGGTTCGCTGCGAATGCTCGCTGAGGCACCAATCAGTCTCTGTGAAAGTGCCGACGCTCGTGCTTTGTGTGCGGAATCAGTGGATTGACGCGCAGGCGCGAGGGTGTGCGGACAGGTACCGGGCATGGTAAACGTCCGTTAGCGATTCGCGGTGAGGTTGTTCTTTCTCTTGCCAGTTGCTCGCCTGCGGTGCCGCTTTCTGCCTGCAAACCCGCGCTCACTGTGCCTCAGTGGGACAAATGTCGATTCAAGGCGTAGCGGACCCCCGCAACCACCTGAATCGAAACAAGAATTCAAAGAGTTAGCTACAGCCACCTGCGCGCAATCCGCGAGTTCCGCCTCAAGGTACTCGCCTCTGCGGTGAATCACGATGCGTTCGCCGAGGATTGCCTTGAGCACTTCGCGTGCCGGGGCGACATGTCCGTTGAGGCGCTGCTCCAGTTCATCGATGGCCGCTTCAAATCGTTCCACGGCCTTGGGCAGAATGGCGGCGACCTGCCAGCGTGACGCCCGTTCGAGTTGCCGTTTGAGTTCCGCGACTTCCGCCTCGGCGGCTTCGAGTGATTCCTTCGTGCTCACCGTCAGAATGCCCTGCTTGATGGCGTTCAGCAGATTGTCCCTTGTCCGGCACGCCGCCTTGAGCTTCTGCTCGATCTGTGCAGCATGATCCGATGCGTTATGATCCTCGATGAGTCGTGCCGCTGAGGCTTTGAATGTGTCCAGGCATCTGGGCGACTTGAGCCGTTGCTTGACCGACGCCAGGATGTTCTCTTCCACGATCTGCCTGGACACGGTGAGCCCGTTCGAGCAGACCGCCGATCCCCTCGTCTTGTGGTTGGCGCAGCCGTATCGGCCGCCGCCGGCGGCGACCACGAAGTTTCCGCCGCACTCGGCGCAGCGCATCATGCCGGAGAAGAGGTATTTCCTCGCTGCCGTGCCGTGTTTGCCGATGCCGGAGGCTCGTGTTCGCTGCTGTCGCGCTCTGACTGCTTCGAGCACTGCTTCGGGCACGATCCGCAGTTCGGGGCGGTGCGAGACGACCCAATCCTCTTTCGGGCGTTCGCGATAGGTCCGTTTGCCGGTGTCGGGATGCTTGACCCACATGCGTCGGTTCCAGATCAGCGTGCCGGCGTACATCTCGTTTTCGAGCATCACCTTGATAGCCGAGATCGCCCAGCTCGAACCGCGTGACGATGGAATCTTCCGCCGGTTGAGTTCGCTGGCGATCCACTTGTACGAGTGGCCGCTCGCATACCACTCATGGATCAGCCGCACGATCTCCGCCTGGTGCTCGTCGATCCGGTACTCGACGGCGACTACCACCGGCCGGCCGTATGCGTCGGTCCTCGACTCATCCTCGATGGGCGCATTTCGGTAGCCGAAGGTGCGGCCGCCGCAGTTGTATCCCTTGATGGCCTGGCCGGTCATGCCCCGGTGCGTGCGCTCGCGGAGGTCATCGAGGAACAGTTCGTTCATCAGCCCCTTGAAACCGGCGTGGATCTTGTGCCCCTTCCGGTCGCTGTCGTAGCCGTCGGAGACGCCGACGATGCGGATGCCTCGCCATGTCAGGCGGCGCAGCACTCCTTTCATCTCGTAGTCGTCGCGGGACAGGCGCGAGAGGTCGTCCACGATGAGCACGGCAAACCGGCCTGCCATCGCCGCTTCGAGCATCGCCTGGTATCCGGGACGGGAGCGCACGGCGCCCGAGATCGCCTTGTCGTGGTAGACCTCGTCTACGACAATGCCTTCGCGTTCAGCGAACCGGGTGCAGTTCCTCACCTGGTCGTCTATTGATGCCTCGCGTTGGCCGTCGGTGCTGTACCTGGCGTAGATCACTGCGTGCATGTTCCCTCCCTGCCTGTTGTTGTCGGATGGCGCGGACCTCGGCCAGATACTGCTCCACCTCGATCACGGCAATGAGGTGGATAAGCCTGTCGAGTGGTGACAGGAATACCTTCGGCTTGTCCCGCATAACGCTTCCGTTCCGTGTTGTTGGACCGGGAGTCGTGCCACGCTCGTCCAGATCGAGCAATAGCGGACTTGTTGGAAGTTTCCAATCTCAACTGCACCGCATCGGGCGCAAAGCGGCCATGCGCTGCGTGTGCGCCACAGGGCTGCGTGCAACAGACAATTGTGTTGGACGCATCCAACAAATCATCCGTTGACCACACTGGGTGGACGCACTATCTGCGAGTGCATGATTGACGAGGATTTTCAACTGACGGTCGAGGCGTTCATCCGGCGCCACGATCTCTCGCCGACCACCTTCGGCCTCTGGGCAATGAACGACTCGCGGTTCGTGTTCGACCTCCGCGATGGTCGTGTCTGCTTCGGGAAGACCATCCGGCGGATCTACCAGTTCATGGATGAGTACGAGCGGAAGCAGGAGGCCAAGCGAACGCGGCTGGCTATACAGAACAGCCGGGCGGACAACGCCGGAAATGACGCATTGGGCTGATTCAAGATTGAATTTCGAATCCGTCCAAACAGAGGGCTGCCCGCCAGGAAACCACTCGCTGGCGGACGCCTGGAGCCATTTGGAGAGCCAATTTGAGCCATTTGAGCGATACAGGCCATTGCTATCGCTCATGAATCGTGCTATTGTGAGCGATAGAGAGGCAGTCTATCGCTCATGAAATGGAACTGGCAGCAACCTGATTGGCCCCGCTTTACCTGGGCCGAATCCCGGCTGGAGAAGGCCGAGGAGCGATTCCTGCTGATCGGGGGCCAGTTTATCGGCACCGTTCGGCATCTGGCCGAGGAAGATCGGGACCTGCTGACCGTCGAGGCCATGAGTGACGAGGCCGTCACCACCTCGCGCATCGAGGGCGAGATCCTCGACCGTGACAGCGTCCAGTCCTCCATCCGTCGCCAGCTCGGGCTGGCGGGCGACCGGCGGAGCGTCAAGCCCGCCGAACAGGGCATCGGCGAGATGATGGTTCACCTGTTCCGTCACTTCGCTGATCCACTCGATAAAGCCATGCTCTTTGACTGGCACCGGATGGTGACCCACGGCCGGACCGACCTGCGGGACATCGGCAGCTACCGCACGCACGCGGAGCCGATGCAGGTGGTCTCGGGACGAATCTACGAACCTAGCGTTCACTTTGAGGCGCCGCCTTCCGACCGGGTGCCGGCGGAGATGACCAAGTATATCGAGTGGTTCAATCGAACCACGCAGGGCAACGAGACTTTGCCGACACTGACTCGGGCGGGAATCGCGCACCTGTACTTTGAATGCATCCATCCCTTCGAGGACGGCAACGGCCGCATCGGTCGTGCCATCGCCGAGAAGGCGCTGGCCCAAGGGCTCGGGCAGCCCACCCTGACGGCGCTCGCGGCAACGATCCTGCTTCGGCGCAAGGGCTACTACGACGCGCTCGAAGCGGCGAACAAGTGCAACGAGATCACGGGCTGGCTCGCGTGGTTCGCGGGCGTCTGCCTGGAAGCGCAGCAGCGGACCATCGCGCATGTCGAGTTCCTCATCGACAAAACAAAGCTGCTCGACCGTCTCCGCGACCAGCTCAACGAGCGCCAGAAAGCGGCGTTGCTACGGATGCTCCGCGAAGGCCCGTCCGGTTTCAAGGGCGGCCTCAGCGCAGGCAACTATGCCAGCATCGCGAAGACCTCGGCCGCGACCGCAACACGCGATCTGACTGAACTCGTCGATATGGGCGCACTTTCACGCACCGGCGAACTGAGACACACGCGGTATCACCTGACCATCCCGCTGCGGCCCGTGCCTTCAATCACAATCGGCCCCGCTGGTGAAATCATCGAGACCCCGCTTCGATAGGATGACGGTTTCACGGTGAAACCGTGCCGAAGCACCGCTTCGGGGAGACGTCTGACACACAAATTCAGCGGGCGGGTTTCAGGACGACACATCGGCATCAGGGACAACGGGCAGCAGCAGAAAAACACCCCGGCACCGTCAGGTGCCGGGGTGTTGAGCAATCAGTGCTCGGAGGGCAGGTAGAGCGTCCAATGCTGACCGTCATAGCCGGCCCACACATCGACATGATCGAGCGGGAAGTCGGTCCACGGGATGCGGCGGCTGAAGAACGACGGCACGTCGCTGTCGGCCCGGGCCGTCAGTTCCGCCGAGCGGTCCTCGCGGACTTCGAGCTTCCAGAAGTGCAGGCTGAGCACGCGGTCGTCGGATTGTCCTGCACGGGCGACATCGCCGCCGGCGATGGCCAGCGCGATCTCGTCAATGAGCCAGTAGGCCCCGGCTCGCTCCGCGAGATACTGAACTCCGGGCGTGTAGATGACACCTCGGGCCAGCGGGTGGCGGAAGCGGTCGAGGTCGCCAGTGAACTGGCGGAGGTCGGCATGGGTAAGCGGTGTGTTCATCGGTGGTTCTCCTTTCGTGGTTGGTTGACCGATGCACACCGGACGGCGGCCGTGGCAAGCCGCCGCGTCAAGGGGATGGTGCGGGCAGGAGCGAAAGCGACAACACGGTCCCCTTGAGGCCGAAGGCCGCACGCGGTGGCGGCGGACGCCAGGATGGGCATCACTCAGGTCAAACCGGCCACGAAAGGAACTGGCAACCGTTCACCGCTCCGCTGGCTTCGGCGATCCGCTCACAGGCGTACTCGAAGTAGACCGGATCACGCTCGATACCGATGAATCGCTTGCCCGCGAGCACGGCGGCGACGCCGGTGGTGCCGCTGCCCATGAACGGGTCGAGGATCGAGTCGGCGCGGATGGAGTCGCAGAAGTAGCGAACCTGCTCGAGCGGCCTCGGGCAAGGTACGGGATTCTCGCCGCGATAGCCCTTCCACGGGCGAAGGTCGGAGACGTGCCAGTCGCGGGGAAGCTCGTCCTTGAGCAGAGATCTGCCGCTCCAGAAGATGACCGGGTCCCAGCTCAGGCATCGTTGCTTGCCGCGCTGCGGATACTCCTTGCATGCGGCGATGACGCGGAAGCCCTCCGGGAAGTAGCGGTGCCACGATCCGATGGTCAGCGGGCTCTGCCACACGAAGCACGGACCATTGCTCGTGATGCGGATGAGTTCTGGGACAAGCCGCGCCATCATGACGTCGTACTTGCGGGGAGCGTCGTCGTAGCTGCGGTACTCGAAGCCGATGCCGTAGGGCGGGTCCGTGACGACGGTACCGATGCCGGAGAGCGTCGGCAGTATGTCGAAGCAGTCGGCGCGGTAGAGCGTGGCGTTGCCGATGACGCGCCTGGTGATGCCCGTCGGAACGGCCACCGGTTTGTGATGAGTAGATGCGCGGCCGGCGTAGAACGGGTTGATGGCGGCGCGGCTCATGGCTGGGCCTCCTCGCGCTGTTCGGTTTCGAAGTGCAGCGTCGCTGCTGCGAGCACGGAACTCGTGTCGAAGCCCTGCTCTGCTGCGAAGTGGAGCAGGTCCGCGATGAGGTCGCCGATAGCGGTCTCCAGGTCGCCGCGGTGCATGGTGTCGGGATGGTCGCCGGAGTAGGTGCGGCGGGTGAAAACGGCCAACGCCTCCTTCGCCCATTCGGCGCGGTCGTGGTTGGTGGGTTCATTGGTCATGGTGTGTCTCCTTTCAAGGGGCACGGGCGGGCCTTTCAGCCCGCCCGCCCGGTGGTTTCAGTCCTTCTTGTCGCTCGCGACGCGGAGCGTGATGCGGCCGTCGAGCGGCACGACTTCGAGCTGGATGTTGAATCCGTTGCCGTCGCCGTGTTGCCAGGCGGCCCCGATGCGGGTCCAGAATCCCTTGCCGGCCTTGCTGTCGCGCACCTGGTAGGCGATGTGGGTCGGGGCCTTGGAGGCGTTGGTGTTCTTGTCGGTCATGTTGAAGTCTCCTTCTGCTTGGTTTCCGGCCGCGCCCATCGCGGCCTGATGGCTCGCGGGAAACGGCCGCCCCAGCCGGAGCGCAAGCGCCCCGGTCACAGCGGAAAGTGGGAGGGACCCGGTCTAGAGCGGAGCATCGCGCAGTGAAGATTGGGAGGAACCGGCTTTCTGCTTGACCGGGCCGGCGGCGGCTGTAGCGATGCCGTGAATCAGGCCGTTGTGGGTGCAGGAACCGGGCGGAAGGATGACGCGTGACCGGACTACCAACGCTGCGAACTCGCTCATATCGCATCGGTGCTGCGATGGGCGGCGTGGCGTGACCCGCCTCGCATCCTCTGGCGGGCGACGGCGAGTCAGCATCCGGCGGTCGTGCCATTGGCGGTGCCATCCATGCGGGCGACAACACTGAACCAACGGGCGGCGCGCGAGTGCCCGTGAAACCGTGAAAGAAACGGCTGCGACCAACGAACCGGCCATTGACCTTGCCGAATGAGGCGTAGGAAAGTGGAACGATCATGCTGCGCATCACCCCAAACACCACGCCTGCCGGAGCCAAGAGCTACTACACGACGGCGGACTACTACATCGAGGGTCAGGAACTCGCGGGTGTGTGGCGCGGCGATGCGGCCAAGAGGCTGGGGCTTTCAGGGAAGGTCGAGCGCAATGACTGGGACGCACTGTGCGACAACCTCCACCCGGCGACCGGCGAGGCCCTGACGCCGAGGCGCAGGGCCGACCGGCGCGTCGGCTACGACTTCAACTTCCATGTGCCCAAGAGCGTGTCACTGCTGTACGGCCTGACGCAGGACGAGCGGCTGCTGGATGCCTTCAGGGCATCCGTGGAGGAGACCATGCGCGACATGGAATCCGAGATGCAGACGCGCGTGCGTTCGGACGGTCGCAACGAGGACCGCACGACCGGCAACATGGTGTGGGGCGAGTTCATCCATTTCACGGCGCGGCCGGTGGACGGCGTGCCAGATCCGCACCTGCACGCGCACTGCTTCGTGTTCAATGCCACCTGGGACCGCGAGGAATCGCGCTGGAAGGCCGGGCAGTTCGCGGCACTCAAGCGGGACGCTCCCTACTTCGAGGCAGTGTTCCATTCGCGCCTGGCGCGGCGGCTTCAGGAACTCGGACTTCCCACCGAGCGCATGCGGACCGGGTGGGAGATCGCCGGCGTTCCGGATGCCGCTATCGAGCGGTTCTCGCGGCGCACGGCCGTCATTGAGGATGCGGCGCGCGAAGCGGGCATCACAGATCCGAACGCCAAGGGCGAGCTTGGGGCGAAGACCCGCGAGCGCAAGGCCAAGGATCTCACGCTGGGTGAGCTGCGAGACGAGTGGCGTTCCAGGTTGACCCCGGCAGAGGCCGTGATGATCTCCTTGACCGCCGACCGGCTGGGCGACCGGGCTCTCCGGGAGCGCCCGGAGGCAGCCCGCGATGGAGTCGAGCAAGCCGTCAGCCACTGTTTCGAGCGCAGCGCGGTCGTGCCGGAGCGACGGCTGCTGGCGGAGGCGATGAAGCGCAGCATCGGCGATGCTTCGCCCGGCATGGTTGCCGACGCTATGGCGAATCAGGGTCTCATCCTTGCCGAGCGCGGTGGACGCCGCCTCGCCACGACGCGCGAGGTGCTGGATGAAGAGTCACGCATGGTGGCGTTCGCCAGGAACGGACGCGGAAGCTGCCGCCCCCTCGCCCCTCAGCATGTCATCCAGAGGGACTGGCTGAACGATGCCCAGAAGAGCGCCGTCAAACATGTGCTCGTATCCCGCGATCGCGTTGTCGTGGTGCGCGGTGCGGCGGGCACGGGTAAGACGAGCATGATGCAGGAAGCGGTTGAGGGCATCGAGGCCGCCGGCACGCGGGTGTTCACCTTCGCCCCTTCGGCCGACGCCAGCCGTGGCGTGCTGCGGCAGGAGGGATTCAAGAGTGCGGACACGGTGTCCAGGCTGCTGGTGGATGAGCGGCTCCAGGCGGAAGTCCGGGGGCAGGTCATGTGGATTGACGAGGCTGGCCTGCTGTCCTCGCGGGCGATGGCGGAGGTCTTCGACCTGGCCGCGCGACTGGATGCCCGGGTAGTCCTCTCCGGTGACCGGCGCCAGCACGGCTCGGTCGAGCGCGGGGCGGCGCTCCGGCTTCTGGAAGAGGAAGCGGGCATCCGGCCCGCCGAACTCCGCGACATCCAGCGCCAGCGCGGCGCATATAAGGCGGCGGTCGCGGCCCTCGGGGACGGCAGGATCGACGAGGGCTTCCGCCGGCTGGACGAACTCGGCTGGATACGCGAAGTCGAGGATGCAGAGCGGTACGAACTGCTCGCCCGGGACTACCTGGCGACGGTGGAACAAGGCAAGACGGCGCTGGTCGTGTCGCCGACGCACCTGGAGGGCGATTGGATCACCGATGAGATCCGCACCCGGCTCCGTGACGCTGGCAAGCTGCGTGGCAGGGATCATCACTTCACCAATCTGGAGAGCGTGAATCTCACTGAGGCCGAGCGGCGGGACGCGATCAGCTATTCGCCGGGCGATGTGCTGGTCTTCCACCAGAACGCCAAGGGCCATCGCAAAGGGGACCGCGTCACCGTCGGTGACGGGCCGCTGCCGCTTGAGCAGGCCGCCCGCTTCCAGCTTTTCCGCACGGGTGCGTTGGAACTTGCCGCCGGCGACCGTGTTCGCATCACGCGCAACGGTATGACGCTGGACGGGAAGCACCGGCTCAACAACGGGGCCATCTATGAGGTCAGCCGATTCGACAGGGATGGCAACATCGTGCTGAACAACGGCTGGGTGATTTCCCGGGACTACGGCCACCTGGCGCACGGCTATTGCACGACCTCGCACGCCTCGCAGGGCAAGACGGTGGACCGGGTGCTCATAGGTCAGTCCGCAGAGTCGTTTCCCGCCTCGTCCCGCGAACAGTTCTATGTCTCGGTTTCGCGGGGCCGGGAGCAGGCGACCATCTACACCGACGACCGGGAGGCGCTGCTCGCCGCCGTGGACCGCTCAGACGAGCGGCTGACGGCAACCGAGCTTGCCGCGGAGCGTGCTCGCGAACTCGTCCGCTCTCACCCTGCAACGCCAGTTCACGCCGCAAGCCGGGAGGACATGAGCCATGAGCGATGAGGCGATGCTGTCCAGGTATCTTGGTCGCCCGTCATCAGACAGCGACTCGACTGATGCCGAGTCGCCGGACGACTGCCGCGCCTTCGGATGGTTGCGAGGGGTGCGGGACCGCGCCGTCATGCTGGAACTGCGGCGCAAGGACGGAAGTATCACTGCCATCGGCTATGCCTGGGTGGAGCGCGTCGAGTACAACCCGTCGGAAGGCATCCGCCTGCTCGTCGCCGGGCAGGAGATACGCCTCCGGGGCCGCAACCTCAACAGGGAAGTGCGGCCGTCCGTGCGGCTCTTTGAGGGCCTGACCCGGCACCGCGTCCCTTGGGTCCGAGAGGCGGACCGGACGACGGACATGCAGGCGGGTGACGCCGATACCGTGGTGGAGAGCATCGAGCTTTGACCGAAGCGCGGTCAGCGACTCCGACTGCCAGCCCGGTCCTTGTCATGCACCCTGTTGAACTCGCGCAGGAGCGACTGGAGCATCTGCGCGGCCGATGCCGCAGCCATCACGCCCATGCACACCATCGCCACGCGGTTGAACACGACCGCCTCCTCCTTCGGAGCGGCCCGGGCCATCTGCTGTGCGGTGTTCGCGACATGGAGCGGATTCGGTGCGGTCATGGGTGCCTGCGTGTTCTGGGCATGATTCAAGGTAGCACGATCCGCACCGCACCAACAGCCCGCATCCGTTGGACGGGGCCAATGCGCCCTCCACGCACCAGCCCTTCCACCACGCGGCGGGACGCATCGCATGGCGGCGGTCCCCCGCCGACTACAATCCAAGCGGCGGTGGAAGGGCCGAGCATCCTGTCAGTTCGGAGTAGAA
This sequence comes from Phycisphaerales bacterium, assembly GCA_050485765.1. Classification (GTDB taxonomy): domain Bacteria; phylum Planctomycetota; class Phycisphaerae; order Phycisphaerales; family UBA1924; genus RECY01. The sequence goes on along the minus strand of JBJHBZ010000005.1, from coordinate 52,019 downwards.
TCCGCTGTCCAGGCCGCCATGCGTGCGGCCAAGAATGTAGCGAGTTCCGCCGGGTCGCCTGACAAACCGGCAACGGGAACGCTCAAGATCGGTTCGTCAAAAATTTGTTGACAGGTGCGGCGCGATGCCATGTCGGGGCCGAAGCGGATTGGATGCAGGTACACGCTGCGCCAGCTCAACACACCGAACGGCATGCAGCTGTCCGAGTGGGTATCGCCGACAATGATGGCTGACCTAGTCTGAAACTAGCGGACGCGCCGGGGTGCCTTCTCAATCGCCCACTGGATCGTGTCGTAGATCTGCTGCGGGGACCCCTCGATGTGAAGCGTCTCATGGTCGGTCAGACCGAGACCTGCCAGCATTCGTTCAAACTTGCTCGAGGGCACCGCTTCCTGCGGCAACGTGTAAAACGTGAGATGGGATTTGTCACCTTGTGGGTAGTACGCCGCGCTGAAATCGAGCGGTGAGAGCCCGTGTCGTACCGCCAGTTCGTTGAGGCTGGTCAATATGGCTACTTCAACATTGCCTAGATATCTGTCCGACACCGCGCTCGCTCATCTGGTTTCCGAGGATCACTGTGACAGCTAGCACGATGAGGTCCGAGCAGGCAAGGGTTTTGTTCGGGGCAAGGTGGCCACAGCCCCGGTTTGATGGAACCTGGAGCCGGTATACTGCGAAGTAGCATGATTCGGAGGCCACATGGCGCAGCGACTGAAAATCCGTGTGCCCATCGAGCCACCCTCACCGCAGGCGGGGTGGCCTGCGTTTAGTCCCGCGAAATCAGCAGTAGACTGTATTGCGTTGCTTCAGGCGGGCCCTCCGCGTGGTCAGATTCAGGGCAACCGCATTATCCGACTCGGTGGCCGAGTTCCGATCCCAAACTCGGGTTCTGAGGGCAGAAAGTCCTATGAAATAGGTCGGGAATCGGATTATGCGTTTGCCCTGGGTCAGATTCGCGTGATTTGCCGCGAGCGGACCGATAGGGCGGCATGGTGCGACCTGCCAGCGGTCCTACCCGTACACGGCGATGGCGGACCCCGCGTGACTGCTGCTCCGCATCGACCCCATCGCGGGTCTTGGCCGCCACTACCCCTTACATAGCGGAGACATTCGTCTCCGACTGGTCGAGGGACCCCGGAACACAGGCAATAGGGATGCCTTGACCGGGGCTCAGAAAGGCAAGGCCCGATGCCTCGCCCGACCAGTGCTGTACGCGCCTCCAAAGCTCCACAGAACGGCCACGCCACCGAGCCCGCTTCGCGCGCAGAACATGCCCCGCAGGTGGCAATGACGCTTGTCGGCGTCATTGACCGGCTGTTGGCTGACTCGGCTGCAGGAAGTGACTCTGTTCGCATCGCCGACGTGGCGGTGGCGTTGCGCTGCGTGGCCGCGCTGCTGGAGAACGCCGGCGGTCGTCCGATCGCTGGCAGTGCTGAAGTCTCCACGCCAGTCGCTCCGACCGAGTTCAACGCCGCAGGCGAGATTTCGCTGAACGCCGAAACTCTTCTCTCGGTGCTGGTATCACATCGGCGCGCCATCGAGCGGAGTGAGCCTGATCACGCTTGGCTCTCCAGAAACGAGTGGTTCCCCAAGACGGGCATGCGCCCTGAGCGTAAGGACGCTCTCGCCCTGATTGATGAACTGATCCAGGCGCACTTCATCGATGTGCGCCAACACGGCGCGAAGGGCTGTTGGCGCCAGTATCGCGCGACGCGCGAGGGCGCCCGATACGTTGACCGCCTCGGAGGGTGATGGTGCATTGCGGCGCACTTCGGCGCACTTCGGTGTACTTCGGCGCGTTTCGTCAGACCTGTTGGCGCACTCGGATATATGTGCTGGCGGACTTTCGAACCTGCACAACGCATACTCCAGTATCGAGCACGCTGCTTCGGAAGGTCGCTTCTGAATCGTGCTCCGGTTCGCGTACTGGAGAATCGCCATGGCAGAGTTCTTCTCGTTGCTCAAGGTCGTGGTCGGGTGCGGCTCCCTGGTGTTCCTGACGTTCCTGGTGCTCCTGGCCCTGCCTCAGAGTCGTCTCAGGACGGTCGGCCTGGAGTGCACGAAGTATGTGGTGGCGGGTGCGCTTCTCCTGCTGATTCCCAGCCCGATGGACGTCGCGCCCGATGCCATACCCGGTATCGGCTGGCTCGACGATATCGGCTACGCCATCGCTTCGATCGCCGCTTTCCGCTCCGCGCGAAAGGACGGTAAGACCCGCGCACTCTACGACGAGGCGGAACGCGCCGAGCTGCGCCGCCGCGCGGAAGGCGGCCAGTCATGAGCGGCCGGGTTGAACAAGTGCGGGTCGCGGACCTGGTCTGTCTGCCCCAGGTCCGGGAGCGTTCGGGTCTCGGCGACGACGAACTCGCCGGGCTCGCGCAGAGCATCCGCGAAGCCGGCGTGCTCCAACCGCTGCTCGTCCGCCGTGACGGGGACAAGCTGGTCGTGGTGGATGGCGAGCGACGTCTCCGGGCTGCCCGGCTCGCCGGGCTTGACGCGGTGCCGGTCATCATCGAGGACGCGGCACTCGCCGAAGGGCAGGTCCTGCACCGCCAGCTCGTCATTGACGCGCAGCGCGTGGGGCTATCACCGATGGAGCGGGCCGGCGCGATTCAGCGTCTCATGCAGGCGACGGACTGGACCGCCCGCGAGGTCGCCGTGAAGCTCGGCATCTCGCCGGCCCAGGTCTCCAAGCTGCTCGCGCTCACCGTGCTCCCTGCCGATGTTCAGGACGCGGTCGCCAGCGGACGCATGGCGATGAGCGCCGCCTACGAACTGGCCAGGATTGCGGACAGCCACGAGCGAGAGCGACTCGCATCCGAAGTGATGTCCGGCGCGCTCACGCGCGATGCCCTCGCCCTCAAGGCCCGGGAGACTTCGGGACTGAGAACGGCAGCGAAGGCTCGCCGGAAGCCCGCGCCACGCGAACGGGTGCTCATTCGCCTTGGTGAAGGGCGTTCTGTAGCCGTGTCGGCACCCAGCCTGTCGGTGGACGGCATCGCGTCCTGGCTCACGGAACTCGCCCATCAGGTCAGGGACGCCGGCGCTGACGGACGCTCCCTCTCGGAGGTCGTGGCGGCCGTGTCGGTCAAGGCAAGGTAATGGCGTTCTGCCGCTGGCGCGATCAACGCGCCGGAAAGGACTCTTGATGTTTGGCTCAGCAAGCAGACGGCAACGCCGGATGCAGCAGCAAGACCCGCTCGCCGTTCCCCTGCTCCGCTGGTCGCGCGAGGACGCCTGGACGGTGCGCGATGCACTCGAAGGCACACTGGTCCTAGGTGCGACTGGTTCAGGCAAATCCAGCGGAAGCGGACGCACGATCGCTCACGCCATGCTCAACGCCGGATTCGGTGGCCTTGTGCTCACGGCGAAACCGGATGAGCGGACCGTGTGGGAACGGTACTGCCATGAGACAGGGCGTTCGGACGACCTGGTCATCTTCGGGCGGGATACCCCGCACCGGTTCAACTTCCTCGACCACGAGGCGACGAGGCCCGGCAGCGGCGCAGGCCTTACCGAGAACATCGTCGCCCTCCTGGCGACGGTGCTTGAAGTCGCCGAGCGGAACTCGACGGGCAGCGGCGGACGCGAGGATGATGGCTACTGGAAGCGGGCGAACCGTCAGCTCTGCCGCAACGTCGTGGACCTGCTCCTGCTTGCGAAGGGCCGCGTCACGGTGCCGGACATGTACCGGGTGGTGGTATCCGCTCCCACCTCCGCGAATCAGATCGCCTCGGATGAGTGGAAGCGGCAGTCCGCGTGTTTTCGCTGGCTCAGTGAAGCGGATGCGAGGCACAAGACGCCGCAGCAACGCTCGGACTTCGCCATCGTCGCCGACTACTGGCTCCTGGAGTTCCCCGCCCTGAGCGACAAAACACGGAGCGTGATCGTTTCGACGTTCACTTCGATGGTGGATGTGCTGAACCGGGGCATTCTCCGCGACTTGTTCTGCGGCGAGACGACGCTTGCACCAGAGGCCACGGAGGCCGGCAAGGTCATCCTCGTGGACCTGCCCGTCAAGGAGTTCGCCGAGGTCGGGCAGTTCGCCCAGGTCTTGTGGAAGCACGCCTTCCAGCGATCTATCGAGCGCCGGAGCATCAGCGAGAGTCCGCGCCCGGTGTTCCTGTGGGCCGACGAGGCGCAGCACTTCGTCACCTCGTACGACATGCAGTTCCAGACGACCTGTCGCGCCGCCCGCGTTGCTACCGTGCTGCTCTCCCAGAACTACAGCAACTTCATCGCGGCGCTGGGCGGTGGCGAGAAGGGCCGCGCCGAGACGGACTCGCTGCTGGCCAACCTGAACACGAAGGTCATGCACGCCAACGGCGATCCTGTCACTAACGAATGGGCCGCCGGCCTGATCGGGAGGTCCCGCCAGTTCATGGCCAGCGGCAATTCGAGCTATTCGGCGGAGGATGAGGCCAACGCCGCCATCGGCATGGGCTGGCTGCCGCGCAGCGGCAGTTCGACCGCCGGCTTTTCGGAGGTGTTCGAGTACGAGGTGCAGCCGCGCGAGTTCACGCGGCTGCGCACCGGCGGTCCCGCTAATGGCGGTCTCGTCGATGCGATCGTGTTCCAGAACGGACGGACATTCAGGGAGTCCGGGCGCAACTGGCTGCCCGTGACATTCAAGCAGCAGTTCTGAGCGAAGTGACAACGCGGGACAGCAACGGGCGGCACGACCGCGGCGCGGTCACTGCGCGCACAAGGAGCAGGCAATGAACCATCAGCAGGCCCCCTCGACAATCGATCACATCCGGGTCGGCATGACAGTGATCGCATTTACCTGCCGGGCGCTGGCACTCTCCGTGGAGGTCTTCCTGCACAGGGTGGACTCCTTCGGCGAACGGTACATCGGCCTCCAGTCCGCCCTCGCCTGCCTCTTCATGCTGGTGTTTCCGGCGTTCTGCGAACCGGGTAGCGACCCGGAGTTCATGTACATCTACCTGGCCTCGTACCTGTTCATGACGCTATGCATCCGGGCACGCATCCAGATTCGCCGCCGCAAGGGCGGAGCGCAGCCTCACAGCTATTACACGGGACGCCCGTTGCTCATGGGCATCCTGCGCCGCACCAGCGAGCAAACTATCAAGACATTCGTCGAACCCCTGCTCGTTTTCCTGGTTGGCACATTCATCATCGCATTCAACGCACCGCTCGGCGCCTACCTGATGCTCGCATCGGGGGGGCTGCTGGTGACGACGAAGCTCACCGCGAGCCAAGAGCAACGCCGGGCCGTTGACATGAACGACGCATACATCGACCAGCGCAACGCGGCGGAGCGTTTCCGTTCGCGGCGCGGTGACTGATCTCGAATCGGAGGTGTCCCGATGGCACAGGAACAGAACGCACCGAAGATCGGAGCCGGCCACGCATCGGCCATGTTCAGGCAGGGTCTCGCGGAACTGCGCGGGGCTTTGTATCCCGAATCCAATGTTGCGCAGCCCACCGTCTACGGCATCTACGGAACGAAGACGCCCGGCGAGGTAATGCAGGAGAAGAAGGGCGAGCAACGCGATCCCGATGAAAACCCCTCGATTCTCGACGAGCGGCTGAAGCAGGCCGAAGCCCAGGTGAACCGTGAACCGGAGCTGCCGCAGCAGGAGCGGGAGTAGGTCCGTTCGGACACTAAAGGAGGTATGTCATGTGGATGGTGAGTGTCTTCGCAGTCATGATTATCGCGTGCTATGTGTGGCTCAGAAAGCCTGAAAAGCAGGGTGCGCGGTACTCCGTGTCCGTGCAGATCCGCCAGCCAACTCACAAGGCAGAGCGCGCTTTCGAGCTCCTTCTCGGGCAGCCGTTCCGCAGGCGCGTTCTTGAAGATGGCATGATCAGTCTGGTGTATTGCCGGGGAGATCCGCAGATAACGAGGGTCCATGATATCAGGGACGGACGATGGCACTTGGTTCCCGCCCTGACCGTCGCATCATTCAAGCGAATCGATGGTGTCACGCATGTACGGATCGAAATCTTCGTCCCGGAAACGATCACGATCACACGCTTCGCTGCTCCCATATTCACCGGCTACGCGAAGATGGAACTGGATCTTGTTGCGGAAAAACTGACCCTACTTGATGAGCAGTGGGTGAAGGATGGTGGCTCACAGGGAGCCAGCGGTCAGTCGGATGTGCGAAATGTTGCTGACGACTATGTCCTGCTGAATCTCAGATCCGGTGCCACCTGGGCCGAGGTGCAGTCCGCGTTCCGCACCATCTCGATGCAGTTCCACCCGGACCGCATGGTCGGGCTGCCTGAAAGCATCATCGAGCTTGGCACCCGGCGTTTCAACGAGGCATCCGGGGCGTACCAGCGGCTGCGCGAGCAGTTCGGGTCCCAAGCCTGAGGCACTTCCTGTGCGGGCAAGACGCGACCAACCCGAGGACGGCGTCGGCAGGGATTCCCCTCAGGCACCCCTGCCCCCGGGCACGCCGGAGTGGATTACGCCGGACCTGGTGGAGCGGACCATCCGCGTCTGGCAGCCTTTCTACGGGAAGGCGCAACTCTCCCCCGCCGACGCCGTACAAATACTTGTCGGCACGGGGCGGCTCCTGGCCGTCCTGGACGGGAGGTGAAGCGTGAAGCAGTTCGTCGCATGGGCACGGGTGAGCTCTGCCCGCCAGAAGAAAGAGGGTTTCAGCCTGGAGGACCAGGAGGCCCGCCTCCTGGAGTTCGCAGCCCGGCTGGGCGGCACGGTTGTCAAGCTGTTCAAGATCGCGGAGACGGCCTCGAAGCGCGACGAGCGGGAGACCTTCCGCGAGTTCACGGCGTATGTCGAGAAGAACGCCCGCGTGCTGAGCGGGATGCTCTTCGTAAAAATAGACAGAGCGGCCAGGAACATGAGAGACTGGGCCGACCTTGAGGCGCTCGCCGAAGAGACGCATGTGCCCCTTCTCTTCCCCGACCAGCCGACTGGTGAAACACCCGCCGGTCGCATGCAGCGGCGCATGTCGGCGGTATTCGCCAGCTACCAGACCGACCAGCAGGCCGCCGACATCAGTTCCGGCATCCGTCGCCGCGTCGAAAGCGGCCTGCCGATGGGCCGTCAGTACGGCTACCGCAATGTCCGCATACACGGGCGCAGCATCGTCGAGCACGACCCGGTGAACGGTCCGAAGGTGCGGCGTATCTTCGAGCTCTTCGCCTACCAGCCGCACACGCTCATGACGCTGATCGATGCCCTCGCCCGGCAGGGCATCATCTACACGGATCGTCATCCCCGTTTCGACAAGTCGGTGCTATACCGCATCCTGAATAACCGACACTACATCGGCGAGGTCAAGTTCAAGGGGCAGTGGCATCCCGGTTCGTTCGAGCCCCTCATCGACCGGGCGACCTTCCAGGCGGCGCAGGACCGGTTCAGCGGCCGCGTGATCCGCAAGCCCGAAATCACTTTCGCAGGCGGCTTGATGCGGTGCTCCGTCTGCGGGCATGTGGTCACCGCCGAGAAGAAGCGGAAGACCTCCCCGGACGGCACGGTCCGCGAGTACAGCTACTACCGATGCTCGCAGTACAACCGGCCCGGACATCCCCGGGTACGGCTGCCCGAGCGGGCCATCAACGACCAGTTCCTCGAACTCTTCGACAGGCTGCATATCGCCAGCCCGGAGGTCCGTGAGTGGATCAAGGAGGTCATCCGGGCCCGGGCCGGGGCCGACCGCGATCAGAACGCCCAGCACCGGGCCGAACTCGAACGCCAGAAGCGGCAGGTCGAGGCCAAGCTCAAGACCCTGCTCGATCTGCGGATGGACGGGGAAATCTCCGCCGACGACTACAGCGACAAGCGGGCCGAGCTTCACGAGCGGGAGTCGGCCATCCGCCTCCAGCTGGAGACGACCGACCTCGACGACCGCCAGGTGGCTGACCTGGCCATCGCGGCTTTTGAACTCTCGCAAAGCCTGAAAAACCGCTGGAAAAACGCGGATTACACAGCAAAACGCACCATCCTGGAGATCCTCTGCCAGGAGGTGCGTTTGAACTGCGAAAAACTCGAGATTTCCCTGAGAAAACCGTTCGATTCGCTGATCGACGGTGATCTCGTGTCAAAAAGTGGAGCCGGGGGGAATCGAACCCCCGGAAAATCGCGGTTTCCAGCCTCTCAGAGGGGGTAGCCGCACACGGAGCCGCACAAGAATACGCGGCCGAGCTCGCCGAACTCCTCCCCGCCTGGTGCGATCTCTCTCCCGGCGTCCGCTCCTCGATCCTCCTCCTCGTGCGTGCCTCTCGCAGCGGGGAGGCCCCGCGTGCCTGACCCATCCCGCATCATCCCCGGCGGCCCGCTCGCAGCGGCCGAAGAGGTGGAGGGCATGCTCGCCTGCCCGAATCCGCCCGAGCCCGGCGTCTACGCCCGCATCGACTGGATCCGCTGCACCGGATCTCAGCATCTGCTCGATCCCGTGTACGACTTCCTCCAGCAAGAAGCGGGCTGCAAGCACAAGCCCTGCAGCGGGGGCGCTCACTTCTCCAGCGGTGCCAAGTGGTCCCCCGGCTTCATGCTGAGCTGGGGCCACAACGCCCGGGTGATCATGGCCGACGTGCAAGGACAGGCCCTCGCCAAGCTCGGCGGCGACGAATCCATCCGCCTCCTGCTCGATCTGCTCGCCTTCGGGCTCAAGCCCACCCGGATCGACCTGGCCCTCGACTTCGTCGGGCAGGACCGCGACATCTACGACAACGCCGTCGCCTCCTGCGAAGCCGGGGAACTCCTCGGCGTGCGCAAATACAAGACCACCGAAGGCCAGACCGCCAACGGCTACCCGCTCGAACGCACCCTGCACCTGGGCAGCCGGGATTCTCCCGTCTTCATCCGCATCTACGACAAGGGGCTCGAGCAGCACGCCATCTGCCCGCCCGCCTACTGGGAGCGCATCGAAACGGAGTTCAAGAAGGAACGGGCCGTGCAGGTCGTCGAGCACATCCTCGCCGCCGGTCCGGACTACCCCGCCCGCATCGCGGAGCTGGTCCTCGGCTCGATGCACTTCTGCGAGAACAACGGCCGGACCGAACGCGCCCGACGCCCCGCCGTGCCGTGGTGGGCCGCTCTGCGGGAAGGGCTCAGCCCGATCGCGACCAAGAACGAACGCATCCCATCGAGCGACGCCTCGTTCTTGGGGCACATGATGAAGATGATGCCGCGGTTTCGGGAGATCGCCAAACGTGACGGGATGACCGCCGGTCAGCTCGCCGACCGACTGGCAGCGACCGCGCTCGGCTGTGGATAAACCGTCACTTACACACCAACAAAGATCCATGATATTCTTTGTGACTGTGAAACATCACCCGAAGCGCGTCGCCCTCATTTTGCATCGTTGGCTCATGCTGACCGCCTACGGCTTCGTCGCGGGCCTGCTGGTCTATCTGGTTGCGCCCTGGCTTCTCGGCATCTCCGAACCTGCCAGCTCTCGGCTTGCCGAAATCCCCGGATGGGTCTGGGTCGTGGGTGTCGCCATTTGGATCGTTTTGGCGGTCATCGCCATTGCCCGATCTGGCAATCGGTTCATTCCCGGCATCCTCTGTGAACTGCGTTACCCACCGCCAGCCGTTGGGGCGGTCTTCGGCTTGTTCACGTTCTACATCCTGACTCGCCAAGCAGAGGGATCGCTTCTCTCTGAACTCGCGGGGCTCGACTTGTTTGCCGGGCTCGTCATGACGGCGGTGCTCTTTCCAGTGTTTTTCACGCCGACACTCGCCCGCACCTGGCGACGCCGGGGCAAAAAGTTCGAGCAGAACACCGAGAGAGAAGCAGAATCCAGCGCATCCAGTTCCAACGCGGGTCCTCCGAAGACACAGGAAGAACTCTTGGAATGGATCATGGACGACCGCGAAATCATCTTCCCGGCTCAGGACCGGTTCGGGCACGCCGCGATCGCCCAACGCATGGCCCGTCGAGTTCGTGAGAGTTTCGACGATACCAGCCAAGCCCGGTCCCTTAATTCGCCACCCACCATGATGCTCGTCGGCCCTCGGGGGAGCGGCAAGAGCTCCATCGGCCGCATGGTCGAGCACGAACTCCGCAACGAATCCAACATCTGCTTTATCCAGATCAGCCTGTGGCCGTTCCAAACGACCGAGGCGGCCGTCCGGGGCGTGCTCAACGCACTCATCCGCGAACTCGGCAAGCACGTTAGCACAACCGCCCTCTCCGGGATGCCCACCGAGTACGTGAAGATCATCGATGCCGCCCCCGGTGCCTGGCGGTCATTGGCATCCGCGCTTCACGCCAGTGATGACCCCGAGCGGATCATCGAGCGATTTGGCATCGTTGCGAAGGCCGCAGGGCTCCGATTCGTTCTTTGGGTGGAAGACTTAGAGCGGTTTGCCGAAAGCGCCTGCTTAGGCGAGCCCCGAGAAGAAAAGCTCGGACCGCTCCGTGCTTGCTTATATCTTCTCGACAGATGTCCTACGGTCGGCGTCATTATCGCTGATGCATCTATACAGTCTGCATTCGATATTCAGAAAATTGCACACTACGTCGAGCGAATACCAAGACTCAATATAGACAAGACTGTGCATATAATTAGTATTTTTATAGGTAGTTGTAAACACGCGATGGGTAGTAGCGATATTTTCCCCGACAATCCTCTGGAGCTATTCTCAGATCTCGAGTATAGGCAAAAGTTCCATGAATCATATTCCGACATACTGAACAAGGGATATATGCAAATTGATCTGGCGATTGCACGAATTGTTGAGACGCCACGTACCCTAAAAATGTCGTTGCGAAATACCTATGATGATTGGAAATCTCTTAGCGGTGAGGTTGAATTTCTATCAGTATTAGCCGCAAATTGTGTTCGTCATGCTTATCCACGACTTTTTGCTATTCTAAATCAATACGTCAATGATTTGCGAAAATCTGATACAGATATGCAATATAACAATGCCGCGAATAAGAAAAACTCTGACCAAGTCAGGGATATGATTATTGAGAAATCAAATATCAGCGAATCATATGACATCGGAGCCATTAAATCTATGCTAAACTTTCTTTTTCCTGCGAATGCACATAATTCTGGTATATCGTTAAAGCGTCCGCAATCATTTGCGATTCGTGATTATTATGTTGATTATTGGGAAAAGTATCTCGGTTTAGCTACGGATTTACCAGTTTCAGATCAGTTTATTTTGCATGCAATTGAAGATTGGAAATCCGGCAAATCCTCCGAACTGTTAAACCTCATACGCACTGAGACGACAGCGCACCATGTTGAACGATTCGCCAAGCAAATTGATGGAAATGAATACTTTCATCTTCTTAAACAACTAATCACGGTCTCGTCTACTGAAAGCGCCGATTCTTGGGGCAAATGGGATGAGTTGCCGGGATTATGGCCACTTGCAAGACTGTTTTCAAAAGCGTCAATTAATTATGGCGAAAGTTCAAAGATTATAGATATTATTGGATGGGCAATTAAAAATTTTTCCTCAACACATATCCCTCTTTTGGGACAGATCAATTATTGTTTTATACGGCACGACATGAGTCCACTAAATATGGTAGGTTCTGGCGCAGCGAGCTTGATGGAACAAAGACTTTTGGAGAGTATATCGCAAGCATTTCAGGGCGAATCAAAAGTAGCGGAGATTCGCCTCGCGATACGGTGCGGTTCACCATGGACTCTTGCTTGGATTTATGGTGGAAATATCAATCTACCTGAATCTTGGTGCGGCTTTGCGGATTGTGTTTTTGCTTTTGCTAAAGCTCATCCAGATATTGGATGCCCACTGATCGCCCCATTTGTAGTCACGCGTGTATTGAATAATTCTGATGGAGTAGCGGCATTTAAAACTACCGACGGAAAATGGAATATCAATACGGGGTGGACTATCCGGTTTGATCGGCAGAAGGTTGTTCAGCTATTTCGAGATTGGGACCCGCCAGAAATGCGAGATAAGCAGGCACTGGCCACCTGCCGCGCTGTTGTGCGGCTTGCACGAGATGGGGTGCTGTAGTCATTAAGGCTGCGAGTGAACCCTCCGCGCCCACGCAAGCTGCTCAGTCCCCCGCACCCCTGACGGCGGAGCTCCGGGCCGAAGGCCATATCATCGCTTCGCGGGCAGGGGTGCGGGGGGCCGAACGTCGGACGGCGTGCCCCGGCTCGGCGTCCGGGCGCGCGGCCCTTCGCCGTAGCGGGCGATCCGCCTACCCCTCCTCCATCACCCCCGGCAGATCCCGCGCCCCGTGCAGCACGCGGAGCACCACCACGCCCGCCTCGTCGCTCCGGTAGAACATCAGGTGATTCGGGAAGCCCTCGACGCCCACCCACCGCACGCCTTGCAGTTCCTCGCGGTCGGTTCGGAAGCTGGCGCCCTTGCCCGGGTGGGCCGCGATCCCCTCGGCCGTCGCCCGCGCCGCCTCGATAAACCGCCCGCCCGCCTCCGGGTTGTCGGCCCAGATGTACGCCGCGATCTCGACAAGGTCCTCGTCGGCCCTGGGCGTGAAGCGCACCGCCAGGCTCACGCCCGCCGCCGCCCGTTGTGGTCTTGATTGATCTCGCCCGCCCGGGCCTCGACGCGGCGGCGGAGTGTCTCCCAGTACGCCGCATCGCCCGGGATCGGCCGCCCGCTGTCGAGCGCCTCGAGCAGCTTCTCCTCGATACGCCGCTTGCGTTCCTGATCCTCGAGCAGGCGAAGCCCCTCGCGGACCACCTCGCTGTCGTTGCGGAACCGCCCCGAGCCGACTTGGCGGCGCACAAACGCCTTCTGCTCGGGCGAGAGGGACACGTTCATCGTCTGACGCTCGGCCATGCACCCAGTATCGAAAGCGCGGGCTCCTGTGTCAACCATTGCCACAAAATCGCCTCCGTCGGGCTCTCCCGGCCCCCGCCGGAAGCGAAGCCCGGCGGGGGCCGGGGGCCCGTGGGCGTGCCGTCCCCGGGTTGTATCACCGGGGACAGAAAACCAATCACCTGACAGAACCCCCTTGACTCGATTATCGTATTGTCATATGATTATCATATGACCAAGCGACCCATCTCCATCACGCTCGACGAACCCATGATCGAACGCCTCGACGCTCTTGCGGCGTTGGAGGGCACCACCCGCACGGCGATCATCGAACGGGCCCTCCGGAACGACCTGCCCGAACAGGAGTCATTCCACAAGGATCTGGAGAACCCGCTCATGCGCGCCCTGCACGCGCAGATCACCCGCTCGCCGACGGTCATGCGGACGCTGGCGACGATGGTCCGTCAGGAGCTCACCGAAGAACAGATCGAGCGGATCCTCGAAAAAGCACCCGTCGACCGCGAACGCGCCAAGCAGCGCGCGGCCGAGCGACGCAAGAGCGGAACGCCCAAGCCCGCGGTGGGGGAGGGCTGACCGATGCCCCGAACCGACGACCACGCCGAGCGTCTGGCCGTGCCGGTGGCGACCGCCGCGAACATGCTGAGCATCAGCACGCGCACGCTCTACCGACTGATCGCGGCCGGGCAGTTCCCGCAACCGATCCCGATCGGGGGCTCGAAGCGTGTGCTGATCTCAGACATCCACAACTACCTCCAACGTCTCCGACTGAAAGGTGCATGATCCATGGCTCACTCGCTCTTCAAACCCAAGCGCACGCGCAACGGCAAGCGCATCGAAGGCCGCTACTGGTGGGGGCAATTCCGCCTCGACGGCGACGAGGATTACACACGCTTCTCTCTCAAGACCACCGATAAGCGCGTCGCGCAACAGCGGTTGAACGAGATCATCCAGCGTGAAGAACGCCAGCGGGCGGGCATCCTCGCGCCCGAAGCGCAGTCCCAGGCCGCGGGCGTGCCGATTGCCGAGCACCTGCGGGCCTTCGTCGCGTATCTGCGTGGCGCGAACCGATCCCGCGAGTACGTCCGCAAGATCGATCAGCGTGTGAACCGCCTGATGACCGAGTGCCGCTGGCGTCTCCTGCGGGACGTTTCCGCCGAGTCGTTCCTCGGGTGGCGTGCCCGCCAATCGCTCTCGGCGAAGACACTGAACGACTATCAGGACGCGCTCTATGCCCTCCTGAACTGGTTGAAGCAGACCCAGCGTCTCCCGCACAACCCGATCGAGCACGTGGGCAAGGTGGACGGGCGGGGGCGGCGTTCGTTCCTGCGCCGGGCGTTCACCGATGACGAGGCCGAACGCCTGCTCTCTGCAAGCGGGCCGCGTCGTGCGGTCTACTTCTGCGCTCTGCACACCGGGCTCCGCAAGGGCGAGCTGCAGAAGCTGCGGTGGGCCGATGTCGATCTCGACCGGGGTGTGCTGCGGCTCCGTGCCGAAGCGACAAAGGCTCGGCGTGCGGACGTGCTTCCGATCAGCCTTGTGCTCGCCCAGGTCCTCGCGGAGCTGCGACAGAACGCGACGCCCTCGGCGAAGGTCTTCGCCGGTGGGATGCCAAGCCATCACACGTTTCAGGCCGATCTCAAGCGGGCCGGGATCGAGAAGACGAACGCCGAGGGGCGCAAGGTGGATTTCCACGCCCTGCGAACGACCTTCATCACCAACCTGCAGCGGGCCGGGGTCTCACAGCGTGCGGCGATGGCCCTCGCCCGCCACACCGATCCCCGCCTGACGGCGCACGTCTACACGGACACCAACGCCCTCCCGCTGGCCGACGCGGTCGCGACACTGCCGAGCTACGCGGGCGACAAAGCCGCACAGGGAGCCGCACAAGAAGCCGCACACGGGGCCGCACAAGCAGGGGTCTTCCCCTGTCCCGCCCTGTCCCGTGATGACACGGCACGTGCGGATCAGCCGCCGATGCAAAGCCTTGATTTGCAGGAGCTTATCCGTGCCCTCGCGTGTCATTTCGCGACACGACGGGACACCGAACAAAAATGGAGCCGGGGGGAATCGAACCCCCGTGCCGTGACAGTCCCCTTGGCGCTTCTACGCGTGTAGTCGGTGTTTTGATCTCAGCCTCCGGGCGGGCGCCGACACCCTCCCATTCGGCCCAGCGTCCTGTGAACCTCCTCGCCAAAGCAGCAGGATGCACCCTGCCTCAGCCAGCCCGATGTTTGATGTCGCCCGCCCCATCGGGCGTCAGGCGGACGACACACGGCCAGTATTAGGCCGCGAGAGCGTACTGCGGTTCGGCAGTCATTGTGGTTGTGTGCTTTTTACGAGGCCAGCACACCCCTCGACGCGCCACACCAAAGTTTCCCTGCCCGGTCGATACCGATCGGCCCCAGTTATCAAAGAACACGGCTTCAAAAAACGGCTGACCAGCAACCGCTCCCCGAAACAGACCCCGGAGACTCATGTCCCCGGCGCCCACCACTCCCGCATGTCGGAGCGAACACCAATACTACGCCCCTCCCGGGCGTCGGGTTTGCACGCGAGCGGTGGAGTTTGGGCGGGGGGCGTTTACGCCGCCAACTGGCGGAGATAGTCCTGCAGGCGTCCGAGTTCCTTCGCTTCCTGCTGCTCGATACCCATCACCATCAGCAATTGCTCGGCCGAGCCCGACGAGGGGTCGAACCGGTGCTGCACGATCGGCTCGTCACCGCTCATCAGCACCGCGACCGCGTCGCCGCCCTCAGTCGAGCGGACTTCCAGTTCGAAGCCGTCGAATCGGAACTGCCCCGGCGGCGGCGTCGTCTCGAGGTTGAGCTGGCGACTGACCTCGTCGGCCATGATCTCGGCCAGTGTCTCGTGCGCCTGACGTGTGATCGCGTCCGTATCGGTGGGGGCCTCGGCCATGTCGTCAAACGCCGTCATCGCGACGCGGTACTCCTTCGCCGCGCTCGCCAGGACCGCGTCCAACGCCGCGCCGTCGAGCTCGAAGAGCCGCTCGGCGGCCGTCGCCATCGGGCGCCCTTCGGTCGGGCACGACGGGTCCGGGTTCACCGAAACCGCCCCCGCGTAGTACGCCACACGCTGCATCCGCTGCAGCGGCTCGCCCCCCCGGTCCGTGTCCGGCGGCGGGACGTAACGCCACTCGATCGGGAGTGTCAGCAACTCCGGCAGCCCCCAGCGACGGCAGAGCACCGCCGCCACGTCCACGTGCGTGAACGGCAGCCCGTTGAACTCGCCCCGGAACAGCACCGAAGGCGTGCGGGCCGACGAAAGCACGGCTTCGTACGCCTTCCCCAGCATCTTGTGCATCAGCGGGACGCCCACGTCGAGCATCAGCCCGATGATAAACGCTTCGGCCGCCAGATCCTGCCCGCCGGACGCGCGCGAGATCTCCGCCGCCAGGCACCCGCGGTACACCGATACGCCCCAGCTCCGGCGCGAGAGGTCCTCGAACGTCCCCGGCGCCGAGGCCCGCGCCAGACTGAACCCAAGGCTGAGCGCCCGGATCCGCTCCATCCCGAGAATCACGCACGCCCGGTCGATCGACGTCACCGGGCGACGCTGCGCGAAGTACGCGCTGTTCGAGGTCTTCAGCAAACGCCCGGTCAACGCCTGGTCGTTGCGGATCACCCTGGCAAAGTCGTTCACGCCCGCGTCCGGATCGGACACCAGGCGCAGGATCCGCAACGCCACCTCCGGGCGGCTCTCCAGGCCCAGGCGGTCCAGACGCCGATCCAACCCGGCGTACAACGCCTCGATCTCGGCACCGGAGAGCTCGTTCCGTGTCCGCATCGATCCCTCGTCCCCGCCCGGAGGCTCTCGCCCGCTCGGCACCGATCCCCGGCGCCGAGGCGACACACCAACAAACCCGCAATGCGTGTTCATCGGCTCCCCGCCCCGAGGCCCGGATCACACCCCGCCCCGCCTCGCCAAACCGGGCCCACCCCAGCCCGCACAATCCCCCTGGGCCACCCAGCCGACGCGCCGACCCAAAGCCCTCACCCGGACCCGATACGCCCGAGAACCGAGACGACGCGACCTCCACTCTGCCACGAAAAACCGGAGCCACACACCTGCTTTGTGCCTGGAGCACCAAGCCCCGTTCCGAGCCGCGATCACCCCGGGGGGAGGGGAGCATCACGGGCAGAGCCGTGTCGCCGACCACGCCCCGGCCGTAAAGCCGTCGTCGCCGCCTGGGCGCAGTTCCCGGGTCCACCCCGCCCGGTCGTGGACCCGCCCCGGGCCCCCGACCCAGAGCTCGACCCGGCGCGCCCAGACCCGCCACCCGCCCCAGTTCGGCGGGCGCGGGATCTCCGCCCCCTCCCCCCGCCGAAGCGACTCGGGCGTCACGCCGAACCGCGCCATCGTCTCGTCGACCCGGGCCAGCAGCTCCGCCCGCGACCCGATCGGCTCGCTCTGCGCGCTCGCCCACGCCCCGATGCGGCTCTCCACCGGGCGGGTCGCGAAATACGCGTCGCTCTCGCTCGCCGGGCTCCGCACGACCGGGCCCTCGATCCGCACCTGACGGTCCTGGTGGTCCCAGTGAAAGACCACGGCCGCGCGAGGATCGCCCGTGAGCGCGCGCCCCTTGCGTCCCTGGTAATTCGTGTAAAACACCACGTACCCGGGGTCGGCCGCGAACCCCTTGCACAGCACCACCCGGGCCGAAGGCGTCCCGTCCGCGTCCACCGTCGCCAGCGTCATCGCGTTCGGGTTGGGCTGGTCCCGCCGAGCCTCCGCCTCCCGGAGCCACGCCTCGACGATCGGCATCGGGTCCGCCGGCAACGCCTCGGGCAGCAACTCCGAGGGGCTGTACACCGCGCGCACATCCGATTGATCCGCGTTGCTCATGCGACAACGGTAGTCCGCCTCGGGTCCGCCCCCGCCCCGATCCCCGCCTCCTATCCTCCAGCCCTTATGAATATCAGTCTCGCATGGCTCAACACGTACCTCGCCCCCGCCCCCGGCGAGCCCGCCGGGCCCGTCACCGCGGACCAGGCCGAGGAGGCCCTCACCCACGCCGGCTTCCCGATCGAGGAACGCCTCACCCTCCCCGGCGGGGACGTCCGCATGGACGTCGAGGTCACCAGCAACCGCGGCGACTGCCTGAGCCACGTCGGGCTCGCGCGCGAGGTAGCCGCCGCCACCGGGCGACGACTGGTCATGCCCGAGTGGAGCGACCCGAAGACCGAGGGCGCCGTCGACGACCACCTCGAACTCGTCAACGAGACGCCCGAGCTCTGCCCGCTCTTCACGGCCCGCGTGATCCGCAACGTCAAGGTCGGCCCCAGCCCGGCCTGGCTGCGTGAACGCCTTGAAAGCGTCGGGCAGCGATCGATCAACAACGTCGTCGACGTCACCAACTTCATTAACTTCGAGCTCGGGCACCCCTGCCACGTCTTCGACCTCGCCAAGCTCGCCGGCGGGCGGCTGGTGATCCGCCACGCCGAGAAGGGCGAGAAGCTCACCACCCTCGACGCCAAGACCCGCACGCTCCGGGGCGACGAACTGGTCGTCGCCGACGACGAACGCGCGACAAGCCTCGCCGGCGTCATCGGCGGGGCCGACAGCGAAGTCACCCAAGCCACGACCGACGTCGTGCTCGAGATGGCGACCTGGGATCCGGTCACCGTGCGCACGGCGGCCCGCGCGCACAAGGTCCGCACGGACGCGAGCTACCGCTTCGAACGCACCGTCAGCCCGGTCGAGATCGACTACGCCGCCACGCGGGCCGCCGCCCTCATCTGCGAGCTCACCGGCGGCACGCTCTGCCAGGGCGCGCTCAGCGAGGGCGCCGACTCGCCCGAGCCGCGCGTCGTCACGCTCCGCCCCGCACGCTGCCGCCAGATCCTCGGCTACGAGCTGCCCGACGCCGAGATGATCGCCCTGCTCCGTGCGATCGAGGTCGGCGTCGAGCACGACGACCCGTCGCGCCTGGTCTGCACCATCCCGGCCTTCCGCGACGACCTGACGCGCGAGATCGACCTGATCGAGGAGGTCTGCCGCCTGAAGGGGTTCCGCCACATCCCGACGCCGGAGAAGCTCCCGCTGCGCGTGCGCCCGCCGCAGGAGGACGAACGCGCGATGCGCGAGCTGGCGCGGGTGCTGACCGGCCTGGGTTTTTCGGAGACGGTGACGTTCAGCTTCGTGAGCCCGAAGGACGCGGAGGCGTTCGTCGCGCCGGGCCTGCGGACGGTGGGCGTGGACGACGAACGCCGCGGCGCGGAACCGACGCTCCGCCCCAGCGTGCTCCCGAGCCTCCTGGCGTGCCGACGGAAGAACCAGGACGCCCAAGCCGCCGCCCCGGGTGCGGTGCGTCTGTACGAGATCTCGGCCGTCTTCGCTCAGACCGGTGAACGGCGCAACGCCGAGCGCCCCACGCTCGCGATGCTCCTCGACACGCCCGGCGAGGGAACCAAGCGCACCGACGACGACTTGCAAGCCGGCGTCCGCCTCATGCGGGGCGCCGTCGAAGCGATCGGACGCGCCATGATCGACGTCCGCGCCGGGGTCGAGCTCGAGCCCTGCGACCCGCCCGCCCCCGCCTGGCGACCGGACGCCTGCGCACGGGTCCGGATGGTCCGCGAGGGCGAGGCTCCGACCACGCTCGGCACGATCGGGCTGCTCCGCCCCGAGATCCAGCAGGCGTACGACCTGGAGATCCCGGTGGTCGCGGGGGAGCTCGACCTCACCCCGCTCCTGGCGGCTTTCCCGCCGCGGAGCCACGTCCAGCCCCTCCCGGCCTTCCCCCCGATCGAGCGCGACCTCTCCCTGATCGTCGACGAGGCCACCCGCTGGGGCGAGGTCGAGGCCCTGATCGCCGGCGCGGGCCTGGAGCGGCTGGAAGGCGCCGCCTTCGTCAGCGTTTACCGCGGCAAGCAGCTCGGCGAGGGTAAAAAATCCCTCAGCCTCCGCCTCCGCTTCCGAGACCCGGCCCGAACCCTCCGCCACGAGGAAGTCGACCCCCAGGTCGAACGCGCGATCGAGCTGGCAAAAGCCACGCTCCGCGCCACCCTCCGGACGTGACTTCCCCGGTGGCACGGGTCTCCGACCTGTGTCCTCCTCCTTATCTCCCTGCCTCCCGTGCCACTGACCTTGTCCGCAAAGGCAGTGCTCCTGCTCCGGGGCCGCCCTCTCGACGCTCTGAATCACGCCCGCTCGCACCGCTCGCCCAACCCCCGGCCTCACCCACGGTGTAAGCCGTCGCAAACTTCGCCCCCCCAAACCCGCCCGCACGGCGCCAACGCCACGCCTGCGACCGATTTTGCCCAAACATTCCCCAAGGACCGATCCCGGACCGGCATCCGGACGTTGATGGAGCAGGTACACTGGCGCGGCTCGGCGTTCGTTGCACAAACCGCACCGCTCGCTGCGCTGGTAAGGAGGCCCGATGACCCAGACCACTTCACGACCCGCCGCCGCCCCGCGCGAGACGACCAGCGACAAGCCCTTGATCCACGTCAACGGCAAGCTCCTGCCCAAAAGCCAGGCCGTCGTCAGCGTCTTCGACCACGGGCTCCTCTACGGCGACGGCGTCTTCGAAGGCATCCGCATCTACAACGGCAAGATCTTCAAGCTCCAGCAGCACCTCGACCGCCTCTGGGCCTCGGCCGAGATGATCCACCTCAAGATCCCCATCTCCAAAGACGAGATGACCCGCATCCAACGCGAGTGCGTCGAAGCCAACGGGATCGTCAACGGCTACATCCGCCTCATCGTCACCCGCGGCGTCGGCGACCTCGGGCTCAACCCCAACAACTGCCCCCGACCCGGCATCATCTGCATCGCCGACCAGATCCGCCTCTACCCCGAGGCGATGTACAAGTCCGGCATGCGCGTTGCTGTCGCCGAGAGACCCCGCATCCCCGTCGCCAGCCTCGACCCGCGCATCAAGAGCCTCAACTACCTTAACAACATCCTCGGCAAGTGCGAGGCGATCCACCTCTCCGACAAGCTCGGCATCACCGCGCCCGAGGACAAGCTCCTCGAGGTCATCATGCTCAACCCCGAGGGCAAGGTCGCCGAAGGCTCCGGCGACAACATCTTCGCACTCATCGACAACAAGCTCGTCACCCCGCCGGTCACCAGCGGCCTGCTCGAGGGCATCACCCGACGCTTCGTCATCGACACCCTCTGCCCCGCCTGCGGCGTCCAGGTCGAAGAACGCGAGCTCACGCTCGATCAGCTCCTGGCGGCGAAGGAGATCTTCATGACCGGCTCGGCCGCCGAGATGATCGCCGTCCGCGAGGTCGTTAAGCACAAGAACCTCGAAGTCACCGAGACCATCAAGATCTCCGACGGCGAAGGCCCCGTCACCGCCAAGCTCCGCAACAAGTTCCGAGAGATCGTCACCAGCG
The DNA here is from genome assembly GCA_050485765.1 of Phycisphaerales bacterium. Taxonomy (GTDB): domain Bacteria; phylum Planctomycetota; class Phycisphaerae; order Phycisphaerales; family UBA1924; genus RECY01. Next base: position 30,906 of record JBJHBZ010000005.1, on the reverse strand, counting down.
ACCACGTCCCCGAAGACTGAGCCCAGCGTTCGCCCATCCCGCGCCGTGGCACCCCGGGTGTCCACCGAACGCCCGCGGGCGGGACCACTCCGGCCCGCGTACGCTTGCCCATGGCCCGCGTGCTGCTCGCGATGTCGGGCGGGGTCGATTCGTCGGTCGCCGCCAAGCTGTTGCTCGACCAGGGGCACGAGGTCGTCGGCGTCTTCATGCGCCTCGGGAGCCCGGGCGAGTCGCTCGACGAACTGACCCCCCCCGAAGCCGCGCTCGCGTGCGACACCACCAAGATCCGCATCGGCAAGCAGGGGTGCTGCTCGGTCGGGGATTCGGCCGACGCGCGGGCCGTCGCGGCCGAGCTGGGCATCCCGCTCTACGTCGCGAACTTCAAGAAAGACTTCACCCGCATCATCGACTACTTCGTCGCCGAGTACGCGCGCGGGCGCACGCCCAACCCCTGCGTGCGCTGCAACGACTGGCTCAAGTTCGGGCGACTGCACGACCAGGCCCAGCAGCTCGGGTGCGACTTCGTCGCCAGCGGGCACTACGCGCGCGTCGTGCGTACCGAAGCAGGCGAGCACCAGCTCCGGCGCGCCGTCGATGCGCACAAGGACCAGACGTACGTTCTCTTCGGCGTGCCCCGCGCCAAGCTCGCGCACATGCGGCTCCCCGTCGGCGGGTTTACCAAGCCCGAGATCCGCGAACTGGCCGAGCGCAGCGGGCTGCCGGTCTTCGACAAGCCCGACAGCCAGGAGATCTGCTTCGTCCCCGATCAGGACTACGCCGGGCTCGTCGAGCGGCGCGAGCCGGCACTGTCACGCACGGGCGACGTGCTCGATACCGAGGGCAACAAGGTCGGCGAGCACGCCGGGCAGCACCGGTTCACCATCGGCCAGCGCCGCGGCGTCGGCGTCGCGCTCGGCTACCCGATCTACGTCGTCCAGAAAAACCCAGACGCCAACACCATCACCATCGGCCCGCGCGAGGCACTGATGTCCCGATCGCTCGTCGCCGCCGAGGCGAACTGGCTCGACGCGACCGACGCGCACGCCGACAAGCCCGGCCCGTGGCGCGCCTGCCTCGCGGCTCACCGCTACAACCACCCGCCCCAGCCCGGGCGCGTGCGCACGCTCCCCCCGGGAAGCGTGCCGAGCGAACTCGCCCCGAGCGGACGCACCGGGCGCTTCGAAGTCGAGTTCGAGGACCCGCAAGACGCCGTCACCCCGGGGCAAGCGGTCTGCCTGTACGACGCGAAAGACCCGGCCCGAGTCCTCGGCGGCGGCTGGATCGCGGAAGCGCATTGACGCCGAACGAGCCGCAACCGTTGGAGCAGGCACTAGGCATTGGGCACTAGGCACTAGGGCCTAGGGCCTGAGCACGACTTCTGAAGACGAAGACTTGGCGTCGCAGCGAAGGCCTTTTGAAGCCGCACGAGGTCCGTTGCGCATCCGCCCTAGTGCCTGGTGCCCAATGCCTAGTGCCTACGCCTTCTTCATAATAAACAAGTAATTAAACCCCCGCAGGAAGAAGTTCCCCTCCTCCGCCGCCTTGTGCCAGTTGCCGCGGGCGAGTTTCTTGTTGTGGCGCACGACGGCGACGACGTCCACCGGCACGAACCGCTCCCGCATGATCGAGAACAGCTCGAACCCGATCGGCATGAACACACCCGGCGTCGCGGCCGCGCTCTTGCCCTTGTGCTTCTTCCACGAATCGCTGACGTACAACGCCATGTACCGACGCGGCTTCAGCACGCGGTCGATCTCCCCGATCACGCCGCGCATCGCGTTGTAATACGCCGCCCCGCCGTCCTCGCCCGCGGCGTCCAGCTTCCCGATGCAACGCGGGTCGTCCGAGTAGTCCACGTGCGTGGAGTAGGGCGGATCGACAAACACAAAATCAGCCTTCCCGTCTTCCAGCGGTAGTTTCCGCGCGTCGGCACGGATCACGTCCTCCCGCGTCGGGTTCAGGTCGTACCCGAGCCCGCGCCGCCCGATGTCGCGCGCGACGTCGAGCGTCGTGCCGCTCCCGACCATCGGGTCTACGACCAGATCCTTCTCGCGCGTATAGCGCATGAGCAGCTGCCAGATCACCCAGCTCGGCGTCGCGCCGGTGTAGCTCGCCTCGCCCTGGGTCGCCTTGTCGAGCGTGCCGCCGCTCGCGCCCGGGGCGTAGTGCTGGCTCGGGTACTCCCACAGCGTCGTGGTCTGGAGTCGCAGCGGGGGCTTGCCGCCGGCGCGGTCGCTCGCCGGGCGACCCTGGCGCTGCTGGCGCGAGCGCGGGACAAACTTCGGCCCGTGCGGGGATCGCCCCCCGCCCGCCGATCCGGCGTCTTCCCGGTTCACGATGCCTCCCCGTGCTCCACAAGGCCCTCGCTCGCGTCCTCGCTCGCAGCTTCCACCGCGGGTGCCAGCGCCTCCACCACGCGGCGCACCCCTTCGTCCATGGAGACGCCCTCGATCCGCGCCCCGGCCGCCTGCATGTGCCCGCCCCCGCCGAAGACCTGCGCGACCCGGTTCACGTCCACCGGCACGCGCCCGCTCTTGCTCCGGAAGCTCAGCTTCACCCGCCCCGCCTCGCCCGCCTTGCCCTCGACCTCGGTCAGCACGACCGCGACCAGCACCCCCTGCACGTTGAGCACCTGGTCGGCAAAGCCGCCCGTCTCCCCCGGCCCGGCTTTCGCCGCGTGAAAATCCGCGATCGAGAGCGCCATCACGCCCACCCGCCCCTCGCAGTGCAGCGAGAGGTTGTCGAACGCGCGCCCCAGCAGCTTCAACCGGCTCACGCGGTCCCGCTGCTCGACGACGCGGTACAGCCTCGCGTGGTCGGCCCCCGCTTCCAGCAGCTCCGCCGCCAGGCGCAGCGTCCGCGGGCGCACGTTCGAGTGCTTGAACCACCCCGTGTCGGTCGCGATGCCCAGGTAGAGCGCCGTCGCGACGTCCGGCGGGAGCTCGCGCACGCTCGCGACGCCCATGATCCGTGCGCACAGCTCGGCCGCCGGCTCGCACGCCGCCGCCGCCTCGGTGTCGATGTGCCGACGCGACGCCAGCTCACCGTCGCCCTGCAGGTGATGGTCCACGATCGCGGCCCGCTCGGCGAAGCCCGCGCTCCGGATCAGCTCGCCGTACCCTTCGAGCTGGGATCGGCTCCCGGTGTCGCAGATCAGCACCGCTTCGGCCTCGTGCTTCTGAGGGAGCCCGTTCTCCTCCACCACGCGGTACGCCGTCCCGTTCGCGACCGACTTCGCCCACCCGGGCACCGGCCCGACGTACCACGCCCGGGCCGCGTGACCCGGCGCGCCGCTCGCGTGGTTGATCGCGCGCACGACGGCGGCGGTCGAGCCGATCGCGTCCCCGTCCGGCTTGCCGTGCGTCAGCACCGCGACGCGCGACTGCGCTCGGAGCCACTCGCCCAGTTCTGCGATGCTCGTGTTGGTCGACCACGCCTCGCTCATGCCGTCGCCTCCGCCGCCTGGGTGCTCGGCTCGATCAGGCGTCGGACCCGCGCACAATCGCGGTCCATCTGCGCGAGCAAACGATCCACCGTCGGGAAATGCACCTGCTCACGCACCCACGCGTGCAGCTCCAATCGCATCGCCCACCCGTACTCGCCCAGCCCCTCGATCGGCCTCCAGCCCGCCTGGTCGCGCCCCGCGCCGCCGACGTCCAGCAGGAACGCCTCGACCGTCCGGCGCTTGCCGTGGAAGGTCGGGTTGGTCCCGACGCTGACGGCCGCCACGTGCCGACGCCCCTCGCCCCACCCCGTCGCCCCCGGCATCGCCGGGAGCACCTCGGCGAGCCCGGCGTACACCCCGTCCCCCGGCGGGAGATCATCGGTGCGAAGGTTTGCGGTCGGGTACCCGATCGTCCGACCGCGCCGGTGCCCGGGCTCCACGGTGCCGACCAGCTCGTGCGGGCGCGTGAGCACCCGCGCGGCGTCCGGCATCCGCCCCTGTTCGATCAGCCACCGCGCCAAGCTGCTGGACGCCCGGATGATCGTGTCGTCGCTCAGCACGGCGTCCACCGGCTCGACCACGTGCGTCTCGAAACGCTCCGCCCCCGGGCGCGCACCCCCAAGAGCCGCCAGAGCGTGAACGTCGCCCGCGCGAGCCTTGCCGAAGCGGAAATCCGGACCCTCGACCCAGGCGACGGGGGCGAACCGCTCCACAACCCAATCGACAAACGCCTCGGGCGTGCGCGCGAGCAGGTCGTCGGTGGGTTCCAATCGCTCGACCTCGTCGGCCCCCGCCGCGCGGAGCAGGGCCGACCGACGGGCAAAACCCCCGATCGCCTCCGGCGCGCCCTCCGGGCGGAGCCGGGTCAGCGGGTGCGGGTCGAAGCTGAGGACGACGACGCGGGCGTCCTGAGCGTTGCCCAGCGCCCGAGCGCGGGCAACCAGCGCCCGGTGCCCGGCGTGGACGCCATCGAAGTTCCCCACCGTGACCACGGAACGCGGGTGCATCAGGAAGGACGCTAGGCGGGATCGGGCCGGGATGGACGTGCGCCCTGCCCCGGAAACGCGGTGCCGTCCATGGCGGAGCTTTTTCGGGCTCCGGGGCTTCTCAAGCTCCCGCTCCATCCGATGCCGCCCGCGCTTCCATGGCACCGATCAAGACCGCCGACACCGCTCGGAACGCCGTGCCGCCAATCGGCCGGATCTACACTTCCGCGGCTTGAACCGGCGCCGGGGGCGTCCGGCATCCTCCGACCCGCGAACACGGAACCACCATGGCGATTTTTTCCCGTAAAGCCCCGCGTCCGACCCCCGCCAAGGGCGAGCCGTCCACCCCCACGACGGCGGCACCCTCCCGCGCGGGCGCGACGCCCGCCCCGACGATCGCCCCCGGCACGCCCGACCCGCGGACGACCGAGCTCGGCGCGCAGATGCTCGACCGCGCCCGTGCGCACAAGTCCGGCCTGCTCAGCGCCAAGTTCTACCAGGACAAGCTCATGGACTGGTCCATGCAGGACCACAACTTCAAGGTCCAGCTCTTCCGATTCGTCGACGCCTTCCCGATGCTGCGCACCAGCGACGCGGTCCACGAGCACCTGGTGGACTACCTGACCCAGCCCGGCGTGCGCACGCCGCCGGGCCTCGACCTCGGGTTGAAAGCCGGCGGGATCGCCAAGGGCCTGATGACCAAGACGATCAGCGGCCAGATCAAGGGCATGGCCGGCAACTTCATCGCGGGCACCGACGCCGCGAGCGCGCTGGGCAACCTGAAAAAGCTCTGGTCCGACGGCATCGCGTTCAGCGTCGACCTGCTCGGCGAGGCGTGCGTCTCCGATGCCGAGGCGGACATGTACCAGGCGAAGTACCTCGACCTGGTGCAGAACCTCCCCGAGACGGTCGCGGGCTGGTCGCGACAGGAGCGGCTGGAGCGGGACCACCTCGGCCCGATCGCGCGCACGAACGTGAGCATCAAGATCAGCTCGCTCTCCTGCAAGGACGACCCGATCGACACCGAGGGCGCGATCGGCGACCTGATGACGCGGATCGTCCCGATCCTCGAAGCGGCCCGCGCGCGGAACGTCTTTGTCAACTTCGATATGGAGCAGTTCGAGACCAAGGACCTCACGCTCGAGCTGTTCTTCCGCTGCTGCGAGCTGGTCGACACCGAGATGGGCCTGGCGATGCAGGCGTATCTCAAGTCGGGCGTGGAGGACGCGCGCCGCGTCTGCGAGTGGGCCAAGCGCACCGGACGGATCGTCACCGTGCGCCTCGTGAAGGGCGCGTACTGGGATTACGAGACGATCCACGCCGAGGAGATGGGCTGGCCCTGCCCGGTGTGGAACGAAAAGTGGCAGACCGACGCCTGTTTCGAGCAGATGACCGACGTCTTCCTCGACGCCTGCCCGAAAGCGGAGGGTGAATCGCCCGCGAACGCCGAGCGGGCGATCACGCGCCGCGAGCCCGGTCGCGGCGGCGTCAAGCTCGCGCTCGGCTCCCACAACGTGCGCTCGATCGCGCACGCGCTGGCGGGGCTCGAAAAACGCGGGCTGGCGCGCGAGGCGATCGAGCTCCAGATGCTCCACGGCATGGCCGACCAGCTCAAGCACGCGGCGGCCGACATGGGCCTCCGCGTCCGCGAGTACGTGCCCGTCGGGGAGATGATCCCGGGCATGGCGTACCTCGTGCGCCGTCTGCTGGAGAACACCAGCAACGAGAGCTGGCTCAAAGCCGGGTTCCTCGACAACGCCGACCGGAACGTCCTGCTCGCGCCGCCGGCGCCGAAGGCCGGATCCACGCCGAAGCAGGACCTGTACCTCGTCGCGCCCGAGCGACACGCCCTCTCCGACGCGCCCGCGGTCGTCGGCGACGGGAAAGCGTTCTTCACCGAGCCGATGCGGGATTTCTCGCGGAAAACCGTGCGCGAGTCGTTCGCGGCGGCGATCGAGAAGGCCGTCGTGCCGCGGGTGATGAACGACCGGACGCCGGAGGACGCGTCGCGAATGATCGACGCGGCGAGCCGCGCGTTCCCGGCGTGGCGCGACGCGGACCCGGCCCGCCGATCCGCGGTCCTCGTCCGCGCGGCCGAGGCGATGCGCCGCCGCCGCGACGAGCTCAGCGGCATCATCATCAAAGAAAACGGCAAGGACTGGCGCAACGCCGACGCCGACGTCACCGAGACGATCGACTTCTGCGACTACTACGCGCGGAACGCGATCCGCCTGTTCGAGCGTCACCGCCTCGGGCGGTTCATCGGCGAGCTCGACGAGACCTGGCACCAGCCGCGGGGCGTGTGCGCGGTCATCAGCCCCTGGAACTTCCCGCTGGCGATCTGCTGCGGCATGACGGCGGCGGCGCTCGTGACTGGCAACACCGTGATCGTCAAGCCGGCCGAGCAGACGCCGGGCATCGCGAAGGTCATGTTCGACATCCTCCAGCGCGCCATCGCCGACGAGTTCGCCCCGGGCGAGCACGCGGACGTGCTCCACTTCTGCCCCGCGCCCGGCGAAACCACGGGCGCGTCGATCGTGCGTGACCCGCGCATCGCGGTGCTCGCGTTCACGGGGTCCAAGGCGGTGGGGCTGGACATCATCCGTGCCGCGGGGGTGACGCCGGAGGAGCAGTTGCACGTGAAGAAGGTCGTGTGCGAGATGGGCGGGAAGAACGCCGTCATCATCGACACGAGCGCGGACCTGGACGAGGCGGTGCTCGGCTGCCGGGCGAGCGCATTCGGGTTCCAGGGTCAGAAGTGCTCGGCCGCGAGCCGCATCATCGTCGTCGACCCCGAAGGCCCCGAGGGCGCGGGCATCCGCCTGTTCACCGAGCGGTTCGTGGAATCCACCCGCGGGCTGGTGATCGGCGACCCGATGGCGCCGGGGACCGACGTCGGCCCGGTGATCGACGACGAAGCTGCGAAGAAGATCCGCCACTTCATCGAGCTCGCGAAGCAGGAAGGCTGCACGCTCGCGCTCGGGATGGAGGCCCCCTCGGGGCTCGCCGAGCGCGTGGGCAAGCCTTACGTCGGCCCGCACGTCTTCACCGGCGTCCGCCCGGAGCACACGATCGCAAAAGAAGAAATCTTCGGCCCAGTGGTCGCGATCCTCCACGCCCCGAGCTTCGAAGCCGCCCTCGCGCTCGCCAACAGCAGCCCCTACAAGCTCACCGGCGGCGTCTTCACGCGCAAGCCCTCCCACATCGAGCAAGCCAAACGCGAGTTCCGCGTCGGGAACCTCTACATCAACCGGGGGATCACCGGGGCGCTGGTCGGTCGCCAGCCGTTCGGCGGGTTCGGCATGAGCGGCGTCGGCAGCAAGGCCGGCGGGGCGGACTACCTGCTCCAGTTCGTCGAGCCGCGGGCCTGCTGCGAGAACACGATGCGACGAGGCTTTGCGCCGGAGCTGTGAGTCTCGCCGATCGAACGCCCGCCCGGGTCGGGGGGCTCGAAACCCCGGGGCGGGTGGTTCATACTGAAGAGAAGACCCCGGTGCAGACGCCCGTCCGCACGAAGTTGGCCCGCGGGTGCGTTTCCGTCTCAGGCAAGAGGCGTGTGCATCCGATGATGGGGTCGATCGAACGACGGAGTGCGCGCTCCGGGCGCGGCCGTGACGTGGGGTGATGGGCCTCCGCGCGGGTCGCGGTCAAGCTTGGAAAAAAGCGTCCGCGGAACAGGACGCGGGTTGGGCGTGTTCATTCGAGGCCGATAGGCGTCGAGAGGGATTGCACGATGCGCAGCACGATCGAAGACCGGGATGGTGCGGGTGTGGGCCGGGAGACAGGCGGGACTCGGAAGCCCCGGGTTTCGGGTGCGGGCAAGCCCCGTGCCGCCAGTGACAAATCCCCCAAGCCGCGTCGCCGAAAGACGAGCGCGACGAGCACGGAACCCAAGCCCGCGAAGAAGGCATCGCTCCCCAGCACCAAGCGCCCTTCGACAACTGCTCCGGATTCCTTCGAGTTTTCTCCCGAAGGTAACACTGCCAAGACTGACGTCGGCGTCTCGGTTGAACTCAAGGTACCTACGCACGACGAGATCGCGGCTCGCGCCTACGAGCTCTACCTGGCTCGGGGATGCGTCGAGGGATACGCCCAAGACGATTGGATCCGGGCCGAACGCGAACTGCTGAGTTGAGCCGCCCCCCGCCTCCACGGGCCGGCGTTCCCGCGCTGAAGATGCCGCAGGGTTTGACAACCACAACGGAGAGGCCCAAGCCGACCCCGTTCCGGGGTCGGCGTTGTCAATCGGGGCACTTAGAAAACCGCCGGGCGGCGTTGGGGGACGCCGCCCGGCGGTTCCAGAGAGAGCAACACGCGACCTGTGAGGATCTTCGTGCGGGGTGCCAGAGCGATCAGCGACGCCGACGGGCCGCGCCGAACGCGCCGGCGCCGAGGAGGAGCATGGCGGCCGAGGGCGCGGGGATGAAGCTCACGGTGGGGTTGTCGAAGCCGATGTTGTAGTCGACAAAGCCCGAGAACATGCCCGGCTGGATCGTGGCCCACACGATCTCCTGGACGTTGGAGATCACGTCGGTGAAGGTGACGCCGGCGGGGAGGATGGGCTCGTAGGTGTCCGGGTCCTCATCGCCGTACCCGCCCCAGCCGGCCGGGAGATCGGTGGCGCTGGTGTCGCCGATGGTGACGCTGAAGTGGGTCCAGTCGTTGTGCGTCGCCGACGAGATCTGATCAAAGACGTACCAGACGCTGACGTACGGGTAGGGGGTGCCCTCGGCGAGGTCGTAGTTGCGGAGCTCGAGCGTCAGCGGGCGGCTGACCGGCTGGAAGAAAAACTCGATCTGATCGACCTGAACATCCGCGGAGATCGTGACGGCCGGGGCCTGGGTGTAGTCGCCCAAGAACGCCTGGTTGGTGTTGTTGCGGAAGTCGATCCAGAAGTTGTTGAAGACGGTGCGGAGGTGGTGCCCGTTGTCGCCGGCGCCGCCGGTGGGGAGGATCCCGCTGGTGCCGCCCGGCCCTTGCATGGCTTCCCAGCCCTCGAGCCCGTTGCTGAAGGTGGTGGTGACGGTCTGAGCGGCGGCGACACCCGCGGTGGCGAGAAGTGCGCCCGCAACGGCTGCGAGTCGAGTCTGCATGGTCTGTCCCTTCTTTCTACAGCGCGCCTCTTCCTCAGGACGCGCGGTGCGGTGAGGGGCGGCGACGTGCGCTCGCCGCCCCGACGTGTTCGGCCCGAAAATCCGGACGCCACGGTGCGCCACGGCTCGGTCAATGCCAACGTACCGGAAACCTCCCGCGTGTGTCAAGGAAGTTTCCGAGAAACTTGTAGCAGAATTTCGTAGCTCCCGGTATCATGCAACCCATCGCCCTGGTTCTGTGATCCAAATTTGCTCTAAAGGCTTTGATTTCAACGATTTTCGATTGTCTCAACATCTGGGTTGGAGCGATGGACAGGCGTCTTTGGACCTGTTTGTTTGATTTTTGATTGGTTTTTATGGGCCAGCGAGCGAGCGGGATACTCGACACAGTTTCATTCGGGGCCTCGGAGCGGGCGTTCCGGGTGTAGATTGGGGCTTTCGCCCGGCGATGGCCGGACGGATCGGAGCGGACGCGATGGCGGATCGATCGGGAGAAGCTGGGATGGGCGACTCGCTGGACGGCGCGACAGGGCGCGGGCCGTCCGGCGGGCTGATCGAGTCGCCCGAGACATACGCCATCGCGCCGGTCGGCGGGGACGACCGACCCGAGGGTGCGGACACGCCAACGGGCCAGCACCTGGAAGCACGAATCGTCGGCACGGGGCGCGAGCTCCTGGAGGGCTTGCGCGCGGCGCTCGACGCCCTCCCGGACCCTTCCCCCGGCCCGCAGGCGCTCGCGACGCGGACGGGCGTGGACAAGGTGCTGGCGAGCCGCGTGCTGAAGGCGGTGAAATCGGGCGACCCGCTGGGTGTGATGCACCGCGCCCCGGGGCCGGAGCCGCTGCGCCGGTTGCTGTCGGGCCTCCGCAAGAGCGGCGTTGCCGCCGACCGCCTGCTCCCGGCCGAGCGCGCGGTGACGAGCTTTGAGCGCCTGATCCGCGACGAACTCGGGGACCGCGGGGCGCTCGAGACGATCGTGAGCGCCTGGGTGCCCGAAGCGCGCCGGGCGTTCGAGCTGCGGCGCAAGCAGGGCGCATTCCGAGCAATGAGCGAGCTGAAGGGCTCGCAAGCGAACGTCGTGCTCGCGACGGTGATGGTTGCGCCATCAGCAGCCGACCCGTCGCGCCTCGACGTGGTGTGGATCAACGGCCTGTTCGGCCTCCAGCGCCTGCGCCCGGGGGCGGCCGTCAAGTTTGCCACCCGTCGCTCCGAGCCCGCGACACAGTCCGGGCGTCGGGTGACCACGCTGGAGGGCGAGCCGATCGACAACCCGGCCGACCTGATCGTGAAGCGGTTCAGCAGCAGCCCGATGCCGCGTGTGGACGTGCAGCAGAACGGGGAGACGGTGCACTACACGCTCGCCGGGGACCGGTTCGGGCCGCGGAGCGCGGTCGACGTGGTGTGCGCGGAGGTCAACCGCGCGGACATGCGCCGCTACGTGCCGCGGGAGGAACAGCGCCGGGCGTTTTTGTTCGCGGAGGTGTCAACGCCCACGCGGGTGCTGGTCTTCGACGTCATCCTGCACGAGGACGTCTTCCCGGGGAGCGAGCCCTCGCTCCGGCTGTACGACACGAGCTTCGACGGCACCGCGAGCGTGAACGACCCGTCGCGCGACATCGACCGTCTCGACCTGCTCGAGCGCGTGGAGCACCTGGGGACAGGGATCGACCGGTGCCGAGCGGGCGACGTGCCGAACTACGGCGAGCTGCTGCGCGAGACGGCGGCCGCGAGCGGGATCGACGGCTCGAGGTGCCGCGTCTACCGATGCCGTATCGATTATCCCGTCTACGGCTCGCAGGTGATGATGGCGTTCGACGCGCCCGCGCCGCCCGTGGCGTAATCGCGGACAAGAGACGGCGGGTTTGCTGCGTCCCTGTGCCACTGACCTCTTCTGAGAGGTCAGTGCTCCGCGTCTTCTTCTCTCCGTCGCTCACTCGGGGTTTGAGCGAAAGAACTTGAAGCGGGGGAGGAGCGGAAGGACGGCCCGGAGCACTGACCTCGCGGACAAGGTCAGTGGCACATCCGGGGCGTCGGTCAGGGCGCACGGGCGAGACGCCCGTGCCACAGGGGAGCGTTTACTCACTCACCGACTCGCTCGGCTGGCTCGCCTCGACGATCGCCGGCTCCGGGCGGACTTCCTTGTACACGCTCCCGTCGACAAAGCCCTGCAGCTTCCGCGCCCGCACCGGGTGCTGGAGCTTGCGGATCGCCTTCGCCTCGACCTGGCGCACGCGCTCGCGCGTGACCTTGAAGATCCGCCCGACCTCTTCGAGCGTGTACGTGTACCCGTCGCCGATCCCGTAGCGCAGCTTGATGATCTCGCGCTCGCGGTAGGTCAGGGTCTTGAGCACCTGCTCGATGCGCTGCTTGAGCATCTCCTGCGCCGCCGTGTCGGCCGGCGCCTGCTGCCGGTCGTCCTCGATGAAATCGCCGAAGTAGCTGTCCTCACTCTCGCCCACCGGGCGGTCGAGGCTGACCGGGTGACGCGAGATCTTCATCACCCGGCGCGTCTCGGCGACGCTCAGCCCGCCCTTCTCGGCCAGCTCCTCGATCGTCGGCTCCTGCCCCGTCGCCTGCAGGATCGACTTCTGGATGTTCCGCAGCTTGGTCATCGTCTCGATCATGTGGACCGGGACGCGGATCGTCCGCGCGTGGTCCGCGATCGCCCGCGTGATCGCCTGGCGGATCCACCACGTCGCGTACGTGCTGAACTTGTACCCGCGCTTGTACTCATACTTGTCCACCGCGCGCATCAGGCCCGTGTTGCCCTCCTGGATGATGTCCAGGAAGCTCAGCCCGCGGTTGCGGTACTTCTTCGCGATCGAGACCACCAGGCGCAGGTTCCCCCCCGAGAGGTCCCGCTTCGCCTGCTCGTACTCCCAGAAGACCGTGTTGATGTCCTTCACTCGCTCGCTCAGCTCGTCCGGCTCCTCGAGCACCAGCGATCGCAGGCCATCGAGCTCTTCCTTCATCACCGCCAGGTCGTCCGGGTCGCCGTCCTTCGGGAAGGCCGAGATCATCTCCCGCAGGTCGCTCATCTTCTTGCTGATCGAGCGCAGCTTCCGCATCAGCGGCACGATCCGGCCCGTGCGCAGGTTGCACTCTTCGGTCAGCGCCGCCAGGCGACGCCGGCGCGCCGCGATCCGATCCCGGATCTCCTGCGCCCGCGCGGGCTTGCGCGTCCGCACCGCCTCGCAGAGGCTCTCCCAGTCGTCCGCGTTCATCTCCAGCAGGCGATCGATCGTCGGCAGGTTCGCCGGGATCCGCTTGGCGACCTTGCTCTTGGCGTTCGGCTCGGCCGTCGACACCCGCATCGTCCGATCAAACGGCAACTCGCCCGCGTGCACCTTCCGCAGCGTGTCCGCCGCCTGCTGCACGACGTAGTCGCTCTCCAGGCACCGGCGACGGAAGATCATCCGCGTCGTCTCGATCTTCTTCGCGAGGCGGATCTCCTCCTCCCGCGTCAGCAGCGGGATCGAGCCCATCTGCGTCAGGTACATCCGGATCGGGTCGTCGATCCGCTTCGCCTCCGGCACCGCCGCCTCGAGCTCCTTCTGCAGCGCCTCGGTGTCCAGCGCCTCGGCCTCGGCGACGTCCCGCTCCGCCTCGGTCATCTCCAGCCGGATCTCCGCCCGCAGCTCCGCCTCCTCCGCCCCACGCTCGCCACCCGCGACCGACATCGCACGCAACGGCTTCGACGGGCTGTGCGCCGCTTTGCCCAGCGGTGTCTGCGCGAGCGCGTTGTGACCCGCTTCCTCACCACGCTTCAGACGCTCCCGGTGCAGACGCGCCCGGTACTCCATCTCGTCGATCAGCTCGATGCCCAGCTTGTCCAGAAGCACCAGCAGCGCGTCCACGCGCAGCGGGTCCACCATCTCATCCGGCAGCGTGTTGTTCAGCTCCTCGTAGCTCAGCCACGAACGCTCCCGCGCGATCTCGATCAGTCGTCGAACGGCTGGGTGAAGGTCGTTGATCACACGCGACTCCTCTGCCTTGCTGCGGTCCATGCGCCTCGGCGCGAATCCCCGAAAACCCCGACGTCCAAACCCGTTCGACCCTCCGGCCACCGGATAACCGGCCGCCGAGCCCCCCGATCCTTCAACGCCCCTCGTCCGTCGCTACGCGAGGGTACGCCGCCCGTGTCGCACCGCCCGCGCCCCCGGCCCGCAGCGCCGCCAGACGCACCAGCGGATCCTCCGGCGCTCCCTCGGCCCGCGCCCGCGCCGACGCCGACGCGTGCAGACGCTTCAAACAGTCCTCCAAAAACACCCGCGCCCGCTGCGCGTCGCCCTCGCTCGCCCGCTCCACCGCCCGCGCCGCCGCCGTCGCCGCCGACTGCGCCGACGCGCTCTCCAGACGACCCAGCACCCGAGACAGCTCCGGCGCCTCCCCGCGCGACAACGCCTCCAGCACCACGCCCCGAACCTGCGACAGCGTCGCACCCGCCTCGGCCTCGCCCAGCACCCGCGCGTCCGACCCGCTCAGCACACCCGCCAGCGACGGGAACGCCAGCAACGCGCCCACCGCCCCGCCCGCCGGCGTCTGACGACGCGACCCCGCCTTCGGTTCCGGCCTCACCCCGTCCGCGATCGCCCGCTCCTCCGCGAGGCGAGCCTCGGCCCGCTGCTTCGCCTTCCGCCCCGCCGGCGCCAGGCGTGTCAGGTCCGACCAGCTCAGCCCCGTGATCGTCGCGAGCTGCTCCAGCACAAACTTCCGCCGGATCGGGTCCAGCGTCCCCAGCCCCAGCTCGCTCAGACGCTCCAGGTACCGCTCCACCAGCACCGCGCGCCCGTTCACACCGCGGCTCGACAGCTCCTCCCGGAACTGCCCGAACCGCCACGCCAGCACCTCCTGCGCCCGCTCCAGGATCGCCTCGAACCGCGACCTGCCGTCCGCCTGCGCCAGCAGCTCGTCCGGGTCCTTCGCCCCGCCCGCATCGGTCATGGTCGCGACGCGAACGTCGATCGGCTCGGCGAAGAAGACCTCCACCGCGCGGTCGGCCGCCCGCCGACCCGCCTCGTCGCCGTCGAACAGCAGCACGACGCTCACGTCCGGGTAGCGCCGGAGCACGCGGGCGTGCTGGGCGGTCAGCGCGGTGCCGAGCGTCGCGACCGCCGTGTCAAACCCGCCCCGGTGGCACGCGATCGCGTCGGTGTACCCCTCGACGACGATGAGGCGCTTGCGGTCTTTCTGCTTCGCGAAGTTGCGGGCCGCCAGGTCCAGCCCGTACAGCGTCGCCGACTTGTTGAACAGCGCGCTCTCGGGGCTGTTGAGATACTTCGGCTCGTCCTCGTCGTTGATGCGTCGCCCGCCGAAGGCGATCGCGCGCCCGAGCTGGTCGCGGATCGGGAAGATCAGGCGGTTGCGGAGCGCGTCGTAGCACCCCTCCCCGCCCTCGCGCTGCTTGAGCAACCCCGCGGCGATGAACGGGCGCAGCGGCAGGCCCTTCTTCTGGATCGCCATCAGCAGCCCGTCCCACCGGTCCGGGGCCGCACCGATGCCGAAGCGTTCGCCGATCTCGCCGGTCAGCCCGCGCCGCTCGGCCACCGCCCGCGCGGACGTCCCGTGCTCCGGATGACGCAGAATCGCACGAAAAAAACCGTCCGCGAACGCGCACGCCTCGGCCAGTTCCCCGCGCGAAACCTCGCCCTCGCTCCCGGCCTCACCGCCCGCGACCTCGCCCCCCGGCGACCGCTTCCGAGGGGTCAGCTCGATCCCCGCACGCTCGGCGAGAAACTTCAACGCCTCCACGAAGTCCATCGAGTGGTACTTCTGCACAAACGTGAACACGTCACCGCCCGCGCCGCAGCTGAAGCAGTGAAAAATCTGCTTGTCCGGCACCACGTACATCGACGGCTTGTGATCGTCGTGGAACGGGCAGACCCCCAGATACTCACGCCCCTTCTGGCGCAGCGACAGGTGCTCGCCGACCACGTCGACGATGTCCGAGGCGTCGCGCACGCGGTCGCGATCGTCGCCCTGGGCGTGCGTGTTGTCGCGTCGTGCGGTCACGCGGTCGGCTCTCCGGAGCATCGTCCTGCCCGACCGATCGCCGGGCGCGGGAAACACTGATCGTCTGCAAGCACACCGAAGCGAGCCCCGGCGAGCGCCGGCGGCTTGAGCACCGTGCCGACCCGTCCAAACGGGCCGATCACGCCTCGGCGCGCCCCGCGCGGGTCGGGTTCGTCTCCTCCGGCATCGGGCCGCTCCGAAGAGGGCGGGACCGGGAACGCGGCTGCGCGGGCGACGCACACCCAAAACGGTACACCACCCCCGCAACCGATCCACCCAAGCACGGGATTTGCCGCCCCACAACGCCCTTTTCGGACCCCACCACCCCCAAACCACGACCCAGATTCTCATCCGTACCCCACCCGCGCCCCACGACGCCCGCGTCCGATATCCTGTTCGGGTTCAAAACGGACGCCTGCCGCGGAAGCCCGGAAAGGGCGACGCGGTTCGCCGCCGGGGCCGCTGGCGAGCCTGTTCGAGCCGCGAAGCAGTCCCTTGCGGGACCACATGGGTTTGGGGAGACTCTGGGCATGATCCGACGCCGAATCCTGTTCTCGGGGCGTGTGCAAGGGGTGGGCTTCCGGGCGGCCGCCCGCGAGGTCGCCCGCGAGCACGACATCACCGGGTGGGTCCGTAACGAACCCGCCGGGGCCGTCTGCCTGGAATGCCAGGGCGACCCGCCCGTCATCGAGCTCTATCTCCTCGACCTCCGCGAACGCATGAGCGGCTTCATCCGAGGCGAATCCGCCGACGACGCACCCCTCGTCGAAGGCGAAACCGGCTTCGAGGTGCGGGATTAAGGCACGAGGCATTGGGCACCAGGCAGTAGGGCGGAGGGGCGAAGGGGAGAGGCGAAGGGCGCGGGGCGAGGGGGGGCGTATGCGTGCGCCCACATGCGGCGCTCTTCACGCCATCTCGACACACCACCCCCGCTGGTGCAAATACACCCGACCTCCCACCAATACCCTCAGACCTAGTGCCTAGTGCCTAGTGCCTAGTGCCTAGTGCCCCATGCCTCATGCCTTCCTCCCCAGGAGCAGCCCCCATGAGCCAATCGGTGACCGGCGCCGGACCCATGACCGCCGCCCCCGTCCTCGCCGGTGAACGCGAGCACGTCGTCGATATCCTCCGCGGCTTCGCACTCCTCGGCATCCTCGTCGTCAACATCCAGATGTTCGCCTTCCCCGTCCTCTTCCCCCAGAACCCCGCGGCACTCGTCAACTACGACGACCCCTGGAACCGCGCCGGCGTCTGGATCACCAACCTCCTCGCCTTCGGCAAGATGATGTTCCTCTTCAGCCTCCTCTTCGGGGCCGGCGTCATCTTCTACGCCCGCAAGTTCGAGTCCGAGAGGCTCGGCGCCGGGGCCGCCCTCTGGTACCGGCGCATGGCGTGGCTGCTCATCATCGGGCTCGTCCACGCGATCTTCATCTGGTACGGCGACATCCTCGTCTGGTACGCCGTCGTCGGCATGACCTTCATCTGGTGGGTCCGCCGTCTGCCCGTGCCCGTCCTCATCGCCCTCGGCGTGGCGCTCATGGTCCTCAGCACCGGGCTCCACGTCGTGCTCATGATCGCGATGCAGGGGTTCGAAGCCGCGAACCAGAACACCGCCGAGCCCCTCGCCCGGCCACGCCTCGACCCGACCAACCCGGAGCACGAGATCCGCGTCTTCCAAGGCGGCTACCTGGGCATCCTGACCCACCGCCTGATCATGCTGGCGTTCATGTACATCGTCCTCGTCCCGTTCTTCTACGGGCCCTTCCTCGCGGGTGTGATGTGCCTGGGGATGGCGCTGGCTCGCAACGGCTTCCTCACGGGCAAATGCCGCACGGGGACGTACTTCGCGGTCGCCGCGATCGGGCTGGGCGTGGCGTGGAGCGTCGCGGGGCTCGTGCTCGCGCGGGCCGAGGCCGACGCCTTCGCCAGCGGCGGGCTCATCCCGGTGCTGACGCCCCTGGTCACCGGCCCCTTCGGCGGGCTCGGCTGGGCCGGCCTGCTCCTCGGGCTCTGGAAGCTGAAGGCCCTCGGCCCGGTCGGCGTCGCGCTCGGGAGCGTCGGACGCATGGCCCTCTCCAACTACCTCCTCACCTCCGTCATCTGCACCACCATCTTCTACGGCTACGCCTTCGGCTACTACGCCCAGCTCGACTATCCCACCCTCTTCCTCATCGTCCTCGCCGTCTGGGCGGTCTGCATCGTCTTCAGCCTGCTCTGGCTCCGCGTGCTCAAGCTCCCCTTCGGCCCGGTCGAGTGGGCCTGGCGCGCGCTCACCTACGCACGCCTCCGCCCCGGCGCAACACGCCAAGCCCCCCGCGCGGGGTAGACTCCACCCGTGCGCCCGACAGCGCACGCCCTGAAGGAGCGACGCGTGCGATGACCGACAGCTACCGGGCGTTGTGCTCGGACTTCTACATCAACCAGAAGCTGAGCGTGAAGCTCGACCTCCCCAAGAGCCGCGAGACCGTGCTCGAGATGTTCGAGCGCCTCCGCCGACAGTTCGCGAGCATGACCCAGTTCCGGCGCTACAAGGACGAGCTCGCCCTCGAGTCCGCCCCCGGCTCCACGCCCCACCAGTGGCTCGCCGTGCGGAGCAGCAACATCCGATCCGGATCGGTCAACCCCCAGTCGGCCGCCTCGGCCTACGGGCTCCACCGCGCCGTCGTCGAAACCGCACCCTTCTTCCTCACCATCAGCCCGCTGGATATCGACTTCGTCGAGCTCCTCTTCGGCTTCGACCTGCTCACCAGCCGCCCGCACGACCCCATCGTCCACCGCGCCCTCTACGACGGGACGCCCCTGGGCGACCTGATCGCCCTCCCCGGCGCCCGGGCCGTCGATTGCCAGCCCCTGCTCGGGCTCGCACTCAGCGACACGGGTGATCTCGAAGCCCATTTCGAGGTCAAGACCCGCACCCACGAGCCCGGCGAGGGTGATGGGGCCGAGCCGATCAGCGTCTACCTCACCGTCCGCAAGTACGGGCCAGTGGGGGACTTGAAAGAGCTGCCCGCCGTCATCGACGACCTCGCCCGTCGCGGCGAACGCCTCGTCGAAGACCGGCTCGTCCCTTCCCTGCTCGGGCCGATCCGCGAGGCGATCGCGGCCGAGGGGTTCTGAGTCGTGCCCGGGTGCCTCGCGTTCATCCTCGTGGCCGCGACCAGCCCGACCGGCGGCCAAGCCTCCGGCGGCGCGGTCGTCTCCACCCTCGTCTGGGCCGGCGTGCTCATCGGGCTCGCCGTCCTCGCGGGGATCGGGCTCCTGGCGTATCGGCGTCGGGTCTTTCGGGATGAGAGCCCCAGCGACGCAACGGGCGGGTTGCTGGACGACCTGCGCCAGGCGGTGCGCGAGGGACGCATGACGCCGGAGGAGTTCGACGCCGCCAAGCACGCGATGGCGATGCGCCTCCGCGGCGAGGCCCCTCTGCGCGAGATCCCGAAACATCCCCTTTCCAAGCCCATGCCCAAGCCGGCGATCAAGCCGGGGTCAGCCCCGGCCCCGGGTTCGGCGGAGGGGTCTTCGCCCAAGCCGAATGAGAACCCGGGACGGACGCATGAAGGCCCGGGCCCTGAAAAAGGCGGGTCACGACCCGGCATGTAGACCCTATTCGTGGGGGTCAAAATATAACAGCTGGGCGGACGTGGGAAGGCGGGCGCGGTTCGCAGCCGCGGGCGATGTTGTGGCGTAGCGTGTAGGCCGGGGTCGATGTTCTGGGGCCCGATCGTCCCCTGTCGCGGGCGGATCGGGCGGCCGGGCTCGTTCTTGGGATGGGCAAGGGGTTGGCGGGGTTGTGCGTCGTGTTCGCCTTGAGGCGTGCCCGGCGCGGGTCGATAGAGAGCGGGCGCAGTCGCCTGGCACGCCGATGTGGCTCGCCGCTCGCGAACACCAAGTCCGGACGTATGGGGCTCTGATGGCACGAGATTCAGGCAGCGGGAGCGGCGGTTCCACCGAAGGCGGCAGCACCAGCAGCAGCGAGGGCGGGGGCTTCCGCGGACGCAAGGTCACCACATGCTCGTTCTGCGGCAAGACCAGCCGCGAGGTCGGGCCCATGGTCGAGGGCCCCAACGAGGTCTATGTCTGCAGCAACTGTGTCGACCTGTGCCAGAACATCTTCCGCCAGGAACGACGGCGCGTCTCGGGCATCTCGACCACGCTGACCGAGATCCCCACCCCGAGCGAGATCAAGACCTTCCTCGATCAGTACGTGATCGGGCAGCAGGGCGCCAAGCGCGCGCTCTCGGTCGCGGTGCATAACCACTACAAGCGCCTCCTGCACCTCGAGAGCGAGAAGGCCGGCGAGATCGAGCTCGACAAGAGCAACATCCTCATGATCGGCTCGACGGGCTCGGGCAAGACGCTGCTCGCCAAGACCCTGGCGCGGATGCTCAAGGTCCCCTTCGCGATCGGCGACGCGACGACCCTGACCGAGGCCGGGTACGTGGGCGAGGACGTGGAAAACCTGGTTCTGCGCCTGCTCCAGGCGGCGGACTACGACGTCGAGGCCGCCCAACGCGGGATCATCTACATCGACGAGATCGACAAGGTCGGCAAGACGAGCAACAACGTCTCGATCACGCGCGACGTCTCGGGCGAGGGCGTGCAGCAGTCGCTGCTCAAGCTGCTCGAGGGGACGACCGCGAACGTCCCGCCGCAGGGCGGGCGCAAGCACCCCGAGCAGCAGTACATCCAGATCGACACGACCAACATCCTGTTCATCGTGGGGGGGACGTTCGTCGGGCTGGAGGACGTGATCCGTCGCCGGATCGGCAAGAGCCGCATCGGCTTCCACGTCGGCGACGGTAAGGGTGCCCCGGACGCCCGGGAGCTGGAGCGCGAGCAGCTCCTGGAGCAGGTGACGGCCGAGGACATCGTCCACTTCGGGATGATCCCCGAGCTGGTCGGCCGCCTCCCGGTGGTCACCCCGCTGATGCCGCTGACCGTCGAGGCGCTGGTCGAGATCATGACCAAGCCGAAGAACGCGCTGATCAAGCAGTACCAGCACTTCTTCGCCCTCGAGGGCGCGAAGCTGACCTTCACCGACGGCGCGATGCGGGAGATCGCCAAGCGCGCGCTCAAGCGGAAGACGGGCGCCCGCGCCCTCCGCGCGGTGACCGAAGAGGTCATGCTGGACCTGCTGTTCGACCTGCCCGAGCAGGCCGAGGAGGGCGCCGAGTACGTCCTCGACGAGGGCTCGCTCTCCGGCAAGCCCAAGCTCGCCGACCTCCGCGTCAAGCGCAGCCGCTCGGCCTGACCCGCGCCTCGCCCCGAACCGACGCACCCACACGCCGCCCCACCCCGGGGCGGCGTTTTTTATGACGCATCCGCGCCGTCGCGCCCCCGCACGAACGCCGCGTGCGTCGACGCGCGCAGCGACGCGATCGCCGGGGCGGGGTGCAACGCGAAGCTCCAGGTGCGATCCGTGCGGAGCCCGCCGGCGGCCCGTCGCGCCCGGACGCCCTCGGCCGCGCGAGCCATGCCCTGCAGCCGGGCCGCGTGCGCGCGCCGGGCGCGGTCCAGCAGCTCGTGCATCTCCCGGAAGCGGGCGGCCCGTTCCTCGGCATCGACGCTCGCCTGGATCTGCGCGACCAGCGCCCGCTTGCGCGCGCTCGCCGACCCGTCGCCGAGCAGGTCGGGCTCATGCGCGGCGTGGTGGGCGAGCCAGCGGGCCTGGGCCAGCTCGCGCTCGCTCGGGACGGGCTCACCGGGGAGCGGGAGCTCGAGCGTCGCCGTCGCGACGACGACGGGGGCGAGGCCGTCCCACCCGAGCCAGTCGGCAAGCCATCGCTCGGTGACGCGGTCGTACCCGGGTCGGCTGCCGGCGGAGCCGCCCCCGCCGGTGCCGTGGATGAACAGGTCGCACGCCGCGTGTCGCAGCACGCCGGTCATGAGCAGCCCGCGGGGCGCGAGCCCGTCGCGCTCGGTGCGTTCGGCGAGTCGCTCCACGGTCGCGGGCAGGCGGCGCCCGTCGCGGAGGAGCCAAAGCGGGAGCTCCCCCGGGGCGAGGGGGCGGATGCCCGGGCCGGGGCCGACACGCTCGATCGCCCGGTTGTACGACGCTCGGCACGCCTCCGCGTCGCCCCGCATCCGCTCGACCACATTCCGAAACAGCGTCGTGCGCGCGATCGCCAGCGAGCTCAGCAGCGGGACGCGGGGCTCCTCGGGCGGGAGCAGGTCCTCGCCCGCCCGGGCCAGTTGGTCGGCGAGCGACGGTGCGTCGGCGTGCGCGCGCAGCGCCGCAGCGACTGCCTCCAGCCGCCCGGGGATCAGCTCGCCGAGCCCTTGCGCGATCGCCCGCTCGATCGGCGCGAGATCGCCGATCGCCGGGCGATGCCCGAGCGGGCGTGCGGGGTCGTCCGGCGCGAGACGGATCGCCCGGGCCTCGATCCCGCCGGGGCGATCGGGCGTGCGCACGGGCACGCGGAGCGCGCCCGCGTCCTCGGCGTCGTGATCCACGACCAGCCACGCCCCCGCCGCCGGCGCGAGCGCCGCCAACGCCGTCAACGCGAACCGCTTCGCCAGAATCCCCGAGTGCCACAGCCCCGCCTGGTGCCCGCTGAGCACCACCGGGCGATCGACCGGCAGCCCGAGCTCCTCACGCAGGCTCGCGCGGGCGGCGTCCTGGTCATCGCGATCAAAGTGCGCCCGAGCCATCGCCGCCCACGACGACGCGGGCGGGCGACAGAACGGCTCGGCGGTTGGTGTTGTGGCTTGGGCTTCGGGCACGATGGCGCTCCGGAACGAGCCGCGACCGTGAGGGAGCGGTCCCGACGGCCGACGATGCCACACCGCGCCCTCACGGTCGCGGCTCGTCCACATGAAAGAGGCTAGGTCCTGTTGAAGGGATCGAAGATGCCTTCTGAATCGTGGTGAGATGGGCCTCTGGCCCGTCGCTCTGACGCTCCTCGACGGGCGAGACGACCGTCCCACCGATTCACCAAAAGAACCTAGCCGCAATTCGCCGGGGTTTCGTGGCAGTTGCCGGGGATGACCAGCCCGTCGGCCGCCCCGGGGCGGAGGCGGTCCGCGCACCGCTCCAGCTCCTTCGCCAGCACGCACCGGTAGTGCTGCAAGCGGACGTCGCGGTCGTTCAGCGGCCCGCCGAAGGTCCGGTTCAGGTCGTTGTAAATCAGCCGAACCGGGATCTCGCGGATCCGAAGCCCGCTCGCGACCGCCTGCACCCAGAACTGCAGGGGGAAGGCGTAGCCCGGCTCATCCAGGTGGAGCCCGGCGAGCGGCCCGACCCGGTACGCCTTGAACCCGCAGAACGCGTCCGTCAGCGAGAGCCCGAGGCGACGGTTGAGCTCCTCGGTGATGTGCATGTTGATCGTGCGACGCTCCGGCGGGGGCAGGTCGTCGTCGTCGTGCCGAAGGAGATAACGCGAGCCGCTGATCACGTCGGCGTCATCGCTCGCCGCCGCCTCGAGAAACTCCGGGATCGCCGCTGGCTCGTGCTGCTCGTCGCAGTCCATCGTGATGATCCAGTCAAACCCGTCCACCTGCGCCCAGCGGAACGCGTCGGCCAGGCTCCGCCCGTATCCCCGGTTGGTCGAGTGACGGATCACCTCCACCGGGAACTGCGCGAGCAAAGCACTCGTCGCGTCGGTCGACCCGTCATCCAGCACCAGCACGTGGTCGGCGTGCGCCAACACACGCTCCAGGACACGGGCGACGTGCTTCTGCTCGTTGTACACGGGAATGGCGACGAGCGTGCGCATGCGGGCTCCGAGTTCGGCGTCATCGGCGGCACAAGGTGAGCCCCCGCCTTCGCGAGAGGTACCCACCGCGGATGCGGTCGGCTGCGACGGCGCTCAGCTTTGTTGAAGACTCTACGCGCCGGCGGGATGGAGGAGGCATAGGGCGAGGGCGGGGACTTTTTTGGGGATTTCAAGGGTTTTCATGCTTGTGAACGTGGGGATTCTGGGTATACTCATTCGCATCTTGTTTGGTTTTGGGGTCGGCGCACTCGTGGGATTGGGTGTCGGCCCGGGTATGGGAACAGAGTGGATTGGAGTTGATATGCGGAAGCAACGCAGCGTGATGCTGGCGGCGGTCCTCGTGGCAGCGTGCGGGCTGGCAAGCCCGGCGATGGCGCAGAGCACGGGCGGGACGGGGGGCACCGGCCCGGGCGGCGGCACGGGAACGGGTCCGGGTGGCGGGAGCGGCACTTGCACAAGTATGCGTTCCCAGATCGATTACAAGATCGTCTGGAGCTACGAGATGACCATCGGGTCGTCGTGTCAGATCACCAGCGCGGAAGGGCTGGCGGTTGCGGACGCTTTTGTCAGCACGCTCGCGTTGGGGTCGGGCGACACGTGCTGCCCCTGCGAGAATGAGTTCGGGATTGCCAGGCAAACCAACGCGGACTACGCGAACCTGCTTGATCCCGATGAAGCGGTGGCGGGGGCGAACGCGACTGGGTGCGGTAACCCGTGGGGATACCCGGATGCGGGCACGGCGTCGGCCTCGACGCGCATTGCGCTGCACGAAGGGCACTTCGAGACCAACACCAAGAGCACGTCTTGGTCTCAAACAAGTCCAACCGACCGCGATTGCGACGGCGTCTGCGAGGGGCAGTCGTTCTGCTCGCACGCGGGGCTCGCGGGCGCGGTGTCGACCGGGTGGTATCGGGTCGAATTCGCCGAGGCGTGCGACTGGCTGTTCCTCCCCTCGGCTCGCGTCGAGGTGGACGTCGAACTGGTTGTGGATAGATGGTCGTGTGAGTGCGTGGAATCGTACTTGTGCGCTGTTTATGAGCCTTGCTCGCCCTTGGGTGGGGTGGGCGAGGAAGGGAGCGCGGACCCGGCCAACGCGCCCCCGCCGGCGATGTTCACCGTCATGACGGTGCGTCTCACCGACGCTCAGGGCACGCCGACCACGCACGCCTTCCAGGGGTACCTTGGCACCGACGAGAACGGTGATCTCGTGCAGAAAGGCATCTTCCAGGGGTTGACCACCCCGCCCACCGGCAATCAAGACGTCCTGCTCGACGCGAGTGTCGACTTCCCGATCGACACCACCGGCGCGGTGAGCATCGAGGTCAATGTCCAGACGCTGGACATGAACACCGCCCTCATGGGCGACCTCGACGGCGACGGGCAGATCACCTTCGACGACCGCATCCTCTTCACAAACGCCCTCGGCACGTCCTTCGGCGACGCCGGTTTTGATCCGCGGGCGGATTTTGACGGCGACGGCGTGATCGACGCCGCCGACCTTGCCGCGATGAACGCCCTGCCCTGCATCGCCGATATCAACGGCGACGGGGTCATCGACAACGACGACCTCATCCAGTACCTCGACTGGTTCAACAACGCCGATCCGCGGGCTGAGATGGACGGCGTCCCGGGCATCACCCTCGACGACCTGAACGCATATCTCGCCGCGTTCGCCAATGCCTGCAACTGAACCGAACTCTGGCGAGTTCACCGGATACCACGTCGGGCGCGGTCGGCCGCGCCCGACGTTTTTCTATCAAGGCCACCCATCGCGCCGCCCCGTTCGGAGGCTCGTGCAGCGGTGGGGGGTCACTCCGCCGGGTAATAGAGGTCTGTGGCTTCCTGGCGTTTGGTGCGCGTGAAGGCCGCGAAGCCGAAGGGCTGGTCGGGGTCGCCGCGGTCGCGTTGCTGGGCCTCGGCGGCGGTTTCCAGGCGTTGGAGCAGCTCGGGGCTGATCGAGTGCATCCCGCGGATCTCGTGGACCGGCAGGGTGTAGGTCTCGCCGCTGGGGGTCACGATGCGGAAGACGCTGCACTGCACGTCGGCCGAGAGGGCTCGGCTCGCGTCATCGGTATTGATGCTGCACGCGAACAGGGGCTGCACGTCCGCGATGGGCACGCGCTGCCCCAGAGCCGTGATGATCGCGAGCCGCCCGTCGAACATATCGTCGGCCTCGGGGTCGGCGGTCTGCACGCTCCCCTCCGGGGTATCGATCCGCTGGGCCTCGATCCCCGGCAGGCGCGATCGCTGCAGGCTCATCACGCTCAGCCCCATCAGCATCTCGCGGACGACGTTGTGCCAGAACAGCTCGCGCACCTGCGCGACCTGCCCGACGCCGTGGTGCCCCCCGGCGTGCGGGTACGCCGGGCGGAACGCGCCCTCGGAACCGGGGTTCGATTGGCTGGGATCGGTCGGCATGGTTCGAGCCCCTTGGTGATGCGGGAGCGGATCTTACGACGCGCCCTGCGCCGCGGGTTCGCCCGCGGTGACCACCCCGGGGCGGTGGACGATGTTCGCCCCGAACTCCCCCGGCTCGAAATAGTGCGCCCGCGCCATATCTACCGCGACCGTCGTCACCTCGTTCACCGCCAGGTGCTGGTGCGCCCCGATGCGGAGGATCAGGTTGTGATGGTCCGTGTGGCAGGTGACGTCCATGTCCTCGCCCAGCGGCTCGACCACACGGACGAACAGGCGCAACGCGGCGTCGTCGCCGATCGCCTGGTTCAACGCCTCGCCGAACGCCGCCTGCTTGAACGATTGCGGGCGCAGCCCCAGCGTGACCTCCCGCCCGTTGTAGGGCGTCAACGCCCCGAAGTGCGACTTGTGCGCGCGCAGACGCTGGGCCGCCTTCTCGCTCCGGGTCTTCTCCACAAAGTGCGGCACGCCCGAGATCACCTCGATCGTCCCCTCCAGCAGGTTCATCGGCGGCGTCCCGATAAACGACCCTACGAACCGGTTCGCAGGGCGCTGGTAGACGTCGAACGGGCTGGCGGCCTGCTGGATGATGCCGTTCGCCATGATGACCACGCGATCGCCCAGCGTCATCGCCTCTTCCTGATCGTGCGTGACGTAGATCGTCGTCGTCTTCAGGCGCATGTGCAGCGCCTTCAGCTCGGCCCGCGTCGTCACGCGCAGCTTCGCGTCCAGGTTCGACAGCGGCTCATCAAATAGGAAGGCCTTGGGCTCCCGCACGATGCACCGCCCGACCGCGACCCGCTGACGCTGACCGCCGGAGAGGGCTTTGGGCTTGCGGTCGAGGAACGGGGTGATCCCAAGGATCTCGGCGGCTTCTCGGACGCGCCGGTCGATCTCGGCTTTAGGGATCTTGCGGAGCTGGAGCGCGAAGGCCATGTTCTTGTAGACGCTCATATGGGGGTAGAGCGCGTAGTTCTGGAAGACCATCGCGATGTCGCGGTCCTTGGGGTGGACGTCGTTGACAATGCGGTCGCCGATGGAGATGGTCCCGCCGGTGATGTCCTCCAGCCCGGCGACCATGCGGAGCGTGGTGCTCTTGCCGCACCCCGAGGCCCCGACAAGGACGACGAACTCGCCGTCGCCGATGCGGAGGCTGACCTCGCGCACGGCTTCCACGTTGCCGGGATAGACCTTTCGGACCCGATCGAGCACGACTTCGGCCATGGGGGCGGCGCTCCAGCGGCGAGGCGGGCGGGCGTTCGACGCCCGAGAACCCCGGGCCCGACTCGCGGGGGGTCAGCCTACCGGGCGCGTCGCGATTGTGCCAGACGGCACAGCCCGCAAGGCTTCGTCCGGTTGACGCGGTGTGAAGCTGCGCAAGGGAAGTTCGACCGGGTGCGAGCCGATCGGGGAAGCGTCCAAGGAGGTCGCTGTCTATGCCCGCATCGGACGCCGCGTTCAACCAGGTCCGTCATATCTTGGGCAAGCTGGATCGGTCGATCGATCAAGCGCGGTCGCGTCGACTGAACGCCGACGGCGGCGATCAGGTCGTCGAGCCCTCCCGCCCGGAGCCGGGCGACCGCCCTTCGATCCCCTCCACGAACCCGCCGGGGCCCGGCGGACACACGACCGGCGGGTCGGTCCCCAAGGGCCCCGAGGCCCAGCAGGCCTCCACCGGCACGCCGGGCGAGACACCCGCACCGCTGAGCGAAAACGCCAAGATCTACGGACGCGCCAAGCCCATCCGCTCCAGCGGCGTGGGCTTTGACGGAAAGCCCAACCCCGGGAGCGCCAGCAAGGCCGGCTGACCCGGGTTCGGCGTCGGAGCGTGCGGCCCCGTCGGGACCTCCCCCCGCCGGCGGTCGATGGAGCGAGCGAGAGCACGCCGGACGCGAACGGAGCGGCACCCCCGTGCCCGCCCCCCGCGCCGGGCCTTGGAGCAGGAACCAGCCATGTTCGGAAAGCCGCGATCCAAACCCCAGGCTGAACAGCCCATCCCCGACGCGACGGGCGCCCCCGCGTCCGCCGCCCCCAGCGGGCGCAAGCTTGCGAACTACGAGACCCTCGGGCAGACTCTGGTCGTCACGGTCATCGCCGACATCCTCTCCGGCGGCGACGCCCGGGAGCTGATCGAAGAGATCGCCGGACGCAGCGCCTATGCCGCCGACCGGCCCAACACCCGACCCAGCCTCGACGGCGACGTCGGCGGGCACGCCTCGGCCCCCCGACACTTCGTCCTCGACCTCCAGAACGTCGAATACATGGACTCGGCCTGCCTCGGCGCCCTCGTCGAGCTGCTCACCAGCATGCAATCCCGCGGCGGGCGCATCGCGCTGGTCAATGCCGGACGCAACGTCGAGTACCTCTTCCGCCTCACCCAGCTCGACCGCGTCTTCCCGATCTGCCGCGAGGTGATGACGGCGATCGAAGCCGTCGAACGCGGGCAGGGCGGGCTCCCCACCGGGGGCAAGAAGAAAAAGCGGGCCTGAGCCGGGCTCATCCGCTCCGCCATCGGCGGCACATGCAGACGCTTGCTGGCGCGGGCCGCCTCGGAGACGTGGCGGCCCGCGCTCTTTTTGCACGCCCCAAGTCCCGGCACTCCTTATACAAGCAGACCCCGGCGAAGCCAGCCCCGCAGCCGATCGCGTCCGGAAACCCGCCCCGCCTCCCCGATAACGCTCCGAGGGCTTGCCCAGGTCGCACAGATCGTGCGCCGTGGCAGCCCCCGCATCGTGGGGTGTGTGCGTCGGATGGGTTGAATCGGAAGCTCTGTCATGGAGCGTGTCCGGGCACTGGGCCCGTGCGCCCCGCGGTGCTTTTTGGAGGGACCAACCACATGCACGCGAACCGACGGACGATCGGGCCCGCCACCATCGCGGCGGGCGTACTGACCCTGGCCAGCGGCGCGGCGA
Organism: Phycisphaerales bacterium; assembly: GCA_050485765.1. GTDB lineage: Bacteria > Planctomycetota > Phycisphaerae > Phycisphaerales > UBA1924 > RECY01. The sequence continues at coordinate 2,331 of JBJHBZ010000005.1, read as the reverse complement.
CCGCCCAGCAGCAGCAAAACGGGCAGCTATTCAACGGGGCCTACTGGGTCTCCATCCCGACCTACGGCTCGGGGGACCAGTTCGCCCACCTCCCCGCGACGCTGACGCTCACCGGCACCGTCCGCGACTTCCACGAACGCGGACACCCCAACGGGCACCCCGACTTCGAACGCCAGCCCACCGGCGGCTTCGGGCACTACGTCGGCATCGTCGCCGACCAGCTCGGCGAAGACGGCAAGCCCGTCTTCAACTCCATGGGCTACCGCGTCAGCCGCCAGGCGACCAACAGCAGCGGCAAGCCGATCCTCTGGGGCAAGAGCTACATCGACACCCGGCCCGGCGACACCAACGCCAGCGTCAGCAGCAGCACCGGCGGCGCCGTCACCAGCAAGGCCAGCTTCGACCAGTGGTTCCGCGACGTGTCGGGCGTCAACAAGTCCATGAGCTATCCCATCACGCTCGTCCGCCAGCAGGGCACCAACCGTTACGTCTTCGACGACCGCAACCACCAGCACTTCACCCAGCGCGGCGGGTTCTTCCCCATCGACGGCGAGCTGTTCGGCAACTCCGGCGGCGACAACCGAAACTTCCACTTCACCTACGAGCTCGACACCGAGTTCCGTTACGACAAGGGCGCCGGGCAGGTCTTCACCTTCAGCGGCGACGACGACGTCTGGGTCTTCATCGACGGCAAGCTCGTCATCGACATCGGCGGCGTCCACTCCCGCGTCGATCAGACCATCGAGCTCGACCGCCTGAACTGGCTCGAAGACGGGCAGAAGTACCAGCTCAAGTTCTTCTTCGTCGAGCGCCACCGCACGCAGGCCAACTTCCGCATCGAGACCACCCTGCAGCTCCGCACCATCGAGCTGCCGCAGAGCGCGGCCCTGCACGACTGACCCGACGCCCTCGGACCACACGTCCATGAACCCCGGCACGCGGGCCCCTGTGGACAGGGGCCCGCGGCCGCGCGCGCACTACGCTTGCACCGTGCCCGCGCCTCCCGAGCCCGAACGCCTGATCGCCGCGCCGCCCGGAAGCGGCGCCGCGATCTTCGCCCACGCCGCGGGCGCGGGCTTCGGGCTCGGCGTCACCGGCGCCGGGGCCGGCGCCGAGCCGGGCGACGTCCGCGTCCTCGCTCTCGACCCCTTCAGCCCCGACCTCGACGCGATCCCCCCCGGCGCGGTCCTGCTCCTGCGCAACCCCGCGCACTGGGTGACCGCTCTCGAGCGGCGCGGGCTGCTCCGCGACGCGGGCGCGAGCGAGCGCGCCCTGGCCGCGTGGCGACGACTGGCGACGCACTGGATCCGGATCCACGCCGACGCCGAGCCTCGGCAACCCGTGCCCATCTGTTTCGACGAGCTCCGCCTCGAGCCGATGCGTGCGCTCGCCCCGGCCTGGTCGCGGTGGGGGCTGGAGCCGACGCCGCAGGCCCTCGACCGCGCGATCCGCTACCGCGAGCGGTGGTACCACGCCGACCTCTCACGACGCACGCGATGGGTCAGGACGGACCGCCCGCGGAGCGAGCGCCGCCTCCGCGGCACAAGCTGGGCATCCATCGCGGCGATCTTCGCCGAGCCCGAGTACGCCGCCCTCGCTGAGCGATTCGAGTGGCCGACCGACCCGCGGCGCTACCAGGTGCGACACTGACCCGCGCCGGCGGCCTCGTTCAGCGCCCGTCCGGCTCGATGTCGTAGGTGTCCGCACCGCCTTCGGGGCGTTCGACACGCTGCGTGCGCGCGCCCGGGCGCGGGCGGTTCGGCTCCGGGTCCTCCGCGAACGGGATCGTGTCCTTGCCGTCGCTCGCGAACGGGCTCGGGCGGGCACGAGCCGCGGGCTCGGGCCCCTTCGCGTCCAATGCGGCGTCCATCCGGTTGAGCTCCTCGTGACGCCGACGCAACTCCGCCTCCCGGCGCTTCGCGTCGCGCTCGGCCTTCGCCTGGGCGGCCTGGTTGTTCTTGATCGCCCACCGCGTGTTCCCCGCCAGCTGCAGCACGCCCACCAGGAACACGACCAGCGACCCGAAGAACGCAAAGTTCACGAAAAACTGCCCGATCGCCAGCAGCCCGGCCAGGAGCGAACTCAGCGGGCTGAGCGCAAGCGTGAGAAGCTGGTACGCCGCCGCGAACGTGATGAACCACGCGCACCCGCGCAGGCGCGAGCTCAGGCTCGTGTCGCGCGCCCAGTCGGCCAGGTCCGCGAAGCGGATCGACGTCGGCACAAACCCGAGCACCCCGACCAACGCCATCAGCCAGACCAGCACCCCCATCGGGAGCTGTAGCGTCGCCGGGGTGATGAGCCAGAACATCATCAAGAGCCCGCAGACCGGCC